>JAZQKV010000081.1:0-18613 GCA_045542335.1 Eubacteriales bacterium
AGGGACTTGATAATGAGGCTCGTGGACTCAAAAGCGAGCTCAACAAGCTTCTTTCTGTCGAGAACCTCACAGGGCTTCGTATTCTTAACAGATATGATGCTGAAAATATGGATGCAGAGCTCTTTGACTATTGTGTAAAGACTGTGTTTTCAGAGCCTCAGCTTGACAACGCAACAAGCGAAATTACCGGTGAATACGATGCAATTTTTGCCGTTGAATTTCTCCCGGGTCAGTTTGACCAGCGTGCAAGCTCTGCCGAGCAGTGTATTCAGCTTATTTCAAAAGGTGAAAAGCCAACAGTAAAGAGTGCAAAGGTTTATCTTCTTTCAGGTCCTCTCACAGATGAGGATATTGCAGCGGTAAAAAAGTATGTTATAAACCCCGTTGAGGCAAGAGAAGCATCTCTTGAGCTTGCCGAAACTCTTGCAGCTGATTATGAAGCTCCCGAAGCCGTAAAGACACTCACCGGATTTATTGATTATGATGACACGCAGCTTTCTGATTTCATCAAGCAATATGGTCTTGCAATGGACGAGGGCGACATTAAATTCTGCCGTGATTATTTCAAGAGCGAGCACCGCGACCCGACTA
The DNA here is from genome assembly GCA_045542335.1 of Eubacteriales bacterium. GTDB lineage: Bacteria > Bacillota > Clostridia > Oscillospirales > CAG-382 > CAKSUT01. The sequence continues at coordinate 592 of JAZQKV010000081.1, forward strand.
TCACGGAAATCCGCATGATTGACACATATTGGTCTGATCATTGCCGTCACACAACTTTCCTTACAACAATCGACAGCGTTGAATTTTGCGATCCTCTTCACGAAAAGGCATACAAGGAGTATATCGCAACCCGTGAAAAGCTCGGACGCACAAAGCCCATAAACCTTATGGACATTGCAACAATTGCAACTCGTGTTCTCAAAAAGCACGGCTATTTGCCTTACATTGATGAACCCGAGGAAATCTACGCCTGCACTGTTAAAATCAAGGCTGAATTTGACGGTAAAAAAGAAGACTGGTTATTGCTCTTCAAAAACGAAACCCACAATCATCCCACGGAAATTGAGCCTTTCGGCGGTGCGGCAACCTGTATTGGCGGCGCAATCCGTGACCCTCTTTCCGGCAGAGCTTATGTTTACTCCGCAATGAGAGTAACAGGTGCAGGAAATCCCCTTACACCTGTTTCCGAAACAATTCCCGGAAAGCTTCCTCAGAGAAAGATTGTTACAACAGCAGCTTCCGGTTACAGCTCATACGGAAATCAGATTGGTCTTGCGACAGGTCTTGTTGACGAGATTTATCATGACGGCTATGTTGCAAAGCGTATGGAAATTGGTGCTGTTGTTGGTGCGGCTCCGGCTGAAAATGTTCGCCGTGAAGTTCCGGCACCGGGCGATGTTGTAATTCTCCTCGGCGGAAGAACAGGACGTGACGGTTGCGGCGGCGCAACAGGTTCTTCAAAGTCACATACACAGAGTTCTCTTGAAAGCTGTGGTGCGGAGGTGCAGAAAGGCAATGCTCCCGAAGAAAGAAAGCTTCAGAGACTTTTCAGAAACAAGGAAGCATCTCTTCTCATAAAGCGTTGCAATGACTTTGGTGCTGGCGGCGTTTCTGTTGCCATTGGCGAGCTTGCAGACGGTCTTGAAGTTAATCTTGACGCTGTTCCAAAGAAATACGAGGGTCTTGATGGTACAGAGCTTGCAATAAGTGAATCGCAGGAAAGGATGGCAGTTGTTGTTGAAGCAAAGGACAAGGAAAGATTCTGCGAAATTGCTTACAGCGAAAACCTTGAAGCAACTCCTGTTGCGGTTGTCACCGAAAAGCCTTACCTTGTTATGAAGCACGAGGGCAATGTTATCGTTAACATTTCCCGTGAATTCCTTAACTCCAATGGTGCGCCAAAGCACATTGACATAACTCCTGCGGCTTCGGCAGGCTTTGAAAAGGAAATTGACGGCACATTCGGAGAGCTTTACACAGCTCTTGCAAGTGACCTTAATGTTTGCTCAAAGCGTGGTCTTTCCGAAAGATTCGACTCAACAATCGGTGCAGGAAGCGTTCTCATGCCCTTTGGCGGAAAGTATCAGAGAACACCTGCGCAGGTCATGGCAAACCTTGTTTCCGATGAAAAGCGTTCTTCCGAAACCTGTTCTGTTATGGCTTGGGGTTACAATCCTTTCATTTCCGAAAAGTCGCCTTATCACGGAGCATATCTTGCAGTTATCGAGTCGGTTTCAAAGCTCATTGCGGCAGGTGCATCTTTCGAGGAAGTGTATCTCACATTCCAGGAATACTTTGAAAAGCCGCTTCGTGACGGAAAGCGTTGGGGCAAGCCCATGGCGGCACTTCTCGGAGCTTTCAAGGCACAGCTTGACCTTAAAATTGCTTCAATCGGCGGAAAAGACTCCATGAGTGGAAGCTTTGAGAACATCGACGTCCCCCCCACCCTTGTTTCATTCGCTGTTACTCCGGAAAAGGTTTCAAACATAATTTCTCCCGAATTCAAGGGTGCTGGACACAAGGTTGTTATTTTAGCCCCCAAATACAACAGCGACAAACTCCCCGAAACAGAGTCGCTTCTTGAGGTCTTTGGAAAAGTTACAAAGCTTGTGAGAGACGGAAAAGCTCTTGCTGTTTATACTCCCACTTACGGCGGTATTGCCGAAGCAGTTCTCAAGATGTGCATGGGCAACGGAGTCGGTTTTGATTACAACGAAGAATTCTGTAATACAGCTCTGTTTGGTTACAGCTATGGTTGCTTTGTTATTGAACTTTGCGACGACACAGATATCGGCGCTGTTCTTGGTTACACAACTGACAAAGCAGAAATTTCAAGGGGAACAGAAAAAGTTTGCTTTAACGAAATTTTCAAGGCTTATGAGGACAAGCTTGAATCTGTTTACTCCTGCAACATTGCAAGCTCCGACAAGAATGTTGAGAAATTTGCATATGAGCAGAGAAACACTTCTTCCCCTGCAATCAAGGTTGCTCGCCCCAAGGTGCTTATTCCCGTGTTCCCCGGAACAAACTGCGAATTTGACACAGCAAAGGCGTTTGAAAGAGCAGGCGCAGAGGCAGAAATTTTCGTTATTAACAACCTTTCTTCTGCTTCTGTTGCAAAGTCGGTTGAGGACTTCTCAAACAAGGTTCGTTCTTCACAGATGATTTTCATTCCCGGCGGCTTCTCCGGCGGTGACGAACCAGACGGCTCAGGTAAGTTTATCACAGCTTTCTTCAGGAACCCCGAAGTTAAGGATGCTGTGACAGAGCTTCTCGACAACCGTGACGGTCTTATGGGCGGTATATGCAATGGCTTCCAGGCTCTTATCAAGCTCGGACTTGTTCCTTATGGAAAGATTATTGACACAGACGAAAACTGCCCGACTCTCACATACAACACAATCGCTCGCCATCAGTCAAAGATGGTTCGCACAGTTGTTTCCTCTGTCAAGTCACCATGGATGAAGAAGGCGGCTCTTGGCGAGATTTACACAGCCCCCATTTCTCATGGTGAGGGAAGATTCCTTGCAAGCGAATCTCTTATCAAGGAGCTTGCCGCTAACGGTCAGATACTTACACAGTATGTTGATTTCGACGGACAGCCCACCTATGACATTGATTTCAATCCCAACGGCTCTATTCTTGCGGTTGAGGGTATAACCTCCCCTGACGGCAGAGTTTTCGGCAAAATGGCTCACTCCGAAAGAGTTGCACCCGGTCTTTACAAGAATGTTTGCGGAAAATATAACATGGGTCTGTTTGAAAGTGCGGTTGAATACTTCAAATAATTCGGTCTGTTCCGCTTTTAACTGAATATTTTCAAGGGAGATGCATTTTCTATAGTGCGTCTCCCTTAAATTTTGTTGTGACTGAGCTATGTCCTTATAAAATTTACCTTTTCAATGTAGAATATTCATTAAAGTGTGTTATTATATAATGAGTATATTATTTTTTGTGCTGATTGGAGGTTATAGTATGAAAGGTGTTTTTTGTGGTGGAAAAATATATAATTCAGACAACAAAGCCTTTGAAAGTGCAAATTTGTTTTTTACAAACGGCATAATCACAAAAATTTCTGCAGAAACGCCCGATGAAAGTGACGGTGTAATTATCGACTGCAAAGGAAAGCTTGTTTGCCCCGGATATGTTGATATTCACACCCACGGCGCAAAAAAACTTGCATTTGACGATATATGCGATTTTGACAGCGATACTCTTGACACGCTTCTTAACCACTATTTAAGCAACGGCGTTACTTCTGTTTTCCCGACTACCACGACAATGCCAATTGACCGAATTGTTGCTGACATAAAATGCGCCGCTGACCTTTGCGGAAGCCTTCCAATACGCTTTCCAGGTTTTCATGTTGAGGGACCATATATTTCATATAAAAGACGCGGTGCTCACAACCCCGATTTGTTAAAGAATCCTGACATATCAGAGCTTCATGAAATGCTGAAAGCGGCGGATGGGAAATTTGTTCTTCGTGTGACGGTTGCTCCGGAACTTGATGGTGCACTTGAATACATAAAAGAAGCTGTGAATTGCGGCGTGAAAATTACGCTTGGTCACACAGATGCAGACAGCAAGCTGATTTATAAAGCCATTGAACAGGGTGCTGATTGTATGACGCATCTCTACAATGCAATGAGCCCTCTTTCACATCGTGAACCGGGTGCTGTTGGAGCGGCATTAAACTCGCAGGAATGCTTTGCGGAGATCATCTGCGACGGTTTCCACATCTGCCCTGATGTTGTAAATCTTACATACAATCTTAAAGCGCACAACAACAAATTCGTTGTTATAACAGATTCTGTAAGTTGCGCAGGTGTCGATGAGGATTTCAGCTTTGAAAGCGCAGGACTCACCGTTTATTACAAAGACGGAACAGCACTTCTCGCCGATGGAACGATTGCGGGAAGTTGTCTGAATATGCATGACGGAATGAAAAATCTTTCGCAGTTTGCAAAAATACCTTGTGAAAACGCAATTTTCTTTTCAACTGCAACTCCTGCTATGGCGACAGGTGTTTTTGACAGGATAGGATCTCTTGAAAACGGAAAATTTGCAGATATAACTGTTATGAATGATGATTTTTCGGTTGCAAATGTTTTTGTCGGAGGGAAAAAAGTGTTTTAACACAAAGTCTCTTTCCGCATAAACTTTTTTGATTTGGAAATAATAGGCACGGACCTATTTGCAAAGGGGGGGAATGTTGTCTTTGTTTCGCAGAATTAAGGTTTTCAAGAAAAATGCAAGGGATATTCTTCGAGAGAGGTTTATTTCGATTATTATTGCAAATTTGCTCTTAATTTCAATGAGTTTTGGTTTTTTGCAAATTCTTGTGATGCTGTTGACACTTTTGGGTGATGCTTTACAAGGGCCTTTCCACCATGCGATTACTTTGTTTGCGGCGGCTTTTTTCTTGATTGTTGTGTGTCCCATTTTCTACGGATATTTAAAGTGGATGCAGGGGTTATGTGCTGACAATCCAAGTGAAATCAGCGGGATTTTCGATGTTTTTTCATCAAAAACGGAAATTTCAAAGGCTTTCAGATGTTTTTCCGCTTTTTTTTGGTGGTCGGTTCTGACAATCGGAGCAATTGCGCTTCTATTGTTTTTAAAAGACTCTCTTAATGAAATTCTCATGCACTGCTTTTCGGATTTTGATGTCTTATTCGGATTTTTCGGTGCGGCAACGGCAATTATTGTTGGCTTCCCTGTCGTACTTACGGCAATTGTTTCGCTGTATTTTCTCATTCGCATAATCTGCGCTGTTTTTATCTTTATGGCAAGCACAGAGGACACTTCTCTTTTGATGTGTTTTGCTGCTTCAAAAGCGGTTTTGAAAGGCAAAAAACTTGAATTTGTGATTATAAATTTTAGCTTTATCGGATGGTATTTCCTATCTTTCTTTACGGCAGGAATATTATTCGTCAGCTTCGCATTACCCTATCATGTGCTGACTGTCTGTGGATTTCTTTGCTATGCTTGTATTCAGCACGGCGTTATATCGCAAAGTGCACTGCTGCAAGGAAATGATGAGTTAGAGGAAAACGACAAGGCAGAGGAAACGCCTCTTGACATGGCAGGCTAAACACGCAACCGACGGTTAAATTTTCATACAATTACAATGATGTAATAATCTGAAAAATGAGTAATAATTGAAAGGAAGATATAATAATGAGTCAACAGAAAAAATTCATGCTTACAACGGCTATCCCCTACACTTCAAGAAAGCTTCACATCGGCAACACATATGAAATTATAATGACCGACGCTCTTGCCCGTTACAAGAGACTTTCGGGCTATGATGTGTTTTTCCTCACAGGAACCGATGAACACGGTCTTAAAATTGAGGAAGCCGCAAAGGCTGACGGTATTTCGCCGCAGAGCTACGTTGACAACATAACAAGTGAGCTCAAGGGTATCTGGAAGACCATGAACATAAGCTATGATCACTTCATCAGGACAACCGACGATTATCATGTGAAGGCTGTTCAGAAGATTTTCAAAAAGCTTTATGAACAAGGCGATATTTACAAGGGTGAATATGAAGGTTGGTATTGCACCCCCTGCGAGTCCTTCTGGACGGCAACACAGGTTGAGGAAACCTCCGAAGGATGCGTGTGTCCCGACTGTAAGAGAGCAGTTTCAAAGTCCAAGGAGGAGGCATATTTTCTCAAGCTTTCCAAGTATCAGAAGAAGCTTGAAGACTACATAGAGTCTCACCCCGATTTTATCGAACCCGAAGCTCGCAAAAAGGAAATGGTTAACAACTTTATCAAACCCGGTGTTCAGGATCTTTGCGTTTCACGTTCCACTTTCACATGGGGAGTTCCCGTTGATTTTGACCCCGGCCATGTTGTTTATGTATGGATTGATGCACTTTCAAACTATATTACTGCGCTTGGTTACAGCGTTGACGAAAAGGGCGAGAATTACAACAAATACTGGCCTGCAAACGTTCAGATAATCGGCAAGGATATTCTTCGTTTCCACACAATTTACTGGCCTGTTATACTCATGGCTCTTGGTGAACCGCTTCCTGAAAAGATTTTTGGTCATCCGTGGCTTCTTTCGGGCGTTGAAAAGATGAGTAAATCCAGAGGAAACGTTATGTATGCCGATGACCTTGCGGCTCGTTTTGGTACAGATGCGATAAGATATTATGTGCTTGCTGAAATGCCTTTTCTCCAGGACGGCAGCATAACCTATGGTAACATTATTGCAAAATATAATTCTGACCTTGCAAACACCCTCGGCAACCTTGTTAACCGCACAGTTGCAATGATTAACAAATATTTCGACGGCGTTATTCCCTCCGCAACAGAGGCAACAGAATTTGATGCTGACCTCAAAGCTGTGTGTGAACAGCAGGCAAAGAAAATAGGCGAATGTCTTGACACTTATCATGTTGCCGATGCAACTGATGAAATCATGGCACTTCTTCGCCGTCTTAACAAATATATTGATGAAACTATGCCCTGGGCTCTTGCAAAGGATGAAGCCAAAAAGGCTGTTCTCGGAACTGTTCTTTACAACCTCATTGAGGGTATCAGAATGGCGGCAACTCTCATTTATCCCTTTATGCCCGAAACGGCTGAAAAGATTATCGGTCAGATAAATGCAGAGGGAACACAGAATATCGCTATCACCACATGGGCTGATGCTCTCACTTTTGGAAAGCCCATTGCTGACGGCGCAAAAGTAAACGCAACCCCTACTGCACTTTTTGCACGACTTGATGAAAAGAAGCTTCTCGAGGAAATTCTCGGTCCTGATGAGAGTGATGCCGATGCCGCAAAAGTAAAGGCCGATGCCGAAGCTAAGAAAAAAGAAAAGAAAGAGAAAAAGGCAAAGTCACATGAAATCCCCGAGCCTCCTGCAGAAATTGATATTGAGGACTTTTTCAAGGTTAAGCTTATTTGTGCAAGTATTACAGCCTGCGAACCCGTTGAAAATTCTGACAAGCTTTTGAAGCTCACAATGAATGACGGCACAGAAACCCCAAGAACCGTTGTATCCGGCATTGCAAAGGCATATACACCGGCTGAACTCATCGGCAAAAAGGTTGCTCTTGTTGCAAATCTCAAGCCTGCAAAGCTCAGAGGAGTTGAAAGCAACGGCATGATTCTTGCCGCAGGTGAGCAAACTCCCGACGGCGAAAAGATAACTGTTACTTTCCTTGATGACTCTATCAAAGAGGGGTCAAGAATAAGATAACCAAAATACACTTGCTTTGTGGCATCAGAAAAATGCTCCAAAGCAAGTGTCAGATACATATAGACAAAGGAACAAAAAACATGGCGATTTTATTTGACACCCATGCTCATTATGATGACGAACGTTTTGACGGTGAACGTGACGAGCTTCTTTGTGCCTTGCCGCAAAATGACGTTGGACTTGTTGTAAATGTGGGCGCAAACCTCAAATGTTCCGAAAAGAGCATGAAGATTGCGCAAAAGTTTGACTATATTTATACCACCGCGGGAATCCACCCCAACGATGCCGCCGAAACGCTTTCTGACAAGGATTGGAAAGACAAGCTTCGTGAATTTTTGAAATATGAAAAATGCGTTGCCCTCGGCGAAATCGGTCTTGACTATTATTATGGCAAGGACGAAAAGGAAAGTCAGCGAATCATGTTCGAGGAGCAGATGCAACTTGCGGATGAACTCGGCTTCCCTGTTATTATCCACGACAGAGAAGCGCATGGAGAAAGTCTTGAAATGGTTAAGAAATTCCCGGGAGTAAATGGTGTTTTCCATTGCTTTTCGGGAAGTGTTGAAACGGCAAAAGAGCTCATTTCTCTTGGGTGGTATATTTCGGTCGGAGGAGTTGTCACTTTTAACAATGCAAAAAAGCTTGTTGAGGTTGTGGAGGCTCTTCCGTCGATGGGCAAAGATGCCATGAACCGCCTTTTGCTCGAAACGGATTGTCCATATCTGACTCCCGTTCCTTTCAGAGGCAAGACGAACAATTCCATGTATATGAAATACACCGCACAAAAAATCAGCGAACTTACGGGAATACCCTACAACGAGCTTTGCGACATGACCTTTGAAAATGGCAAGCGGTTTTATAACATCAAGTAAAAAGGAGCGTTTTGCATGAGTAATTTTCTCATAACGGGTGCTTCGAGGGGTATCGGCGAAGCGGTGGCAAAAAAGGCTTGCGAAATGGGACACAATGTTGTGATAAATTATCGCAACAGCCGAGAAAAAGCCGAGGCTCTTGCGAAATCCCTTGGAAACAACGCAATTGCTATTTGCGCTGACGTTGCTGACGAAGTTGCAGTAAAGAAAATGTTTCAAACCGCAAATAATGCTTTTGGCGGAATAGATGTTCTTATCAACAATGCAGGCACTTCTTCTTTCAGCCTTTTTCAGGATATTTCTGTGTCGGCATGGGATGAAATGTTTGACACAAATGTAAAAGGTGCTTTTTTATGTTCCAGAGAGGCTTTGCCGCATATGATACGCAAAAAGAATGGCGTAATCATAAATGTTTCCTCAATGTGGGGAATTGCGGGCTCATCATGCGAGGTTCATTACTCGGCATCAAAAGCGGCTCTTATAGGCATGACAAAGGCTTTGGCAAAGGAAGTTGGTCCATCAGGCATCCGGGTAAACTGTGTTGCTCCGGGGGCAGTTGACACGGACATGAACAAAAACCTTTCAAAAGATGACATCGATTCTTTGTGTGACGAAACTCCCCTTGGAAGAATTGCAAGTGCCGATGAAATTGCAGATACAATCCTTTACCTTTGCTCGGACAGTGCAAGCTTTATAACAGGACAGATCATAAGCCCAAATGGTGGTCTTGTAATTTAACTTTGGACTAAATTTACAATCAGAGCAAAACTTTTCAGAGGTAAAAATGCCACTTTACGATTTACATATACACACAAATTTTTCTCACGACATTCGCGACAACTACACAATTATGGAACGAGCATTGTTTGCAAAGCAACAAAGACTTTCAGGCATTGCCATAACCGACCATTTCGATTTTTATCCGGCTTGTCGCTTTTTTAATACTGAAAACCCGAAAAAGTTCGGAGAAATTGACATTGACTCAATTTCTGCGCGCAAAGCTGAGATTCTTGAAGTAAAGGAGCAACTTTCAGAGCAAAACTTTGAGATTTTTTACGGAATTGAGCTTGGAGGTCAGTTTTACTCAAGTTTTCCCGTTGTTGATAAGCTTCTCGGCTATTACGGAGCTGAGCTTGACATTGTTCTCGGCTCTGTTCATGCTATTCACAGCGGATTTTCTTTTCCGAGTAAGGAGGCTTTTGAAAGTGCATCCGACTCCGAAATTATAAGCCACATCGAGATTTACCTTGAAGATCTTGCTTTTCATTCAAGACATGGTGTAGGCGAGGTTTTCACGCACTGCAATTATCCTGAACGTTATATTTATAAGTACGAACGACAGGAAAGCATTGATTATTCAAAATATGACGATGCTTATGTTGACATTTTCAAAAGCATTATCAGCCGCGGAATTGCTCTCGAAGTTAACACCGCAGGCTACAGCTACGACACAAAACGCTTTATGCTCCCTGATGCAAGGCTTTTGTCTCTTTACAGAAGTCTTGGCGGAGAGCTTGTTACAATCGGCTCAGATGCTCACTCCATGGACAGAATCGGAGATGGCGTTTGTCATGCCGCAGAGCTATTAAAAAGCCTTGGCTTTAAATATCAGTTTATTTACAGGAACAGAACGCCTATTGCTGTTGCTCTTTAAATTCTTAAAATGCGACACACCCATATAAACGAAAGGAAGTGACGGAAATGGCGATTATTGCCGACACGCACACTCACTCGGGCTACTCAGAAGATGTTGAGATGCGTGATGACACACGCATCGGTTATATTGCAAAACGTGCCAAGACAATGGGTGTTGACATTCTTGCCATTACGGATCATTATGATCTTGACCTGATTGTCAGCGGAAAGGCTGAGTTTGACGATGCTGCTCACAGAAGCGAAATGCTTGAGCAAAAAGAATTAGCTTCGAATAATCCCGATGAATATGCAGAGCTTCTTTACGGAATTGAGCTTGGAGAATGTCATCAGTTTCCAAAACAGGCACAAGAATTCATTTCAACTCACTCCTTTGATTTTATTCTCGGCTCACTTCACAGCCTTTACGGAAAAGATGATTTCTGGATTTGGGATTACGAAAATCTTTCAGACGATGAGTTGATTTCTTCATATAAGAGCTACATAGATGAACTTTATGTAATGGCAAAGGATTTTTCACATATGTTTGACAGCATCGGACACATCACCTATCCCTTGCGTTATTACAAAAAGTTTGGTCGCAATTATGCCGCCGACCTTTCTCATTACAGCAAGGCTATTGACGGTCTTCTTGAACTTCTTATTTCAAAGGACAAGCCACTTGAAATCAACACCTCCGGTCTTCGTCAGGGTGTTGGTACAACGCTTCCCTGCTTTAACATCGTTAAAAGATATTCCGAGCTTGGCGGAAAGCTTATAACAATCGGCTCGGATGCTCACATACATTCCGACATTGGTGCAAATTTCAAAGAGGTTTATGATGGCCTTTGTGCCATGGGCTTTAAATCTGCGGTGATATTCCGAGCCCGTAAGGGCTATGAAATCCCACTTGAATAAGATGAAGACACAGTATTTACATGTGTCACTTTTCAATATCTGATAATTATATGTTAGAAAGGAAAATAATTATGAATGACAATAAATCTGTAAAGACTCTGCTTGAAATACTTGAAAAGGATGCAAGAATTGATTCAAAATCCCTTGCAGCGATGCTTGACAAGGAACAGGGTGACATTAAAAAGATGATTTCTGACCTTGAAAACGATGGAACTATCCTCGGATATACCGCCCTTGTTGACTGGGATAAAACCGACAAGGAATATGTGACCGCAATTATCGAGCTTAAAGTTACGCCTCAGCGTGACAGAGGCTTTGACAAGGTTGCAGAAAGAATCTACAACTTCCCCGAGGTTAAGAATATGTATCTCATGTCCGGCGGTTATGATTTTTCTGTTGTTATAGAGGGCAAGACCATGAAAGAGGTTGCGTTCTTTGTTGCAGAAAAGCTTGCGCCGATTGAGAGCATTGTTTCAACTGCAACTCATTTCGTTCTTCGCAAATATAAGCATGACGGTGTTGTTTATGCAAGACAAACCGAGGTTGACGAGAGGGGTAACTGTAACTGATGTTTGACTATAATAAAGCGATTTCTTCGACTGTGCAGAATATGAAGCCGTCGGGAATCAGAAAATTCTTTGATATAATTGATGTCATGAAAGATGTGACATCGCTTACAGTTGGTCAGCCTGACTTCCCTACCCCATGGCACATCCGCGAAGCAGGCATTGAGTCCCTTGAAAAGGCAAAGACATATTACACTTCAAATTCCGGACTTATTGAATTTCGTGAAGCAATTTGCGAATACCTTAAAAGGCGTTTTGATCTTACATATGAGCCTTCGACAGAGGTAATGGTAACTGTCGGAGGTAGTGAGGCGATTGACCTTGCGGTGCGTGCTCTTGTTTCCCCAGGAGATGAGGTCATAATTGTTGCGCCGTCTTATGTTTGCTATGAGCCAATGACGGCTCTTGCAGGCGGTGTTCCCGTTGTTATAAACACAAAACTTGAAAACAAATTCAAGCTTACAGCCGAGGAATTGAAAGCTGCCATTACCGAAAAGACAAAGCTTCTTATTCTTCCTTTCCCCAACAACCCCACCGGCGGCATTATGACCAAAGAAGAGCTTGAAAAAATCGCAGAGGTTATCAAGGACACAAATATTGCTGTGCTCACCGACGAGATTTATGGAGAGCTTACCTATGGAAGAAAGCATTTTTCCTTTGCCGCACTTCCCGGTATGAAAGAGCGCACAATCTTTATCAGCGGTTTTTCAAAGAGCTATGCGATGACAGGTTGGCGACTTGGTTATGTTTGCGCACCAAAGGAATTTTTGAGTCAGATGCTTAAAATTCATCAATATGCAATTATGTGTGCTCCGACAACGTCGCAATATGCAGGCATAAAGGCACTTCGTGATGGTGACGAGGATATTGAATTTATGCGTGAGGAATACAACCGCAGAAGAAAGCTTATTCTCACGGGACTTCGTGACATTGGTTTTGAATGCTTTGAGCCTGAGGGAGCGTTTTATGTGTTCCCGAGCATTAAGAAATTCGGTCTTTCATCCGACGAGTTTTGTGAGAGACTTCTTTATGAGGAACACACGGCAATCGTCCCCGGAAACGCTTTCGGCGAATCAGGCGAAGGCTTTGCAAGAATATCTTATGCGTATTCCGTTGCACACATCAACAAAGCTCTTGACAAGCTTGACGGATTTGTTAAAAAGTTGAAATGAGAGAGAATACAAACACACGGTCGCAGACTCGTAAAGCTTATGCAAAGATAAATCTCACACTCGAGATTTTCCCTCCACGACCGGACGGTTTTCACGACGTTGCGACAGTTATGCACAAAACGGAAATATTTGACGTGGTGAAAGTGACGCTTCGCGATGACCTTGAAACTCATGTCAATTGTTCTGTGCCGGTTTGCGCCGAAAAGGATAATCTTGCTTACAAGGCGGCGAAAATCTTTGCCGAAAAACGTCGAATAAGCTTTGGCTGCGACATTGATATTATAAAAAACATTCCCGACAAAGCAGGACTTGCAGGCGGAAGTGCGGATGCTGCGGCGGTTCTTGACTGTCTTAATGATCTATTTCCGCACGATGACAAAAAAATGGGTCGTGAGCTTCTTCATGAAGCTGCGGCAAGCCTTGGTTCGGACGTTCCGTTTTGTCTTGGGGAGTTTGTCTGTGCCAAAGCAACAGGTCGAGGAGAGAGAATCGAGCCACTTTTGCCGCTTGATGAAACGCTTTGTCTTATTGCGGTGCCGGGTGAGGGTCTTTCAACAAAGCTTGTTTATGGCACTTATGACCAAAAAGGTATTTTTCCCCCATTCTTACCCGGAGATAAAGATTCGCCTACAGAAAAGCTCGTGAAAAAGCTTTGCACGGAAAATTACCGTATAAGCGATGGTGACACGTTTAACAGTTTTGAGGATTTATGCTGCGAAAAGCTTCCCGAAATTGCTATTCTTATGCAAGAGCTTTGCAAAACTGATGCTGTAACTGTCAGAATGAGTGGCAGTGGATCTGCAGTTTTTGCATTGTTTGATAAGCATGAAAGCGCAATCGCCGCTATTCACAAAATCGACAAGCTTCCTTTTCTGCGTTTTCTTGAGCTTTCAAAAACATTAAGATTATCTTAAACGAGTGAATAACTTTTAAAGTTTATGTCAATACTCCGTTCATGGAGACACGGAGAGAAAAATTTCCTCCGTAGACTTATATTTACGGAGGATTGTTTTTTGAAAAATTTATTTACCAAAAGTATTGGAAAGCGTTCACTTTGTACCGTTTTGATTTCTGTCGTTCTCCTGACAGCTGTTGCTTCCGAAATAAGGAGTTTTGCTGTGAAAGATGTGAATTTCATCGGAAGCGAGGGAGAAAGAATTGTTTTATGGAGCAGTATTTTCGGGGGATTTGACGGAGGAAGTGTGATGGATTCAACTACGGAGAACTCCAAAATTCACACGGACGAAGACACCCGGGGATTGAAAAACAGCAACGGCAGGACAATTATTAAATTCAGAATTGTTGAAATATTCACACATTAAGCACGGAGGAATTATTGATGCTTCACAGAATTTGCGGTCGAGCCAAAAGCGGCAAAACCGAGCGCATTATGAGCATTATAGGCGAGCTTATCGAAAAGAAGCAGCACACGTTTCTTATTGTTCCCGAACAGCAAGCTATTATCGCCGAACGCCAGATTATAAGCCGTTTTGGCAACAAATCAAATATGTATGTTGAGGTCATCAATTTCAAGCGTCTTTGCAACAGAGTTTTCAGGGAAACGGGCGGACTTTCTCAAAGCTATATTGACACCTCTGAAAAGCTTTTGATTATGTCAGAGGCGATTGAAAGCGTCAAACCTCATCTTACGGAGTATTCTGCGGCGGCTGAAAACACGGATTTTGCGGAAAAAGCACTTTCGGCTGTAAATGAATTTAAGCAGTTTGGAATTTCGCCGGATGTGCTTGAAAATGCGGCAGAAAAATCGGTGAGCAAAGATGAGCTTGCACACAAGGGAAAAAAGTCGCATCTTACAGGAAAACTTGCAGATCTTTCGCTTATTTATGCATCATTCGGAGCTATTCTTTCAGAGGGATTTGACGACAGCGGCGACGACCTTGATCGTCTTTGTGATACGATTGAAAAAACAGATTTCTTTAAAGACGATGTTGTACTTTTTGATTCATTCTATGGTCTTACTGTTCAGGAGTTTCGCATTGTTTGTAAGATTATCTCAAGCGCAAGGGACACTTATATAACTTTTTTGCTTGACAAGAGTGAGAACGCAGAGCTGTTTTGTCGTTCCCTCAAAATATTTGGAAAAATTGAGGAGCACGCAAGACTTTCAGGTGAAGATGTCATTGACGAATATCTCGACACCTCTTGCGGCTACGCTTCCCCTGCTCTTGGCTTTCTTGAACGTGGATTTTCTTCCGATGCCGCCGCAAAGGTAACTGATGCCTTTGAGGGTGAGTGTAATGGTATTTCGGAAATATTATGCACAACGCCCTTTGATGAAGCTGATGCGGCGTGTGCACTTATCAGAGAACTTATTATGGAAAAAGGCGCAAAATTCGGTGAAATTGCCATTTGCGCAAGAAATATTGAATCATACACAGGAATTATTGACACGGCACTTGAGAAAAATGAAATACCTTTCAATTTCAATGTGAGGCGCGAGCTTTTGACACGCCCCGTTATCGCCTACATATTGTCAGCATTTGACATAATGAAAAGCGGTTGGCAAACGCAGAGTGTTATCAGACACATAAAAACAGGTCTTTGCTGTCTGACAGATGAAGAAGCAGACCTTTTTGAAAGCTATGTTAAAACATGGTCGCTGACAGGTCGCCGTTTTCTTGAGGATGAATGGCAGATGAATCCCGATGGGTATTCCGAGGAGCTGACAAAGAGGGGCGAATACATACTTGAAAAGGTCAATGTTGCCCGTCAAAAGCTTGTTACTCCGCTTATGAATTTTGTTGACAGCGTTAAAAATGCAAGCACTTGTGATGAGATTACTCACGCTGTCTTTGATTTACTTTTGGAGTCAAAGACAACGCAAGACGGCAATCTATTTGCCAAAGACGGAGAAAATGCGGTTTTCTGGAACCTCACAATGGATGCGCTTGACTGTCTTAACAAGGTTATTGGCAAAAAGCCGGTTTCAGGCGCAAGATATGCTGAGCTCTTCAGGCTCATTATGAGCAGTTATGACACAGGAAGAATCCCGGAATCGGTGGACGAAGTTACAGTTTCCTCAGCAGAAGGTCTTAGGGGAATCGGAATTAAATACATTATTATCCTTGGTGTAAACGACGGATATTTCCCCGGAAAGCCGGCTGAGGACAGTATTTTTTCCGACAGGGACAAGGCTGTGCTTAAAGAGCTTGGAATTGAGCTTTCCGATGCTTCTTCCGAGCTTATAAATGACGAAATGTTCCTTGCATATAAGGTTTTGACCTGTGCTTCACACGGAGCGTTTCTTTTATCCTCCGAAAAGGCGGCAAACGGAGACAAGATTTATCCGTCAATAATCTCGGCAATTGTTCACAAGCTGTTTCCGACGCTTGTTACAGAGAAGTTTCCTTTTGACGGCAAGCGTAAATTTATGTTTTCAAAGGCAAAGCTGTTCGACCTTGCATTTAGTAAGGACGATGCAGTTTCCCACGCCGCACTTTGCAATTATTTTTCTTCAGACGACGATTATTCCGAACGTTTCTCAAGACTTTCGCAGGCAACAGACGGCGGTGACAGTCTTTCGGGAGAGACCGCATCGGCTCTTTATGGTGGTTCTATGACTGTGAGCCCGTCACGTCTTGAAAGCTTTGGAAACTGTGAATTTTCCTATTTCGGCACATACATTTTAAGACTTCGTCCCGAAAGAATTGCCGGGCTTGGTCCGCTTGAGTCAGGTAACATTGCACACAGAATTCTTGAGCTTCTTGTTGCACGCCTTGCCGAAGAAAAAAGAAGCACGGGAACTGTTGACAGAGTTAATGCTGTCAACAGCGCAAGAACACTTCTTGCGGATTACATAGAGCTTTTATGCGGCACAAAGGGCACGAAAACAACCACCAAGCGCTTTGATTTTCTTTACAAAAGACTTTCGGGAACGGTTTGCGAGCTGACCGCAAAAATTGCAGACGAAATGGCACAAAGCAAATTCACTCCAACAGAATTTGAGCTCCCCATTGGTCTTTCCGGTGACGGAATATCTTCCGTTGAAATTCCCCTTCCCGACGGTGGAACACTTCGTGTAAACGGAAAAATTGACAGGACCGATGTTTACACCGACGGCGGAAAAACATATATTCGTATTGCTGATTACAAAACAGGTCACAAGCGTTTCAGCCTTTCTGACGTTGCTCTCGGAACAAATCTTCAGATGCTTCTCTATCTTTACAGCATAATCGGCAACGGAAAAGAACGATTTGGAGAAAACCTTATTCCCGCAGGCGTTTTATACATACCCGTAAGGCGCCCCGAAGCAACAGGAGAACTTGGAAATTCAGATACAGAAAATGATGCGTCCGGTGAGATTTCAACAGAGCGTCCAAACGGAATTCTGATTGATGATAAGGAAATTCTTTGCGCAATGGAAAAAGAGCTTTCGGGAAAGTATATCCCGGTAAAGCTGAAAAAAGACGGTGAATTTTATGCAAATTCTTCTGTCATCACCCTTGCGGACATGGGAAAGCTTCTCAGAAATGCTGCAAATGTAAGCGCAAAGCTTGCGGCAGAAATAAAAAGCGGAAGCATCCGCAAGAATCCCGTGAAATGCAAAGAAAAGAATTCATGCGCATTTTGCGACCTTGCCCCTCTTTGCAGATTCGATTTCGCATCATGCCGCCACACTCGCTTCGCAAACACAAGGTATCTTGACGAATCTGATGAAATATCTTATTCCTGCGCAAAGCAAAACCAAGGTTAAAGAATATCATATTATGCTTAACAAAATAGTTATGTAATGAAACTTTCGGAGGAAAGTATGAATTTTACCGAAAATCAACAAAA
This sequence comes from Eubacteriales bacterium, assembly GCA_045542335.1. Lineage (GTDB taxonomy): Bacteria > Bacillota > Clostridia > Oscillospirales > CAG-382 > CAKSUT01. The sequence continues at coordinate 18,055 of JAZQKV010000081.1, forward strand.
AGCTATTGATGACAAATCCGGTACACTGCTAATTTCAGCCGGAGCAGGAAGCGGAAAAACTGCGGTTCTCACGGCACGTCTGTGCAAACGCATTTGCGATCCTTCTTTTGGCAGGGACATAAGCGAATACCTTATTGTGACTTTTACAAAGGCGGCAACGCTTGAGCTTCGTGAACGCCTTACAAAGGCTCTCACCGATGCCGTTGCACAAGATCCGTCAAACAAGCATGCTCTCCGTCAGCTAACACGCATTGGTCTTGCAAAAATTTGTACCATACATTCTTTTTGCCTTGATCTTGTTAAAAGCAATTTCCAGCTTCTTGGTCTGCCGGCAAAACTACGAATGGCAGACGAGGCGGAATCAGAAATTCTTTGCAGAAACATTCTTGACAATATTCTCGAAGATAAATATTCCTCCTCGGCAAGCGAGAATGGCGGAGATGACGATGCTTTTCTCAAAGCTGCTCAGGTTTTTTCGGGTGCAAGGAGTGATGCTTCCTTTGCACAGATTTTGATTGATCTATACAAATTTCTGCGAACTCTGACAAATCCCTTTCTC
>JAZQKV010000082.1:0-9710 GCA_045542335.1 Eubacteriales bacterium
GCTTTCCATATTCACGACAACGACGCAAAATCCGACCGGCATGATTGTCCTTGGTTTGGTGTCGGAGATTGGGATGGGTTTAAGCAAGCGATAAGAGTTGTGGACAAATCTGTTCCAATTTCTCTTGAATGTGGTCCGAAAAGGCTTCCACAGAAACTTTGGGAAAAATATATTGGTTTTCTTGCTGATATGGCAAAAAAGCTTTGCGAGTAAGTTATCACTAACATAGTAGCTAAATTTTTTAAGGAGAATACAAATGAACATCACAAATTTATTCATGCTCTGCGGCGGTCTCGCTTTCTTCCTTTACGGTATGAATGTCATGTCCGCTGGTCTCGAAAAGCTTGCCGGAAGTAAACTTGAAAGTATGCTCAAGGTCATGACCTCAAGCCCTTTCAAGAGCCTTGTTCTTGGTATGGTGATTACAATTGCCATTCAGTCTTCCTCGGCAATGACGGTTATGCTTGTTGGCCTTGTTAACTCGGGAATTATGCAGCTCGGTCAGACCATCGGTGTTATCATGGGTTCAAATATAGGAACAACCCTCACTGCATGGATACTCTCCCTGGCAGGCATTGATTCGGGCGACAACATTTTCCTCATGCTTCTCAAGCCCTCAAACTTCTCCCCTATTCTTGCACTTATCGGCGCAATTTTCATAATGGGTAAAAACACAAAGCGCAGAAATGTGGGCAGTATTCTTGTTGGATTTGCTGTACTTATGACAGGTATGGGAATGATGTCGGATTCCGTTGCTCCTGTTGCGGATATGCCGGAGTTTCAGGAAATTCTTGTTATGTTCAACAACCCTATTCTCGGTGTTATTGTCGGTGCGGTTTTCACGGGTATTATTCAGTCATCGGCGGCATCGGTTGGTATTCTCCAAGCATTTGCTCTCACAGGTCAGATCTCTTTCGGAATGGCAATTCCGATAATCTTGGGTCAGAATATCGGTACTTGTGTAACAGCTCTCATTTCCTCAATTGGTGTTAACAAAAACGCAAAACGTGTTGCAATTGTGCACATCCTGTTCAACATTACCGGTACAATTGTATTCCTCGCGATTTTTTACGGTCTTGGTATGTTTATAAATTTTGCGTTTCTTGATAATGCGATTGATATGCAGGGAATTGCACTTGTGCACAGTATCTTTAATATTGCTTCAACATTTATGCTTTTGCCTTTCTCGAAGCTTCTTGAAAAAGCTGCATATCTCATTATCAAGCCCGGCGAAAATGATAAGGCTTCCAAAGTGCTTATCGACGAACGTCTTCTTGCAACACCCTCAATTGCCATTTCCGAGTGTTTTGACAGAACGGTTGCAATGGCACATATGTCTCGTGACTGCATGACAATGGGTATTGGACTTCTCACTAAATATGACCAGAAGATTGCCGATCAGCTTGTTGAAATGGAAGACGAGATTGACAAATACGAGGACCAGCTCGGAACCGTCCTTGTTAAGATTTCAAGCCGTTCGCTTTCATACCACGACAGCCACAGGGTTTCAACTCTTCTTCACACAATCGGCGATTTTGAGCGTATCGGCGACCATGCAGTAAATCTTCTCAAGGTTGCACAGGAAATCCACGAAAAAGGCATTTCTTTCTCACAGGAAGCAAAGTCTGAAATCAAGGTTCTCACCTTTGCTCTCCAGGACATTCTTGAAAACACCGTCAAGGCGTTTGAACAGGATGACCTTAAGAGTGCCGCACTTGTTGAGCCTCTTGAGCAGGTTATTGACAAGCTTATAAGCGAAATCAAGTCCAATCATGTAACACGTCTTCAGAGTGGTAACTGCACAATCACACTTGGCTTTGTGCTTTCCGACCTTCTCACAAACTATGAGCGTGTTTCTGACCATTGCTCAAACATTGCCGTTGCAATGATTGAGGTTCAGAAAAACAGATTTGACACTCATGAATATCTCAGCGGTCTTAAAGCAGAAGGCGACGTTGACTTTGACAGCGCATTCAGGAGATATGCTGAAAAGTATTCTCTCAATGGCAACTTTTCCTGATTTTTAAAAAGTTGTGGGCTGATGTAAACATCTACGTCAGCCCTTTGGTATTTACGAAAGGAGTTTAAAATGGAAAAGATTTATTTTATGTCAGACTATCTTGAGGGTTGTCACCCAAAGATACTTGAAGCACTTGTAAAGACAAATTTTGAGCAGACTCCGGGTTACAGCGAGGATTATCACAGCCAAAACGCAAAGGCTCTTATCAAGGATTGTCTTTCGCTTCCTGACTCGGATGTTCACATACTTGTCGGCGGAACACAGACAAATCTGACGGTAATCGCTGCCACACTCCGCCCTCATCAAGGCGTTATTTGTGCAGACAGCGGACACATAAATGTGCATGAAACAGGAGCTATTGAGGCTTGCGGTCACAAGGTCCTCGGACTTAAATCTCAAAACGGCAAGATAACGGCAAAGCAAATTGAGGAATACTTTGAAAAGCATCACAGCGACCCAAGCTTTGAGCACATTGTTCAGCCGGGAATGGTTTATATTTCTTATCCCACGGAAAGCGGTACGATTTATTCAAAGCAAGAGCTTTGCGAGATTTATGAGGTCTGCAAAAAGTGTGAATTGCCTTTATTCATAGACGGCGCAAGACTCGGATATGGTCTTGCAAGCGCAGAAAACGATTTGACGATTAAAGACATTGCACGTCTTTGCGATGTTTTTTACATTGGCGGCACAAAATGCGGCGCGCTTTTTGGAGAGGCAGTTGTCATAAATCTTGAAAGGCTCAAAAAGGATTTCAGATACATTATAAAGCAAAAAGGCGGTATGCTTGCCAAAGGAAGGCTTTTGGGTATTCAGTTTGAAACGCTTTTCACGGATGGACTTTACTTTGATATTTGCAAAGGTGCAGTTGAAAAGGCAATGCTTATAAGAGATGCTTTTATTGAGCGTGGAATCAAAATGGGCGGTACTTCTTCAACAAATCAGCAGTTTCCGATTCTCACACCTGCTCAGGTTGAGTATCTTAACGAGTTTTACGCCTATGAAATATGGGAGAAGCTCGACGACGGAAACATCCTTGTTCGCTTCTGCACATCATGGGCGACAACCGACGAGGCAGTTAGTCGCTTGATTTCCCACATTAAAACAATGCCCTTATAAGAACAAAAGTGTAACATAAAAGTCCTGTCTACCACTTGGTAGGCAGGACTTTTATTTATTGGCGGTCAGTCTTCCCAACCGTCCTCTTTGTCTTTAAGACGCTGTTTTTCAAGCTTTTCCTTTTCTCGCTCCATAAGCTTCGCAAGCTTTGCCGCCGCTTTTTCGTCGGCTTTTTTCTTTTTTTCTTGCTTTTTACGAAGCTTTTCCGCTTTCGCAGGACTCATTTTCTTTTCTTTTTCTTTTTTGTCCTTTGAAGTGTCTGATTTAGCAAAGATCACGGTTTTTCCGTCAGCACTTTGAGAATCAATTTGCATTTGCTCTTGCTTTGGATGATTGTCGTCAGCTGAGTTTTGTTCTGAAAGAGCATTTTCCGAGGTGTCTGACTGTTGTTCAGTTTCAGCGTTTTTCATCGCCACCTTTTCAGGTTCTGAAACAGTTTCATTGCGTGTTTTTTCTTTTGGCGTTTTTGGGGTGTGCTTGCTGTCTTTCGACTTTTCTTTGCTTTTACCGCTGTTGGCTTTGTTTTTATTTTCGTTCACATTTCCTGCGCCTTGTGCATCAAGCACGGCTTTTCTCATTTCGCAGAGAACGGGAATGATTAACGCACACACAAATGATGAAACAAGTGTTGGATAACCAATTTTGAAAATGCCAAAAGAAGCTGCAAAGGATGCCGGTGTATATGAAACGCAAAGCCATATACAGAAAAGCACAAGTGCGCAAAACGCAACATAAAACGCAGGCTTCGGTTTTTCAGCTTTTACAAAGCTTTGAGTTTTTAATGCAGAGAATGTCATAAGCATACACGCAACAGACATTGTGATAAAAGTTGCAAGACCGGCAGAGTCAGTGTCTGAATCAAGAGCAAGTGAAACAAGAGCAGAGAGAAGTGTTGTTGCTGCGAAAACGACAGTTGCAAAGGCAATTGTGCCGCCATTTCGTCCGACCTTGAGTTTGTCGGCAAACACTCTTGGAATATCTCTCCAGATTCTCAACGAATCCATGCTGACAGCCGCACAAGAAATTACTGCAACCGGAATCACGGCAAAGAGCAAAATGGAAAGCATTGGTGCAGAAACGGGAGATACTGCAGAAACACCCAACGCATCGAAGAACGAAGCACCGCAATAGCAAAGGAAATGCAACGTGAGAGCCGCAACCACCGAAAGAACAGCACCCATACAAAATCTCAATGCATATGAAGAACGTTTAAGTATTTTCCTGCACCCCTCAATTGCCGCTGTGACAGAGGAGAAGCCCTCTTGTTCAAGGTGAATATCGGCAATTTTGCGCAATGTCGGAGGTACGCTTCCTGTTGTGAGCATCACATCTCCCTCAACGGCACATTTTATATCCTTTAAGTTATCGGCACAAACGGCGACAATCTCCGAACGTTTTTTTCTTGCATAGATGACTGCTCTTTTCTGGTCGTCCGAAAGACCGGCAAACAATCTGTATGAATCGATGTTTTTGAAAAAAACTTCATCATCAATTCCGGATAGCTCATAAGCATCGATCTGTCTGTCACCATAGGCTATAATCCCTGCACGTTTTGCGCTGTCTGATATGCCGGGTGTAATATCGGGGGTGAGAAAAACAGGGTCAATTCCGACAGAACGGCATCGAGCAACTGCGGCGGCACTGTCGTCGGAAAAATTCACTTTATAGACGACCACGCCTAAGAGAGTAAATCCGGATGTAAGGGAATCATCCGAGCCTGAGAGCGCTTTGACGGCAATTGCCGTTGAAATATGACAGTCGTCTGCTTCAATTGTCTGAACAGTTGAAGCGATGTATTGCACGCCCTCAGCATCAATGGGAGCTTTGCCATTTCCTGCATCAAACATAGAGCATTTCGGGGCAACGCTTCGGAGATTTCCACGGATAATGGCAAAATCTCCGCCACCTGTTGTCACAACAGAGCCTTGAAGAACACCGTCAGGTGTGCGAAGCTCTTTCTTTCTTGCAAGGAATGAGAATACATTGCTTTTTTCTGTCATTCCCGTTTTAACGACAAATTCAAGATTACAGATTTCGTCTGCATCGCCGATTATCGTTTTTTTGCCGCCTTTTACTTTTGTTTTTACGTCAGAGGCAAAACACGCACATCTGAAAATTTCGGCAAGCTCGTCCTTATAATATGAAGTTGCCTCAAAGCTTCTTCTTCCGATGATAACTCTTTCGGGAACAACATTTTTAACTCTGTAAAGCGACTTATTCTTGCAGAACACAGTTTCAGCGCAGCTTAATTTTTCTGCACCTTCAAAGGTTTTGACACTAATGCCAAGACCCGAAAGCCTGTATGCGCCCATGCAAAAGGCAACCTCTGTTGCAATTGAAGTTACTGTGTCGGCTGGAAACGCCATGATAAGTGTGCCGAACAAGAACACTCCGAAAACATCTGCGCCGCAGAGGACACCAACAGAAAACACAAATATTGCCGCCGCAATCTGCACCATTGCGATAAGAGAAGCAATGGTTTCCCTGTGGTTTGAAAAGTATTTTCCTTCTCGGATAAGCTTTTCGGATTCAGATTCTGATGCACTTGCCTTTGCAAGAATAAAGCGTTTGAAAAACGGAATTGCAACGGGTGTTCCCGAAAGCTTTCCCGAATCGGGAGTTTCAACAATCGGTCTTTGGAGAAGAACAATTGCATCACGGATTGTAAGCTCCGGGTCAATAACTACGCCAAAGCCTTTTCCGGCACTTACAACCGAGCCCTTGAAAACAACATTCTTCCACATTCTTTCGGGAAGTCGTCTGTCACCCTGCGGAATAACTTCTGAATTTTTTGCGACAGGTCGGTATTTTCTGTATTCGTTGTCGGAAAAAAGCTCCATGACATACATTTCTTCGCAATCAAAAAGCCTTATATCACACGGAACAACGTCCTTATCCGAAAGGAAAACCACATCACCCGGAACAAGCATATCCGGCGAAATGACGGCAATTGCGCCCTTTCGCAGAACCTTTACTTCGTCTTTGGCGTTTCTTCCGGTAAGTTTGTCCGAAGCAATGGGAAGAAAGAATTTAAGAAGTGCCGCAACAACAGTAAAAGCGCAAAGAACCGCAAGAGTAATTCCGCAGCCGTAATCTTCTCCGAAAACAAGTCCCATAAGGCACACAAAGGCACAAAGAGGAAGCGGAATATATGAAATTATCTCTCCGAATTCATGAAACAGCCTGACAATTGGCTCTGCCCTGTCCTTTGCCGCTTCGGGAAGTTTTCCGTAAACAGCACTTCTCGCAAGTGCTGCAGCTGTGCCAAGACCTTTATTAAGCTTCACCTTTAAGAGCTTTTCAAGCTCGGCGGCGGTGAAGCAATACCAATTAAGGTTTGATTTATTCATTTTCGCTCACGCAAAGCCCGTCATTTTCGCATGAAAGCTTAACTCCGGTTATCTTTTTATCATAGGAAGAAATAACAAGCTCCGCAATTCTGTCCTCCACTTCTGTTTGAATATATCTGCGAAGGTTTCTTGCACCGTATTTTATGCTATAAGATTTGGCGGCTATAAAATCAAGTGCCTCTTTGGTGTATTCAAAGGAAATATCCTTTTCAGCAAGCGCCTTTCTGAGGTCGCCAAGCATGATTGCGGCGATGGACGAAAAATCGGTTTCCGAAAGTCTTCTGAAAAAGATTATCTCATCGATTCTGTTGATAAATTCAGGACGCAGGAAACCATTCAGAGCATTCATAATTCTGTCCTCTGATATGTTATCCTCGCTCTTTGAAAATCCTGCGGAATTCATTCCTGTGCTTGAACCTGCATTGGTTGTGAGCACAAGAAGCGTATTTTCAAAATTTACAACCTTGCCATGGGCATCGGTTATTCTTCCGTCGTCAAGTATCTGAAGAAGAATATTTAAAACGTCCGGGTGCGCCTTTTCAATTTCATCGAAAAGGACAACAGAATAAGGTCTGCGACGGATTTTCTCGGTCAGCTGACCTGCTTCGTCATAGCCGACATATCCGGGAGGTGCGCCGATGATTCTCGACACGGAATGTTTCTCCATAAACTCAGACATATCAAGGCGAATAAGTGCTTCGGGTGAATCAAAGAGGTCATTTGCGAGAGTTTTCACAAGTTCGGTTTTTCCAACACCCGTGGGGCCTGCAAAAATGAACGAAACAGGCTTTTTCTTTGCCGCAATTCCTGCCCTTGAACGCTTGATTGCCTTGGCAACCGCCATAACAGCTTTGTCCTGACCGATGATTCGTGTTTTGAGCCTTTCGGAAAGCTTGTCAATTCTTATGAACTCGTTTTCGTTGATTGTGCTTGCAGGAACACCTGTCCAAATTTCGATAACTCTTGCGAGGTGTTCGGGATTGAGCGTGACCTTGTCACACTCACCTTTAAGCTGTGCACACTCGCTTTCAAGCATGAGTTGCTTTGACTTAAGCTCTGCCATATTTCTGAAGCGTTCCTCATCGGGAATTTCTGTGTTTGCTTCAACTGCGCTGTGCTCTGCCTTTACCTTTTCAAGTTCCTCGGTCTTTTTCGCAAGAGCATCAATGCAAGCATCATTTAGAGCCACAAAAGAGGCAGCTTCGTCAAGCAAGTCAATAGCCTTGTCGGGCAGATACCTGTCGGTGATATAACGTTCCGAAAGAGTGACAGTCTTTTCGATTGTTGAGTCGGGGATTTTTATGCCGTGAAACTCCTCGTAATAGCCTTTGATACCCTTTAAAATTTCAACTGTATCTGAAATTGAGGGTTCTCTGATAATAACAGGTTGAAAACGGCGTTCAAGTGCAGAATCCTTCTCGATGTGTTTTCTGTATTCGGCAAGGGTTGTTGCGCCGATAACCTGTATTTCACCTCTTGAAAGAGCAGGCTTCAAAATGTTTGCAGCGTTCATTCCGCCCTCTGCATCTCCTGCGGCAACAATGCTGTGAACCTCGTCAATGACAAGTATTATATTTCCAAGGCGTTTTACCTCTTCAATAAGACCTTTCATGCGGTTTTCAAACTGTCCCCTGAACTGTGTACCGGCAACAATTGAAGTCATATCAACAAGGTAAACTTCCTTATTTTTCAGCTTATGAGGAACATCTCCCGATGCAATTTTCATTGCAAGAGCTTCTGCTACCGCCGTTTTTCCGACGCCGGGGTCACCTATAAGGCAAGGATTGTTCTTTTGTCTGCGGCAAAGAATCTGCATTATGCGTGCAAGTTCTGTGTCTCTGCCGATAACCTCATCAAGACCGCCATCTGCCGCCTTTTTGGTAAGGTTCTGGCAAAAAGCTTCAAGATTCTTTTTCTTCTTATCGGGACCGGGAGCTTTTGTACCCTTTCCCTGTCCTTTTTCATTTGCGCCGTCGGCTGTGGCACCGTTATTTGCCGCAGGACGGTTATTCTGCAAATTCTTGAAAAATGATCCGATATCAAAGGAAGGAGCGCGACTTTCGCTGTTGTCGGGGTCGGAATTATCTCCTTCGGAAGAATCCGTATCGCCATCGGAAAGCTCATCAGGCATAAGTCCCATTGCACTTGCCATTTCCTCGCTTATATTTCCGAGCTCATCCTTGTCAATGCCCATTCTTTCAAGAAAGTCATCAACCGGCTTTATACCAAGCTCGCTTGCACATTTGATGCAGAGTCCCTCACTTTTGGATTCGCCGTTTGCTTCGAGCTTTTGGATAAACACAACGGCAACATTTTTCCTGCATCTTGAACAAAGTTTTGCGTTCATTAGTTATTTCCTTTCATTGGAGTAAAGTTAAAGAGTTAAAAATTAAAATATGGTCACGGCATTTTGGGTGTGACAAACCACGAAGTGCCGATTTTTGCAATTTCTTTAAACACATAGGTATCCGCAACAACTGCCGGGGTAATTCCGAGCTCGCTTGCGGAAAGATAGGGCATAAATGCCGAAACAAGAGTACAAATCACAAGCGCATATATGAATCCTTGGGCAAGACCTATAACAAGACCGAAAGTCCTGTTAACCTTTTCAAGTCCGACAAGCCTCAAAGTTCCCTCAAGAACCACGCTTAAAATTTTTAGCGCAATTGCCGTACCCAAAAACAGCAAAATAAAGGCTATTGCGAATGACAACGACTCCGCAATCGGAGTGAGAACATAATCTCTTACACCATCTTTGAGATTCTGTTCACCTGTTGAAATCAGTGCAGAAATCTGCTCACCAAATTCGGCAAGGGAAATGTTGAGATTGTCAAGCATCTGCTTTGCGGCAGGAGTCAGGCTTTCTTCGATTGAAATCCCATTTTTTGCCTCATGAGAAAACAATTCAATGCTTTGTATTTTGTCGCCTATGCCATCGATTATACTTTTAAAAAGCGGAGTTTCCGCAAGAATATATGAAACAGGCTTGGCAAAAATGAGTGCCACAATAAATGAGCCAACCGTCCTCAAAAGTCTGTAAACAGTTTTGACAAAACCGTTCTTATATCCGAAGATAACACACAGGACAATGACAGCAACAACAATAATATCAAGGGTTATCGCCATTATTATACCTTTCCTTTCATAAATTCAAGAATATAAGCCTTTTTATACAGTTCGTAGCTTTCATCCTTATTTATATCTGCCCGCACCGTTAGAGGACA
>JAZQKV010000083.1:0-3183 GCA_045542335.1 Eubacteriales bacterium
ACAGCAAAAAATTTAATTTTTTGCATCTCCCTTGTACAATCTTTATCTCTGCGTGCGAATATGGAGCGAAGCGGATGCAGAACAACATAAGAATAACAAGATAACCTAAAAAATCATATTGGTAAATAGTATCTTTGCCTATTAGCGTAGCGACTTTCGCCTTTTGCAGACGGTATCACATAAAGTTTCGCACCCCAAAGGAGATCTTTAAGAACGTAGTTCTTAAATCCCCTCTTTACTCCACTTTCTGGGGAAGCAGAAAGTGGAACCCCCGTTCTCGGCAGAAAATTGAACAATTATAAGCTATGAGGGAAAAGGAAAAAATTTAATTTATCCCCCGTTCTCGGCAGAGAATAGAACAATTATAAGTTATGAGGGAAAACAAAAAAATTCAGAACATATAATAAATAAAAGAAAAAAAGATACATTTTTATGATATGCTGTACATAATTGTTTTCTATAATGATGATGAAATAGTTTTAGTGTAGCACCACTGCTCCCCTTTCCCATAAGACAAATGTCTTCCGGGCGAGCCAATGCCGTGTTTGCTTCCCTTAATCCAACATCGAAAACTTGCTTTGAGATGAAAGACACTTCGGGAAACTTCGCATGATTCTTTTACTATGCCCGATTTATGCGTATTTTTGACCGTGTCGAGTAGTTTCGATGCGGTCTTTTTTGTGTCCGAAAATCGAAAGGATGCCTTTATGAGTAGCTTTTTAAATTCAAAAAACAAATACAATACTTTAGCATACGTCACTCTGCTTGCCCTCTTGCCGATTGCCGCTGCCTTTGCCGCACTCTGTATCGGAAGAATACCTCTTTCGCCAAAGCAGGTGTTTGACTATCTTTTGTCGGTGGTCAGCGGCGGAGAAACAGATGCTTATCTCGGCGCAATTATCGTCAATATGAGAATCCCACGCATTATCCTTGCCTTGCTTGCAGGTGCAGGACTTTCGGTTTCGGGTTGCGTGTTCCAGAGCCTCTTTGCTAATCCCCTCGCAACTCCCGATACCCTCGGTGTCGCTTCGGGCGCAGGCTTTGGGGCGGTACTTGGAATTGTCGTCGGCTTTGAGCTTGTGGGCGTTCAGCTTCTCTCCTTTGCTTTCGGTATTGCGGCTGTCGCTCTCACATACGCTGTTGGCTACGGCAAGCGCAGAAACGGCAGAAACAGCGCAGTTCTCGGCGGTATTATGATTGGCTCGCTCTTTAATGCCCTTATCTCCCTTGTCAAATTCACCGCCGACACAGAAACCGAGCTCCCTGCCATCACTTATTGGCTCATGGGCAATCTTGACGGCGCAAATTACAGGTCTCTCACTTTTGGCTGTGTGCCGATTATCGTCGGAATTGCGGTTTTGTGGTTGCTTCGTTGGAGACTCAATCTGCTCCCATTGGGCGATGAAGAAGCTCGCTCAACAGGCGTTAATGTGAAAGCTCTCAGGGCGGCGGCGGTGCTTTGCGCAACGGCGGTCACGGCTTCGTGCGTTTCAATGTGCGGTCAGGTCGGCTGGGTTGGACTTCTTGTGCCGCATATGTGCAGAATGAAGCTCGGAAACAACCATATGCGCCTGTTGCCGGCAACTGTCTTTGTGGGGGCGGCGTTTCTTGTGGTGGTTGACACATTTGCAAGAAGTGTTTCTGCCGCAGAGCTCCCTGTTTCGGTGCTCACGGCAATAGTCGGTGCTCCTTTCTTTATCGCTCTCATGACACGTTCAGAAGGAGGTTCACTGTGAAACTTGAAGTTAAAAACGCTTGTTTTGAATACAAAAAAGGCTTTCCGATTATAAAAAACCTTAATTTTTCTGTTGAGTCGGGTGAAATTCTCGCCATTCTCGGTCCAAACGGTGCAGGAAAAACAACGCTTTTGCGCTGTATCATGGGCTTTTTGAAGTGGACAGAGGGCGGCGCATTTCTCGACGGTGAGGACATTTCAAAGATGCCTGCAAAAAAGCTTTGGCAACACGTTTCATACGTTCCGCAGGCGAAAGGCGCATTTGCCGCAATGACCGCCGGGGAAATGATAATGCTCGGCTTTACAAACCGAATCGGGGTGTTTTCCTCGCCCACGCAAAAGGACAGAATTTTTGCCCACGAAATTGCCCAAAGGCTTGGAATAACAAAGCTTCTTGACAAAAAATGTACAGAAATCAGCGGTGGTGAGCTTCAGATGGTGCTTATTGCAAGGGCTCTCGCAGGAAAGCCGCAGGTGCTCATTCTTGATGAGCCCGAATCAAATCTCGACTTCAAAAACCAGCTCATTGTCCTTGACACCATGACAAGCCTTGCCGCAGAGGGAATGTGTTGCATTTTCAACACGCATTATCCTTCCCATGCGCTGACCCGGGCAACAAAATCGATTATAATCGAAAAGTCAGTTGAGGGAGACACGGCGCAAAGCAGTGGCGCAATTTTCGGCGACACCCTTTCAACCGTCACCGAGCAAAACATACGCCGCACCTTTGGAGTTGATGCCGTAATAGGCGAAGTTGAAACCGAGCACAATATTTACAAAAGCGTGCTTCCTCTCAAGGTTTCAGACGGCATGGCTGATGCGACGGTGCAAAACGATTCCTGTGCAAAGAAAATGATTGCGGTGCTGTCGATTATATTTTCCGACTATTCCCACGGTGAAAAAATTAACGAAATTCTCGCTGAACACCGAGATGACCTTGTTGGCAGAATGGGTATGCCATACAGGGAAGCCGGGGTTTACATCATAAATGCAACGCTTGATGCGCCAAAAGCCTCCGTGGAAAGTCTTGTGCACAAAATCGGACTTTTGCCGGGAGTAAGCGTCAAGGCAACATTTGCCAAGATTTGATTTATTTTTGTATTTAATCTTTTCGTTATCCCTTATAACTTATAGCTCGAAAACCCTTACCGGGTTTACGGGGGTGTTCCTTTCTACTCGCATAGAAAGGAACCAAAGATGCGCTTAAGAACTACGTTCTTAAGAATCTCCTTATTTGGTGCTGATTTGTTTGAAATACCGTCTGCTTGTATGAAAGTCGCTACGCAGGTTAGCATAAATACGTTTTACCTATTTATTTTATAGGTTGTCTTGTTGCTTCAAAACTGTGCTTTCTTGCTCCGCTCCGTTTTCATAGGCAGAGGGAATGTGAGTGCTATTTTATATTTAATCTTTTCCTTTTCCCTCATAACTTATAGCTCAAGAGTCCT
>JAZQKV010000084.1:0-5949 GCA_045542335.1 Eubacteriales bacterium
GGTCAACCTCGGATTTTGTCATGGTGTCGGCAATTTCGTCAAGGGTGTGCCTTTCGAGAGAAAATGATTCCGGATTATACGTTAAAACCTTGTCCTTCCACTTCCTCACGCGCAAAAGCTTATAAAGATTCTTTTCAAAGCCCTTTTCACGAAACCACCACCAATTGCGGTCAATTGTGAAAAGCTTGCTGACGTTTCCCATAATGATTCTGACCCAGAAATGATACATTATCATAAACGCCACAATTCCCGTCCATAGAACAGCTGCACTTTGCACCGTTTTGCTGTAATAAAGTGCAAAGCACACCGCCGCCGTGACAACCGTTATTGCGATAACCGTGTACATGAATATTGCAGGTCCGCTTTTCTTTTGCTTTGCCATTTATATTCCTCCTCTTTCAAATCAAAATCCGTTTTTATACCATCAGGCATACGATAATCATTTTTCTTTTATATCACGATCCTCACGAATAAGCTTTAAAAACGCCTGTGCCGCAAGGGAAAGCGGGTTGTTCCGCATATATGCACAACCAACACCTCTCGCCTCAAGCGGCGGCTCAAGCTTCATCCGGCGGATAAGACCTTTTTCAAGGCTCTCCTTTGAAAATTCCTCAACAACACATGAAACGCCAAGATGAATTGAAGCAAAACGGATAAGCAGGTCATATGCGGCAATCTCAATCTGAGGTTTGAGCTCTGCGCCGTTTTCCATAAATTTTTCATCAAGAAAACGACGTGAATTGGAATTGGTTTCAAGAAGAATCAGTGGTTCCTGCGCCATTTCTTTGTATGTGTAAGATTCCTTTGCATCATAATCCGGTCCGCACACGAAAATATCGTGTATTTCAAGGCAAGGCTCAATGCAAAGCTCATCGTCACAGGCAGGAAGATTTATAAATGCAAGCTCCGCCTTGCCCTCTTTAACAAGCTCAAGCATATGAAACGAATAGGAATTTGCCATTTCAATTCGTATTCCGGGATACGCCGCATGAAATTTTTCAAGATACGGCAAAAGGAAATGTGAGGTTATTGTGTCGCCGGCGGCAATACTGAGAGAGCCGCTTTCAAGGTGATGAAGCCTTGCAAGAAGCGTTTCCCCCTGATTTATCGCCTGAAGTGCACTTTCAACCTTCTGAAAAAGGATGCTTCCCTCGGCAGTAAGACTAACTCCACGGCGGGAACGCACAAAAAGCTGAGTATCAAGATCGCTTTCAAGCTGACGGATACATTGAGATATGGCTGACTGTGATATATAAAGATGACGTGCAGCGGTTGAAAATGAGGCAAAACGTGCCGTTTCATAAAAAATCCGATAGTAATCAAGCTTTGTTTGCATTATAAGCTCTCCTTATTACTGCTGTAAGAATTATCTGCTTTACAAATGGATACAAATGTATTATAATAGAAAACGTAAAAAAAGTCAATAGCTTGGAGGAGATTTTTTTGGAAAGAAGAACAGGTACAATTTCAAGAGGTATTCGTTGCCCCATCATCCGTGAGGGAGACGACCTTGCAAAAATCGTTGTTGACAGCGTTGTTGAAGCATCTGAAATCGAGGGCTTTGCGCTTCGTGACCGTGACGTTGTTGCCATGACAGAGTCCATCGTTGCGCGTGCACAGGGAAACTATGCTTCCGTTGATGCAATTGCCGAGGATGTAAGAACAAAGCTCGGCGGCGAAACAATCGGCGTTATTTTCCCCATTCTCAGCCGTAACCGCTTTGCAATCTGTCTGAGAGGTATTGCAAAGGGCGCAAAGAAAGTTGTTCTCATGCTCAACTATCCCAGCGACGAGGTTGGAAACGCTCTTGTTTCACTTGATCAGCTTGATGAAGCAGGTATTGACCCCTATTCCGATGTGCTCACAGAAGCAAAGTACCGTGAACTGTTCGGCATCAATCCTCATCCTTTCACAGGCGTAGATTATATTCAGTATTACGGCGACCTCATCCGTTCTTGCGGAGCAGAGGCGGAAATTATTCTTGCAAACAACCCCAAGGCAATTCTTGACTACACCGAGAATGTGCTCAACTGCGACATTCATACCCGTGCACGTACAAAGCGTATCCTCAAGGCGGCAGGCGCAAAGAGAGTTTACGGACTTGACGAAATTCTCAACGCTCCCGTGAACGGAAGCGGATACAACGCAAAATACGGTCTTCTCGGCTCAAACAAGTCAACCGAGAACATGATAAAGCTTTTCCCCAATGAGTGCTTTGACCTTGTTGACGAAATCCAGAAGAAGCTTTCAGAGCGCACAGGAAAGCACATTGAGGTTATGGTTTACGGTGACGGCGCGTTCAAAGACCCGGTTGGAAAAATCTGGGAGCTTGCAGACCCGGTTGTTTCTCCCGCATATACAGCAGGTCTTGAGGGCACGCCCAACGAGCTCAAGCTCAAATACCTTGCGGACAACGATTTTGCGGATCTCAAGGGTGAGGAGCTTAAAGCGGCAATTGCAGGGGCAATCCGCAAGAAGGACAGCGACCTTGTTGGCAACATGGCTTCCCAGGGAACAACCCCCAGACGTTTGACAGACCTTATCGGTTCTCTCTGTGACCTGACAAGCGGCTCCGGTGACAAGGGTACACCCGTTGTTCTCGTTCAGGGTTATTTTGACAACATGACAGACTGATAAAACTACAAATCCATGCGGATGGGTCATATGGCTCATCCGTTTTTTGTTGTGCTATGCGACAAACATCTTGACATAATCTTTTATATATGCTATAATTAGCTATCTTAAGCAACGGTCTATAAAATCCAATCACATAGGTGAAATACGACAATACATGGAGAGAAAATTATGAAGTATATTCCATTTGTCAACATTGAAATGGGAACAAAATCCTGCATGAGACACTCTTGCGGAAACACGCTTCCTCTTGTCCAAATGCCGTTCGGAATGTCGTCCTTCAGCATACAGACAGATTCGGACAACTGGTGGTTTTACAATCCCGATCATAACTATGCCGAGGGTGTAAGACTCACTCATCAGCCGAGTGTATGGATAGGTGACTGTGCAACTTTCCTTATGATGCCGCAAAATCACTTTATCGCAAACAACGCACATGATGCATGGTCGGGAGTGAAACATTCCGACAAAATTCAACGCCCCGATTATATGAAACTGAAATACCTTCGCACAAACTGCACCTTTGAGCTTACGCCGACAGAAAGGGGAGCGGCAATCAGGCTTGAATTCTTTGACGATGCACAGTCCTTTCTTTCCTTTCTGCCCGTAAGAGGTAATTATACCTACCGCTACGATGCCGATACCTGCACACTTTTCGGAACAAATGACAGCCATGCCGGAACAGACTTTGCCGTGAACTGTCGTATGCATTTTGCCGTGAAATTTTCCCCGGGGGATGTTGATGCAGAGCATACCTATACGGTAGGTCAAGGCAGTGAAGCCTGTATCCATATCGCACTTACAAAGCGCAAGATTGAGGCACGCATTGCAATGTCCTTCATCAGCCCGGAAATTGCACTTCAAACTCTTATTCGTGAATGTGGAAATCGCACATTTGAAGAAATCCGTGCAGCTGCCGAGGAAAGCTGGGAGGAAAAGCTTCACCGCATCGAAATCCAGGCAGAAGATGAAAAGCAGATGCGTACCTTCTATTCCTGCCTCTATCGTGTGTTCCTTTTCCCTCGCATAATGCACGAATATGACGGAGATAAGATAATTCACTATTGCCCCTTTGACGGTTCTGTAAAGCCCGGTGTAAGATACGCAAGCACAGGTTTCTGGGATACAGCAAGGACCCAATTCCCCCTTTTCAGCCTCATCGCAAAGAACGAGTTTGCACAAATGCTTGAAGGCTTTGTAACTGACTACATCGAAGGAGGGTGGCTTCCCCGTTGGCCTGTTATAGGAGAGCTGGGCATAATGCCGGGGACATTTATTGACTGCGTAATCGCCGAGGCAGCAGTGCGTAAAATAGGTTCCCGTGAGGTGCTTGAAAAGGGTCTTGAAGGTATGCTGCACCATGCAAACGTTAAGTCAGAAATCGGCAACCACGGCAGAAGAGGCATAGAGCATTATCTTAAACACGGCTATGTCCCCTACACGAGTGGCATAGAATCCGTAAATCTCACTCTTGATTTTGCCTATGGGGATTGGTGTATAGCAACTGTGGCAAAGGCACTTGGACATGACGAGCTGACCGACGAATACCTTAAGAGGTCGAAGAATTATGCAAATGTTTACGACCCCGAAACAGGCTTTATGAGAGCCCGTGACGAAAATGGAGTATTTAAGCCTGACTTTGACCCCTTTGCATGGGGCGGTGACTATTGCGAGGGTTCTGCATGGCAGACCTCCTTCTTTGTACCTCATGACATTGACGGTCTTGCCGCACTCCATGGCGGAAAAGATAAGCTTATCGCAAAGCTTGACGAGCTTGTATCCACCGAGCCACATTATCGTGTACACAATTACAATGGCGAGATTCACGAAATGACCGAAATGGCACTTGTAAACTTCGGGCAATGCGGAATAAACAACCAGCCCTCCTTCCATATTCCCTTTATGTTTGCCGCACTTGGTGAGCAGAAAAAGACCAACGCTCTTGTTGAACGCATGCTGAAAGAGCTGTTCTCGCCTGAAGCTGACGGTTTCCCCGGCGACGAGGACAACGGAAGCATGAGTGCATGGTACATTCTTGCAAGCCTTGGTATGTATCCCGTTTGCCCAGGTGATACAAAATGGGTTACATTTAAGAGAAGCGTTAAATCAGTTAAGCTTCTTGGCAAAGAAATATAAAAGAGCAACTTCAAAATATTTAATCAAACAACAAATTAGCGAATGGGAAAATTCTCCATTCGCTAACTTGTTATAACCTATTCTGTTTAAATGCCTATTACACACTCTGACTGATTTTCAGAAGCATCAATGCCGCAAAGCCCGTAAATGCACCGGCAAGCTGTCTTTTAGTGAACTTTTCTTTGTAAAGCAAAACCGAAATTGCAAAACTCGCAACAATTCCCACGCCTGTTTTCAGAGGTGTTGCAATTGAAATGGGTATATAGTTGAGTATAAATAGATTCACGAAATTCGCCGCACCGTTGCACAGTCCAGCAACTGCACCATAAAGGCTTCCATGCTTGAATATGTGTGTAAAACGCTCACGCTCTGTGAAAAGTCCGATAATGAACAGGATAACAAAAGCTCCGCCAAGAGAAATTATCATAAATTCATTGTCGTATGCATTTTCAAATTTCAACTGTTGCATACGCAGTATCACAGAAATAAAGCCATTGCTTATAACCGTCACCATGACACTCAAAAACCACTTGAACGAAACCGCCTTTTTCTCTGCATCGTGCGTTTCTTTTTCGTTTTTGTAGTTCATGAGAAACACAGAAACAAAGATAAGCACAAAGGCAATGTATGTAACAATATTTGTTTTTTCATGCAGAAAAACAATTCCGTAAAGTATTGAAATAACAGCGGAAAAAGAACTTATCAGCTTTGTTATTGCATAAGATCCAAGCTGCAATGAAACATACACCGAATAAAATCCTGCGGCAAACATTATGCAGTCAATTATTCCATATATCCAAATTGGCGCAGGAAATTGCAAGCCACCCTCGTCAGTGAAAATAAAGAAAGTCATTGCAAAAAAGCAAATAATGGCGTTGAAGAACATTCCTCCGGAGCCATATTTTTTTCCGTAACGTCGGACCATCATCCCCTCGCCCTGGTGAAAAACCTGGTTGAGGATTATCATTAAAGTACCCATAAATTCCTCCGATTCTGAGGTTTTACCCTCTATTATACCATGAAGCAAAAATGCTTGCTCGCAAGGGCATTTTTGCGAAGCCGTCAATAACGCAGCCACGCAAAGCGTGGAGGACGAAGTCCAAAGCACTATGTAGCAAGGCTTTCAGCGTATATTATACCATGAAGCAAAAATGCTTGCTCGCAAGGGCATTTTTGCGA
>JAZQKV010000085.1:0-10325 GCA_045542335.1 Eubacteriales bacterium
GTTTATGTGCGGCGGCGCACAGGCTGTCGCAGCGCTTGCTTACGGTACGCAAACCATTCCCCGTGTGGATATTATCGCAGGCCCCGGAAACATCTTTGTGGCAACGGCTAAAAGACTTGTTTTCGGAAGCGTCAGCATTGATATGATTGCAGGTCCGAGCGAGGTGCTTGTGGTTGCGGATAAAAATGCAAATCCTGCTTACGTTGCCGCTGACCTTCTCTCTCAGGCAGAGCATGATGCCCTTGCTTCGTCGGTGCTTGTAACAGAAAGCCTTGAACTTGCAGAGAAGGTTTCGGAGCAGATTGATATTCAGCTCGCAAAGCTTTCAAGATGCGAAATCGCACAGAAATCCGTCAATGCCTTCGGTGCGGCAATTGTGTGCGACAGCATTTCGGACGCTATTGACCTTGCAAATTTCATCGCTCCCGAACATCTTGAGCTCGCCGTTGAAAACCCCATGTCATATCTCGGAAAAATTGACAACGCCGGCTCTATATTCCTCGGCGAATATTCCCCCGAACCTCTTGGCGACTACTTCGCAGGTCCTAACCACGTTCTTCCCACTAACGGTACAGCACGCTTTTCGTCACCGCTTTCCGTTGACAATTTCCTCAAAAAATCCGGCTTTGTTTACTATGACCGTGAGGGACTTGCCGAGTATAAGGACGACATAATCCGCTTCGCCGAATCCGAGGGTCTCACCGCCCACGCAAATTCAATCCGTGTTCGCTTCGACAATTAAGCACCCACCCGAAAGGAAGACTTTAAACCATGTTCAACAACAATCTTTTTGCGGAGAAAACAAGGTCACTCACCCCCTATGAGCCAAACACCGCACCATGTGTTGTGCGCCTTGACGCAAATGAGAGCTTTTATAATCTTTCAGAAAAAGTTTTGTCCGAGCTTAAAGCATCTCTTGACAGCCTGGATTTCAACCGCTATCCCGACCCAAATGCCACCGCACTTTGCACCGCTTTCGCAAAGGTATATGACCTTGATGCGCAAAACATCGTTGCGGCAAACGGCTCGGATGAGCTTCTTTCCATTATCGCAAATTCGCTCATGAGCACAGGCGATGTTGTCATCACAACCGCCCCCGACTTTTCAATGTATGCCTTTTACGGAAGCCTTGCGGAGCTTTCCCCCGTGAGCGTTTCCAAAAGAGCCGACTTCACAATTGATTTTGAACTCCTTGACAGAAAAATCAAAGAGAATCATGCAAAGCTTGTTATCTTTTCAAATCCGTGTAACCCCACGGGTGTACTTGAAAAAAAGAGCGACATCGAAAAGCTCATTTCGGCAAATCCCGATACAATTTTCGTCATGGACGAGGCATATCTTGACTTTGCGTGTATGAGGGATTTTGGCGTTCTTTGCGACGACAGATACAGCTTTTTGCACGATATTCACAGATTCCCCAATATGTTTGTCATTAAAACAATGTCAAAGGCGTTTGGTGCGGCAGCCTTAAGAGTGGGCTTTGCAGTGGGCGACAAGGTTGTTTCGGACGCTTTCAGAAAGGTTAAGAGTCCGTATAACGTCAATACCGTGTCGCAGGCTTTCGGGCAGATTATTCTTTCGCACAAAGACGAGCTTATCTCAAGAACAAAGAGCATTGTGGAAAACACGGACAAGCTTTTCCGATTGCTTTTGCAAAACGGCTTTGCACATGAGTGCATCAACTGCAACACAAATTTTGCCTTTATAAAATGCGAAAACGCAAAGGAAATTTATGGCTACCTTTGCGAAAAGGGCGTTTTCATCCGCTTTTTCAATATTGGCGGCGAGGGATACCTGCGCATAACTGCAGGAAGTGACAGGGAAAATGCCATTCTTATTGACCTTATGAAAAAATTCACGGAGGAAAAAGCATAATGGAAAACAGACAGATGATGTGGACAATCACAAGAAAAACCGCCGAAACCGACATTGAACTCAGCCTTTTTGTAATGCCCAAAAACGCAAGGGGAAAGTTTGAGGGAACAAGTGGAGTTGGATTTTTCGACCATATGCTCAACTCCTTTTGCGTACACGGCGGCTTTGCCGTAAACCTCAAATGCAAGGGCGACCTCAATGTTGATTGTCACCACACAATTGAGGACGTTGGAATTGTTCTCGGCATGGCGTTTGCAAAAGCGTCGGGGGACAAAAAGGGCATGGCTCGTTTTTGCGACCTGCACATTCCCATGGACGAAGCTCTTGCCTTTTGCGCTGTGGATTATTCGGGACGCCCGTATCTCAGATTTGATGCGGATTTCAAGGCAGACATGATTGGCGACTATGACACGCAGATGACCGCCGAGTTTTTCAGAGCTTTCTGTATGTCGGCAGGAGTTACAATGCACCTCACCTGCGTTTGCGGCGATAACGACCATCACAAAACCGAGGCTCTCTATAAGGCGGCAGGCAGAGCAATGGGACGTGCAATGGAAAAGGTAAGCGACGAGGTGCTCTCGGCGAAGGGAGTGCTTTAAAAGATGCTTGCAATAATCGACTATGGCATGGGCAACCTTTACAGCGTGAAAAATGCTCTTGATTTTCTTGAAATTGAAAGCGTTATCTCAAGTGACCCCGAGGTTCTTGAGGCGGCGGACGGTCTTATTCTTCCCGGTGTGGGTGCATTTCCCGATGCAATGGAAACGCTTGAGAGCAAGGGTCTTGCAAAGCTTGTTGTCCGCATGGCAAAAGAGGGCAAACCCCTCATGGGAATCTGTCTTGGTATGCAGCTTCTTCTTGACGAAAGTGAGGAGGTTAGACCTTGCCGCGGACTTGGACTTATCAGCGGAAAATGCATAAAAATGAAGCCCGAAGGACTTAAAATTCCCCATATCGGCTGGAACGATATAACAATTTCTGACAAGGCTTGTCCCATTCTTGGGGGCATTGCAGACGGCTCATATGTATATTTTGTCCATTCCTTTAGAGCTGATTTTGATAAAGACAACGAGGGAAGCATTGCGGCGTACACACAGTATGGCGAGAAAGTACCTGCCGTTATTTCCAACGGAAAAAACGTTTTCGGGGCGCAGTTCCACCCCGAAAAAAGCGAAAAAACCGGTCTTGCAATGCTCAAAAACTTCAATGATTTTGTAAATACAAGGAGAACTCTTTAAATGATAATACTTCCTGCAATAGATATTCTCGGCGGAAAATGCGTCCGTCTTTTCAAGGGAGAATACGGCAGCGCAAGGCGTGTTGCCGAAAGTGCCGTTGACACAATCAAATCCTTTTACAACGATGGCGCAAGATACGTTCACCTGGTTGACCTTGACGGCGCAAAGGACGGCAAGGACGTAAACACCGAGCTTTTTTTCACGCTTCGCAAAAGCACCGATGCCTTTATTGAGCTTGGCGGAGGAATACGCAACATTGAAACTGTGAGAAAATATCTTGACGGTGGAATTGACAGAGTTATTCTCGGCTCTGCCGCCGTGAAGGACCCGGAATTTTTAAAGCGTGCGGTGGACGAATACGGTGAAAAGATTTCCGTTGGAATTGATGCAAAAAACGGCTTTGTCAGCACTTCCGGCTGGCTTGAAACGGGAAACATAAACTACATTGATTTTGCAAAAGAGATGGAAAAAATCGGCGTTTCAAACATAATTTTCACCGACATAGGACGTGACGGAACTCTTGAAGGTCCCAACACCAAACAGCTCTTTGCACTTCGTGATGCCGTTAATATTGACATCACCGCAAGCGGCGGAATCAAAGATATTGCCGACATAAAGGCGCTTTGTGATGCCGGTCTTTACGGCACAATCTGCGGTCGTTCGCTTTATGACGGAACGCTCTCTCTCAAAGAGGCACTTTTAGTTTGCGGCAGAGGTAACGGAAACGGAGGTAAGGCGTAAATGCTTGCAAAAAGAATTATTCCGTGTCTTGATGTGAAGGACGGAAGAGTTGTAAAGGGAGTTAATTTTGTTGGACTTCGTGATGCGGGAGACCCGGTTGAAACTGCGGCGTTTTATAACACACAGGGCGCAGATGAAATTGTTTTCCTTGATATAACGGCTTCCCATGAGGGCAGAAAAACCATGGCAGAGGTCGTGAAAAACACGGCAAAAAAGGTGTTTATGCCGCTGACGGTTGGCGGAGGAATTTCCTCTGTGGAGGATTTCAGAACAATTTTGTCGGCAGGCGCGGACAAGGTTGGCGTAAATTCGGCGGCGGTGCGTGACAAAACCCTCGTTGAGAGGGCGGCTGACAGGTTTGGCTCGCAATGCGTGGTGGTGGCGATTGATGCGAAGTTTGTTGGCAACGTGACGGACGAAAGCGGAAACGTCACTCCAAAATTCAACGTTTTCATAAATGGCGGTCGAATTGACACGGGAATTGATGCTCTCATGTGGGCGAAAGAGGTCGAAAGCCTTGGGGCAGGGGAGATTCTTCTCACCTCAATGGATGCCGACGGCACAAAAGACGGTTTTGACATTCCGCTGACGGATATTATTTCAAAAAATGTGTCCATACCCGTCATTGCTTCGGGCGGTTGTGGAAAAAAAGAGCATTTTTACGACGTTTTCGCAAAGACAGATGCCGATGCCGCCCTTGCCGCTTCGGTTTTCCACTTTAAGGAAATGACAATCGGCGAGGTAAAGAGTTACCTTAAGGAGAGGGACATATGGGTAAGATATTGATTGATATAAACAACCTTGACAAATATTTTGAGAAATCCGAGCTGATACCTGCGATTGTGACAGAGTTTGGCACAAACGAGGTTCTGATGCTTGCATACATGAACAAGGAGAGCTTAAAGCTGACACTTGAAACAGGCAGAACATGGTTTTTCAGCCGTTCAAGAGGAAAGCTCTGGAACAAGGGCGAAAGCTCGGGGCATTTTCAGGACGTTGTGAGCATTCATTCCGACTGCGACGACGACACACTTCTTGTTTGCGTGAAGCAGACAGGACCTGCGTGTCACACAGGAAGCCACAGCTGTTTCTTCAATGAGATATACAAGGCGTGAAAAAACACAAGCGAAAAAAGGAGAATTTAACATGGAAAACATACTTGCAGAGCTTCAGAAAGTTGTTGAATCGAGAAAAAATTCCAACGAGGAAGGCTCATACACCTGCTATCTTTTCAACGCAGGACTTGATAAAATCCTCAAAAAAGTTGGCGAGGAGTGCAGCGAAACAATAATTGCGGCAAAGAACGTGCAAAACGCTTCCACCGCTGAAAACAAATCCGACCTCAACGGCGAGGTTGCCGACCTTCTCTATCATCTTGCTGTCATGCTGTCGAGCCTTGGAATGGATTTTGACGGAGTTCTTGAGGTTCTTGCCGAGCGTTCGCTCAAAACAGGCAACAAGAAGCAGTTCAAGACGGTTGACAAAAATTCGTGAAGCGGTGCAAAGCTTAAAAAATATCAGCTTAAAATTTTCAATGCGGCAGACTTCGTTTATCGGGGTCTGCGCTTTTTGTTGGCTGAAAAGGACAGCGGAAAATCAATTGAAAAAAGCCGACCAATTATGAGGAACACCAAGTCCGGTGCAGAAATCAAAGCCAAAGCCTGCATCAAAAACGCCGTTTGAGCCGACTTTTATGTCACCAAAAGCACTGCGGAGATTGCTGTAAGCCGTGCCACCGGCAAGGTTGTAAAGAAAGCGTGAAAAAGCTTTGTGACCTGCAAGCTTTCTGCCCGATGCCTCAAGACAAAGTGCCGCAACTGCGCACCACACCGGCACGCCAATACTTGTTCCTGTTGCGCCAAACCAACCGCCAATGCCGTTTTCACCGAGGCAACCCGAATAAACCGCAACGCCGTTATTTGCGTTTGTGCCGCCGGCGAAAAAAGCGACGTCAGGCGTGGCACGCATACCGCTACTCATAAACGGAATGGGTCTGAAAACGTTTTGAGGAGTTTCAATTTCAAAGAATCTGCTTGCGCCGCCACCACCCCTTTGCCAAGCTTTTTCACGTCCGAGCCGTGTTCCCATTGGCGAAATATCAAGCTCCGTTCCGCCCACGCTTATGCAACACGGCAGCGACGACGGAAACACGCACACACCTGCAACATCGCCTGCGGCGGCAACATAAATTGCGCTTTCGGGCAGAAGTGCGCCGAGCTCAAGTGGTTGAGGGGAGTTATTGGAAAAACTGCTTTCCGCAACGCCGAAGCTCATGCAAACGATGTCTGCGCCGTCCTTTGCGGCAAGCTCTGCGGCTTTAAGGAGTTTATCAATGCGGTCACTTCCAACGACGTACAAGCGGAGTTTTGCCTGAGGGGCAAAGGCATGGAAAAGCTGTGTGTCGAGGGCGGATTCCTTTTGCCAGAGGGTGTTTCCCGGTTGCAGGGGTGAGAGCTTTACAATCTCAAAGCTTTGCGGCAACGGCAGGGAAAAAGCTTCGGAATAAACATTGAGGTCCTCTTTCACGCTATTGCAGGCAAAGGCGGAGATGACGGAAACTGTCACGTTTTTTCCGGTAAGAGAGGAGTTTTCGGGGTAGTTATAGGCGGTTTTCAGCATTTGCGGAGTACAGAGGTTAGCATAAGTATTATTAACGGAATTTGCGAATGTGGAGCAAGGTTTTGCATTCATTTTATCATCTTCTTAAAGGAGATTTCCTTATATTATATGGTGATTTTTGATGTTTGACAGGGGGCTATTTTATATTAAATCTTTTCGTTTTCCCTTTTATTTAATCTTTTCCTTCTCTCTTATAACCTATTGCTCAAAAGTCCCTACCGGGGACGGGGGTTCGACTTTCTGCTTCCCCAGAAAGTGGAGTAAAGAGGGGATTTAAGAACTACGTTCTTAAAGATCTCCTTTAGGGTGCTAATTTGTATGCGATACCGTCTGCAAGGGCGAAAGTCGCTACGCAAGTTAGCAAAAGGACTATTCAAAAATGTTATTTAAGGGTTATTTTTCTGCTTCGATGTTATTCTTTTTCTGCTCCGCTCCATATTCGCACGCAGAGATAAAGATTGTGCAAAGGAGATGCAAAAGCATTAAGTTTTTTCGCTGTACCTTATGACCTTTTACATGAAAAGCATTAAAACTTTTGAGCTATAAGTTATGAGGGGAAACAAAAAGATTTTATAAAGCAAAGAATAACCACCCCTCTGCCTATGAAAACGGAGCGGAGCCGATTTAATATAACCTTGAAGTTGAAAAATAACTTTCAAAAAGAACTTGCAAAAGTCCTTTCGATATTTGCGTAGCGACTTTCATACAAGCAGACGGTATTTCAAACAAATTCGCACCAATAAGGAGATTTTTAAGAACGTAGTTCTTAAACGCATCTTTGGTTCATTTCTGGGCGAGCAGAAATGAACACCCTCGTTCTCGGAGAGAATAGAACAATAATAAGTTATAAGGGAGAACGAAAAGATTTAGAAAAAAGCTCTTCCACAATACCATCCTCCCCTCTGCCTATGAAAACGGAGCGGAGCCGATTAAAGATGACCTTGAAGCCGTAAAATAACATTCAAATACAACTTACGAAAGCACTTTTGATAACTTGCGTAGCGACTTTCATACAAGCAGAAGATGACACAAAAAACTTAGCACCAAATAAGGAGATCCTTAAGAACGTAGTTCTTAAGCGTGTCTTTGGTTACTTTCTACACGAGTAGAAAGTAACACCCCCGTAACCCGGTAAGGGTTTTTGATATGTAGGCTATGAGGGGAAATGAAAATTTTAATCTATCCCCCCCGTTCTCGGTAGAGAATAGAACAATAATAAGTTATAAGGGAAAACGAGAAGACTTAATTAAACCGCCTCACAATGGCAAATGGCGCATGCCTCAATTTGTGCCCACATAAAGCTCTTGACAAATTTGGAAAGGTGTGTTATAATGATATTCGTGTATTTATGT
The DNA here is from genome assembly GCA_045542335.1 of Eubacteriales bacterium. Taxonomy (GTDB): domain Bacteria; phylum Bacillota; class Clostridia; order Oscillospirales; family CAG-382; genus CAKSUT01. The sequence goes on from JAZQKV010000085.1 coordinate 7,826, forward strand.
TTAAAAGGAGAAGTGTATGCTGATACTCGGAATAGATCCGGGACTTGCCACGGTGGGTTTCGGCGTTGTGGATTGTGACGGTGTCCGCTTTTCGGCGGTCGAGTATGGCGCAGTGCTTACTCCTGCAGGGATGCCTGTCCCCGACAGACTTTGCGAGATTTTTGACGGTATCACCGAGCTTTGCGAAAAATTCCGCCCGGATGCCGTGTCCATTGAAGAACTGTTTTTCAATGATAACGCTAAAACTGCCGTCAATGTTTGCCAGGCGAGGGGAGCAATTCTTCTTGCAGTGCAAAAACAGGGTATTCCCATTTACGAATATACACCGCTTCAGATTAAACAAGCCGTTACAGGCTATGGCAGGGCGGAGAAGAAACAGATTATGTATATGGTAAAAACTATTCTCAAACTCAAAAGTACGCCACATCCCGATGATACCGCAGATGCTCTTGCAGCGGCAATTTGCCATGGTTATTCGGCAGGGTCACGGCTTTTCGGAATGTGATTTCCGGTTGAAAAGTCAAAATTCACTGTGCGGAAGGAAAAATGTAAAAGATGTATTACTACTTAAACGGTACTCTTGCCGAGCTTATGCAGGATAAAGCCGTGATTGATTGCGGCGGCGTTGGCTATCTTGTCACAATTTCGGGCAAAACATATGAAAGCATCGCAAGAATGAATGCCTTTGACCCGTCAGGAAATGTGAATCCCATTAAGGTTAAAGTGTTTACCCATCATGTCGTCAAAGAGGACGCACAAGAGCTCTATGGCTTTGCCTCCCGTGAGGAGTGCGAAATTTTCAAATGCCTTATTTCCGTTTCCGGACTTGGCCCGAAAGGAGCGGTGGCAATACTCTCAACTCTTTCGACCGACAGACTTGTCGCTGCCGTTGCCTCCGATGACGCAAGGGCAATTTCCGCAAGTCCCGGTATCGGTCTTAAAACTGCGCAGAAAATCATAATCGAACTCAAAGATAAGCTTGCCAAAAAGCTTGAATTTTCTTCCGGTCAGGGCTTGGCAGATGAAACCTTTGTTGCACCTTCCAAAGGCTCGGATGCAGATGATGCGGTTGATGCTCTTGTTGTGCTGGGATATAGCAAAAACGAGGCGGCAAGGGCGGTTGCAAAATGCAAGTCGCAGAGCCTTGAAAATATCATTAGAGAAGCTCTTTCGTTGCTTTCAAAAAGATAAATATTTAAGGCGACAACAGGCAAAACGCCAAAAACGCAATTTAGCGTAAACGTAATATAATATATAGGATGCAAAAAACGAAACCTGAATGTTAAACAGGATAATGAATCACAAATATATGAGAATTTGTAAAAAAGAGGTGAGGTAAGCTGTGATAAAAAGCACAAAGGATAAAGGCTATGACGATGAAGAATTTGATTTTGAAAGCAGAATGCTCACTTCTCGGGTGATTGAAGAAGACGCTGAAAACGAAGTTTCCCTCCGACCCAAAACACTTTCTGAATATGTGGGTCAGGATAAAGTCAAGGAAAAGCTTGTGATTTCCATTGAGGCGGCGAAAATGAGAGGCGAATGTCTTGACCACATTCTTCTTCATGGACCTCCCGGACTTGGTAAAACAACGCTTTCCGCAATTATTGCTTCGGAAATGGGCGTAAATATAAGGATAACCTCCGGTCCTGCAATAGAAAAGCAAGGCGACCTTGCGGCACTTCTCACAAACCTGCAGGAAAATGACGTGCTTTTCATCGACGAAATTCACCGTCTTCCAAGACAGGTGGAGGAGATTCTTTACCCCGCAATGGAGGACTTTAACCTCGATATAATAATGGGTAAAGGACCTTCCGCAAGAAGCATACGTCTTCCGCTTCCGCACTTCACCCTCATAGGCGCAACCACAAGGGCAGGACAGTTGACCTCGCCGCTTCGTGACCGATTCGGACATCTTTTAAGGCTTGAGCTTTATAACGAAAACGAGCTTGCAGATATTGTGTGCCGAAGCGCAGAAATTCTCGGCATAAACGCAAAGCACGACGGTGCGCTCGAAATCGCACGCCGTTCAAGAGGTACTCCCCGTATTGCAAACAGATTGCTTAAAAGGGTGCGTGACTATGCCCAGGTAAAGGGTGACGGCGTAATCACAAAAAATATTGCCGACAGTGCTCTTAAAATGCTTGAAATTGATGACCTCGGTCTTGATAACATCGACCGCCGAATGCTTGGCGCAATTATCGACTTCTTTGACGGCGGACCTGTTGGACTTGATACTCTTGCCGCAACAATCGGCGAGGAATCAATCACCCTTGAGGACGTGTATGAGCCGTATCTGCTTCAGCTTGGTTTTCTTAACAGAACTCCGAGAGGAAGAATGGCAACAAGCCGGGCTTATGAGCATCTCGGCAAAGTCCAGAACAAAAAATCAGGTTCACAGGTTTCGGCGTTTGACGAATAAGCGAAAGTATAATCAGGGATTTAACTTTTGCGCGAGATAGCGTTTTTACTTCACCCTCATAACTTATAATGGTTCTAT
>JAZQKV010000086.1:0-136561 GCA_045542335.1 Eubacteriales bacterium
GCAAACGCATGGTTTATCGCAAGAACACCTGTGGGTGCAAGCGTTGTTCACGGTGAAAACGGCGGTGATTTTGTTCTCACACTTGATGACGGACAGGATTACAACTTTGTTAACCTCACAAACTCCACCACTTCCAACACCTACTCCTACTACATTGACGAGGGTGTTTCGGAGTTTACCCTCACCGAAAGCGGTGATTACACCATGACTTTCTCAAAAAACGAAAGCAAGACCGTTTCCTTTGTTGATGCAATCAGCGGCAACACAATCGACGGCATGACGACAATTCAGGGACTTGACATCACTCTCCCTGCTCTTGAAAACACCGAAACCCACAAATTCCTCGGTTGGGCAAGAACAGAGGGTGCAACAGATATTGAATTTGAAGCAGGAGACACATTCACCGTTTCCGACGACACAACCCTTTATGCGGTATGGTCTGCGGCAGAGGTTTACACTGTTACATTCATGGCAGACGGTGTTGAATTTGACAAGTTCGTTGGCATTGAGGGAAAGACAATAACATATCCCTCGGGTTATCCTAAAAAAGAGGGTTATTACTTCCAGAAGTGGGACAAGACACCCGAAGCAATCGGTACAGAGGATATTGTTATAAGTGCGGTGTTTGTAAGTAAAGAAGATTACGGCAATGTGGTTTATGTTGACGGCACTGCTGCGGACACAGGCGACGGAACAATCGGAAATCCTTTAACCAGTTTCAAAGAGGCTTCGAAGGCGGTTGCCGCAGGCGGTACTATCGTAGTAATCGGCCCGATCACCCCTGCATATTCGGGTGACATAAACAACACCGGCGATGTACTCGTTACATCTCTTGACCCCATAACAGGCAAGAACTTTATGGCGACGATCACAGGCGGCACGGTCAATACAGGTTATGTTTCCGGAGGCACTGTTGAAAACGGCGGTTACATCAACCAGACTTCAACTTTCTTCTTCGGAAATGGCGGTAGCGGAAAGATTAAATTTGAAAACATTATTATTTCCCAAAACACATATAACTGTTTAACTAATGCCGGAAGCCCCATTGAAATCGGCGAGAATGTTATTTTCCACAGAAAGAGTTATACCACTTATTTTGCTCTTTCTTCAAGCAATTCGACTGTAGATCCCCTTGATATCAAAGCGACAATCAAATCGGCTATTACCGGTTCTGTTTTCCTTTCACACACTTATACAAGCACACTTTCTTCGGTAAATGTTGACTTTTACAAGCCGGTTAATACTTTTAATATAAATGCAAATAATGGTGCAGATTCCGCAGTTACCCTCAACGGTCCCATGAATCTTACGATTTATGAGGGTGGTACGGGCACAAAATTCGGCTGTACGGCGGACAGATTTGCTGTAGGCAAGAGTGCTTATCTTTCAATCGTTAGAAACAATGCAACAACCGCAGGCACACTTCCTGCAGTTCTTGCGGACAAGACTTATGACATCACCGTTGCTGAAAACGGCACAGTTACCCACACCTCCACAAAGGGTGTTTACAATGTTGTTTCCGACACCTACAACTATGCAGAGCTTGTTAATGCAGACGGTGAGACGGTTGACGAAGCAATAATCGTTGGCGGCGGACAGCTCACCGCACCCGGATACGGCGTATACACGGTTGCTTTCTCCAACAAGGAAATTTACAGTGCGGTATACGTTACATCTCCTTATGACGAGATTTGTCCCGATGCTTATGCGGTGACAAGCGACGAAACTGACAAGCTCACAATCACGCTTCCCACGCTTGACAATCAGACCGCACACACCTTTAAGGGTTGGACAACCACCGAGGGTGGCGAAAGCGCAGAATATGCCGGCGGTGTAGAGTACACCCTTGCAGGCGAGGTTACATTCTATGCGGTATGGGAAACAATTCCCACCTCCACCGTCATCTTCAAGAACGACAACGGAGAAACAATTCACACCGTAACCGGATATGTCGGCTCTCCCCTTACATTCCCCGAAGATAACCCTTACAGATATGGTGAAAAGCTTCTCGGATACGCTTATGAGGGAACAACCGATGTTCTTGCAGACGATGCAACAATTCCCTCCGAGGACAAGATTGCTCTTCCTGTATGGGGTGCAATTCCTGCAGGAGAAACAAGACTTTATGTAAACGCTACTGCAGGTGATGACAGCAACACCGGTACTTCTCCCGATGCTGCTCTTGCAACAATCGCAAAGGCTGTTTCTCTCCTTGCAACCGACGGCGGTTATATCATTCTCACCGGTGGCGCAAACACCCTCACAGGAGATTGGAACAACACCGGCGATATTACGCTTACATCCCTTGACCCTGTGACAGGTATAAACTACAAGGCAACTACAATTTCTGCAGACAAGCTTTCCTTTACAGGCGGTGCAACCGTTCCTTACAAGGCTCTGAATTTCGGCTTCACTTCAATTGACGGAAAAATCACGCTTGACAACCTCGCAATGGTAAACACCGGCAGCTATCAGTTCGTCAACTTCAACGGACATCCTTATGAAATCGGCGAGGGTATCACGGTTTATCAGCAGGCAGACGCAAGCTCCGAAATTGTCGGCGGTGTGCTTTACATGAGATCTCTCGGCGAGGGAAATTCCATAAAAACACTTGACGATGGTCTTCACTTCACTCTTAACACCGTTTCCCCCAGTGCTGTACTGAAAATGCTCGGCAAGGCAGGAAGCGATATCCCGGGAGTTAACCTTACTGTCAACTCGACTTATAACGGCGATCTTCAGTTCGGAAACGACTCCGGTGGAGGCAAAGCAACCGTTACAGGCGATTCAAGATTCACCTTCAACGCCGGCACCTCCAAGGCAATGGCATTCCAGAGCGCATGGACAAATCCCATTGAAGGTAATGTTTACGCAATTTTCAACAACGATGTTTCAGTTAACCTTTCCGCACTTGTATTTGCAGAGGGTTATGGCCTTTATCAGATTCATTCCGGAAGCAAAGCAACTCTTGCACATGGCGAGGTTGCAGGCACATTCGAGCTTACACTTAAAGATGATTACAACTACAAATTTGTAAAGCTCCTCAATTCAGCAGGAACAATTGTTGACTATGTGGCAATAACCGATGGCAAGGCATTTATCACTCTCCCTGCACTTGATACCTACACTCTTGACTACACTGATGTTTCGTTCCACAAGATTACCTTTGCAACCGGTGACGAAAGCATTGTAATAAGTGATGCATGGCATGAAGACAACACGGATATCGAGATTCCCACTGAGCTCTACCGTTACGGTTATGAGTTCGGCGGTTGGACCGACGGTACAACAACCTACACCGATGGTCTTATAACAATGCCCGAAAAGAACATCACTCTCACGGCAGTATGGACTGTTGCACCCGAATATACAATTACATTTGATGCTAATGGTGCTGACATTACAGTTCCCGAAAGTGTTACAGATTACGTCAACGAAAACATCGTTCTCGAAAGCAAAAAATCGGAGAATTCAACCTTTATCGGTTGGAGCGAAGACCCCAACAGCACAGTTGGCGTTCTCAACCATGTAATCAAGGAAGACACAACCCTTTATGCAATAACCACCACTGAGCCTGTCTACATTATCGAATCTCATTTCAGAGGAGATCCCAATGATTACACAGGTCCAAGATGTCAGTTCAGACGCTATGTTGTTGATGTTTATCTTGAAAACGCAGTTGCAAACTCCGGTTCATTCAAGCTTAACACCAATAATAAGTTTCTTTATTATCTTGGTCATGTTCCCGTTGTGGGCGTTGATGCAACGGTAACAGCGCAAAATTCCTCAGGTACTGTTGCGGGAATGCCCGGCCTTGGCTATCATTTCACAAGCAGTATTGAATTCAAATGGACAAGTGATGAGCCGGTTGACACCACAAACGGCAGAAGACGTGTGGCACGCATCATGTTGTATTTCGGCGTTTGGGGCATGGGTTACAGCGAAATCGAAAGCCGCACAACCGACGAGGTTGTATCTCCATTTGCCGGCTACACAGCTCTTGCAGGAGAAGACACAGCTCTTGTTACAGCAAACTTCTACAAGGGTGTAAAGAGTGAGGAAGTTAAACTCACAGGTAAGGTTACAATTGAAGGCAGAGAAAGAGGCGACAGCGCAAAGTATGATTACGCGAAGCTTTATATTCTCGACAGCGAGGGCGACGCAGTTGAATACATCGTTCTTGAAGATTCAGATGCCGACAGACGCACATTCACCTATTCCACAAACATTATCCCCGGAGATTACACACTTCGTGTTATCAAGTCGGGATATGCAACAAGAAATGTTCCCTTCACCGTAACCGAAAGCGGAACTGCTCCAAGTGTGGTTCTCTTTGCAGGTGACACAGCAGATGAAAGCGGACACGGCGACGGAATTGTTGACATTGATGACTTCTTGAAGATTCTCCGCAGTTTCTCCACCGACTTCCCCACCGAAGAATACATAAGTGCCCTTGACGTGAACGAAGACGGAAAAATAAACGTTGCAGACGTGGCAATTATAAAGAACAACATCACCATGGTAGTCAACAATGCAACAGTTGAAAGCGAAATTGACACAACAATCTGCAAGCTCTCCGACTGGACGACTTTGGTCAAGGATGGCGTAATCAAGGTGACAGGCGGAAGCGAAACAGCCATTAACAATGCCATGGCATATCTTGAAGAATGCAAAAAAGGCAACTCTTATGCAATTCCTGCGCAGATGAGCCATTGTGAGGACTATGATCTTTCCGACATAAGAATCGGCGACAAGAGTATCAGCGAATACAAAATTGTAATTGCCGAGAACGACGAAATTGCTGCAGATTATGCACAGTATATTTACGACTACATTTCCGAAGTTTCCGGTTTCGGACTTGACATTGTTTACGATACTGAAACCGAAAGCGCATATGAAATAGTCGTTGGAAATACTGCAAGACTTGCAAATCCCATAACCGAAGTTGAAAAATACAGTGTTTATGAGCAGGACGGCAAGTTTTATGTGTTCTATGGCGATGAGCAGAGCGCAGAAATGGCGTGCCTTGATCTTTGTGAAAAAATCCTCGGCAAAGCAAGCGCAGGCTTTGACGGTGATTCTGTCGTAAATGTTGTAAGAGGCGAAAAGCACGAGGGTGCATGGTCTGTTCTCACAAGATTCGGCGTTATGTCTGATACTCACGTTGGAGTTGGTAAGAAGTGGGCTAACTACGATTGGCTCCACAGCACCTTTGATAACTTTGAAAAGATTCACGCAGAAAATCCCCTTGACTTCATGGTTTCCCTTGGTGACAACATTGACGACGGTTATACAAACACCTATGCAACAGACTATGCAATATATCTTGAAGAGATGAAGAATCTTGACATCTGCGATCCTGTTAACCCCATTGATGGCAGAGCTGATGGCATGATTCCTCACTACGAAATCTGCGGAAACCACGACCCCATTGCAGGTCAGCTTGACAGCAACGGCGACCTTAAAATCCGTTTCTTCAAGAACAAGCTGTGGTACACCGAAAATGAAGCAGGCGAAAAGGTTGCACATATCGCATTCTTTACAGATTACGGCGGATATCCGCTTTATAACGTCGAATACTCCCAAAGCACGGACAGCTACCGTTCTTATGGTAAAGCAAATGATGAAATGGTTAAGTTTGTTGAGGACTCCATAATCGAAGCAAATGCCGAGGGCGCAAAGCATATTATTCTTTACAACCACTACGGTATTGCGCAGGATCTCGGCGCACCCGTTCTTCCCGAAACAGGTCTTGAAAAGATTGCGAAAGTTTGCGAAAAGTATGGCATTAAGCTGTTCTTCAACGGTCATGAGCACGACAACCCCTATACGCTCAGACGTTATAACGACATTTATGACTACGACTGTTCAATGACTGCCGCAAAGCACTCAGTTGTTGAAATAACAACCCTGCGTGCAAAGGTTACAATCTACACTAAGGACGGCTCTATTTACCGTCAGGACATCATTCCCCTCTCCGGTAGAGGCGAAGCGGTTCAGGTATACGCACAGTAAGTGCAGTTCTACAAAGGGTGTGCTTTTTACAAAAAGCACACCCTTTTAATCTATCCGGGATACCGACACAAAAACTTCGCAAGCTCTATGATGAAGAATTAACCATTCTGAATCAAGGGTAGCATCGTTTCTGTATCAAAATCTCACAGCTTAAATAAAAGTGTTTTGGAAACAAAAAAGCTGAACGAATTATTCTCGTTCAGCCTTTTGGTTTGTTTTTAAAACGAAAAATGTTATAAAACCGTCCTTTCTTTTAAATGCCGCGCTTTGACGAAATCTCACCGATTATTGTATCGGCAATAAGCTCATAGCCCTCTTGAACGAAATGAACCCCGTCATTGGACAGAAGCGAAGAATTCTCAAGAGTGACCGAATAAAGGTCAATGACATGAAGATTATATTTTCCGGCAATTTCAAGTGCTATTTTATTTCGTGCAACAACCCTTTTATCTCTTGCTTCATTTGAAACGTGAGTTGTAAGAACCAGGAAAACAGGTGTGTCGCAAAAACTTTCCATGAGAAATCTGACCATTTTTTCGTAATATACAGCATATTCGGTTTCGTCACAGAGATGCCAGCCGTGAAGCCCATTATTGAAAAGAACTGCGTCACGTCTTTCCTCCTGTGCCGCAAAAATCTTAACGGAATCTATGAAATAAGGGTTATCAACCGCCTTGGAGGTGCCAAAGCCATCGAAAAGGATTTTTTCGTTTGTTCTCATGGTTGCGATTCTTCTTGTTCCGCAGGAAATTGAATCGCCTATGTACAACACACGGGTGGATTCGGGTGTCGTTGCACGTTCTATCCACAAGTTGTCCCACTCATAGGTTTCGAGTTTTTCCTTTCTTTCATTTTGTTCGTAAGTGAAGCCTGTCATTTTGTCACCTCATATTAAAACATTGTAGCCTATCAGCATAAATGCACTTAAACATTTGTCAATTCACATTATATCACACAAATTTCCAAATATCAACCCCTAAAAGCATTTTTAATCAAAAACCGGACATATCTGCCATCAGCGCCGACCGCCCGGTTCGTCAAAGCCATGACCGCCATCGGAGTGCCCGTGTGGCATCGGACTTTTCGGTTCAGGTGCTTGCGGAAGTTCAGGAGTATGAACCCTCTCCGACTTTTGTGGAGGCGGTACTTCTTCCGGCGGATCTGTGACTTCCGGTGTTACGGAATATGAAGTTTCTTCGTGTGGCTCTGTCATTTCGGGCATAGCGGACACTTCGGGAAACTTTGGAGTATGAATTTTCTCCGACTTTGACGGAGGAGGTACTTCTTCCGGCGGTTCCTCAACTTCGGGCGTTTCTGAATGTGGAGCTTTTTCGGGAAGCTCCGCCGTTTCGGACACAGTAAGCACTTCTGAAACCTCCGGCAGTTCTTCTGTGCTCTCTGTCGTTACTGGCTCTGCTTGATTCTTCGATTCTTGATCATTTTCAGGTGAATTTTCATCGGTCGCTTCTTCAGGCAATGTGGGCGGTATTTTTTCGACATCGTTTTTGACGCCGACAGGTAACTTTTGATTTTTTTCTTCAGACTCTGCAGTGTAGGGGTAAACGCTTTCACCGGTTTCTGCGTGTTTAACCTCCACCGTCACCGCAAGAGTCTCTCTGTATTTCGTGTTTATACTGCTTGCTATCTTCTCGCCCGTTTCGGCAATCCAGCTTTCATTTTTTGCTTTCAAGGCAACGGTTATTTCCCCACCATAAGCAAGGTATTCCTTTTCAACAGCTCGATCCACAATGTCATTTACAACCGCATCAATGGGTTTGTTTTTATACCTGTAATCCGAGACAAGCGTTTTTCCGTCATCGTTTATTCCCTTGACATCAATTACGGCGTTGTCACGATTTACGTCAATGCGGATTTCAGGATTTATCGTTACGTAAACCGATCCGTATGGTACAGTTGCAAGCTTCAATACTCCAAGCGTTACAAGAACAAAACACGCCACCGCAACGGCAAAACAACCAAGGCATTTATATTTTGCAAAGCCTGACGCACTCTCGTTCTTCGGGCACAGCTCAACAATATCCGTCACCGTCTGTCCCACTTCATAGTGCCTGTTTGCCACATTGTGAAAGCCTCCGCTTTCGTCAAGTACCACTGCATAGCTTAAATGACATTCCATTACGATATACTTTTTCACGTGCGCTCTCCCCCTTTCACAACAAGCATAGGTTTGAGATGCTCACGGATAATTTCATACCCATTTGTCTGAATCAAAAGCATAACAAGAATATATTTTCTGTGACGTTCAAGTGTTTTTCTTTCAACACCTGTTCCCAAAACAAGTTTAGCAAGAGGAAGCTTTTTTGTTTCAAGAAGCTCGTCAAGAAGCTCCTTGTTTTGTGATGCATATCTTATTGCAGCCTGACAGGCTTCAACAGTTCGCTTTTGTTTAGGGGAATTTTCCGACACGTCACAGAATCTTACACCAAATTGAGCCATAACACCAGAAAGCTCGGCAATTTCCTGTTTTGTAGCTTCAAGTGTCAAGGCTTGCTCATAGTAGTCGATGTTATCTGTAAGGTTGTCTTTGAGCAGTTTTCCGTTATTTCCAACTGCTTCATCAAGGGAAACATGCCCCTTGTGCCTCTGCTCCTTGCGTGAATAGTCTATAAGCCGGCTCTTTATAACCATTGCCGCATATTTTAAAAATGCTCCTCTTTTGCTTTGATAGCCTCGAATTGCCTCATGAAAGGCTATCATGGCAATGCTGAATTCATCGTCCTCGTCAAGACACGTTCTTGAAAGAAACTTTGAAGTTTCCGATTTTATAAATGGTATGTAATTGCGAATCATTTGGTCCGCACAGTGCATATCACACTTTGCTTGTTCAATTTGCTTCAAAAGTTCATTATCGTCGCTCATCGGATCACACCTCTTTCCTTAAAGAATACGTTAAAACTTTTGAAAAAACGGGGTGGCAAAATTTTTTTCGCACAACTATCTTTGGCAACGCTACCGTTAACCACTGTACTGTACTGTACTGTACTGTACTTTACACTTATATTATATCATGCCTAAAGGTTCTTTTTAAAGCTGTTTTTGTAAACTCAGATGATTCAAGAGAAGATGCTTCACCATATTCTGCCTTTATCTTCGCAGACAAAAAATAAATTATGATAGTTTTGTGCAACGCCGGATACAAAATCACATTGACTTTGCATCAGGATGATGATAGAATAACTCCGAGCTTTAAACAGGTTATCTTTGGTTTAACTGTATAAACTTGTTTACCAAATTGTATTGATAAATGCACAACTCGGTGCTATAATTTAGTAGGTAAATAACTTGATTTCAAAATTTCAGGAGGTAGGAAATGAAATTTTTCAAGCCATTTGAAATGCCCGTTCCACCGACATTTCCCGATAGAATCTTTGATATAAGAGATTATGGTGCAATTGACAACGCCGACGGTGAAACATCATCCTGGCAAGCCATTAAGAATGCCATCAAAGCCTGCAACGAAGCCGGAGGCGGCAGAGTGCTTTTTCCTGCAGGAACCTGGCACACCGGACCGATTCACCTTATGGACAATGTAAATCTTCATTTTGAGGATGGCTGTTACGTCCATTTCAGCGAAAATTTTTACGACTATCTTCCCACAGTTTTTGGCATACTTGGTGGAAACCGCTGTTACAGCCCATCTCATTTTCTTTACGCCTACAAATGCAAAAACATTGCAATAACCGGAAGCGGAACACTTGACGGTCACGGCAAAGCGTGGTGGTATATGAAGCATCATCAACCCGGAATGGAAGATCTCACCCTTAAGGGAAGGCTTCGTCGTCCCCTCTCTGAACGTGTTTATGACAAGCCGGAAGACGGTGTTCGCCCAAGAATGTTACAGTTTGTCGAGTGTGAAAACGTGCTTATTGAGGGCATAACAATGAAAAACAGTCCGTCCTGGACGGTTCATCCTGCATGGTGCAAGAACATAATTGTGCGTGGACTTACAATCAGAAATCCTCATGATGCTCCCAATACTGACGGCGTAAACTTTGACTCCTGCAAGCGCGGACTTATTGAGCATTGCAACGTAAAAACCGGCGACGACATGGTATGTCTCAAGGCAGGAAAGGACCAGGATGCATGGGATGTGGGTGTGCCATGCGAGGACATTGTTGTCCGCTATTGTACGGCTGAGGGCGGTCATGGCGGGCTTACAATCGGAAGCGAAACAAGCGCCTGCATCAAGAACGCCTACATACATGATTGCACCTTCGGCAAGCTTTTCAGCGCCGCAAGAATCAAGACCATGAAAGGCAGAGGCGGTTATGTTGAGAATATCGACTTTGAAAACTTTACCATACAGTGTGCAACAAATCAGGCAATTTCCATAACCATGCGTTACACCGGTGAACCGCTTGATGACCAGTCAAAGCCTCTCGAAAATATGCCCGAAATCCGGAACATTTCCGTAAACAACTTGAAGTGCGTGGACTCCAATGCAGGTATTGAGCTTTACGGAATCAAGGGCTACGAGCTTAAAAACATACATCTGTCAAATCTTGATATCCGCAGTGCACGCCCGGTTTTTGCGGAAAATGTGCTTGGTCTGAATATGGAAAACGTAAATCTCCACCAGGGTGAAGAACAGGAAAAATAATCATGGGATATATTTTTATTCTTTTAACATCAATTTTCAATGTAACCAAAGGGTTATGCTCAAAAAAGGCAAGCTACAAAATGGATTGTCTTTCGGACAACATAAACATGAACCTTCTTCGAAACTCAATGTGTGTCATACTCGGTGCTTTGTTTATTTTGTTCATTGGCAACGGCGAGTTTTCCATGCCTCCGATGGGGTTGTTTATATGCACCTGCTCGGGAGCTGTCATGGCTTTCAGTTATGTTGTATGGGTAATGTCGCTTAAAACCGACTCCTATATGTTTGCAAGTGCCGCAAACAATGCAGGCTTCATCATTGCAGCTCTGTGCGGAATTCTCTTTTTTGGAGAAAAGTTAACTATCTGCAAGGCATTTGCTATATTGTTCATTATTATAGCCCTATACTTTATGACGCTTTATCAGACATCTTTTGACAAAAAGCCGTCTGCACATGATATTTTTGTGTTGGTACTTGTTTTTGCAAGCTCCGGTCTTAACGCCACTGTGCAAAAGTGGTTTACCGTAGCTCTTCCGGGCACTGCTGTTCACCTTTATACCTTCTACACATTCATTGTATCCGTTATTCTTCTTTCAGTTTATCGCCTTATTTCACGTTCCCCTAAAACCGTGTCTGATGAGGTTGCAACCATGAAAACCGTTTTCCCACTAGTGGTGATAATGAGCTTTTCCCTTTACGGTGCAACATATTTTCAGGCTCTTGCGGCAACAATGCTTGATGCAGTTGTGCTTTATCCCACAAGCAATGCTATCAACCTTATCGGAGGAAGTATAATGGCGTGGATTATGTTTGGTGAAAAGCCGAACAAATACAGCATCATAGGCACAGTTCTCATCTTCATCGCACTTGTCATGTCACGATTCTGATATATCGTATATAATAAATCGGGGATTTCCCAAAAGCTTTCGTGCAGTGTTGATGTGCGTGCTTTTGCGAAATCCCCCATACTTTTCCAACCTATTTAGATTTTTTTCTAAATACCTCTTGACAAAGTCAGAAAGATGTGATATAATCTATTTAGAAAGCTTTCTAAATATCTGCAAAGGAGATTACAATGGGACTTAACGAAACATTAAAAGCACTGTCCGACCCTGTAAGGCGTGACATACTGAATATGCTGAAGGACGGCAAAAAATCCGCAGGGGAAATTGCCGAGCATTTCAACCTCACGGGTGCAACTGTGTCATACCATCTTTCAAAGCTCAAAAGTGCAGACCTTGTTGCGGAGGAAAAATATAAGAATTTCATATATTACGAGCTTAACACCTCGGTTTTTGAGGAGTTGCTTTCATGGATTTATATGTTTGGAGGTAAAAATGATGAAAACAATTAAATGGAAAATACTTGTTATCACCTGTCTTGTATGCCTTGCTTCGGTTCTGCCGGGCATTCTGATGTGGAAACAGCTTCCCGACACAATGGCAATTCACTTTGACATAAACAACAATCCCGACGGCTTTGCTTCAAAAGGCTTTGCTGTGTTCGGATTTCCGCTTATGATGGTGGCACTTCAGATTATCTGCTGTGTTATCAACGACGTAAATGCACGCAAGCACGGGGAAAGAAAAAAGTTTGAGAGAGTGACAAAATGGATACTCCCCTGCATGGCAATAATCCTGCAGACACTTACCGTTGCTTTTTCCCTGGGCATGGACATTGATGTGAGAAAATGTGCCGCACTCATTGTGGGTGTGATTTTTCTTGCAATCGGAAACTATCTTCCAAAGTTTGACTATATCAAAAATGCTGATGTTGACACTTCGAAAGCACGAAGAATCAACCGTTTTATAGGGATCGAAACAGTTATCATGGGAGTTCTTTTTATTGTGAGCATTTTTTTGCCGTCGGTTGTGAGTCTTGTTTGTCTTTGGCTGCTCATTCCATATGCAATTATTGCAATTATTTACAGCGTGGTTATTTGCCGCAAATAGTCTGACTTGCAGTTACAATCGTGGGAAATCAAAAAACTTTACCAAAAACTTGCAAAAAAATCAGAAAACGTATTGCAAAAAGGGAAATGTTGTGATATAATATAAAAGTTAATGCTAAATTGAAAATATTGGAGCGTGCAAAAACATGATATATCAAAACATTGATAAGCTTGTATCCTACGGCATTCTCACAGGAATGATCGACAAATCCGACAGTATGTATGTGAGAAACCGTCTTCTGACAAAGCTCGGACTTGATTCTTATGAGGAAACAGGTGCTGTTTGTGCCGACATTTCCGAACTTGACGGTATTCTTGAGGGTATTCTCGACTACGCCGCCGAAAACGGACTTCTCGAAAACAACAGCGTTGTTTACCGTGACATTTTCGACACAGAAATTATGGATACCCTTACCCCCTATCCCTCAACCGTCATAAACACTTTCAACTCTCTTTACGAAAAATCCTCCAAGGCGGCGACCGACTATTTTTATAAGCTTTCCTGCGACAGCAACTACATCCGCCGTGGACGCATTGCAAAGGACGTTAAATGGGAGGTAGATTCAAAATACGGCGAGATTGAAATAACAATCAACCGTTCAAAACCCGAAAAAGACCCCAAGGCAATTGCGGCGGCAAAGCTCGTTAAGCAGTCGTCTTACCCTAAATGCCAGCTTTGCGTTGAAAATGAAGGTTACGGCGGACGTGTGAATCATCCTGCACGTCAGAATCACAGAATTATCCCCATTGAAATTGCCGGTGGAAAGTGGTGCTTCCAGTATTCGCCCTATGTTTACTACAATGAGCACTGCATTGTTTTCAATTCAGAGCACATTCCTATGGTAATTGATGAAAAGGTTTTCGGAAAGCTCCTTGATTTTGTGACACGTTTCAATCACTATATAATCGGCTCAAATGCAGATCTCCCCATTGTAGGCGGTTCAATTCTCACCCATGAACATTTTCAGGGCGGCAACCATGTTTTCGCAATGCACAAGGCAAAGAGCGACAAGTTTTACAGCATAAAGGGCTATGAGGACGTTGAAGTAAGCCGTGTTGAATGGCCGATGTCTGTTATCCGCATAAAGGGCACACACAAAGAAAAGCTGACAGCTCTTGCATCAAAGATACTTGCCTCATGGCGTGCCTACACCGACAAGGATGCATTTATTTTTGCCGAAACCGACGGTGTACCTCACAACACAATCACCCCCATTGCCTCCATGGCAGATGGTAAATACACCCTTGACCTTGTTCTTCGCAACAACATCACCACCGACGAGCATCCCATGGGCGTTTACCATCCTCATGCCGAGCTTCACCACATCAAGAAAGAGAACATCGGCCTTATCGAAGTTATGGGTCTTGCGGTGCTGCCTTCAAGACTTGTTGAGGAGCTTGATGCTGTGGCAAATGCTATTCTCACGGGTGCAGACATGAGTGCGGATGAAAAAACAGCGGCTCATGCAGAGTGGGCAAAAGCAGTTGTTGCTTCAAATCCCGGAATCACAAAGGAAAATGTAATGGATATTCTCCACAAGGAAGTTGGCAAGGTTTTTGTTGAAGTTCTTGAACACGCAGGCGTTTACAAGAGAGATGAAAATGGTCTTGCGGCATTTGACAGATTCATGGCACAGCTTTAAATATATTACTGAATAGGAGACATTTCTCATGAAAAGAATAATTTGCTTTTTAACAGCCCTCATAATGTGTTTCAGCCTTTGCGCCGTAAATGTTTTTGCAGACGGTGATTTTCTCGACTCCTGCATCAGCATTGACGACGGTGAACAGTTTTCACTTACCACCGCAAAAAGTGGAAGCGGTTGGACATACGACGGAAACTACACCCTCACCCTTGAAAACTTCAACGGAAGAAAGATTTATTTTTGTTCAAGCTACGAGGATAACCACAATCTCACCGTTGTTTTAAAGGGAAATAATGTTATTGCCGAGGGAATCATATCCGCAGACCACGCCGACACCGAGGGTCTTCGCTATGGCGTTATCACATTCACTGGCGATGGCACTCTCAAAGCAGGCTACCTTGCCGGTGGAACATATGTTATCAGCGCAAAAGAGGTTTCTACAAACGGAACTCTTGGAATGCACCTCAGAAAGCTTGAAGTCACCAAGGGCGCAGTTGCAAATGTGGTTGAAAACAGCAGTGGCGGCTCTCTCAACGACAGCGAAGTGACTCTCAATATATGCGGCGGCGTTTTGAATATTTATAACAATCAGCAGAGCTATTTCAATGTTGAAAAAGAAAAGCGTATAATCAAGGACGGCGGCGTTATCAATCTTATAAACGGCTCAGATTCTTCCGCACTCAGCATGAGATATGACAGCACCGCTTTCTTAAGCTACCTATTTACAGATATGGACGGAAATCCCGCAGAACTCGAACTCAACCGCTTTGGAAACATCAGCGGAGATGTTGTTTCAAGCGCAAACCCCACAGCTCCCCTTTCAAAGCTCATGATCCGTGAATTCATGCTTATTTCAAAGGGTGGAAACAAGGTTGACAAATGGGCGCAGGACAGCATAAACAAGGTTATTGATGGCGGACTTATGCCCTCCTGTCTTGCAGGCAAGGATCTGACGGTTAACATCAGCCGTGCAGAATTTGCCTCTGTCGCAGTTAAGCTTTATGAAAAAATGGGCGGCACAAAACCCGAAATGCAAGACCTTCCTTTTGCCGATCTCGGCGGTCTTTCCGAAACGCTTTATTATGATATTCAAAAGGCTTATTCCCTTGGACTTATAAATGGTGTAAGCGCAACCTCCTTTGCCCCTGCTTCTTCTCTCACAAGAGAACAGGCATCGACAATTCTTTTCAGAATTTACGCAAAGCTCGGCGGCAAAGCTGATGCCACTAATGCAAACCCATTTGCAGACAACGATAGCATTTCCACATGGGCAAAGGATGCGGTTTACTTCATGGCATCAAAGGGTATTCTGAACGGTGTCGGAAGCAATAACTTTGCTCCCAAAAACAACACTCAGGCACAACAGGCACTTATCATCGCCTTGAGAATGCTTGAAGCCCTTGCATAAACAATGCATATAAAAAACACATCGGATGTGCAACTTCACGTTTCGCATCCGATGTTTCTTTTTAAAGACGACTGTCATTCCAACGACTTGCGGTATTCTCCGGGCGACACTCCGAATTGCTCCCTGAAAACCTTGCAAAAATATGCACAGTCTTTGAAACCCGCTTGTTCAGCGATTAGAGATATTGCCATATTTGTACCGGCGAGCAATTCCCTCGCACTTTCAAGGCGTTTCATTCGTATATACTTTTTAGGAGACATACCAAAGTTTTCAAAAAAGTAGTTGTGCACAGTTCTTGTTGTTATACCGAAATGCAGTGCAATGCTCCCAAGGGTCAGATTGTATGAAAGATTCTCAGCAACATATTTTGAAAGCTCTTTTGCCATACCGCCGCTTTCAACCTTGTCTTCCGCTTTTGTCTGAAAATCCTGCCCGTTTTTGATTTTCCGGATCACCCCCGCCAACTCAAGCACCGTGCTCATCACCTTTTCGGGAGGATCCTCAACTATCTTTGCTTCATCAAAAATGCGGTGAAAATAGTATGAGACATTATGCGATGAATCAGTATGGACAACATCAAAGGGTGTTTCAAACCCAAAAACCGCTTCCACACAATCGAAGAAACTTCCACTTCCGCAAAAGCTTATTTTTGTAAAAGGAACTTCACTATCCGTCCAATAACTCACGCCCTCAACCGCACCGATGTAAAAAAAGTCACCTTTGTTTAATTCTTTCACAACTCCATCGCATTTGATATAACCTTTGCCGGAAACAATAAATTGAAACGAATAATGGTATTTATAGTGTTCGATAGCATAGTTTTTATGAGGATATGAAATACCTGTAGCATTCAGATAGAAATGCGAATTTACCGGCTCTCTGTTCAGATAAATGAATCTATCATTGAATCTTGGCAATGCCGTCACACGTCGTTTTATAATTCTCCCCCCCTTATATGTCAAAAGCTTTATCAACTAGATTCTATCCCATGTTTTTAAATTCAGAAAAAACACGCCGTTAATTTTCTTGAAATTCATATTCTATTTTCTTTATAATACATTGACGCCATATCTTTTAAGGTGTATAATAACGACAGTGTAGGAATTTTACATATAGAAAGGGACTCAACAAATGAAAAACCTCCGGATATCAAAAGGCGCTCTTGTATTATTTCTGTGCGTCATTGTGCTTTTTTGCACTGTCAATATGTTCTCTCACAAAGCCTCTGCGGCAACTATTAGTGAAGCAAGTCTCGCCGAAACCCATGTCCTCCTTGACTGGCAACCCACTGCTTGCGCTTTCTGGGAATCCACAAGCCGCATAGATCTTGCCATAAGCCCCAATGATGATTTTTATAAAAAATTTGTCTCATCTGCTGTCAGATTCACAAAAGATGACATCCCCGTCGGAAGTGTGATTTACATTGATTCCGGGTATCAATACCGCCCTGATGGCTGGCAAACCGCAACAGGAAAAAACACTGCGACCCGTCCCGGAAATGTCACAACCTCATGCATTGAGGTTGACGAAACATGGTGGGGTAATTTTACACTGCGTGCCTTTAATGTAAGCCGTCCCGACGGTGCTTTGCTGAATGAAAAAGTTGACGAAGTTGAAAAGGCTCTGAGAATATACGTTCCCCGAAAATACCCTTATACCGAATTTACGTGGGAAAACGGCTTCTACGATTCCACCAAAGGCTCAACAATCGCAACCGGGACCGACCTTGCCAAAAAGTTTGTCGCAACACAGATTTTTTCAAAAGATCAGATTCCCGTAGGCTCTGTTATTACCATTGATTCAGGTTATCAATACCGTGCGAATCTCTGGGTTAATACGAGTACAAACGCATCGTCAAGACCGAATAATGTCACAACCGCAAGTGTCACCGTCACCGATACATGGTGGGGAAGTTATAACTATGTTGCCTTCAATATATCCACCACCTCTCTTGCCGATATAAGCAGCAACTATCTCGAGGTTGCGTCCCACTTCAACATTACGCTTCCCGACGGTACAAAGTTTGTTCACCCCGAAGCAGAAGATCCGGTCGATCCGAATCCCGTTGTTATTCCCGACGATGATTCAGCTGTCCGTATTCTTTCCATTGGTAACAGCTATTCCGGCGATGCCACCATATATGCGGGAAAAATCGCAGACGGTCTTGGGATAAAAGCGGAGTTCTACAACCTTTATTACGGTGGATGTACTATCGAGAATCATTATAATTTCTATCAGAGTGACAGTGCCCAATATGACTTTTATAAAGATATGACAGAATATGTAAGCACCAAAGTCACACTGAAGAATGTACTTGAAGCGGCACAGTTTGACTATATTACATTCCAGCAAGGGTCGTGGCAATCTGACGATTATGCAAATTATGCACTTCTTGATGAGCTTATGGCGATTGCGAGAGAGTATCAGCCCGATGCCGAATTTTTGATTCACCAAACATGGGGGTACTGTGAAGCGAGAGCTTGTAGCGGGGATGCAGATCATACAACCGGATACAAAGGCTATGCAACAAGTGCTGATATGTTCACAAAAGTTGAAGAGTGTTATGCAAATGCGGCTGCCGACAACGGAAACCTTAGAATAATCAAAAGCGGTAGGGCGATTGAACTTGCAAAAACAGTTTTCACATACACAGACGATTATGGCAAAGAAAACTCCGTTTATTCCGACTTCAACTCGCATCTTTCAGGCAAAGGTGACTACATTGCCGGCTGTGTGTTTGTGGAAACCATTTTCGGTGATGATGAAGCAGATGTAAGAAATACAAGCTTTACTGCCGGTTTCGACGATGCCTATGTTCTGCGTGAAATTGCACATCAGGTTGTACACTCAACAAGCGGTGCCGCAATCTCATTTAACAGCAATATCTCCCCTACATATGCTCCCATCATGAAAAGTGCCGACAAGGATGGCTTTAATTATGATGGCAGAACACGTCTTACTCTTACAAATGCCGCAAGCGGAAAAACCGTGATGGTTGTATATCAGAACTCCGACGGCACATTCCCCTCCCTTGAATATATGCCTGAGGGAACCTTTAATCTCACAGCCGAGAAAAGCGGCTTTTTGCCCACCACTTTAAGCGTTTCGCTTACCCGTGATGGCAATACTACACTTCCCGGATTCTCCCTTGTCCCCGGCGACATAAAGGAAAATGAATCGGATTTTTCCGGTGACGGAATTATTGATATTGATGATTTACTTAGAATTTTAAGAGCGTTTACAAATAACTGCACTGAATATCTGAAAACAATAACCGATCTTAACGGCAACGGCGTTGCTGATGTGGAAGATTTTTCCCATGTCAAAGCAGGACTTATATCGAAATAATCCCATAATATGTTTTAAGCGGACTAACCCGTTCTCTCCCGGGTTAGTCCGCTTTTTTCATATTAATTTGTTATTTAGTCCATTCTCGCAAAAACCTTTATCGCATTCATAACATCCTCTTTCATTGCCTTTTGCGCTTCAACTGCAACGTCATGGAAGAAGGTTGTATCTGTCATTTTTGCAACGGCACTTCCTGCCGCCTTTGCCATGTAGGTATAGTAGTTAATTTTTCTTACACCGCAATCGATTACCTTCTTGTAATCCTCAACGCTCACACCGCTTCCACCATGCATTACGATAGGAGCATCAATGAGAGACTTTATCTTACAAACTCTGTCAAAATCAAGCTTGGGCTTTGTGAGATAAACTCCGTGAGCAGTACCAAATGCACAGGCAAGGGCATCAACACCGGTCTCCTCAACAAACTTCTTTGCAAGCTCAGGGTCAGTGTAAATGCTGTCGCCGCCTTCGCCACCGCTTTCTCTTGCGCCCATGCTTCCCACTTCTGCTTCAACCGATGCGCCATACTGTGCCGCAAGCTCAACAACAATGCTTGTGTTTGCAGTATTTTCGGAAAGCTCCTTTTCAGAGCCATCGTACATTACAGATGTAAAGCCAAGGTCGAGTCCGCGCTTAACATAGTCAAGATCAACTCCATGGTCAAGGTGCATACATACAGGCACACTTGCCCTCTCTGCAAAATACTGCATCACAGGTGCAATGTCATCAATCTTGCAAAGACCCATGTCATCGTGAACCTGAGCGTGCATAATAATAACAGGCTGATTAAGTTCTTCTGCCGCCGCAATTACTGCAAGCAAACTCTCAAGATTGGGTGTGTTAAACGAACCAATGGCGCATTTCTTCGCCTCGGCAATTTTAAGGATACTTTTTAAAGTTACAAGCATTTTATTTCTTCCTCGCTATCCGTGAATTTAAGTTCAATTGCTGTTTTATAAGACTGTCCGGGAGCTATGAATTTCAAAAGACCTTGCTTTCTCATGACATCTCTGCCGTCAGGAGTGCAGTTCGCAGGTTCAAGTCCGAGAACATATTCGCCCTCGCCCATCATTTTCCATTCGGTAAAATAATCAAGAGTTTGCTTGTCATAGCTCATCTTGAGTCCCTTTTTAATATCGGGATTGAATATTCCGACAGAGGCTGTGCCGTTTTTGTCCTTGACATCATAAAAATAGCACATTTCTTCATAGTTTGCCTGCGGAACTTCCATTTTCTTTCTGTTTTCAATGTCAGAATCCGCATGGGCATTTCTTGCTTTAACAGAGTTTTCCGGAATAACAACCACAGAATTTTCCGAAAGAAGCGGATAACCCATGTTGAAATGGTAAAGAAGCATACAAGGGCTGTCCGTTGTCCCAAGGTTTATTACAGAGTCCTCAATTTTAAGAATGTTTTCGTTTTTGGAACAGATATACTTTCTTTCAAGCATGAGCTTTCTTCCAAAAAGCGAAGCATCCCTGACAGACGCATTTATAACTATCTCATTTTCAGTTTCGGTGTAATAATAGTTTTCGCAAGGGGTGTTTGAGATTGTTCCATGCAAAGGAAGCTCCTCTCCCTCGTCAACACAAGGCGAACCCACTGCAGTAAGACCGCAGGTGGTAAGAAAACCTGCCGTGAAGGATTTCAGAAAGCCTCCGCCAACACCGTCATAAAACGCAGGCGCAACATAACCGCAAGGAGCAAAGAAGCCCATGTTCACACCCTCAAAAGAGAGTCTTGAGATATCCATTGCACGATCCGCCGAAAGAGTGAACTGCAGTCCCTTGCCGTTGCGCACTTCAAGCAAAGTCATGCCCTTACCCTTGCCTTTGGCAAGAGTCATTTCCTCAACGCCGCAAAGCTGGGAAGGATGACCGATATATCCGTTAATCATTTGAATAAATCTCCTTTACTGCGGAGTAGATTTTCTTGTACTTTGCATACTGCTTCACATAAAACTCATGCTTTGCCATATCTGGCGTAAAGACCTTTCTCTTGCTGAGAAGCCTCACATCATCGCCGTACATTCCCACCGCTTTACCGGCAAGGTATGCCGTACCTGCCGCACCTACTTCACTTCCGTTAAGTGCAGTAACAGGGATCCCCAACACATCTGCCTTTATCTGAAGCCATACGTCAGAGTTTGCGCCGCCCCCCGTTGCGATGAGCATTTTGGGAGCAATGCCGAAGCTACCGAGCACCTCAAGGTTGAGCATAATCTCGTATGCCGTACCCTCCATAAGTGCCTTGTAAATATCCGATTTTCCGTGTTCAAAGGTAAGTCCTATTATTGCCGCCGTTGATGTGCCATCCATGTAAGGTGTCGCCGCACCCGCAAAGTGAGGCATAATCATAAGTTCCGACGGAGCATCCTTGACGGTTTTGTCCATCACGGCATAGGAACAATCCGAGAAATTGTCCCTGAACCACTTGAGGGTCGCTCCTCCTGCATACGAAAGCACATAGCAGGCATATTTGCCGTTAATGTGCGGAGCAATGGAATATCCTGCATCATAAAGGGCAAAATCCTTGGGCACGCTGTCAAATATAACCGGTACGCACTCAACCGTACCTGTGCCGTCCATAACCTCATCGCACTCAAACACATTTGCACCCGTCATTGCGGCAATCTGGTCATGGCATCCCGATACAATCACAGTTTCATCGGAAAGTCCAAGCTCTGCTGCAATATCGGGTTTTATCTTACCGGCAACACTTCCTGTCGCAACAGGTGTTGACAAAAGGCTCTCATCTATACCGCAGTAATCAAGAAGCTCCTTGTCCCAACATTTGCCCACAATGTCAAAGCACGCCGTTCTTGCTGCAAGGGAATAGTCAATTCTACGCTCACCTGTGAGCATATAGACAACAAAATCCTGCATGAGAAGTATGCACTTTGCCTTTGCATAGGCATCGGGCATATTGTTTTTCACCCACATGATTTTGGGCAGGGAGTACATTTCGTGGGGAGCTACGCCTGTTCTGAATGCGAGATTCTGTGCACCAAATTTTGCAACAAGCTCCGAAACATACTCTTTTCCTCTTGGGTCTGTGTAAAGCATGGAAGGAGCACACGGTACGTCGTTACTGTCAAGCATGGTAAAGGTTTCTCCGAAGCTTGTCACGGCAATAGAGCAGAGCTCATCGCACGCCGCCTTCGAAAGAATCTCCTTTACGCTTTCAAAAATCTCCTTTGCATCTACATTGTGCAAACCGTTTTCACGTTTTACATCATATTCCTTATAGAAGCTGTTATGTAAATTGCCTTTTTCATCGTAGATTACGATTTTGCAACCGCTTGTTCCGATGTCAAGTCCGCCTGCGTACATTATCATGCCCTTCCTTTCAGATAATCTATGTACTTATCAATTAAAGCTCAATCATTTCATATCCGAGGTAAGTTGTAAAGGCTTCTCTGATAATGTGAGCCATGTGTCCCTTACCTACTGCGGTATGATGGCGGTAGCCGTTCTTTGCAAGCTTGATAAGCTTTCTCTGGAGATCATCGATAACAGCAACGCCGCCGCAACCAAAGAATTCTTTTTCAATTTCCTCGTCTGTAAAGCGTCCCTCATCAACATAGCAGATGAGCTTTCCGTCCTCTGTTTTGCAGTTGGAGAAGGTCATATCAAATGCGGCAATTCTTCCCTCGTTGCTTCCCCATCCACAGCCGGGACAGCCCTTTGCAAACATCTTGTGGTCAGTTACTGTTCCCTTTTCGGTCATGAGGCTCTGTGCGATAGGTCCGCAATGGAAAAGGATAACCTTGTTGGGATCGTCGCCGTAGTTATTGTTCCAGTCAACGCAGGCTGTGGGGGTTTCGGATGCAAGCTGCATTGCATACATATTGATTGCAGAGCAAAGGTCGATTTCGCAAGATGCAACAATACCTCTGTCGTTAAGCTCACTGAGAAGCACGCAAGGAGCAACTCCGAGAACTGTCTGCATTTCCTCCCAGCAACGCAGTGTCACGCAGTCAAGGTGATACTCACTCATCATGTCGTCAATGGCAACGGAAACCTTTGCAAGTGTAATGGTCTTATCCTTTGGTACAAGCGAGAAGTCTGTATAATTTACAAGTCTTTCGACCTTTGCAACCACCTTTGCATCGTCGTCCTTCATGTTCTGAACACGGTAGAACAATTCGGAAAGGTCGTATGTATCGCAGGTGATGCCGTATTTTTGGAGAGTTATTTCATCATAACGAACGGTCTTGAACTTTGTTGTTCTTGCACCGATAACGCCGATTGTGAAACGCTTCATACCCTTTACGACACGGCACACAGCGGCAAAATCCTTGATGTTCTTGTCAAATTCCTCTGTGCAAGGGTGAACAACGTGAGGCGTCATAACAGTAAAGGGGATCTTATACTGATAGAAAACGTCGCAGAAAGAAAATTTTCCGCAATAGGAGTCACGGCGATGCTCAAAATCCATTTTGCCGATTTCGTCGGGATAAGCCTGAATGAAAATGGGAGTTCCGCAGTCCTTGATTGCGGCAACCGCACCGTTTTCATCGCTGAAGTTGGGAAGTGACATGATAACACCGTCGTATTCGCCCTCATGGGATTTGAGCCACTTTGCATATGCAATGCCCTCGTCCTTGGTTTCAACGGCACCATATCTTGTCATGTCTGCCGGAGGCATAAGAAAATCATAGCCTGCCTTTACAACCGCACCGGAAACCTCATCTCTTGCAGAAGCGATAAGAGTTTCGGGGAAAAATCCTCTGTTACCGAAAAATAACGCGAATGTCTGTTTTTTCATAGTTCTATACACCTTTCACAAAAAATTTTATTTCACCATATTGATTTTATCAAATATTGTGATATAATTATAGTCAATTCTATCTAAAAAATTGTAAATTTGTACGAAACGGTGGATAAATTTATGAAATTAAAACTGAATATCCAAAAGCTCGAAGAAATCATGAGGGCGTTTTACACGCTCACAGGCATCCGCTTTGTGATTTTTGACAGCGACTACAACGAAATACTTGCATATCCGGAGGTGCCGTGTGAGTTTTGTGCAAAGCTACGGTCAAATCCGACACTTCGTGAAAAATGTCGCATGAGCGATATTTGTGCATTTGAAAAGTGCCGTAAAAGCAAGGAAGTGCTTATTTACAAATGCCATGCAGGTCTTGTGGAAACCTGCACTCCCATAAAAAATGAGGACAAGATTCTGGGATATGTGATTTTCGGTCAGATTGCAGACACAAAGGACAAGGATGAGCTTAAAAGCATAACAAGCAAATCCGCACCCCAATGCCCCACCGACGGCATAAACTACAAGAGCGAGAGCGAAATTCTTGCAGCAGCAAAGCTTCTTGAGATGTGTACGGACTATCTTCTTTTAAAG
Source organism: Eubacteriales bacterium (assembly GCA_045542335.1). Taxonomy (GTDB): domain Bacteria; phylum Bacillota; class Clostridia; order Oscillospirales; family CAG-382; genus CAKSUT01. Next base: position 24,354 of record JAZQKV010000086.1, read on the forward strand.
GAGATAATAGAGGCAGATACCGAAAAAATCATCACCGACGTAAAGGAGTATATTTCCCTGCATCTCGGGCAGGACATAAAAACAAGCGACCTTTGCACTTTAGCAAACGTCACCCGTACAAAGCTCTATGAAATCTTTGCCCGTGAATGTGGAATGGGAATTGCACGCTACATAAAAACCGAGCGTCTGAAAAAAGCACGACATCTTCTCAAAACAACCTCGCTTTCCATAACCGAGATTTCCGATTCAACAGGGTTTGCGGATTACAACTATTTCAGCCGTGTTTTCAAGGACTATTTCGGCGTTTCTCCGTCAAAGTTCAGAAAAAAATAGATTCTCCTCTTTTCACAATGCCTTTACACAAAAAGCGTCGCCGCAGACAAGTCTTTCCTGTCTGCGGCGGTGTTTTTAGCTTTTTTACTGTTCTGCCACACTCTTAAGTGCAGATTTTACATGAGAGAGGTCTTCGACTGTAACCGTGCCATCCTCATTTATGTCAAGGCGTTCAATGGTGTTGTCCTCGGTAAACTCGGAGAAGCCACGCATTACTCTTATAAAGTCGTCAATGTCAACAACTCCGTCGCCGTAAGGCTCGGAATAAGAGCCGGAAATGTCGCCGGGAGAAAGCGTGATGTCGCCAAGCGAAGCACCTGACGGGGTGACGGTAAATTCAACGGTATATGGCAGATAGCCGTTCTTGAGAATCTCGCCGTAATAGCTTCCGGGTGCGACTACAATGCTGAACGGAATGCTTCCGACAGCGGTATCCGGCGTTTCAAGCTGTGCGCTTCTCACAAGCTGATTCTTGTCGGAGGAGGTGTAAATATTCAGCGTAGCAAGGTTTGAATATCCGCTTTCGGCGTTAACAATCGGCGTGTCTCCGTCGGCACGAATCGTCACAAGATTTCCGGTGATGCTTGCTTCGTCGGCATCATATGCAAAGGTAAATTCCGAGAGCACCGCACCCGTTTCTCCGTCCGCCGAAAGATAGAACACTCTTGAAGCATTGTCTATCTTTACAGGGGAAGCAGTGGTCGATGTCGGGAACACACCGGAAAGTGCACTGTCGGTAAGCTCCGCCGTTTCCAGACGCAGGGAGGATGCTGATTTGCTCTTGCCTTCGGCGACTTTATAGGTAAAACCGCACACGGTAGCCTTTGTGCTGAAATCTGCACCGTCCGCCTCGGTTGAAAGCGAAAGGTTTACGGTTGTAAGTGTGCCGTTGACAACATATTCAGGTGCGAGAAGGTTAAATCCCATGGCAGGCACAAAGCAAGCCGTCACCTCTGATTGCTCCGATGCACTTATTTCAAGAGCCGTTCCGTCTGCCGCACAAGGCACTATAACCGTGTTGTCATAGGAAAACACGAACTGTACCGAGCGCAGAGTGTCGGAGGTTACATCAAAATTCAGCGTGCAAATGCCATCCATTTCTTCTCCGACACTTTCGGTTATGCTGACGTATGCGGTTTTGTCACCCGTATGAGCAACGGCTGTGATAATTCCCACAACAATGGTAAGGGCAATCAGAACTGCGCTTACTGCAAAAATACTTTTTTTACGCATTTTAACTCCCCCTTACTCCGAAACTGTATCCGACGCTTCACAGCCCATAACTCTTATTTCGGTAACAGCGGGCCAACGGTCGGTGGTTGTATTGTTGAGCTCTTTGATTTTAATGCTTGTTGTTGTGACAGGCTCATCAAATTCAAGCCACATCATTTCGCTTGTCTTTTTCATTGCAAGCCAGGCGGTCGTGCCGTCTGAAAGTTCAACAGTGCAGGATGTAAAGTAATCATCATGGTCAAAATCCGCCCGAATCTTTATTCCCACAGAGCTTACACACACGCTTCTTCCAAAGTCTATGCTTGCATAATCGTCGCTTGCATCGCCCTGATTAAGTCCCCAGCTCATAACGGGGTAGCCAAGACCTGTTGCGTCGTAATAGTGCAGAAGATTCATTTCAAAGCCATCAATAAGCGCACGGGCACGACAGTAATTTGAGCTGTAACGTGAAGAAACCGTCGCGTGCGGATAAATACCGGTGGCATCGTCGAGGTCAAAGGGATTGAGCGCAAGGTTACGCACAGAGGAAAGCTCGTCGTTGGTGGGAATTCTTGCGCTTGCAGTGTTCTCGGTGTAAAGCGTAAAGGCTTCCGTCGGGAAAACCGTTGACGCATACGAGGGAAATGTGTAAGTGAACACACCGTCAGGAACATAGATTATGCTTTCGGCAACCTTGGGTGTAAAGGTGAAAGCAAGATATTTATGTCCTTCGGGAAGTGTTACGGTAAAGGTGTCACCCTGAGCATATTTGCGGGGAATTGTGATGTACGCAGATTCGCTGTCTGTTGCAGAAGTACTTACGCCGTCTGCTCCGGCAAAGCTTATGGTTATCTCACCGGGCATTTCAAGACCTGCAAGCTTTTTCTTTGCCTGAGTGTCAAGCATTTCATAGAAATCACGTTTGCTGTCCTTTTCGGTGGCATCCCTCAGGTCATTGTCGCTCCAATTGACATTTTTATCATACTTACCATAGGCGGGAACGCCAAGGTCAATCCATGCTCTTATGGTGCGAAGCTCGGCATCGGTAAGGTTATACGGTTCAAGAAGTGTGAAAAGTCCGGTGCTTGTCTTTGAGCCATACTCATAGGGCTCAAGCATTTCAGGCTTACTCATGGAATATATCCAATTGATATAGCTGTTTTGATAATCTCCGATCCATTGAATATTGCTCTTTGGAGTTGAGCCTGTAAGCACGAGATAGGAAAGCGGGAAGGACTTCTTCATTCTTGGCGCAGGCATGAGCTTGCCGCCGAGATAGATTTTTGAAGGCTCGGACACAATACTGCTTTGCTCGCCGCCAACTTTTATGTCGTATGCATACAGTGCAAAATCTGCGCCTATTTCGCCGCTCGCATTGGGTACTTCCATTGCAAGGATATTCTGACCCTGCACAAAATACTTTGATATTGCAGTGCCGAGGTCAAATATGTCATACCCTGTATTATAGCCGTTCTTTTCCCATATAAGGTTTCCGTTGAGATAAAGCTTTGGGTCTTCATCATAAAGTGCATACAGCTTGATGCCGCAATTTGAATACTCCGCAAGATTCTCAATATTAAAGGCTGTCCTTGCATAAAGTGTATTTCCGTCGCCTTTGTATTCCGTATTATAGCCCACGGCTTTCATGTTTCCAAACGGTGCGTCGTTAAGTGTCCACGAAGAATCATCAAAAGTGTTTGATGTCCATGAGGAATCGGGAGCTTCTGCGGTGTAAACATTGGTCCAGGTAGCTCTCGGATCAACCAGATATTTTTCGTCAAATGCCTTAAAATGGGCATAAAGACCAAGGTCAAAATATCCGCCGTAAGCATTTGTAGGGTTGGTAAGTCTGACGGAAATCACGTTATCGCCCACAACAAGGGCATCCTTGAAGGCTTCGTCAAGGTAAACATCTCTGTAACCCCAACCGGTATAATAGCCTCCGCTTCCGCCGGCGGTATTGTTAAGGAACTTTGTTCCGTTGACGTAAAATTCGGGAGCTTGTGCATAAAAGGCATTGAGGCTGAAGTCTGCCTTTGCAAGCATATCCGCAGTAACGGTGAAATGCTTTCTTACCCAAAGATAGCCTGCAACCTGAAGTTCGCCCCATGTCGTTGCGTAGGTTCTCTTTGTGCCGTTACCAAAGGGAGCATTGCCGGTTGACCAGGACGAAGCATCAAAGTCTGCGGCGTGAACAGCCGTGCCGAGGGTATCACTTGAAGCGACGTTATAGCTCCAGCTTGAACCCTTGTCGATAAGTGTTGTGGTATAGCTTTCGGTAATGAGGTTTCTTTCCACAATACCGCTTGCAAGCAATGCCATATCATAGCCTGCCTCGCCGTTTGCCTCATTTGGAGCAGCCGTCGCAAGGACATTTGTACCCTCGCGAAGATACTTTGTGCAGGTTGAGCCAAGGTCAATCGTTGTGTAACCTGTTGTATAGCCGGAGGTAGAATAGATGAGGTTGCCGTTAAGGTAAATGCTCGGGTCTTGGTCGTAAAGCAGATTCATTTTAAGGGTCACGCCCTCATATTCTGAAAGGTCTTCAATTTCAAAGCTCTGACGGACATACATGGTGTTTCCACCGGCAACTACAAAATTTGAGTTTGTTCCCACGCATTTTACGTTTCCGATGGGACCTTCACCCGATGTCCATGAACTGTCATCAAAGTCCACGGCGGTCCAGTTTTCGGGAGCACCCGTCGCATTGTCAATCACGCTGTATTTAAGCTCACTTCTTGCTTCAACAAGGTACTTTTCGTCGTACTTGCGGAAATCTGCGTAAAGTCCAAGGTCAAACGCACCGCCATTTGCATTTGCGTTTGTTGGGTTGGTAAGTCTGACGGCGATTGTGTTTGTGCCAACCTTTAAGGCACTCTTGAAATCTTCGTCAAGGTAAACGTCACGGTAGCCCCAGCTTGTGAACCAGCCGCCGCTTCCGGAGGTGGTATTATTAAGGAACTTTTTGCCGTTGACGTAAAATTCGGGTGCTTGTGCGTAATACGCATTAAGTCTGAAATCCGCTTTGTCGAGTGTGGTCTGATCGGGAATGGTAAAGGTCTTTCTCACCCAAAGGTATCCCGAGGCGTTCTTTTCATACCATACTGTATTGTGTGTGACCGTACCGTTTCCGAAAGGTGCAGCCCCCGTGAGCCAAGTGGAGGTATCGTAATCCTCTGCATACCACTCTGCACCGTCAAGCGAATTTGAGGTATTCATGAAGTATGTCCAGTCCGCACCATGATCTATAAGAGTATCGGTGTAAGCTTCGAGGATTGCGTCGTCGGGGATGACTATGTCGCCCTCGGGAAGAACAACAGGCTTATTGTCGGAATACATTTTGAATGAGAACACAGGTGCTTGCAAGTACGGTGCTTGAACCTTTACAGCAATGGTGTTCTCACCCATGCGGAGCATTGAAATCATATCGTCCGTAAAGAAATTCCGTACGGTTTCCGAAGCACCGCTTCCGGAAAGGGCAAGCTCTCCGTTGAGATATACTGTATAGTTGCCCGTTGAGATAACCTCAAACAAAGGCGTGTACTCACTTATCATGTAGTTATCGGCGGTAAACTTACGTCTCAAATAAAGCTCACCGCTTTCCCAGACGGAGTTGACTTCGCAAAGTCCGTTTGCGTGTGCACCAAAAGGAGCATAAAGTCCATGCCAAGCGGAGGAATCAAAGTCCTCGGCGTACCATGTTCCGCTTTGCGCTTCAAAGGAAACGTCCCATTTATCGTCCGCAAGTATCGCAACGGGACGGGCATCAGAGTCAAGTCCTGTCATAGAAGAGGCTGAAACGGCAACCATCGCCTGGGAGATATTCGAATAATCGGTGGTTGTTTTTTCGTTAAATATCTTCTGAACCTCATCCTCGTAGTCGAAGCCGATCGGCTCGTCTGTATACGGATCATAGTCCGCATAAATGTCATCCTCCTGCCATGCTTCACGGGTTATTTTCTGCACTCCCTTTTTGAGTGCAAGTGTGGGGGTTGCGTTTGCAGGGGGAACATTGTCCTTGTTCTCGTGGCAGCCAACGCACGAAAAGCTCTCGCCGGGCATAAGTGTTGTCCAGCTTCGCATACTTGCTATTACACAGCCCTCATCGTCAAGCACCTGGAAATAAAGCGGTGTATCCGAGGGAGCTTCAAACAGGCATGAGCCGTCCTCCTCTATGGGTACGCTTCCAAGCACCGCCTTTACGTCCCATGCGCCATAGCCCGTCGAAATCGGAGAGAACGGGTCTGCACCGGGCTGAACGGTAGCACCTATTGCGTAGTTTCTGAATTTGAGTGCAACGACACGGAGTTCTTTTGCCGTTCCTCTTTCAACGCCCGTCATTCCCTCGCCTGCGTAAACGTTTCCGATATAATATGTTCCGCTTTTCTTTGCATAGTTTACCATAGAGCTTCTGAGGAACATTTCACGGGTCTTTACAGGGACAACCTGTGCCGGAGAATAGTTGTTTTCAAAGTACGAAATGGGTACAAGGTTTTCCGTGGAGCTTCCGTCGCTAAGATAAAGGTTAAACTGTGCATCTGACGACGGAATTTTCCACACATCCCAGTTGTCGGGATCTTCGATAATGCCGTCAAGGTCGGCAGCAATAAAGAAGGTTTCGCTGTCAATGGGATAAGGATATCGGTAAATTGCGCCGACCTGACCATATTGGTCAACGTTGTCTGTCTTTTCGGAATACTCGTCAGGGAAAACAAAATTCACAGCATCCTTGCTGTTTCTTTCAATGTTGACATCAACCGTAACAAGCTTTCCGAGCTGAGTTGTGTGGTGACCCGTGGCAATCGCCATATACTTTCCGCTTTCGCCGGGGATTTCACGGGCGTGAATCAGAGAGGTGGGGAAGTTTGAATTGTTGCCGTAAAGCTCGGTCTGATTGGTGCCGTCGGGCATCATCTGGAAAAGGCTCTGGATATAGAGCTGTGTTCTGTCGTTATAGTCCCAACGGGTGTAAATAATTCTGCCGTCGCCTGTGAGCTTTGGGGTAGTGGTATGAACCTGATCATAACCGATTCTTCTGATGTTTGAGCCGTCGGGATTCATTATGAAAAGATTTGATACAGGCACTTTCCAGCAGTCAACCGTCTGGATAATCCTGCTTGAAGAGAACATGATATTTCCGTCGGGAAGATATATAGGCTCGAAATCAGAAACACCGTCGCCGAAAGTAAGCTGTTTTACACTTCTGTCGGCAAGGGTCATTTCGTAAATTTTGAAATCCTCATATTTGTTTGCTCTCTGTGAATATATAACTGTTTTTCCGTCAGCCGAAACATCCGGGTCACGGACAACGCCGCTTGGCAGGTCAACGAGTATTTCCTCGGTTACAGTGATAGAACTTTCAGAGGCCTTTTCAACAGAGAGAAGTACCATTCTTGATGGTGTGCCCTTTATGCTCGCTTCACCTTTTTCGGGAAGTGATGTACCGTAAATGATTTCCTCGGCAAGATCCTCCGTATAGGAAAAATGCGAGCCGCCCATGCGCTTGATTTTGGTGAGAATATATGTACTTGAATGTTCAAGCGCACGGTCAACAACCGCCATTTGATCAGCGGTGAGGTTTTCAACTGTTATTGTGGTAACATCACCAACAGCGGCTCCAACCTTTGCGGTATCGCTGTAAATCACCGTCATGGGAAGAACAAGTACAAGGGTGAGCACGAGTGAAAGTATTCTGTTTTTCATTGTTTATTCCTCCCTTCAGTTGTTTACAAGCACAAGGTCGGTTGCATACGCCCTGCCGCTTCTTGTTTCGGTAATTGTAAAGGTAAGAGTTCCGCCTTCAGCAAAATCTTCGGGTATTTCAAAGGACGAGGGGAACTGCACCGTATAAAGTGCGCCGTATTTCATTGCCGGAAGCTCAAAGCTCTTGCTTTCAAGAGAGTTTCCGTCGGCATCTGCAAGGGTAATTGTGACGGTCGCCTCCCTTGCATATTTATCTTGCTTTCTTACGGTGAAATAATCGGGTACGGCACCGGGAGCAATCTTTGAGTAGAGAGTTGCTCCATCGGAGGCAGTGGCAAAAATCTGCTCGATACCGTAGGCTTCATTCTCCGCACCTATTGAAAGTACATATTCCGTAAGGTCGTCGATTTCGCTTTGGGAAAGGTTCAGACCCTCGGTATCATGCACGACACTTTCACGGGCTGTCGCAAACTTTCCGTTAAAGCGGTACGGTGCGCTTCTCCAGACCTCAACAAGAGTCGATGTATCAAAGGGTCTGTATTCCCAGCCGTCGGTTTCGGGGTCAATAATTCCGTTATCGTGAAGCTTCATATCCGTGTAAAGGGGCGCAGGATGGCAGGTGATACACCCCGCCTCATCAAACAGCTGCTTTCCGTTTTGTGCCGATGACGTGAGTGTTCCGTCACGGTTAAGATAAGGAGATGCAACCGGAGAAAGGCTCTTTAAATATTCGTCGATTGCCGCCATGCCTTCCTCGGGAATAACGTTGAATTGAATGTATTTCATACCTGCTCTGACAGCAGTTTCGGCGTTTGCTCTGATACCCGTCACCATTACGGGCGGTGTTCTGTGGGAATAAAGCATACTCTTTGCGCTCTTGTGTGTTCCGATGCCGTCGTTGAGGTTGTCCCAGTTAAGTCCGTCTACGCGTGCGTCGGGATGACAACTGTTACAGGACTGCCAGCTCTGATAGCAAAGGGTTGCGTCACTCCAGAGGATATGTCCTTGGCGCACCACATCATTTTCGGGCTGTGCACCAAGAGAAACGGTTTCTACCTCCATGGTATCAAGTGAAAGTGCGGCAATGTCGCCTGTAAAATACTGTGCAAAATACGCTGTATTTCCATCGGCGGCAACCGCAACGCCCCTCGGACCATTGCCCGAAAGAGCAATTCTCTGTCTTGCACCATCAAGGAAATTAAGGCTGTTTGCGGTGCTCGAAAGAGTACCTGTGCTTTCCTCGGAACTCAATTTATCGTTGAGTGTGGGAATGTCAATTACCATCGCCTCATGTACACCGGAAAGAGCAACGACCAGCTTGTCGCCGGAAATTTCAATACCCCATGGATTTGCCGCGCCAAGGTCAGTCTTGTCAAGGAGTACGGTGGCATAAGGCGTGTCGGTAGTGCAGTCGAAAATCGTTACTGCGTTGGTGTTTATCCAACCTCTGTCAAGCTGGGTCGTGGGATAGGCGTATCTTCCGAGCACATGAGTTATGTAAAGCCTTCCGTTTCCGTCAGCGACAACATCCTTTACACCCGATGCGCCGTTGATAATAGGCTCGGTCTTTATAACGGTGTTTGTTTCAAGGTCAATGACCGAAACCTTTGCGGAAACGACGTCCTCCGTTGCCGCATCATCTGTAAGGTGATGCACTGCATAAAGCTTACCGTCTGATACTGCAAGGGCTATCGGCTCACGGATGACGTCAATGTGCGTAGTTATACTGTAATCGGAGGTGTCAATGACCGAAATTGTGTTTGAAAACCTATTGGCAACATAAAGCTTACCGTCTGAAAGCGCCATGTCCGTGGGGGTGTGACCGACTTCAAGAGTTTCAATGACCGCAAAGTCGTCTGCGTCAAGCACGCTTACAACACCCGAAAGACCTCCTTCGGCAACATAGACCATTCCGTCTTCTGCCATTACGCCGTTTACGTCATCCGAAGCAATGTAAGTCTTTGCGATTTCACCGTCGGAAAGCCTGAGCTTATAGACCGCTCCCCTTGTTTCGTCGCCTACCGCCGCATAATTCCCGTCAATAACGGCAAGAGATGCGGGAGAAATGTATTCAGATTCATCTATATAACGCTCTCCCTCAAAAATTGCGTCGGTTAAAGTCTTGCCCTTGCCCGAAAGCAGTATAGCCAGGTCCTCTGTGTCCACCTTACCGTCCGAGGTAAGGTCGGAAAGGGGATTTTCAAGATTTGCTTTCTTTTTATTGTAGTCCGCATTAAGGAGTGCAAGATCCTCCCCGTCAATTCTTCCGTCGGTGTTTATGTCACCACCGAAGGCACGCAGATCAACAGCCGCAAGCTCCTCGCCCGACTGCACCTTTACGGAGTTTATTCTGTAAGGCAAAAATCCGTCTGCCTCTATAACCAGGGTATAATAGCCTTCAACGGGAATATCCGAAAGCTTAAAGCTTTTTCCCTTGGTGGTGGTCCTGCTTACCGTAGCCATTGTTTCGGCGTCAAGAAGCGAAACCGTGTATACCTTTTCAACGGTATTTACATCAAGCGAGCCGTTTACGGAATATCCGTTTGAAAACAGATCAACAATTCCGGAAAGTCCCACATCGGAAACGGCAAACACCGCAATTCCGAGAACAATCACCGTCGCTACAGCGCAAATTGCCACTGTCAGTTTTTTCTTACCGAGCATTTTCAATGCCTCCCATGATAGAATTATTAAGAGTATGTGTGAAGTGAATCCGATGGAATCATGTCCACAAAAAGAAGTGTAAATACAAGTGCAAAAAATCCGATTATGACGAAAGCCTTCGCAAATCGCCTAAATCGCCCGACCCTTCGCATATGCAGATAACCGCTGTAAAAAAGCAAAGTCAGAAGTGAAAAGCACTCCTTGACGTCCCACGTCCAGAACTCGCCCCACACTTCATTTGCCCACGTTGCGCCGCAAAGCATACCCGAAAGCATAAAGGGCAACGCCGTTTTCACGAGCAGACCGCAGGCGTTTTCACATTCCCCTGCCCTATCAGTAAAAATCATCCCCCACACACAGCACACAAAGGACACGGCGCAAAGAGTATAGGAAATCATGTATAAAAAAACATGGGGTACAAAAAACGGTGAATCAAGTGCCGGCGGAAAGTGCCAGGCACCGCTGTCAGACATAAAGCCAACGCCGACAAGAATTATGCCCGAAAGTGCCGGGAAAAATTTCAATATGAACATTTGCTTTTTGACCATACACATATATATGGCTGAAAATGTCATCGTCACCGCAAGGAAAGTAAGCACCTGATACATACTCACAAACGGCACATATCCGTTTATAACGGCGTTTCTCAAAACAAGAAACAGATTTATGCACATACCGCCTGCGTAAAGCACATTCATAAGCTTTGGAAGCTTTCCTGTTGCTATAAGAAGCGCACTCACAATATAAAGCGCCGCACCGCAGAAGGTTATTGCCATAAGCAGCTTTACGGTCATGCCTTATCACCGCCTTCCGAAGTATCTTGCTCCGACGGTGCATTACCGTCCTTTTTCTTTTTTCTTTCCGGTGCAAACGCCGTGACAAAAGCTCCAGCCACCATGCAGATTATTCCGACAAGGCTTATAAACTCCCCGGGGTCACGCTTTATAAGCAGATTCACCTGCAAGCTCTGCCCCATTCCGTAAAAGCCCATGAGATATATTTTATATCCGTTTTTCCTTACAGGCTTGTTAACAGAAATATCAAGGCTCTCGGCAAGGCGGCTTCTCTTTTGAGTAAATGTAAGCACTCCGTTGTACTCCTTATCCGAGCCGTCGGGATAAGTGACAATTTCGAAGGAATCAAGCGACATTTCGAAGGGAAGACTTACACTTTCATAGTTTCCGTCGGACTTTTCGTTTTGTATTTCCGAATACACCAAATCGGGATCGGGCGGCATAGAAACGTTGTATTTTGCACCCGTAAAGTTGTAAATCGTAATTCCCGCTAAGAAAAACACCATTCCGAAATGAAGTGCAAGAACGCCGATTGACCGGAGTGTAGGTCTTGACGTGTACGCAAGTACAAGCACAGCACCGGTCGCCGACAACACAAGCAACAATGCCGATATAACAAAAGTCACAGGCGTATCTGCAGAAAATGCAATTCTGTGTGCCACATATACCGTACAAAGCACAGCTTCCACGGCGCACAATATTCCAGACAAACTTAAAATCTTCTTTTTTGCGCCACTTGACATATGGTTTCTCGTTCCCTCCTTATTCACGTTAACCATTCGGTTAACGTGTCAATATATCGGCGTACCTGTAAACATTTTGGTTAATTTTACCAAAGCACCCAATCGATTCACAAGTAAAATATATCATATTTTCACAAATTTGTCAAGTACTTTTTTGGATTTTTTCCAAAATCCTCTTGACAACTTCATTTTGTTGTGTTATCATATAGGCAAACGAAATTAACCTTTTGGAGAACACTATGAAGCATTTTTCTCTGTCAGACTCACTTCCCGTTTTCAAAGCTCTTGCCTGCCAGACAAGGCTCGACATATTGCGCATCATAAGCTCACGCCCGTGTACACAGAGGGACATCGCATCTTTGCTCGGTATAAGCCCTGCAATTGTGTCGGAGCATATAAAACAGCTGTGCGATGCGGGGCTTGTAAAGTTCGAGCCAATCGGCAAAGAACGCAAAAATATGTGCTTTGTCGCGGAAAGCAAATTCTTATTCACTATTGCGGGAAATTCGGGCACAAATGCAGAATCTTTTTCTTTCAAAAATAGCATTCCTGTCGGAATGTTCTCGGCACACAAGGTCAGTCCGACCTGCGGAATGGTTGGAAAACTCGATCAGCTTGTTGAAAACGACAACCCCGAAGAATTTCTGTCACCGCTTCGTGCTCAGGCTCAGCTTTTGTGGTTTGCAAAGGGCTTTGTTGAATACGAAATCCCCGTCAGAATCTCAAACCGCAGTCTTAAAAAAGTATCCTTCACCGCAGAGTTAAGCTCCGAAGCACCTTGCTATAATGAACACTGGCAATCCGAAATTCACTTTTATCTGTGTGGCACTCACCTTGGCTCATGGCTATGCCCCGGTAACTTTGGTGAGCGTCACGGGAATCTCACTCCGTCTTTCTGGCGCACAGGACTTGCAAGTCAATATGGAATACTCAAAACCGTGACGATTGATGATACAGGCTGTTATATTGACAGCGAAAAGATTTCCGATGTGACAATTGACATGATTGATATTTCAAGCGGAAGGTTTTCGCTTCGCTTTTCCTGCGACGAGGACTCAGCTGTCCCCGGAGGTATTACACTTTTTGGCAAGGAATTTGGTGATCATCCGTACGACATTGAGTTTACGCAGATGTACAATCTGAAAAATTAGTAAAACACTGCAAGCCTATGGACAGTTTGTCTGCGTGCAAAAAGTATTGTTAAATTTATGGAGGGATAATGTGAATTTCAAAACTCAGATAACGGTGAACAAGGACGGAGCAATCGGCAAAATTTCACCGCTTATATACGGCTCTTTTATTGAGCATACGGGCAGATGCGTTTACGACGGCGTTTATGCGCCGGGTACACCTGCGGCAGATGAGCGTGGTTTTAACACAAATCTTATAAAGGAATGTAAATCCATGCGGCTTCCCCTTGTACGCTATCCCGGCGGAAGCTTTATATCCACATGGAACTGGGAAGATGCAATAGGTCCGAAGTCCGGGCGAAAAAAGGTGCTGAATCTCCCATGGGGCGAAATGGAACCGTCGGAATTCGGCATAGGCGAAGCTTATGAATGGGCAAAGGACGTGGGCTGTGAGCTCATGATATGCTTAAATCTTGCCACGGGCACAATCACGGACGCTCTGCATCTGCTTGAATACTGCAACTTTCCCGGCGGTACATATTACAGCGACCTGCGCCGCTCCCACGGTTACGAAGAGCCTTTCGGCATAAAGTATTTCAGCATGGGTAACGAGCCTGACGGCTGGTGGCAGATAAATCTTGAAACCGCCGAGCGCTATGCCCACATTTCCGCTGAATGTGCAAAGGCAATGAAAATGCTTGACCCAAAAATTGAAACAATCTGCTGTACGGGGATTATGGGTGGCGATTGGACAGAGGAAACACTCCGCTGCGGCTATAAATTCTATGACCACATTTCATGGCACTCATACATTGCCAACAAGGAGAACAATTTTGCGTACTATATGGCAAAAACACGCAAGTACGAAAGCTCAATCCGGAAGGTATGCAAGCTTGCCGACGACATAGGTGCCGAGCTTGGCTTTGAAAAAAAACTCATGGTTTCAGTAGACGAGTGGAATGTGTGGTATCATAGTCTTGACGCAGACAAAAAGCTTGCAAGGTGGCAGCTCGCCCCCCACAGACTCGAGGATATTTACAACATGGAGGATGCGCTTGCGGTTGGCGAATATCTCCTTACATTTATGCGTTGCTGTGACAGAGTTTCAATAGGCTGTATGGCACAGCTTGTAAACGTAATCGCACCGTTTTTTACGGACAAGGACGGCAATGTTCTGCATCAGAGCATATTTTATCCTTACCGTGATGCCTGCGTTTACGGCAGAGGCACGGCGATAAAGCCGGAAATAGTCTGTCCGACCTTTGATGCTACGGCAGGCGAAAGCGAAATAAAGGGGCTTCCGCTTATTGATTGCATGGTGACCTCCGACGGTGAGGATTGGAGAAGCACGGTATCCGTGTTTATCATCAACTTCTCCGAAAATGACAGCACCGATTGCGTCATAACCCTCTCCGACGAAGCACACCTTAAAATCGTCCGTACCGCAGAGCTTTATAACGAAGACATCAAGGCAGAAAACAGCTTTGAAAATCCAACAAAGGTATCGGAAACTGAGCTTGAATGTACCCTTTCCGGTAATGTGCTTTCCACGGTGTTAAAACCACATTCGTGGAATATGATAGTTCTCGAAAGGGCATAAAAGGAGTTTAGCCATGAATTATACCGGACTAATAACAGGTCTTTTTGCGTTTGTCATAATCGGACTTTTCCACCCGCTTGTAATCTACGGAGAATACTATTTCGGTGTAAAATGCTGGTGGGGATTTGCCGTTGCGGGAGCTATACTTGCGGTGTCTGCTCTCTTTGTCAAAAGCTTTATTGCATCCTCTCTGCTCGGAATTACGGGATTCTCCTGCTTTTGGAGTATCCATGAGCTTTTTCAACAGCAAAAGAGAGTTGAAAAGGGGTGGTTTCCGAAGCGTGACAAGAGTGAAAACGTTTCACAAAGCAAAAACAACGCCCACTAAAAATAAAGGACGATCTCATGAAAAGACACTTATTTGTCGTTGCAGGCTTTTTGCTTGCTTTTTCTGCGTATTGTTTTCGCCGTTGTTGCGGTGTCGCATTATTACGCCTTTATCTTTAAAATAAAAACCGTTCCGGGACAAAAAGCGAAAAACGGCAGTGGCGAAACGAAAGACAAAGAATCCTGAAAACGTGCCTTTGACGCACTCGACATCACCTCACCAATACAAAAAGACAACCTCGAATCATTTTACGATCCGAGGTTGTCTTATATTTATGTGTCTTACATTTCCGAAAGCTTTTTCAATGCCGCATATGCTCTTTCGTAATACTGCTTTGCAGAGAAACCGTAGTATGTGCCAAGGTCTGCCCTCACACTTGCCTCTATCATAAGCACGCCTTTGTAGTCAACGCTTCTTATATCACGCATGACTCTCTCAAAGTCTATCGCTCCGTCGAGAGGAAGCATATGGCAATCTCCGTGGATAATCGGCACTTTTGTGTAGCTTGCACCGTAGTTGTCGTGGATATGTGTGCAGCAAAGCTTGTCTCCGTAAAGAGGAATAAAACGCATACCCGGTGTGCAGATTGACTCATGTCCCGTGTCAAAGCAAAAGCCAATGTTTTCGTTTTTGAATTCCTCCATAACAAGACCGAGAATTTCTGGATACTCAAGGTTTTCAAAGCAAACCTTTACACCACAGTTTGTGGCAGTATCTATAATACGTTTGAAACGTTCCAGACCTATAACGCTTCCCACAGGCTCTGGTGCACCTGCCGTAGGATGCACAATAATATGCTTTATACCGAGCTTTCCCGCTTCTCTTGCACAGTTCATGATACGTTCTGTGTATTCATCTCCGGCGCTGCCTTCAAGCCATACGCAGTTGAAGCCTGCAAAAGGTGCGTGAAAGTTGTCTATTTCAATGCCGTATTTTTCGCAAAGTCTTGCTCTCTCGCAGTTATCATACTTTTCATCCCAACCAAAAAATGTAGCCTCAAAGCCTGCATCTGCAATTGCGGAAATGTTCTGCTCAAGAGTGAGCTCCTCATTGAAGCCTCCCGAGAGGCATATTCCAAGCTTATTTTTCATCTTTATATACCTCCCTTAATTCTTTCCGTCGCAAAGCTCACGAAGTTTGAGTGCCGATTCATACGCCTTCTTGTAGAATTGCTCGGGAGTATAACCCTTATAGAAATCATAGTCCTTGCGGTTTGCAACCTCAAGCATGAGCGTACCCTCAAAGCCTGTTGCCTTTATGCCACGGCACACCTCTGAAAAATCAATGTTTCCGTCAAAGGGAATACGGTGGAGATCGTCACGGTAATCCATGTCTTTTGTGGGGGCAATACCAAGGTTGTCATGTATGTGCGTGCAGAAAAGTCTGTCGCCAAAAAGGGGAAGATACTTAATTCCGGGAGAATAGCAGTGCTCGTGTCCCACGTCATAGCAGAATCCCACATTTGGGCTGTCCTTAAACTCGTCCATAACAAGAGCAAGATGTCTTACAAACTCAAGGTTTTCAAACGCAAGCTTAACACCAAGCTTTTGTGCCTCATGCACAATCTTTCCGAATCTTACAATTCCGAGATTTGAAACAAGAGGAGCTCTGTTTGTACAGGTGGTGTGTACGACAACATATGGAATTCCGTATTCCGCCGCAACCCATACGCAACGTCTCAATCTTTCCGTGTATCTGTCGCCTATCTCCCCCTCGTTCCATATTTCGCTTACAACATCAAACGGGGAATGAAGTGTCTCGATCTCGATGCCGAGTTCATGTGCCCTGGCGGAAAACGCCTTTGCATCTACGTTGTCGTCCCATAAGTAAAATGTCTTTGTAAACCCTGCCTCGGCAATAAGCCCCATGTTTTCAAGTGCGCTGTTGCCGAGCAATGCACATGTAATACAGCCTAAATCTCTCATTTTTCCATATCCTTTCATGCGTGATTTGAAAATTTCATTTTCAACAATGTGCTTACATTATACACCATGAAATCAGAAAAGTCAACAGATTTAAAATAAAAACAAAAAAATATCCCCTCCCATGCCAAAACTCTTTCCGGGGTTAAACGAGGACTATCCGGTCCTTTTAAATGTTTTCAACTGCTTTTCCGTTATTTTTGTTGACAAAAGGCTTAATGTGTGTTACAATGTCAAAAAGTGAATTATATCCGAGAGGTGAAACAAATGAAAAAAATCGGACGCGAAGTTCTTTTTCTTCCTGTAAAACCGGGAAATCCCCGAAACGGTGAGGGTGCTTTTTTGCGGCTCAACGACGGAAGAATCATGCATTTCTACACAAAATATGACGGCAACCGTTGGGACGACCACTGCCTTGCGGATATCGTGGCTATTTTTTCAAATGATGAAGGCGAAACCTGGGGCAATGAAAGGGTGATTGTGTCGAAGGCAGGAAAATATGGGAACAATATGTGTCCCGCACCTGTCAGAATGGCAAACGGCAACATCGGTCTTGTTTTCTGCAGTCACGACACAATCGACGGATGCATACCGCAATTTATGTATTCCGAAGACGACGGAAGCACATGGTCCGAGCCTGTCGTAATCCCCGGGAACACCGAAGAATACTATGTTCTTGAAAATCAGCACACCATTGTGCTTTCCACAGGCAGAGTGCTTATACCTGCAAACAGGCATGAGTTTGTGACAAAACCCGACGGAACAAAAACCATATCCTACCACGGAAAAATGCTTTTCTTTGCAAGCGACGACAACGGCAGAACATGGTCTACCCTTTCGGAGGAATACGACATCCCCAACCCCGAAATGAGCGCGACGGGTCTTCAGGAGACCATGGTTTACGAAAGACTCGACGGTTCACTCCGTGCTTTTTCAAGAACAGATATGCTCTGTCAGTATGAATCCACCTCCACAGACGGAGGAAAAACATGGTCTACTCCAAAGCCTAATAAATTCTTCTCTTCACCCGATGCCCCCATGCTTATGGGGCGTGCAGGAAACAAGCTTGTGGCTGTTTTCAATCCCATTCCAAAATACACAAGCCGTGGAATCGGTGCCAACAGCGGACACGCCTCCGACAACTGGGGAAGAACTCCCTTTATAATTGCGGTGAGCGAGGACGACGGAAAGACATTCCCAAGAATATATTACCTGGAAGATGACCTTACCAACGGATACTGCTATCCTGCGATTTTCGACGGAGGTAACTATATTCTCGTTTCGTACTACCATTCAGACGGTGCCGGTGTTCCGCTTCAGGCAGAAAAGATGGTAAAAATCGACTATTCCGAGCTTTCATGATAGAACGGCATAAAACAACAAGCAGAGCTGAATCCAAAAACTGATTCAGCTCTGCTAATTTTATGCCGTTATTACTTTGTGTAAGAAATAGTCTTTACAGGGTTATAACCATGGGTCTTGTTCTGAATAAAGGTAAGGGACTTTTCACAAGTCATTGCCTTATAAAGAACTGTAATGCCGGAGGGAGGACAGATGTAGTCGCCAAGACCTGCCGTGATAGTTGTGGGAGCGGTAAGTCTCTTTGCGAAGTTTACTGTATCATAATAGATGATGCCCTCGTTGTAGGAAGGACGCCAGCCGGCAAGTCTGCCATTGTTTTCGCTTCCCACATCGCAAAGCCACGGAATCTGTATGTCAAGCTTTGTGACAACATCCTTCATGAGAGATGCAACTGCAGTTGCCTGGAAAGCCCCCATGCTTCCGCCGTAAATCTCAACGTCAACGCCGTTCCAGAGGTCTGCATATGCGCTCATAAGATAGCGCACGCCCTGACAGTCACGGAGAATCATATTTCTGAAATAGGAGTTTTCGGGGGGATTGTTGTTTGAAAAGCCGAATCCGCTGAGCTCTCCTGCCTTGAGGTCGCTGTAATAGGTTGCATCCTGTCCGTTTTCAATACCGTGGGGGTTGATGTACATTGTTATATATCCCGCCGCAGAATTGATGTAAGCGGTGTCAACGCCATAGCCCTGATACATAACTCTGAGCTTAAGGCTTTTTTCGGTCGCTCCCTGCGGAACGCTCACATAACCCGATGTGGGGCGTGAGCCGTCAACGCAAGCAACCTTTACGTCATATACGTCAAAGCCTGTGTGGCTATGACCTTCAACAAGCACGCTTTCTGTTGCAACAGGGTCAACTGCTTCAAGAAGATCAATCTGTTTTTCCCAGAAGCTGTCAAAATCTGCAGGCTCTGCATAGCTTTGTGTGATGCCGTCAAAGTCTGCACACGCACCGCCTTCAAAAATGCTGATACCTGTTCCGGAAATGACGTTCTTATCTTCATCGCAGGGATAAACCTTAAGTCTCACATAGCCGGGCACAGAGCAGGATGCCGCAATTGTTGCCTTGCCATTTGGTGCCTCGATGTAACCTGTTTCGGAAGAACCGTCGTCTGCGGAAAGCTCATACTTAAAGAAAGGTGCGGAAATAATCTCGCCGTCGCCATAAAGCTCAATTGTGAACAACATAGGCTCACCGACAGCATACTCAAGGGGATTCTTGTCGGTATCACCGAGGAAATAAACCTTTGTAAATGTGTCGGCAATTGATTTCTCGGGAATTTCGCTCTCTATTTCCGGCGTATAAATACTGCTTGTGGTCTTTCCAAAATTGGACTTGATGTTTGCAAGATCATCAACGCCGATGATTCCGTCTTCGTTGATATCAGCCGCCACACGGAGATTCTTTGAGGAATTTTCGGTAAATCCGCGGAGAATTCTTATAAAGTCGTCAATGTCAACAATTCCGTCGCCCTGAAGGTCTGTGTAGCTGCCCTTGATGTCGCCGGGGATAAGCTCGATTGTTCCAAACTCTGCGCCTTCGCTGTCTACCGTAGCTTCGCCGCAGAACTGGAGATAACCGTTCTTTGTTATGCGGTAATCATATTCGCCCTCGGGAAGCTCAAGTTCAAAGGAAATCTCGTCGCCTGTTGTGTTTGCGCTTTCAATATACTTTGAAATAACGGGAGTGGTCTTGCCCTTTTCAAACACGCTGAGGATTGCAAGATTGTTTGCATAGGGTTTGCTTTGTGCATCTCTTGTGAGAAGAATTGCTCCTGTCGGCGTGTATGTATCAACGGGAATGCCATAAGCTTCAAGCTCCCAGATTGACATACCGTATGTGTCGCCGACACAGCCTGCTGCAAGAATTTTTAGCCATCTTCCGGTACCACTTATCTCATATGTGTTTATACCATTTTTGGGTCCTTCAAAGGTTCCTATTGTAACAAAATTTTCTCCGTCAATGGATGTCTGTACATAGAACTTTTCAGGTCTTGCATACTCGAATACTATATTAAGACTGCTAAGCTCATAATAGTCACCCATATCAACGCAAATCCACGGAGTGTCTATGTCATACACAGGAGAACGATACTGTGAACTCCAACGTGTACTAACATCGCCGTCAACTGCTTTATCTTTAAGGTAGCCGTCGCTTGTACTCTCGGAGCTTACCGTTACAGTCTTATTAAGTGTAACGTTTTTCGGCTCTATTGCATCACCCCATACATACCACTCGAAAATGGACATACTGTATTTTGTAGAACAACCAAGTGCCTGAATCTTTACATATCTGCCTGTTGCCTCAAAATCAACGTTCTGACCGTTCTTGACAACTGCATCAACCGTTGCAACAGTTTTAAAATCAGTACCGTTGTTGGAAACCTGAATTTCATATGCTGTCGGCATTGCGCTTTCCCACTCAATGCGGCTTCTTACAAGGTCATACTTCTTGCCAAGGTCAACGCAAATCCAAGGGGTTTCAATATCAAGAGTAGGCTCTCTGTATTCACCGCCCCAACGAGTTTCGAGGTTGCCGTCAACAGCATATTCCTTTTTCTGTCCATAAGCCGGTGCTTCCGAGCTTACCGTTACGGTCTTGCCCTGTGTAAGGCTTTCGTCAAGAGGTCTTGCCTTTGCATCAAAGGTAAGTGTGCGGAGTGAGTAAACTTCCTCGCCGTCAAGTGTGTAGCTTGCTCTTACGTTTACCTTTGCATCGTCCTCAACAGAGCCTGTGGGGATATTGAATGTAAAGGAGTCGGAAACGATATCCTCGCCTGTTGTGCCTGCTTCCTTGAGAGAATATGTTCTTGTTTCTGTGAAAATAACATTTTCACCGTTTGTAACGGTAAGAGTAACGGGCAGGTCAACGATATCATGATTGTAGTCGTTTACAAGGATGATGGGATATGTGCTGTCGCCCGAAGCGATTGAAAGGTCATATTTTGCAAGAGTGATGCCGAGAGGAGCAAAGGAACTCTTGAGTCTGTCCTTGATCATGGGACGTATCTGAGGATTGGAAAGGTCGGGCATAAATACGTCGCCTGTCGCACCCTCCTGACCGGGTTTTGCGTAGCTAAGTCCCACAAAATGCTGAATGGAGGCGATGTTTCTGCCGGAACGGTAGAACTCGGTCAGCCATGCAGTAGATGTGGTGTAAAGCTCAAATCTTTCTTCGGCTGTGGAACCGGGAATGAGCTTGTCGTAATTCTTCTTGGAAATGGAGGTGGGCTCGCCGTCACGGTTAAGCCAGAGAGAAGCGTATTCGTTTACAATCTTGGGGTTTGTTTCGTTAGAGCCGTTCGCACCTGCATTCCAGGGCTTCTTGTTGTTTTCTGTATTGAGCTTGTCGATGTTTGCACCGCTGATGAAAGGATAGGGGTGATACTCGACAGGCTGTGTTTCGTCAACAGGATTTGACCAACCGTTGTCCCAATGTCTTTCTGCAATATCAACTCTCTCGGAGATAAGCTGACGGATTGCGTCACCCGTTACGGGCCAGTCAACCTTTACGCCATCAACAGTGGAGTTTGCCTCGTTCTGTGCGTCCCAATAGAGCACGCAGGCATTGGTCTGCTTTTCCTCAACCATAGCTCTGTACTCAGGGAGAAGTGATTCAGTCGTACACTTGGAGCATTTACCCCAGATAGCGTACTCGTCAACCATCATCATACCGATTTCATCGCATATCTCAAGCCACATGGAAGGCATAGGACCGTTGTGTGTTCTGAAGATTTCCCAGTTTGTGTCCTTGAACTCTGCGAGAACCTGTCTTGCCCATGCTTCATTCCAGGGATAAGAGCCTCTCTGAGGATCTTCATAGAAACGGTAAGGAGCGATGTTTGTACCTCTGAGGTAATATACCTTGCCATTGAGCATGGGGAGCTTTGTTGTGCTGTCAAAATGGAACTCCTTCATACCAAAACGCTTGGAGAAGGTATCATTTGGAAGTACAACTTCGATTTCGTAGAGGTAAGGATTCTTGGGTTCCCAGCACTTTGTTGCCTTTGCAAATTCGGAAATTGCAATATCCTCTGCGCTGATAAGGGTCTGAACACCGGCTGTGATGCTTGCGGTGGTGGTGTATGTACCAACCTTTGTTCTGCCTGCAGAGCCTGTTCCGTTTGTGATGATACCAAGCTCATAGAAGTTTACTGTTACGGGAACATCTGCAACATCCTCGGTTGCTTCAAGCTTAACCTGGATTTCAACAGTGCCGTTTTCAAGGTCGGGAGCGACCTGAACTGCCTTTGTGTAAGCCTTGCCCGTGAGAATGAGGTTTACGTTGTCGGTGATACCGGGCTGATAAACCTTTCTTTCGGAGTCAGAGCCTGTGTGAACATGGTTTTCTGCGGAATTCTGTCCGGAGTAGCTGCCGAGCATGATGACAATGTCATTCTCGCCGGGTCTCAGATACTCGGTAATGTCTGTGTGGGAATATGTGTAGTTGTAAGCATAGCTGTCAACATAGTTGCCGTTTACATAAATGTGTCTGCCGTAAAGGGCACGAACAATCTGAAGTCTTACAACAACATCTCCGTTGGGGTCAAAATCCTCGGGCATTGATACAACCTTCTTATACCAGAGGCTCTTGCCGGGGTAGCTTCCGAGAGAAACGGATGCCATGTCCCAGAGACCGGGTACGGGGATTGTGTTGTCAAACTCATCGGGAACGGAAAGCTCGGATGCGCCCTGTGAAAGGTCTGCACCTGTCTGACAGTTCCATGTTCCGTTAAGGCTTACGGTTACACGCTCGCCCTCGCCGGGAAGTGCAGCGATATTCTGCACCTCTGCAGGTGTAACATAGCTGAGCTTGATATAGTCAAGCATAACGCCCTCTGCCTCGGTGTTGAACACAATGTCGCTTCCTGCTTCAAAGTTTTCGGTAAAGGAAATTCTTGAAGTCTTATATTCAATTTCGCTTGCTTCAAGCTTCATTATCTTTGAGCCGATATTAGCTGTGGATTCGTTTTCGGAGCGGTATGCAATAACAACTGTATTATAGTCCCGCGAAAGAGTTTCGGGAAGTGTGAAGGCATAATCCGTGCCGGGAGTTACCTCCACTGCTGTTCCAACGAGAGCCATGATGTCCTCAACGGTACTTTCTGCTGCCTCGGGAATGTTCTTTGCAAGGATGTATGTTTCATCTAGCTCCTCTTCGGTCTTTGCAATCTGCTTCAAGAACTCAAAGTTGTCAATTATAAGCTTGCAGTTTGCTGTGATACGCACTGCGCTGTTCTCTGGAATGTAGATAACATCGGAGTAAACCTCTGTAAGAGCACCGACTGTTTCCTCCATCATTGTCGCAAAGGGAATCTCGCCCTTGTTGACCCATGCGCCATCCTCAAGCACCTCAACGGTAACAGAGCCGTTTTCCGCACTTGCGTATATCATCTTGATGCTGTTTGACTCTGCAATATTGACAAACTCAAAGGCAACGCCTGAGCCGAGGGAAATATACTTGCCTCCGCTTGCGCCCTCTGCCTCGACTATTGAAAAGCTTCCGACGCCGGGGGTAGCATCCTCAGCCTCAACTGCGGATACTGTTTCATACTTTGACTGATAGAAGTCGAAATAGTCAAGGTTTACACCGTATCCTACCTTTACAATTAAGGTGCATCCTTCGGGGAAGGAATAACCGTCGATTGTGTGCATGGTAGCTGTGTTCATAGACCAGCCGCCGTTGTTGGCGTGGTTAACTGTAGGAAGGACAACCTCTGCACCGGATGGGTTTCTCACGCTTACCGTGATTACGGAGTCCGCATTACAGGCAACGGGGAAAGAAAGCTTGTTGAATGCGGGAACATTCTTGTATGTAAAGGTCTTGCCGCTTGTGTTATCCACCCTTGTGCCGTTTGTGGCATAGGAGTCGGTCTGAATCTTCCAACCGTAGGTTTCCATATCCTCCTCGCAGGTTTCGACTTCGATTCTGCCTGTGAGAATTTCGGTAGGCTCTACATAGGAAAACTCGATGTAGTCGTAGTTTATACCCGAACTTGAATAATGTGTCACGGAAGAGCCCTCAGGAATATCAAAACTGAGTGTAAGGTCTATGTGGTCCTGCATACCCCAGGTGGTAGTTGTCGTGAACAACATTGTTCCGGCGGTTTCCCATGTTTCGCTGCCCGGCTTTTTAATCTTCACCGTAATAGACGCAGGGCTTGTTTCGCCGCCACCTCTTATAGAAGCACTTCTGAGAGTTATCTTGTTGGACGCCGGCACATTCTCATACAAAAACGTTACGTAATTTGTAGACGAAGCATAAACGCCGCCGCTTGAATAAGTGGGATCGGTCTCTGTTTTGTATGTCGCTGTACTGTCAGGGCTGACAGCCGCAGTTTCGCACTCATACCTTGCAACGACTGTTTCTTCGTCGGACGATGCCTCACTTGCGCAAGCCGGGATGCAAACACCTATAAGCATGCACGCAAGCATCATAAGTCCTATTGTCTTAAAAAGCTTTTTTCGGAAATTCATGATTTTACTCATTTTGTTACCTCCTGCTCCTTATGTTTGTGGGTAGTCCCACTCAATCTATATTATACATCAAATTGCTTTGTTCGTAAATGGACTTTTTAACGAGATACATGGACTTTTTTCAAAATGTGCATATCTTTATTAACATATTTATGTATATAATGGTTTTATAAAATAAAAACGCCCCCGATTATCAACGGAAAATCGGAAAAAAAGCGAGGGGAAAATATGAATTCGATTCTGTGGGACGGCACAAGCGATGTCCCCTATTCGTGTGACAACAACAGATACCTATTTATAAACAGTTGCTCGGTTGACCATTACAATATGCAGAGCGCAGACGAATTTGTTCTTGACAGAAGGCGCGAGGACTGGTATCTCGTCTACTTCACAAAGGGAGTGGCATATGCGGAGTTTGACGGCAGTCAGCACAAGGTTTCCGAGGGGGATATTCTCATGTACGAGCCGGGAATGTTCCAGAAGATTGTACGCAAAAAGTCCGGCAAGGCGTGCAACTATTATGCCCATTTCACAGGCTACGCCGTAAAGGATATGATGAACGATTGCGGACTTACGCACAGCGGTATTTACAAGACCGGCGGAGATCCTCTCATTGAAGAAACCTTTGCACAGCTCATCGCCGCCTATACAAGCGGCTCGGGATATCCCCACATCAACTATCTTTTTTCAAAGCTGCTCATGCACATAAGTGAAAGTCTGAGCAGCACCCAAAAAAACGCCGAAGCAAACTACAAAGCCTCGGGAAAAATCATGAACGGTCTTACAAGGCTTGACTTTGAAGGCATTATGCGTGACAGCAAGATAGAGTATTATGCAAAAATAAGCAACTACGGATCATCACAGTTTGTCAAAAGTTTTAAAGAAATAATGGGCAAAACGCCTAAAAAGCACGTCATGGACAAGCGAATCAAAAAAGCCCGTGAGCTTCTTTTGTCAACCTCCCTTTCAATAACCGAGGTTGCAACCTCAATTGGCTACAAAGACCCTCTATATTTCAGCAGGATATTTAAAAAATACGTCGGAATGTCGCCAAGAGAATTTCGCAAATCCGGCGAAAAGAAAGAGAAATGAGTCACTTCTTGTTTTTAACGCAAAGTGCCTGTGCTTCTCGTCACATCAGAACAAGCTTTTTAACTCATCCCCTTCTGCCTGCCTCAAGGCTGTTTGTGCCAAAGCTATGTACATAAAAATACAAATTATATTTTTTTACATTTACTTCTCTTTCGGAGATGTGTATAATTTCAGTATATAAATGTACAACATTCACAGCAAGGAGACCGTATATGAAAAAGATATTTCTCATGGGCGACTCAATACGCCAGGGCTACGACAGATATGTAAAGGAAAGCATGGCAAACATGGCAGAGGTGTACTATCCAAGTGAAAACTGCCGTTTTGCGGAGTATACTCTGCGTAACATCCACAACTGGAAAGACGATTTGAGACTTGACCGTGCGGATGCAGTTCATTGGAACGTAGGTCACTGGGACACAATCCGCATCTACGGTGATGAGCCTCTCACGCTCCCCGAAGTTTTTGCCGACTACATAAAACGTATACACGACCGCATACGCTTTCTTTTTCCCGAAGCAAAGATAATCTTTGCCACCTCCACTCCTGTGCGAGAGTGTGACTTTATCGAAGAATTTGAAATGCGTTACAACAGGGATGTGGAAAAATTCAACAACATTGCCATCGATGTTCTAAAACCCCAAGGGGTTATCATAAACGACCTTTACGCCCTCATGAAAGACACCCCCGATTCCTACCATTCCGACCAAACCCATTATTACACAGCCGAGGCAACCGAGCTTATGGGCGGAGCGGTAAACAGAGTACTTTGCAAGGCACTTGATCTTGACGAGAAAAATCTCCTCACCCCCAACAAAAACGATTTTGTCCGCAATGGGATTCCCACAGACAAAGAATCCTACGTCAAAGTCGGTCATCTTTATGAGAAGAAAAAATAATCCGCTTATACAGACTTAAAGTACGATGCTTGTAAAAAATGCATCGTGCTTTTTCTTTTCAAGCATTTCAACATTTACGCACTTTTTCTCTCTTTAAAAAACGCTTATTTAGTTTGTAAAGTCCAAAATATTCATAGTATACCTGTTTACTTTTGAAAATGTATGTGGTAAAATGTCCTTGAAAACAATTTCGAGGAGGTACACATCTCGTGGGAAAGGAAAACTACAAACAAAAAATAGAAATTCACAACGGCAGGCCTGCCATTATCATTGACGGCAAACCCTACCCTCCCATGATGGCAACAATCCGCACAAATAACCGCACAAATATGATTATTGACAAGGAATATTACCGTGAGCTCGGGAAGGCAGGTATAAAGATTTACTTCCTCATATGCGACACGGTATGGCTTAAACCCAACGCCATTGAGCTTTTCCGTGAAGAAGCCGAGGCACTTCTTGAGGTTGTCCCCGACGCTTTCATCATTCCCCGAATCGGTATGCACCCCACAAACGAATGGATAGAGGCTCACCCCTCCGAAACTCTCACCTATGCCGACGGCTCACGCCCACCTGTTCATCTCTTCACCGAGTCCTATGAAACCGAGCTTCCCGCACTCTATTCCCTTTGCTCAACCGAGTGGCGACGTGATGCAGGAAAGGCACTTGAAGAAACCTGGAACGTTCTCATGTCCTTGCCTTATGCAGACCGCATAATAGGCTGTTTCTTTGCCGCAGGAGGCACATCCGAGTGGTACTATCTCCACCCGACTGTAAATGCAGACGGATTTGCCGCCGACCACAGCGAAAGCTTTAAGCGTCAGTTTTCAAGCTACCTCACCGAAAAATACGAAAACGATGAAAACCTCCGTAAAGCATGGAAAAATCCCAATGCCACCCTTGCAAATCCTCCCATTCCCGATGCAAGCAAGCACTATTATTCCTTGCAGGTGGATTATGATGCCTCAGGTCCTCGCACAATGCTTTCCAACGCTCCTGTTCCCGTTATGGAGGGCAACGGCACAAACATCGGCTCTTTTGTTGATATGGATAACCACGCCGATATTTTCGATTTTTACCGTGCATGGCACAACGGCACCGCAGACTCTGTGCTTTATTTTGCAAATGTAATCAAGACCCTCACTCCCGACAAGCTTACAGGTGCATTCTATGGTTCGTGGGGCTGTACGAACTTTTTCAAGGATGGCACAAGCGGCGGCGTTGTAAAAATCCTGAACAGCGATCGCATTGACTTTCTTGCTGCCCCCGGAGTTTACGAAAACCGTGGTCCCGGCGGCTTTGTGGGTCAGCGTGAAATGCACGATTCTTTTGCAATAAACAACAAAATCTACATAATCGAAGATGACTGCCGCACGCACATGGAAAACCGCTATTTCCGTGCAAAGTATAACCATTATGACATTGGAGACACGGAAAACATCATGAAACGTGAATTTGGCAGAACAATCTGTGAGGATGTGCAGGCATGGTGGTTTGACCAACTTCTCGGCGGAAAGCGTTTCAAGCATCCGGAAATTTACAAGCTCATCACACGTCAGCAGGAAATCGCCGCCGAAGCTTATACAAAAGACCGCAGAAAGGCAAGTGAAATTGCTTTTATCTTCGACGAGGAAAGTGCACAGGCTGTTTCCTGTCAGACAACAAGAGAGCTTGTTGAGCTTATGCGTAACTATGAAATTGCACGCATCGGAGCTCCTGTTGACCAGTATTTCCACAACGACATGGCAAATCCCGATATGCCGTCATACAAAATGTACATCTTCTTCAACACCTTTGTGCTTACAGACAGCGAACGCAAGGTTATACACGACAAGCTCAAGAAAGACGGTGCTGTGGCAGTGTGGATGTATGCCTCCGGTGTTATAAACCCCGATGCCGGAACAAAATTTGATGTTGCCAACATAACACAGCTTACAGGCATTTCTGCCGCCATGATAAACGACTGCTATGATGCAAAATTCCGTATAAATGGAGAGCCATCACAGTTTACCGGCGAGCTTGATCGTCACTTTATTTTCGGAACACTCGACCGCAAACGTGATCTTGTTGTGGGATACACAAACAATCTCAACTGGGACACCTACCTCTGGCCTCTTTTCTACACCGATGACAAGGATGCCACCGTTGCGGCAAAATTCCTCACAAGTGAAGTCCCCGCAATCACGGTCAAGGAATGTGACGGCTTCACCTCTGTTTTCTATGGTTCAAAGCATATCAGAAGCAACGTTATGAGGAATTTTGCAAAGGCGGCAGGAGTGCACATCTATGCTGACCACGACGATGTCCTGTTTGCAAACCGCAATTATATAACCTACCATGCCTCCGAAACCGGCACAAAAACGATAAGGCTTCCGAAAAAGTGCAACGTATATGAGGTTTATGAAGGTAAATACTACGCACAGGATGCAACTGAGTTTTCCTTTGAAACCTACCTTGGCGAAACAAAAATGTTCAGGCTTGATTATTGATTTAACCATATATCACATTGCAAAAACCGCATCGGATGCCCCCGATGCGGTTTTGATTTTTGTAAAATAATGCATTATTTGTAAAGATAAAATCCGTTTCCCTGGATTTTTTGCGACTCGGAGAATACAATAAATGCTTCCGGGTCAAAGGAAAGAATTTTGCGTTGAAAATCAGCGATTTCGCTCTCCTTAAGCGCGCAAAAAAGCATTTTCTTGTTTTCAAAAGTATATGCGCCAACAACATCTATTATTGTGACACCGCGCGGAGAGGTTGAAACAAGATTCTTTGAAATATCCTCGCCTTTATCTGTGATAACAAAAGCAATTTTCGAGACATTGAACTGTGCGATAACCGTGTCAATTGCGAAGCTTGAAATGAGAAGCGATATAACGCCCACAAGCGTGAGTTCAAACTGCCCAAAAGCAACAAACGATGCCACAATGACAACAATGTCCACCGCAAGAACAAGCTTTCCAATGGGAACAGACGGAAACCTGTTTTGAATAAGTCTACCAAGAATATCCGTGCCGCCCGTTGATGCACCGGCTGCAAAACCAAGACCGATTCCTATTCCGTAAAGCGCACCTCCAACAACAGTAGCAAGGAATGTGTCATCCGTATAAAACGGCACATAGGAAAACAACTGAACAAAAATCGAAAGCATTCCTGCGCCAAACAAGGTTTTAAGAGTGAAAGACTTGCCAAGAACACGAAGTCCCAAAATCAGAAGAACAACATTTATAATTGCAAAGGAAATACCCGGCTGAACACCGAGGGAATGAAAAAGAATCGTTGCAATACCCGAAACGCCGCCACCGACAATCTTATTGGGCGTGAGAAAAACGCCGATTCCCATACCTGTTATAAGTGTACCGAGAAACGTGAACAAAATGGATTTTGATTGCTTCATAAACACACCTTCGTCAAAATATTTAGCAGGACTCTATTTTGCCCTTTGAACGTATCCTTTATTTTTCCGATGTGTATTTTACCACCAATCCTTTTGTTTGTCAAGATGTATATTTTTTTGCAAATGAGCATTTGACCCCAAACAAATGGTTACACAGCAAAGAATTTTCGGAAATTTGACGTTTTAAAAGTTATTATTTCGGTTTTCAGTAATTATTATAAGGTTAAAGGAAAAATAAAACTTTTTTCAAGATACTTGCTCTATGTGTGTTCAAAACGGTGAAATACAAAACAATCTTTGACATCAACATATAAGGGGTGCTTTTTGACAAAAGCACCCCTTTAGCTAAACTACATTCAATTCACTTTTCGCAATACATCTTAATATGTTCTTGCGTTTGCAACTGCTGTTGAAAAGTCATAATAAGGTATCTCTTCAACAAAGTAGAAGTCAGCACCTGTTTCTTCAAGCTCTACTGCAAGGTTATAGGAAGTAAGAAGATCATACTTGAACTGCTTTCCTGTGCCTATGCCCCACATTGCAAGACCATTGCCAAAGCCCTGGATGTATGTGTTGTTTTCGAGCTTGGGAAGCCATGCCTTGTACTGTGCGCAGATGTGGAACATATTCCACATAGAGCGGTCAAAAATGTTGTTCTTGATAACGTAGTTTTCAAACTCGTTACGACTTGACCAGCCCTTGATATGAGCCTGATTATTGCCGTCGGGACGTGTAGAACCGAAGCCGTAGCCTGCAGTTCTGAGTATGTTGTCCTCGATAAGAACGTTCTTACCGTCTCTCTTGGGATTGCCTGCATCAGCTGCACCGAGGAAGTACTCGATGTTGTATACGCAGTCCTCAATGAGGTTTCCACGATATGTGATGTTATACATGGAAATGTCCTCTGTGCCGTTGCCGAACTGGTGTGTAACACCTGCGTCGTAGTTCTGATAGATATAGTTGTTTTCAACGAGGTAGCCATCGCATCCGCCGTAGATTTCGACACCGTTACCGAAACGTGTTACTCTGCCGTCTGTTGCATTTCTGAAGTTATAGGACTGGATAGAGCCGCCAATCCAACCGAGAACGCAGTTCTTTACTGTGAGGTTCTTTGTTGTGCCGGAACCGATACCGTGGTTACCGCCGTACATGATGCAAAGGTTGTCGATGGTGACATCGTGACCTGCTATGCCAATGATATTACCCTTGGTGTTAAATTCGATTGTCTTATAGAGTTCACCGGGGTTCCCCTTGTCGCATCTGAGATAGAGAGGACCGCTAGAACGTGTTGCGTCAGGAGCAGTTGTGCCCATAACGGACTTTGCTTCATGGAAATATTCAAAGTCACGGTCAAGGTGAACAAGAACATTAAATTCGTCATTTGTACCTCTTACATAGAACTTGCCGTCACGGTAGTTGGGCACTTCCTTGTATGCATAGTACTGATGATCAAATGTGATAGCTCCGATGTCAGTTGTGATTCTTTCGGGATTCTTCAAAGTCCAGATCTTCTTGCCTGTTGCAGCGTCTTCGTGGAAGAGCTCCCAGTTTTCAGCACCTGTGCCATTGAAGGGTGAGCCATAAATTGTGGGCTTTGCGCCTGTGCCGTATGCAGAATAGGTTACGCCTGCCTTTGCGGAAATCTGTCCTCTCCAGAGGCCGCCTCTTTCAAAGAGAACTCCGTCGCCCTTCTTGAGAGCGGTTTTTGCAAGCTTTCCGAGAGTTGCCCATGCGGTTTCGGGAGACTTACCGTCTGCATCGTCGTTACCATTGTTGGAGATATAATACTTTGTGCCTGTGATTGTGGAGTAGTCAGATTCAGAGTTAAGGATCTTTGCCTTTCTTTCGTCTGCGAGCTTATCAACCTCTGCAAGCTTTGCGTTGCCTTCGGTGAAGTCGTTCATAACCATGTTCTTGCTGAGCATTTCAACAGGGTTGAGCATTGCATAAACCCATTTGCCGTCCATTGTTACATGAGGAACTGTGGCTTCGGCAATGTTTGCATATGCCCAATGTGTTTCGTCAACATCGAGGAAGACCATATTGAATTCGCCGGAGAGTGTGTCAACTGTCATGTTTCTGCCGCGTGCACGGTTTACAATTGTAACAACCTGAGCTCTGGTGATTGTTCTGTCAGGAAGGAATGTACCGTCCGCATAACCGTCGATAAGACCTGCGGAAGCTGCCGCCATGATTGCCGCATACTTGGGATGAGCCGCTGTCACGTCAGTAAATGTCTTTTTGTTTGCAGGATTTTCCTTTGCAAGACCCATGTTGTAAACGAGTTCTGCAAACTCTGCTCTTGTGATGTTCTGCTCGGGAGCAAATGTGCCGCTGTAAGACTTAAGAAGTCCCTTTGCTTCACAGAAGGAGATGTACTTGGTGTACCACTTGGAAACTGCAACATCTGTGAAAGAGGTTGTGGTATTCTTTGCGATATTTTCTTCTGTATCAAGGAGTCTTGCAACAACGGTGCAGGCTTCAGCTCTTGTCATTGTCTTGTTGGGCTTGAAGGTTGCATCGGTGTAGCCGGTCATATAGCCGGTATGGACTTCAAGGTTAGGCTTTTCCTTGAAGAACATAAGCTGGTTGATATAGATGATGTCGCCCTCGGTAAGAGATGTAAGCTCTGTGTTCTGACCGAAAGGATAAATGTGCATCTGGCGCATAACATGGCTGTTTGCGGGATCAAGAACCGCGTTTACACCTGTCATGTCAAACAAAGCAAAGTTCCATCCGCCTGCGCTGATTTCCTCTGTGGAATCGTTACCGAAGGCCTTGGTGATGACGTTGCCGTTCTTCATGATGTTTATACGCATCTTTGCATGAATGGGGTTTGTGGACTCATATCTGTAGGAAATAACAAACCACTGATAATGACCGAGGTCAATGCCTGCGCCGGAGTAACTCCAGCCATCAAGAGCAAGTCTCTTTGTAAGCTCTGCATGAGGATTAGGAACAATCTTTACAACAGGCTTGCCGTCGAATTCGGTTGCTTCATACTCAAGTGTGCTGTCCTTATGGTCAACGACGCCGTTCTGATAATCACGGAAGTCGATGGCAATATAGTCGCTGAGCTCCTTTGTTTCGTCCCAGACAGCCTCAAAAGATACATCTGCATCAATTGCGGTGAATGTGTCTCCAACATTATAAAGCTTGTTGTCTATGCTGTATTTCCAACCCTTAAATTTACCGTAGCCGAGAGTGAAGGTACATTCGGGAAGTGTGAAGGTCTGACCCTCTTTTGTTGTGATGGATGCAGGAGCTGTACCTACAGCATCGGGGTTGCCCTTGCGGAATTCAACTGTCTGAACTGCGTTGGGGTCGGGGTTCTTTTCATAGAATGT
Organism: Eubacteriales bacterium; assembly: GCA_045542335.1. GTDB lineage: Bacteria > Bacillota > Clostridia > Oscillospirales > CAG-382 > CAKSUT01. Next base: position 57,362 of record JAZQKV010000086.1, read on the forward strand.
GTACTTTGCGATATACATTACATCGTCAGATGTAAGAGTGGAAAGTGTTCCGGAGCCGTAAGGGCTGAAATGCACCTGGTTGATATAAGGCTTGTCGGAATCGGGATTAATAACATACTTTCCGCTGAAAGAGAAGATAGCCTCAGCCCACTGCTTTGTAACGATAGGAGTTTCTGACTTTACAGAAGCAGAAGCCTTGAGTGCCTTTGTGCTTCCGGTGAGCATATTGAACACCATCTGACCGTCAAAATTAGGTTCATCTGTGTCATAGTAGTATGTAACACCAACGTACTTATACTTGGGCACTTCAACCTTTGCTTCATATCCTGCAAGGGACCAGCAGTCCATTGTAAGGGTGTTGGCCTGAGCAGTTTCGGGAGTAGGCACAACTTTAACTGCGCTCTTTCCCTCAAAGGTCACCTTTTCCCAGTTTGCGTTTGTCTGTCTGTTTACGACACCGCCTGTAACCTGGGCATAGTCAAAAGAGATATAGCCGTCGCCAACCTCAGGGGCATACTTTGCTGCTTCCTCTGCCTGTGTGTACATGGTCATAGCTGAAACAGCCATAAGCACAGCAAGCATCAGAGCGAGAAATCTTCTTGTTCTCATGTGATTTCTTCCTTTCTTTAACGTGACGTTGCACGAAGTATGAATGATAAAGCACCTGACAGCATCATTGCACTGATGCTTATGATGTTCCATCTACCTTTTATTCTATCACAAATCAGCCAATGTGTCAATAGTATTTTGCATTTTTCAACTCAATTTGTATAAAATTAACATTTTAATCGCAAAAAAACACACGGAAAGTCGTTTTGAAACTTTCCGTGTATTATCGTCATTTTACTCCAATGCAAGCTCTCGGAATTCCATTGACATCGGGCATTATTCCGGTTTCAAGACCTGCGTTTTTCATAAGCTGTGCAACATTCTCCGTCGTATCAAATCCCGCTTCAAAGAGCATAACACCGCCTTTTTGAAGAGTTGGTGCAAAGCGTGAAATAATAGTTCTGTAAAAATCAAGTCCGTCCTTACCGCCGTCAAAAGCAATCTTAGGCTCAAACTGCATGGTCTTGTCAAAGGCTTCCACATCCTCGGTTTTAACATACGGAGGATTTGATACAATCACATCTGCCATGCCCTGCACGGTGAAATCCGCCACATCGCCGCACACAAGAGTAAGCCTTTCCGAAACGCCGTGAAGCTCTGCATTACGCCTTGCATATTCAAGAGCCTCTGGGGAAATATCCACCGCCGTTACCGTCACATCGGGACGACTTTTCAGAATCGCCACGCTTATGCAACCGCTTCCGGTGCAAAGATCAAGCACATTTCCATTGTGAGGAATAAGCGAAACCGCACTTTGCACAAGCATCTCCGTTTCCCATCTCGGAATAAGGCAACCTTTTCCGCAAAGCATACGAAGTCCGCAAAACTCCCATTCGCCAAGAACATATTGAAGCGGCTCTCCGCTAAGACGGCGTTCAAGCTTTTGTTCAAGCTCGCAAGCCTTTTCTTCGGGAATGTCCTCTCCCCTTTTTGCAAGGTACTCCGCCTGCGTCATGCCACACACGCCGCACACAAGCTGAACAATCTCCGATTTTATATCGTCTATTCCGCTATTCTCAAGAAGTTTTTCCGCTTTAATTCTGAACTGATTATATGTCATTTTCCTCGCCATTGTCCGCAGGAATTTCCTGTTCTGAAGCCTCTGACTGTTCTTGCTCATCCTTTACAGGCTCAGCTTCTTGCTCCGTCTGTTGTTCTGACACCGGTTCAGAGGATTCCTGAGGTTGTTCCTCTTTTTCTTCGGGTGGATAAATGTCAGGAAGCGCAAGCTTCAAAGAGGATATAGCAACTTCAATCATGCCATCATCGGGCTCTTTTGTGGTGAGATTCTGCATCCACAGTCCCGGCGCAGAGAAAATTCTCACAAAGAGGTTATCGTGTTTGCCTGCGTACTTTATAAATTCGTAACCCACTCCGACAACTATGGGGAGTGTCAGTATCTTGAGAAGTGTGTAAAGCCAACCGGAAACGTTTGCATAGAAAGTGGAAACAAAAATTCCAAGAATCATCATCACAAACATAAAGCTTGTTCCGCATCTCGGGTGAAATCTCGATTGCTTTCTCACATTTTCAACCGTCAACTCTGCTCCACTTTCATGGCAGAAAATGGACTTATGCTCTGCTCCGTGATACATAAAAGTTCTTTTAATATCGGGAAGCAAAGAAACCAATGCGATATAGCCAACAAAAATGCCGATACGCAGTATTCCCTGGAGTGCGCTTTTAAGAAAGGGGTTGGGATTCTCCGTAAAGGGATTTATGGCAACGTCTGAAAGAAGCTTCGGGAGATAGATAAAAAGTCCCACAGAAAGAAGCACTCCAAGCACCGCACCAATAACTGATGCCACCGCGACAAGACTTTTTCCAAAGGTCTTTTCAAGCCAGATTTCAAATTTTGACGGCTGTTCTTCTTCCTCAATTCCAAGAAGCTCTGCCGAACGGTTAAGTGTCCCAAAGCTTTGAATCATTGACTCAACGAAGCCTCCGACGCCCCTTATGATTGGAAGTTTAAAAATTGGATACTTTTGCGCAAGAGGCTTTACTGTTTTCACCTCTGTTTTGAGATTACCGTCAACGTCCCTGACCGTAAGAGCAATTCTGTTTTTGGCTTTCATCATAACGCCCTCAAGCACAGCCTGACCGCCAACTGTTCCAAGTCTTTCGCCAATTGCGCAAGAGGATTTTTTATTATTATTCAATTACAATTCACCGTCACTTTCAAAAGTATATTCCGAAGACAAACTCCGATTCAGTTCATTATACCACATTTAGCGTTGCCTTTCAAACAACATTTATAAGATATTTTAATAAATTATGGTAAACAAAACTATTGCAAAACAATTCTATGGAAATATGGGCAAAAAACTCTTGACAAAACTGCCAAAAAGTTGTATTATATTTGTTGTAAGAATATTTCAAAAAATGTGGTTTACGGTACAAAACACCGTTGCCTCAAAGCAATTGATACAATACGAAAGGACGGTTTGAAATTATGGATTGCCTTTTTTGCAAAATTATTGCGGGAGAAATTCCCTCCAACAAGGTTTATGAGGACGACAAAATTCTTGCTTTTCACGATATAAGCCCCATGGCAAAGGTTCACGTTCTTGTGATTCCCAAGGAACACATTTCCTCTGCCGCAGATGTAACTCCCGAAAACTCCGCATATGTTCAGCACATTTTTGAGAAAATCCCCGAAATTGCAAAGTCCCTTGGACTTTCCGACGGTTTCAGAGTCATAACAAACTGTGGCGAGCATGGTTGTCAATCCGTAAAGCATCTTCATTTCCACATTCTTGGCGGCGAACAGCTCCCCGGTCAGTTGGTATGAGATGGCATAGCTCAGCCACATGGCACTTATACTTTTTCAAAAAGGTATATTCAACATTTTGTGTCAGATTAAAAGGCTAAGCTTTTTTGGACATTTATTTCAAACATATTTTTGTGAATTTTTGGCAATTTGCACCGTTGAATAAGCAAGTGCAATCTGCCTACAATATAAGGAGTATTAACATGAACGGATATTACAGAATTAAAGTTGCAGGTCTTGAAAGAGATTTGCCCATATGCCCCATAAACGAGCATCTTGACATTGCAGGCTTTGTCATTTTCGGTGACTACGAGCTCACCGAGGCTTGCGCTCGTGAGCTTATAAAAAAGCTTCCCGAGCATGACTACATCATAACCGCCGAGGCAAAAGGTATTCCTCTTGCCCATGAAATCGCCCGTCAACTTGGCGAAAAGAAGCATTTTGTTGCTCGCAAAGGCGCAAAGGCATACATGAAAGACCCGATAAGTGTACAGGTAAAATCAATCACCACCGCAAAGCTTCAGACACTTTATCTTGACGGCAAAGATGCCGAAACAATGAAAGGTAAGAGAATTGTTATTGTTGACGATGTTATAAGCACAGGAGAATCTCTTACCGCCGTTGAAAAGCTTGTTGAGGCGGCAGGCGGAAACATTGTCGGACGTGCTGCAATTCTTGCAGAGGGTGATGCGGCAAAGAGGGATGACATTATTTTCCTTGAGGAATTACCCCTTTTCTTTAAATAATATTTATAAATATGTTTAACAAAAGCGTGATACTCATTTTGTGAGCGTCACGCTTTTTAATATTGCTTATTGTTTCTTGCCGCAACTACTGCAGAACAAAGCTTCCTTGCTGATTTTTATACCGCAATACATGCAATACTTAGTTGCAATTTCACCATCAGGATTTACTTGATTTGCGCCCTGTTTCATTGTGTATACTGTGGAAACAGATTCTTCGACCTTGTTGTCACTTACTTGTTCGTTTTCATATTCCTGATGTTTTTCCTGATACTCCGCAAGCTTTTCATTCACGATGCCAACAATTGCAGTTGCATTTTCTATAAAGAAACACTCGATTCTTTGAGACGTTGTCCTAAAGCATATTTTATTGGTTCTTGATTCTGCGTCCCAACCAAGTGTCACATCAACCAAATCGTCATAATAAATCTGAAAAGGAACTGCATTTTCCTTGTTGCAATTACATTTTACACCTTCAATACCCTCATCGTGCAAGCAAATATAAATTCTGCACAAAACATTTTCCTGCACTGAAAGTGCGTATAGCAACACAATGTTTGAAACACTCATAATTCCTGCGATGCCAAAACACAAGAATTTCAGTATGCCAAATATTTCCCTTGCAGATTTTTCATATTCGTAAGAATCTTCTTCCATATTCATGAACACAAATCCAAGAATAACCAAAAATACTGCGATGCATATTTCAACCACATATCTTATTCTTTGTTTTGAAACGCTTTCAACGACACTGCTTTCAACATTAAATCGTTTTGATCTTCCGTAAAATCCACCTGTCATAGTCTTATATACTCCTATAATTATTTTCTATTTGCCTTTTAAAATTTATCAAATCATTTTCATATGTATTTATAAGCTTATTGAAGGAAACTCCGATTCTCACCATTCCCAAAACAATACCGGCAAAAACTGCAAAAGCAATCAGCGAAACCACCATTGAATCCGCAGTATCCGAAGAAATCCCAACCTGCATCAGATTCAAAGAGCTTGAAACACCAACCATCAGAGCAATAAATGCAATAATTGCACAAGTTATCAGGCGTACGTTTCTTTGTTCCTTTGTTGCTTCGATTTTTTCAAGCATAAGCTTCTGATTTTCCCTGTCGGATTTTTCTGCCCACTCCAATCCTCTTTGCGACAAAGGTTGCTTGACATGGCATTGCATTTGTTGCCCGACAACCTGTTGCTTGTTTTCAACGCTCTCGGAAAGAATCTGCACTTTTGTTCCGCACATAGAACAAAATACAGCACCATCAATAAGCTGACTTCCACATTTTATGCAAAACATTTCTTTCTCCTTGCAATCTGTAGTTTGAATCTGATATTCCATTATTTCGACACATTGACATTCGCCAAATATCATCTTCAAAAATATTATAACACACCATTATCCGGTTGTCAAGAACTAAATTTCTAAACTGCCAAAGTATATGCAATACATGCAAGCATCAAACATAAAAGCACAATGCACGCAACTTTTTCGTTTTTTCTATTAACAAGTGTAAAAACAAACCATGATTTTTAATCCGTCGCCTGCACCTTATGAAATGGTAATGATGCATTGTAAACAGCTTCGTCTTAAAGTGAAATAAAAATCGGATGCAGTAACTACATCCGATTTTTTGTATATATCAAGCTTTATCAAACGGAATGAATCTTCTTTTCCTCATCCGCATTGTTCTCATCGAGCTTATACTTTTCAGCCTTTCTGTGCTTGAAGTATTTGATTGCAACCTGATCAAAGAGTGCATAAGAGAGAACGTCCTCGTCCTGCTCGGTGTACTCAATAATCTGCTTCTTGAGATTTTCAAGTTCAGGCTTAAGAGCATCTGCAGGTCTGCCTGTGATTGCAGGGTCGTTGCCGATGATCTTCTTCTTGAATTCAGGGTTGATTTCGCATGGGGTCTTACCATATTCGCCACGAACCATGCCCTTGAATTCCTTTGTTACCATCTTATATCTTTCGCCCATGATAACGTTCATAACAGCCTGTGTACCAACAATCTGGGAGGTAGGAGTAACAAGCGGAGGGAAGCCTGCGTCTTCACGCACTCTCGGTACTTCCGCAAGAACCTCGTCAAGCTTGTCAGACTTGTTAGCCTGCTTGAGCTGGGAAACAAGGTTGGAAAGCATTCCGCCGGGAACCTGATAAAGAAGTGCATTAACGTCAACCTTAAGCACCTTGGGGTCGAGAAGACCGCTTTCAAGATACTTTTCACGAAGAGGTGCAAACGCCTTGCACACCTTGTCGAGCTTGCCAAGGTCAAGACCTGTGTCGTACTCTGTTCCTGCAAGAGCCGCAACAATCGGCTCTGTAGGAGGCTGTGATGTACCCATTGCAAGGGGAGAAATTGCAGTGTCAATAATATCAACGCCTGCCTCAACTGCCTTCATTATTGTCATGGAAGCAAGACCTGAGGTGTAGTGTGTGTGAAGCTGAACGGGAACCTTAACTGCACCCTTGATTTCCTTAACAAGGTCATATGCTTCATAGGGTTTGAGAAGACCTGCCATGTCCTTGATACAGATGGAATCTGCGCCCATGGACTCAAGCTGCTTTGCATATTTTGCAAAATACTCATTATTGAAAACAGGGCCTGTTGTGTAGGAGATAGCCGCCTGAACGTGACCGCCCTCTTTCTTTGTTGCTTCGATTGCGGTCTTGAGGTTTCTGGGGTCGTTGAGAGCGTCAAAAATTCTGATGATGTCAATGCCGTTTGCAATAGACTTCTGAACGAAGTATTTTACAACATCATCGGCATAGTGACGATAGCCGAGGATATTCTGTCCTCTGAAAAGCATCTGAAGCTTTGTATTCTTAACATTATCTCTGATAACACGAAGTCTCTGCCAGGGGTCCTCGTTGAGGAATCTGAGGCAAGCATCAAATGTTGCACCGCCCCAAACCTCCATTGCATGATAACCAACTTCATCAAGGAGAGGAAGAATGGGAAGCATTTCTTCGGTTGTCATTCTTGTTGCGACCAAAGACTGATGGGAGTCTCTGAGCGCAGTTTCCATTACTTTAACTGCCATATATGGTTAAACCATCCTTTCGTTAAAATCACTTATTCCGGCGAATCAGCACGCAGACTTCATTATTGTCCGGCCTTGCTTTATTGCCGGCAACCCGAAATGTGTGGGATAATCTTAAAATGCCATTACTTAAAGAGTGCAAGGAACACGCCTGCCGCAACAGCAGAGCCGATAACGCCGGCAACGTTGGGTCCCATTGCGTGCATGAGAAGGAAGTTTGAGGGATCTTCTTTCTGACCAACTGTCTGTGCAACTCTCGCCGCCATGGGAACAGCAGATACACCCGCAGAGCCGATAAGGGGATTTATCTTGCCGCCTGTGAGGAAACACATAACGTTTCCAAACATAACACCGCCAAAGGTTGCAAAGCAGAATGCCGCAAGTCCAAGACCTATGATAAGAAGTGTTCTGGGCTCAAGGAATGTTTCGGCATCTGCGGTTACACCAACGGAAACACCAAGGAAAATTGTAACAATATTGATAAGCTCGTTCTGCGCTGTCTTTGAAAGTCTGTCTGTAACTCCGCAGACATTCATAAGGTTTCCGAGCATGAGGAATCCAACAAGAGCCGCCGCATCGGGAAGAAGAAGGGAAACAATCGCCGCAACAACAATGGGGAATACAATCTTCTCAACCTTTGAAACAGGTCTGAGTGCGGTCATCTTGATTACTCTGTCTTCTTTTCTTGTGAAAAGACGCATAATCGGGGGCTGAATAATCGGAACAAGAGCCATGTAAGAGTAAGCCGCAACAGCAATTGCACCGAGAAGTGCCGGAGCAAGTGTCTTTGTTACAAAGATAGCCGTAGGTCCGTCTGCACCACCGATGATACCGATGGAAGCCGCCTCAGCAGGCGTAAACTGCATACTGATAAGTGCGCCTGCATAAGCAACGTAAATACCAAACTGTGCCGCCGCACCGAGAAGGAGCGACTTGGGGTTTGCGATAAGGGGAGTGAAGTCCGTCATTGCACCAACGCCCATAAAGATAATGGCAGGATAAATGCCAAGCTTTACGCCGAGGTAAAGGAAGTCCATAAGACCGCCCTTGTCAATAACATCCTGAATAATAAACAGATGATTAAAGCCCTCCTCCTCATGGATAAAAAGATCCATGTGGAAAAGCTCCGCACCGGGGAGATTTGCAAGAAGCATACCAAAAGCGATGGGGAGAAGAAGCAAGGGTTCAAACTTCTTTGCAATTGCAAGGTACATAAGCACGCCAACAATCGCATACATAATGAGAGTCTTTACAAAGCCGACATCAAGTGTGCCGTCTGTGTAAAGCATCTTGTATATACCCGTGGACTGCCACAGGTTCAATAAGCTTTCAACAAAATCCATATTTATAAGCCTCCTTAATATGTTCGGGAGCTTATGCTATTGTTGCAAGAACGTCGCCTGCGTTTACGGAGCTACCCTTGGAAGCCGCAACGGAAGTGATTGTGCCGTCCTTGGGAGCGAGAATCTCATTCTCCATCTTCATTGCTTCGATAATGCAGATGATGTCGCCCTTCTTAACAGCCGCACCGCTTGCAACCTTTACGTCAAGAACTGTTCCGTTGAGAGGAGCTTCAATCTTATCACCTGCGCCGTTTGCTGCAGGTGCGGGAGCTGCTGCAGGTGCAGGAGCCGCTGCGGGTGCTGCCACAGGAGCAGGTGCTGCTGCGGGAGCTGCTACGGGAGCAACGGGAGCAGCCACAGGTGCAGATGCAACTGCACCGATTTCTTCTACTGTTACATTATATACATTACCGTTTACTGTTACGCTATACTGTTTAGCCATGACATTATTCTCCTTTTGTAATATAGTCGTCCGACACTTTCATCGAACCTAAATTTCAAATTTTCAAATTGCTTATTTTCAAGCAACTTTCCAAAGCAAAATCAGACCTTGCTTATCTTCTCTTAAAGGACACAACTCTGAATCCGCCGGTTACACCGTTTGCGCTTCTGTAAGCCTCGATTGCCGCCGTGATTGCCGCAACAAGCTCATCGTCTGAAGTCGCCGCAGGTGTCGCAGCCACAGGTGTTGCCACAGGAGCCGCTTCTTTAACAGGGGCTGCCTTTTCTGCAACCTTTTGCGCCGCCTTGCGAGCCTTTTCGTTGTTCTTATCCTTTGCAGGGTCTTTATAGAAAACTACTCTGAACAACTCAAGAACACCCCAGAGAAGTGCAAGTACACCAAATACTATAGCAATTCCAAAAAGAGAGCTTGTCAGTGCAAAGCTTGCTGCCTCGCCCAACGAGGTAAACACATGATCCGCACCAATTGTTGCAGTTGTTACAGTTCCTATTGTTGTAAGAGTCTGCATATGTATTGTCCTGCCTTTCTTTAAAATTCGGGTAATCTGACGCTGTTCTCATTAAAGAACGCCGTCAAAATCCTTCTTCATGGAAAGCATTTCCAATGCGGATGCAATCTTCTGACGAGCCTCGGAGAAATCAACGATGTCGTCAATTGCACCTGTGTTTGCAGCGATCATGGGAGAAGCCGCAACGTTTTCCCATGCTTCCTTAAGCTCGTTCTTCTTTTCAACGCTCTTCTGAGCCGCAAGCTTTTCGCTCCACATAAACTGAACTGCACGCTCCGGCTCCATAACAGCAATGCTTGCTGTGGGAAGTGCATAAGCAATATCTGCACCAAGGTTCTTTGAACCCATAACGGTAAATGCCGCACCGATTGCGTTACCTGTTACAAGAGTAACCTTGGGGCAGGAGGAAGTAGCGTAAACATAGCAAAGCTCGGAAGCTGCCTTTGCAACATTCCCGCCCTTTGCTTCGCAAGCATCGCTCATGCCAAGAGAGTTAACAAGTGTAACAACGGGAATTGAATAGTCATCGCAAAGAGCGATAAATTCAGCCGCCTTCTTCATGCATCTCTCGCAGAGTCTTCCGCCGTTCTTGCCTGTATTTGCAACAACGCCACAGGGGATTCCACCGATTGATGCGAATGCTGTGTACATACCTGTGCCGTAATCTGCATAAAGCTCAATTGTCTTTGCGCCATCAGCAAGGCTTGCAACAACAGCCTTAACATCATACTCGTCAGCATTCACAATTGCTTCAAGTTCAGGAGTAACTCTGTTGAGGTCGTCGGCAACTTCAAGATAAATATTATTGTCAAGTCTGTTGGAGGGGAGATATTCAAGAACATCTCTCACTGCCGCAAAGCAAGCCGCTTCGCCCTCACATACGAAGGAAACCATTCCATTGTCGGATGCTGTGCAAGCCTTACCTGCATCAGCCTTCTTTGTGTCTGCGTTGAGTACAGAAGCAGGTGCGAAAGAGTAGCTTCCATTGTTCTTTTCCATAACGGTAATGTCACTCATAGCCGCTATTGCAGAAGCAAGTCCGGATGCATTGCCGCAAACGACGGAAACCATGGGAACAGAGCCTTTGAGTGTTGCACACTTTTTGAGAACACAGCCGTATGCCGCAAGGACATCAACGCCCTCTGCAAGTCTTGCGCCTGCGCAGTCAAGAATTGCAACAACAGGTGCACCATTCTTGCGTGCAGCCTCCATGAGATTGCAGATTTTCTTTGCTGCAGTAACACCGAAAGAACCAAGGTTTCTTGTCATATCCTGACAATATGCAAAAACAAGTCTTCCGTTTACTGAGCCGTAACCTGTGATAACGCCCTCAAGGTCGCCGCCCTTGGGATTTTCAAAGGTCATTGCGTTTGCTTTAACGAATGCGCCTGTTTCAGAGAAAGTGCCTTCGTCAAAGAGTGTGTTCATGCGCTCTCTTGCAGTAAGCTTTCCGGCTTTGCGGAGCGCTTCCACTGCGGAATTGTCGGCACGAAGCACGCTTTTTTTAGCTTCGGCAAGCATATCCGCTCTTTTCTGTGCGTCCATTATATTACCTCCAAAGTATAAATTTTTGCTGTTACACACAGGGATTTCGGAGAATTTTTTATCTGGTTTTCGCTTGTTATCCAAGGCAAAAACTTACATAAAATCCACTTCCACCCCATTATATTTTCGATTATACCACAAGCAAAAAAAATTGCAAGGCTTTTTGGGATGATTTTACTTTTTGTACACTTATTTTATACATTTGATAGAAAATTGTCATTCTTTGACGTAAGCACTGAACATTTTTAAGTTTTATACCTGTTATTTCACTCTCACCCCGGAAAAAGTTTTGTTCCGTTGCGTTTTTGCACACCGTAAACGCTTCTGACGGTCAACCTCTTGACACGCCTGTAAAAATATGTTATACTTCATATATCCCCAGAATAAGGAGCAACATCATGAAATATACAACAATCCTTGCAGACCTTGACAACACCCTTTTTGATTTCAATGCAGGCGAAAAGAAGTCACTTCCCCTTGTATTTAAAAAATTCGGATTTGAATTCAACAACGAAATTCAACAAACCTATATAAAGGAAAACACTCGTCTGTGGCACAGCTATGAAAACGGAGAAACAGATATGAACGGAGTTCTTGACAACCGTTTCAGACTGACAATGAAACACTTCGGAAAGGACATTGACGGTCATGAATGGGATATGTATTACCGCAGCCTTTTGTGCGAGTGTTGCGAACTCATGCCCGGTGCACATAGCTTTTGTAAGGCTTTGAAAGAAGCAGGACTTCGTGTCTTTGTTGTGACAAACGGCGTTGAAAAAACTCAGATTTCAAGGCTCACTCGTTCGGGGATGCTCGGTTATTTTGATGGGGTGTTCACCTCACAGAGAATCGGCGCACGAAAACCCGATCATGCTTTCTTTGACTATGTTGCGAATCACATTGATGGATTTAGTCCGACAGAAACACTTGTGATAGGCGATTCCCAGGCAACGGATGTCAAGGGCGGTCACGATTTTGGTCTTGACACCTGCCTTGTCACTTGGGGAAACCCCTCTGTTGACAGGAGCCTTGCGACCTTTGTTGCAAAAAATCTTGCGGAAGCGAAAAAAATATGTTTGTCCGAATAACAAAGCATAAAAATATTTTTAGAACACTTGATTTAATTTTGTGGCTTTTGTGTCCTATAAATATGACAAATGGCGTTATTTAATCGTTCAAATTTAACAAAAATGTGTCCATTTGGCACAAATCGGAATGGCTTTGCGGTTTTTCATCATTTAACACAACGGCAATATTTTTAAGTCGAATTTGCCGTTTTTTTGCCATTGTTAAAACTTTGACAGAACAGGCGTGCTTTGAAAGTCACAAAGCGCAACATTTTTCTTAACTTTTTATTTTTATTTAAGCACATCTAAGTTTACTTTGTAAACTAAAAACGAACTTTTTAAAATTTAGTTGGACTTCAAATGATATACACAAAAAGGTGCTACAATATTCTGCAAGAGGATAAAAGCATAGTGTGCGTCATGCACATAAACCATTTACTCACTTGCACTGCAAACATTCCAGGCACTTTTACTTATCATGAGAGGTTTCAATTTTATGAGGTTGTTTATTTCGGTTAATTTTGACTCAGAAACAAAGGATGCCCTTTGTAATCATATAGAAAAGCTTCGTGAAGTTTCGGAAAAGGGAAATTTCACAAGACGGGATAATCTTCATCTCACACTTGTTTTCATCGGAGAAACCACGCAAATCGGCGCAATTGTGGACACCATTGACACAATAAATATGGAAGAATTCTCAATCATGCTTGAGGGAATGGGCAAGTTCAAGCGCTCGGGCGGAGATATATATTGGGTAGGTGTTGAAAAATGTCAGCCGCTTGTGATTCTCCACAAGTTCCTTTACCGCAGCCTTGTAAGAAAAGGCATTTCCCTTGACAAAAATGATTTTAAACCGCACCTCACTCTTGGCAGAGAGGTCGTCCTGAAAGACGGAATCGACAAAAGTATTCTTGACGATGTTAAATATGATAAGGAAATCAAGGTGAGCCGTGTAAGTCTTATGAAATCCGAAAGACAGCGTGACGGCGTTGTTTACACCGAAATATACGCCAAAGAGCTTATTAAACACAATTTCGCAGAAATGTAAGTATAGTCCTGTGTCATAACACAGGACTTTATTTTTTGTAAAATGAAGAAAAATTCATAGTATCGGCATTGAACTGCACGATTCTTTGTGATATAATTTATTCTCATATTGAAAAAATGCAAATTAAATTTGTTTTGGATTTTTTGAAAGGATAGACATATATGTCCGCAGAAATCTCCAGCTATACAGCCACGGCAATTTTGCCCGTTTTCATCGTTATATTTATAGGAATATTCTTAAACAGACTTGGCTTCTTCTCACAAAAAACAAAGGATGAAATTGTAAAGCTTGTGTTTTACGTCGGCACGCCCTGCCTTATTTTCAAAAGCACGGCTACGGCAAATTTTTCTCAAGCCTTTGATTCAAAATTCATAGGCTTTGCCATAGCAATGATTTTTGTGCTTATTGCACTTCTCATTGCCATATGCTCTTTTATAAAGGATCCTGCAAAAAAAGCGGCAGTGATACAGATAAGCTATCGTTCAAACTTTGCAATTGCCGGAATGCCCATTGCAATGAACCTCATGGGCGACGAAGGAGTTTCTCTGACGGCGCTTACGCTTTCCTTTGTGGTGCTTATTTACAATGTAACTGCGGTTGCCATTCTTTCGTACTATTGCGGCAAGAGCAAAAGTATAACAAGCGTTATGGTCAACATGGCGAAAAATCCGCTTCTCATTGCCACAATAATCGGACTTTCGTGGTCGCTCATCGGAATACCAATGCCCTCGGTGCTTGGTTCAACAGTTTCCACGCTCGGAGATATTGCTTCAAGCCTCGGGCTTCTCATAATCGGTGCTTCAATCACGGTTAAGGGGTTGAAAGCTGACAGATTTTACATACTTCTTTCAGTATTTCTTCGCAATGTGTTCTCCCCCCTTCTCATGCTAACTGCAGGTTATTTTGCAGGCTTCCGCGGAGACAGCATGCTTGTGCTTGCCGTAATGTCCTCAACGCCTGCGGCGGTAAACTGTTTTGCCATGGCAAAGCAAATGGGAGCAGATGCCGAAATATCAGCTTATGGTGTTTCTTTCACAAGCATTTTCAGCGTTGTCAGCGTGTTTGTTTCGGTTTATATAATAAAAATCCTTGGAATCGCCTGATTCAATGCATTTGCCGGAACACTTTTTTCGGTGTTTAAATATTAACGCAATATCTATTGACTTTTCACGATGGATAGATTATAATGTATTGGTGGGAAATGTGAGATTTTTCACAAACTTTTAGAACTTCATATTCGTACACAAACGAAAGGAACGATATAAAAATGCTGGAACTTAAAAATATACGTTGGAAGCTTGACAGCGGCGAACAAATTCTCAAGGGCATCGACCTTAAAATCCCCGACGGCAAGCTCACAGTTGTAACCGGTCCCAACGGAGGCGGCAAAACTTCTCTCGCAAAGGTTATTTCCGGACTTTACACTCAATCCGATGGTAACATTCTCCTTGACGGCAAGGATATAACGGGAATGAATATAACCGAACGTGCAAAAAACGGAATTGCATATGCGTTTCAACAGCCTGTACGCTTCAAGGGTCTCACAATCCGCGATCTGCTTGAACTTTCAGCTGAGCGTGAGCTTTCCGAAGATCAGGTTTGTGAATACTTGAGCAAGGTTGGACTTTGCGCACACGATTACATAAACCGGGAAGTAAACGCAAATCTTTCAGGCGGTGAAAGCAAGCGAATCGAAATTGCAACCGTTCTTGCAAGAAAAGACGCAAAAGTGCTCGTGTTTGATGAGCCGGAGGCAGGAATTGACCTGTGGAGCTTTTCAAGCCTTATTGACGCCTTCAAGGCAATCAAGGCAGACAGCACACGTTCGTTGCTTATAATTTCGCATCAGGAAAGAATCATGGAAATTGCCGACAGAATCGTCGTTATTGCCGACGGCAAGGTGAGAACAGAGGGAACAAGAATGCAGGTTCTGCCCTCTCTGCTCAGCGGTGAAAAGCAAAGACTTTGTCCTCTTGAAAAGGACGAGAAAGGAGAGTGTTAAAGATGTCCGAAAAGGTTGAAATGAAAAAGACCACCAAAGAGCTTCTCAAAGAAGTTTCCGATTGGGACGAAAACGCTCTCAAAGGAGCTTATAACATTCGTGAGGACAGCGGATGCGCCGCAAGAAAGTCCACGAAAAACATAAAAATCGAATCCAAAAAGGATGCTCCCGGAATTGTCATTCACATAAGTGCCGAAACCGCCGGTGAATCCGTTTACATTCCCGCCTGCATCACACATTCCGGTGTTGACGACCTTGTTTACAATGACTTTATCATCGAAGATGGTGCAGATGTTGTGATAGTTGCAGGTTGCGGAGTTCACTCCGAGGGTGAGGACGACTCACGCCACAGCGGTGTTCACAGATTCTTTGTTGGCAAAGACGCAAAGGTGGTTTATAAAGAAAAACACCTCGGCACAGGCAAAGGAAAGGGTGCAAAGAAGATTGACCCTGTGACAGATGTAATCATGGCAGAGAATTCACATCTTGAAATGGACACAACACAAATCGGCGGTGTGACCTCCTCCGACAGAAAGACAACAGCAAAGCTTGCCGCAGGCGCAAAACTCATCATTCGTGAAAGACTCATGACCGACGGTGACCAGGTGGCAAAATCCGATTTCCTTGTTGAGCTTTGTGGCGACGACAGCGCAGTTGACCTTATTTCCCGTTCTGTTGCAAAGGGCAATTCCTATCAGGATTATCATTCGGTTCTCAAAGGAAACTGCCGTTGCACAGGACATTCAGAGTGTGATGCAATTCTCGCTGACAACGGCAAGGTAAACGCCGCACCCGAACTCTATGCAGGCTCTCTCGATGCTTCGCTTATTCACGAAGCCGCTATCGGAAAAATCGCAGGCGAGCAGATTATAAAGCTTCGCACACTCGGACTTACGGAGCAGGAAGCAGAAAGAAAAATCATTGACGGATTTTTGAGATAACTAAATAATTTTAAAGCCTGTATCTGGCATCGTGTCAGATACAGGCTTGCATTTTTATGTATGGGGTTCACACTTCTCCAAGAATGAGTCTGCGCTTTGAGTTGCAGTCAAAGGCATCGCCGTACTCAATTGCCCCCTCAAAACGTGTTGCGGCATTGGCAATTCTGCTCTCATCCGAGGTGTGAAGCACAGCAACAACATCCCCTTTGTTCACCTTATCGCCAACGGTTTTTTCAAGAATTATACCTGCAGAAAAGTCAATTTTATCGTCCTTTTTAATTCTTCCTGCGCCAAGAAGCAACGAGGCATTGCCTATCTCCTCGCTGTCGGCACGGGTTATGTATCCATCCCTTGCAGCAAGAATCTCATGTTTGAAAGTCGCCTCAGGAAGTCCGCAGAGATTACCCCCCTGGGTTTTTATCCATTCTTCAAACTTTGCGTATGCCTTTCCGCTGTCAAGGCTATCCTCTACCATTTTTGTGCTTTCTTCAACGCCAATTCCATGAGTTGCCGCAACCATTCTTGAAGCAATTGCAACGCAGATTTCCCGGAGTGCGCCCCTCTCTCTGCCGCAAAGCACCTCAATCGCCTCTTTCACTTCAAGGCTGTTTCCGATTGCTTTCCCAAGCGGAACATCCATATCCGTCAAAAGCGCACGGACATTTCTTCCGCACATTTTTCCAATGCTCACCATGCTTTCGGCAAGAGCCTTTGCCTCGTCAAAGCTTTTCATAAAAGCTCCGCTTCCCACCTTTACGTCAAGAACAATGGAATGTGAGCCTGCGGCAAGCTTTTTGCTCATAATACTTGAAGCAATAAGCGGCAAACTTTCAACCGTAGCCGTGACGCTTCTCAGTGAATAAAGCTTTTTGTCCGCAGGGGCAAAGTTACCTGTCTGACCAACAACGCAGATTCCGATTTTTTCAGACTGCGCCTTGAATTCTTCCGGCGTCATATCAACACGATAGCCCGGAATTGATTCAAGCTTGTCAACCGTGCCTCCCGTATGCCCCAAGGCTCTACCCGACATTTTGGCAACAATACAGCCAAGACTTGCAGCAATGGGCGCAACAATAAGCGTGGTTTTGTCACCCACGCCACCGGTGCTGTGCTTGTCGCAGGAAAGTGTTCCGAACTGTGAAAGGTCGGCGCTGTCCCCGGAGGCTGCCATTGCAAGAGTGAGGTCGGCGGTTTCACGGGGTGTCATACCACGAAAAAACACACTCATTGCAAAAGCACTCATCATATAATCCTTTATTTCATCATTCACATAACCGGAAATGAGAAATTCTATTTCCTCTTTGGTAAGTTCCGCACCGTCACGTTTCTTCTTTATAACGTCATAAGGAGTCATGGCAATTGTGTTTTTATTCATGAAACAGCACCTCTTTCAGTTTTTTCTTATATACCCATATTCTTAAACTCATTCCTATATTCCCCCGGAGTGTAACCAGTTTTCTGCCTGAAAGCACGGCAAAAATGGTACAAACTTGCGTATCCGCACGCATCTGAAACTTCCGAAACAGAAAGATTCTCTGAAACAAGCATTTCCTTTGCCTTGTTTATACGCACCTGCTGTATATATTGTTTTGGAGAAATCCCAAGGTTCTGCCTGAACAGCTTTGTAAAATAAACCTCGCTTATTCCTCCATTTTGCGCAATAACTGAGTTTGTAAGTTCAGGTGACGATATATTTTCCTCAAGATACTTAATCGCAGGTCTCAAAACCGTCGGCATATCACCTTTTCCAAAAACTTCATCCCCAACATCTCCGCTTGCCATTGACAGCATCTTATAAAACACAGACATAAGTCGGGCAAAATTATCGGGATTGTTAAGCGAATACATCTGTTCAAGAAGCTTGTGATGCTTTATGAAAACATCCGGATTCTTTATAGGTATCCTCAAAAAATCGCTATGGTGGAATGAATCAGTACATAAGAAATTAAGAAGAGTGAATCTACCGGGCTTTGTACATTCAAAATGATATGTTCCGCCCATCGGCAATATTACAAGATGTCCCGGGTCAGACACTATATCCTTGCCGTTGTGGTGGTACACAATTTCTCCGTCAATCGCAAGAGACATTCCATACCATGCTCTTAAAACCATGTTTCTTTCAACACCCCGGTCATACTTTACGGTGAAAACATTTGTAATGTGAGTTGCGCAAATTGTGTTGAGAACGCTTGTCGCCATGTGTCACCCACCTCTCCTCTGCATTTTGATTATATAACACTTTTGTGTCTATTTACACCATGGTTTGTAAATTAGTATCGTAAATGTTAAATATTTATTGTTTTGCCCATTTACATCTGATACAATCCATGTTATACTTACAATGTAAATCAAGGTTTACGGAGGTACATAATGGCAAAAAAATTCACTTCGTTTCTTGGCAACGAGAGACCAATTCTCACAACAATGGTAATTGCCAACACCCAAGAAGCCGTAATTGAAAAAATGAAAAAGGCAATAAATATCGGCACAGATGCTTTCTGCTTTCAGATGGAGGGACTTGAAACAAAGTACAAGACCACTTCGTGTATAAAGGAAATTATCGATTCTGCAGAGGGAAGACCAATTTATATCACAAACTACCGTAACGGCAATCCTCAGCTCAAGGAAAAGCCTTGCGGCGATGAGCTTCTTGCAGAACAGCTCCTCATGGCTCTTGAATGCGGAGCAAAGCTCATTGACATAAGAGGCGATATGTTCTGCCCATGTGAGGGTGAGCTTACCATGGACAAGGATGCCGTGGAAAAGCAGATGAAATTTATAAAGCAAGTCAAGGATAAGGGCGGAGAGGTGCTTATGTCCTCACACGTTCTCAAATTCACCCCCCTTGAAAAAACGCTTCAGATTGCCTATGCTCAACAGTCCCGTGGAACTGATATTGTAAAAATCGTAACTGCCGCAACAAGCGAGGCGGAGGTCCTTGAAAATTTTGAGATTACATCAAAGCTCGGACGTGTGCTTGATGTTCCCTATCTTTTCCTCTGCGGTGGCTCGCACCGCTTAAAGCACAGGCTTCTCGGTCCTGCCATTGCAAACAGCATATATCTTACCACAACAGAATATGCCGAAGATTTTACGCAGCCTCCCCTTGATATGGCAAAGGCTGTGCTTGCGGCGGCAGGCTACACGGACCTTCCGTAATCATAAAACTTTATATAAAGAGGTACATATCCATGAAGAAAATACTTGTAATAGGTGCGACAGGTGCAATGGGCACCTATCTTGTCCCCGAGCTTATAAGGAGAGGCTATGCCGTTGATGCCGCATCCCTCGACGAAATGAGCTACACCCATCCGAATCTCCGCCACATCAAAGAGAATATGTTTGACCCGGACACCTTAAAGTCTGTGCTTGCAAATGGATATGATGCAGTCGTTGACTTTCTCATATACAACAAAAAGGAAAAGTTTGAAGCAGTCATGCCCCTTTTCCTTGAAGCAACAAAGCACTACATTTACCTGTCAACCTACCGCATATACGCAGGCGAATACCCAATAACCGAAGATTCTCCGCGTCTTATCGATGTGACGGATGACGAGGTTTTGTTAAACTCCGGCGACTATTGCATTTACAAAGCCGAGGGAGAGAATGTCCTCAGAGCATCTTCCTACGACAACTGGACAATCATCCGCCCTGCCATAACCTTTTCCAAGAGAAGATTCCAGCTCACGACCCTTGAAGCAAATGTCCTCATGTACCGCATTTTCAATCACAAGACGGTGGTACTTCCCGAAGCGGCAATGGACATTCAGGCGACTATGACCTGGGCAGGCGACGTTGCAAAAATGATTGCCGGACTTCTTTTCAACCCCAAGGCGTATAAAGAGGCTTTCACCGTTTCCACAAACGAGCATCACACCTGGCGTGAGGTTGCAGGCATCTACGAAAGAATCTGCGGACTTAAATACGTCACCGCCTCAACCGACGATTACGTTCACATTCTTTCGGGTACAAACAACGTCAATACCCGTCAGCAGCTTATTTACGACAGATGCTTCAACCGTGTAATCGACAACAGCAAGATTCTCTCCGTAACGGGCATGAAAGAACAGGATCTCACGCCCATAGAAATTGCACTCCGCATGGAATTTGCAAATCTCATGCCCGGTGACATTCCCCATTCCGTTGAGATTAACGAGAGAATGGACGAATACCTCAAGGCTCATGGCATAGAAGAATAATATAAAAATCGGCTGAACCGAAAGCCTCGATTCAGCCGATACTTTTTATTCTTTACTGCTTCTTCAAATCCTTAAAAATAAATCTGAAAACAAGGGAACAGACAACGCCTATGACGATCGCCACAACAAGGTCAAACACGACCGTTGCAACCATCGTTATGAGGAAGAGAAGAATCGCGCCGATTCTCTTGCCGCCGAACATCGCCTTGATTTCGTGCCACTCGTTCATTCTCCATGCCGTCACCATAAGCACGCCCGCAAGAGCCGCATTTGGAATGAGAGCCATTATATCACCAAGAAGGAACATCGCCGCAATAAGCCAAAGGGCGTGGAAGATACCCGTAAGCCTTGTCTGTGCACCACTCTTTATGGCAACGCTTGTTCTCGCAATCGCCGCTGTCGCAGGCACGCCGCCAAAGAAAGGAATAAGTATATTTCCTGCGCCCTGTGCAAGAAGCTCTATGTTTGCGTCAAAAGGCTCCTCCTTCATACGGGATGCAGATGCTCCGCAAAGAAGGCTCTCAATCATGCCAAGTGCCGCAACGCTGAATGCAGGGGAAATGAGTGCAACCATTGTTTTTGGGTCAAGCTGTGCAAGTGAAAAACGCTGTTCAAGGAAAAGGGTCTTGGGGATTTCGCCGATTGTTGCGAACTTATCCGCACCTACGATTACGCAAACGATTGTCGCAATAATAATACCCACAAGAGATGAAGGCACTTTTGCGTTCCACTTTTTGGGATATACAAGCATAACCACAACAACAAGAAGTCCTATGAGGACCGTGAAGATGTCGGGCGTAAATCCAAATTCGCCGTAAGAAATAAGCTTGTCAATTGCACTTTCGCCCTCGGAATGAGTACCGAAAAAGTTGTCGATCTGCCCCAGGGCAATTATCACCGCAATACCAGAAGTAAAGCCTGTGATAACAGGAGCAGGGATAAAGGAAACAAGCTTTCCCACACGAAAGATTCCGCAAATAAGCAGAATAACACCCGCCATAAAGCAAACCGTAAACACGCCTTGAAGCAAATACTGTGCAACAATCGCTCCGAGTATTGCCGCCATAGCGCCTGTGGGACCGGAAATCTGGAATGAAGCTCCTGAAAATGCGCTTATTACAACGCCTGCCACAATTGCTGTAACAAGTCCTGCCGCCGCATCTGCTCCGCTTGCAACGCCAAAAGCAAGTGCAAGAGGAAGAGCCACCGCCGCAACTGTGAGTCCTGCAAGCAGATCTTTTATAAATTTCCCGCCATTGTAGCCGGAAAACTCACGCCTGAACATAGCCACAAAGTTCTTTAACATATTTAAGCCACTCCGTATAAAAATAGTGTCGGCAAATATTTTTTGCCGACAATTATTATACTACTTTATTCCACATTTGTCCATATGGAAAAATCATGTATTTTTAGCTTTTTTTGCAATTTTTTTGTAGAAATTGTGCATTTTGCCGTTTTTTGCATGTATTGGCACAGTGTCACATCGTTCCCACACAATCGCACAATCTTTCTCATGTCATATTTTCACACAATAAAAAAGGTAACAAATTGTTCTCCCGATAATGTTGCATTTTGCCTTTGACGACAGTATAATAAAACCATAACCACTAAATGCGAAAGGAGCAAAATATGTCATCCCCATTTACAAGCGAGCTTGTCATTCCGCATGAGCTTGACAGAAAAAGCATAAAGGACATACTGTACGGTCATTTTGCCCTTTCGACAAATGCGGTAAAGGGACTTAAGTACAATGGTAAAATTCTGCTTGACGGAAAAGAAGTGACGGTACGTGAAAACGTTTCTGCGCATCAACATCTTACTCTTGTATTTCCTCAGAGCACGTCTGAAAGTATTGTTCCCGTAGACCTTCCCACCAAGGTGCTTTACGAGGACGAGCATCTTCTTGCCGTCAACAAGCCTTTCGGTATGCCGACGCATCCGAGCCACGGTCACCGCACAGACACCCTCGCAAATGCGGTCATGTACAAATACGGCGGAAACTTTGTGTTTCGTCCTATAACCCGCCTTGATATTGACACAACGGGTGTAGTTCTTATTGCGAAGAACGCCGTTGTGTGTCACAAGCTATGCTCTGCTCTTGCCGACAATGCAGACGAGGGGCTAATCAGAAAAACCTATCTTGCACTTTGCACCGCAGTCCCAAAAGAAAAAAGAGGAACAATTGATGCACCAATCGGGCGACTTTTCGGAAGTGTGCTCAAGCGTTGTGTCAGGGAAGACGGTCAAAGGTCTGTGACAAACTACGAAGTACTTGAACAGAGTGAAGGGAGATGTCTTGTGAAAGCAATGCCCTTAACAGGACGAACCCATCAGATTCGTGTCCACATGGCGTACATTGGCTGTCCGCTTGTGGGAGACTATCTTTACGGAACTGAAATTGCAGGCACACGCACCATGCTTCATTGCGAAAGCGTTGAATTTTTGCACCCCATATCAAGACAAAATCTTTGTATAAAAGCTCCCATGCCGGAGGATATGTGTAGCATAATAAAGAATGACGGAGTAATCTGATTACCCCGTCGTTTCTGTTATATCCTTATTCCAATGCATTTGCCATCCGGACTACTTCAATATTCCGGCACGCTGCCGCACTTCCGTTATTCTTTTGTTAAAAGCTTAAAAAGCACTTATTCCGTTGCTCCTGCATAAGATTTGAGGGTTATCGCCTGTGCGGATTCGTAGTTTGCAAACACTCCCCATGCGGCGATGTCAAAATATGCATCCTCCAGAAGCTCTCCGTTTGCATAGAAATCCGAGCCTTTGCCTACGTTTTCAAAGAAGAAAATCTGTATTTGCGTAGCATTTGCATAAGCGGAGTTTACGCTTGTTGCAGGAATGATTATTTCCTCCCAGCTTCCGCTTGCGACAGTCTTTTCTCGTGAGTAAAGGTACATATGACCGCCGGGCACACCCTTTCCTTCGCTGTCAGTAATATTATAAACGTTGAGATGAACAGTGTTACTGTGGTTTGTGCGATAGAGAATCTTGAAGAATACCGCTCCGTCGGAAAGAGGAATTGCAGGCTTAAGACCATAGCAATCAAGCACCATGCTCTTGTCAATATTACGCGGCTTTATGGAAACGTACGAAAAGCCATCGATGGGGTCAACCAATTTCGTTGTTGCACAGGCATCTCCCACTTTGGAATAAAGGTTGGAGTGCTTCGCAAGCTTTACAAAGTAGGGCTCAAGTATCTCGGGAGGTCTTTCCTCAAAGAGGGACATATCATCCTCGACAAGGGGGTACTCAGCGTTGTCGATGACACTCGTATTGTAATCAAAGGCATAGTCGGAAATATGCGGTACAATGTAAACCTTTGCGTTTTTGTCGCATACAAGCTCCTTTATACTTGCCTCGGATGAAAGTCCGGAATATGCATCATATCCTGCTCCGACACCGTATTTGAACAGCTTGTTCCTGTAGCCCTGTATATAGGTGTTTCCGTCCATAACAGGTGCACCGTACTCGGTGCTGTTGGTCGTTACTGCAAAAAGCTCATAAACACTTCTGTCAAATACATTATTTGTAATTCTTACGTTTTCAAAGTTATTTGCACTTCCCGCTCTGATATGACGCTGCACGTTTTTATCCGGACGTGTCGAGCCAAAGCCAAAGCCTGCACGACGAAGGAGGTTTGAGTCTATAAGATGGTTCTCACCGGCACGAAGTCCGTCTGTCTCATTTCCTGCATCGAGAAAATACTCGATCGAGTAAACACAGTCGGTTATAACGTTGTTGGTGTAAGAAATGTCGTCCATTCTGACCTCACCCTTGCCGCCTGAGAACTGGTGTGTAACACCTGCATCGTAGCACTGATAAATGTAGCAATTGTCAACGGTATATCCGTCACATCCGCCATATATTTCAATGCCGTTGCCATAGCGTATCGCCACGCCCTTTGCTCTGCCGTAATCCTGTACCGAACCTCCTATCCAGCCGATTTCGCAATTACTTATTTTAAGGTTGCTGATGGTATTTCCGGCAATGCCGTGTGCACCGCCGTACACAATACAAAGGTTGTCAATAGTAATATCCGAGCCTCTGAGCGTGATGATATGATCGTTTGATGCAAACTCAATTGACTCAAACACCTTGCCGGGATTTCCGTTGTCACATCTCAGATATACCGGTCCGACAGAGGATGGCGATATTGTATTGCCCGCCACAATGGAGTTTGCACCGTGGAAAAACTCAAGGTTTTTGTCAAGCTCCTCTGTATACACAAACTGTTTGGAATCGCTGCCGCTTACAATAAACTGCGACTTCTTTGATGCAGGCACTTCACGCACCGCATAACCCTCTCCGCCATTGAAGATTATGCACCCGATATCCTTGATTTGTGTGTTGGAATACTTCCATATTTTTGCACCTGTCTGGTTGTCCATGTAGACAAGTGACCATTTTTCAGCGTCCGCACCGTCCTCCGGCGAGCCGTTTATCACAGGCTTGGGAGCGTTTGCGTCACCATAAGCGGAATATGTTATGCCCGTTCTTGCGGTAAATCTCTGACGGAACACATCGCCCCTTTTAAAGAGTACCGCATCCCCCTCCTTTGCAAGTGAGGTGGCTTTGTCAACAGTTTTCAGCGGCTCTTCGGGACTTGTACCGCTGTTGTCATCATCACCGTCAGCGGCAACATAATACTTCTGAGCATTGAAAACCTCGACGGACTTTGTTCCTCTTATTTCCTCAATGCGACTCTTTTCAAGCGCATCAAGCTCCTCTATCTTTTGGTAAGCCTTGTCGTAGCCGAGCACATCATTTGCATCGACCTTTTCCATAAGCTTTTCGACCGGGTCTTCAAGCACATTCATCCATGCACCTTCCCACACGGTATGAAGCACCGTTGACTCCGCTATATCCCCGAAAGCCCAGTGACCTCTGTCAACGTCCATAAAAAGGATGCTTATTGTTTTGGGAATATCCTCCGCTTTTTTTGACGTACCCCTCGCACGGTTGATGATTGTTACCGCCTCGGCTCTTGAAACGGTTTTATCGGGAGCAAAAGTTCCGTCTGAATAACCGCCGATAAGTCCCGCGCTTGCCGCCGCCATAATTGCATCGTATTTTGTGTGGTTTTCGGGCACATCCGAAAACGTAGCTTTATTCTCCCCTTTTCCCCCGGCAGCAAGCCCTGTATTGTATACAAGCTCGGCGAACTCAGCTCTTGTTATTGCTTTTTCCGGCAGAAATTCTGCTTCTGTATAGGATTTAAGAAGTCCCTTTGAAGCACAATAGCCAATATACTTGTTGTACCACTTGTCGGCAGTAACATCGGAAAATGCGTGACTTATCTCTACCTCATCCGAAACCTCGCCGCCTTCAAGTATCCTTGCCACAATGGTACAAGCCTCTGCCCTTGTCATAGTACCTGACGGACGGAAAGTGCCGTCGGTGTAGCCGTTCATATAAGGCTCGTGACGGTCGAAAGCAGGCTTTTCCTTTGAGAATATGATTTTGCCTATGTACATAACCTCACCGTCGGGTCTTTCGGAAAGAGCGTATTTATTTCCAAAGGGCTCAAGGTGAAGCTGTTTCATATTGAAGCTTGTGGCTGTGTCGGAAATCTTGTCCTTTACACTTCTCACGTCAAAAACCGCATATGACCACTCGTTTGCCACAAGGTCATTTACTGACTGCTTATAGTAGCTTCCCGTAAGCACACCTCCCTGCATAATGCCGAGATTCATGGGGCAAACAAGAGGAGATGCACATTCATAGTAGTATTCAACCGCAATCCAGCCGTAGTATCTCAAATCAATGCCCGCAGAGGCGTAGTTCCAGCCATCTATTTTGACGTTGCTTGAACTGCTCTTGTTGTTTGATGTAACCTTGAGCACAGTACGCAAGTCAAAATCATAATTTGACAAAACGCCGGAATTTCCGCCGCCTACAATGCCACTATGATATTTGTAGTAATCCAGAGTGATAACTCCGCTGTCAGCATTTCCGGCTGTGACAGTTTCCTCACCCGAAACATACAGTGCTAAGCACATCACGCACAGCACAAGGCTCAGTGCAAATGCTGCGATACGTTTTTTCAGATGTGTTTTCTTCATACTTATCTTCCCTTCAATAAGTGATATTTTTCAAATGCACAATACGCATAAATATACTATTTACACAATATTCTCATTTGTATATTGATATTTTACCACAATAGTTGTATATTTTAAATGGTAATAATATTATTTTTAGTGACATTTTTTAATAATACTAAGTTTTCAAAGCAGGGGGGACAATGGTCAGTGTTTTATCAGAACAACAAAGAAGTATTATATGAAATAAACGTATGGATACAGAAAGCAATCGGAGCTTCCAGCCATCTGCACAATGCCTCGGAGTTTATATATGTATCGGATGGGCTTCTCAAAATAGAGTCCGGAAACAAGTCGCAGATAGTCTGCAAGGGTGAAATTGCAACAATAAGTGCCTGCACACCGCACACCTTACGTTCACTTGAAGACGGTAGATATATTGTTATGACAGTTCCCACGGACAAACTCGAAAAGCACATCTCCACTCTTTGTGAAAACACCTTTGAAAACCTCAAGATTTGTGATGTTCCCCAAAATATAATCGGAAATCTGTTTGAGATTATGATTTCCATGAGCAGTCTTGGTGAGGAATTCGGTGACATCGAAAAAAGCCACATGGCAAACCTCATAGTAAATATGATTGTGCCACGTTGCACCATTGCAAAGCGTCCGCACTCCCTTGACATAATAACAAACACCGTGAACTACATTATGGAAAACATATCGTACAGCAATCTCAGTGTCCGTGAAATTGCACGTTTCATGCATTGCAATCAGCAAAAGCTTTCCCTTGAATTTCGCTCTGTCATGCAAAAGAGCATTACAGAATACATCACGCTTTTACGCCTTGAAAAGGCAAAAAAGCTTCTACTCTCCTCGCGGAAAATCACAGTTGAAAGCATCGCTCTCATGGTTGGCTTTAATTGTACACGGAATTTCCTGCGGTGCTATAAGAATCACTTTGGTTGTACCCCGACACAGACCAGAAATACGTCTGTCACGCCGTGAAAGCATTGCCGCATAAAAAATGACGAAGAAGTATCGCAAGACACGCCTCAAGTACAGTACCGGAGGGGTATCAACGATAATTCTTCGTCTGACAGTAGTATACTTAATTCTCCCGAAAAAAGCAACAAACAAAATGCAAACAATTCTGAAGAACAGTTATCTGAACGTGAAAAGCATGACACCCCTTTGTATATGCAAAAGGGTGTCACTCTTTTTATTCGTTTTCCACTTACCCCACAGTCACAGTGCCATCTGCATGGTATTCCACGGGACGGATTACAAATCTTTCGATTTCTTCCTCATTTTCGCCTTTTATAAAGCAATGGAATGTAACGTAATCCTTTCCGTCAAGACCTTTGAAGCTATGGTTGTGACCTGCTCTGTGCCACAGCTCGTTTTCGGAAATAATGGGGTTTATGTCCGCCGCCTTTTTCCACGGACCATGAATGCTGTCGGAGGTGAGGACACCTGCGGCATAGCCGTTTGTCCAGCTTGAATACCATTGAAAATATATCCCATGACGTTTCACTATGCACTGTCCCTCAACGCCGATAGAGTCCCATTCTCCCTCATTTCCCTTATGGCAAACAACCTGTTCATCGGAAATATCGCAGGTATCAAGGTCAAAGCGGTAAAGCACCAGCTTATCTGTGCAGGTAAAACCAATATAAGCCGTTCCGTCATCATCAAGGAAAATGGTTGCATCGTTTCCGTGGTGAAGTGCCTTTTTAACATTAACTATTTCATAAGGACCTTCGGGTTTTCTTGCCCTTGCCACACCTACGGCATGACCGTAGGCATACCTTTCATCCTCATTGCGGCAGTTGAAGGTAAGGTAAAACCAGCCGTTTTTACCATCAAAAAGCTCCGGTGCCCAGAATCTGTCACGGCACCACATATCCTCGGGCATATCCTCTCTTTTAAGGATAAGTCCATGGTCGGTGAAGGTTTTAAGGTCCTTTGAGGACAAAAGTCTTACACCGTCATTTACGCCTTTCCAATAGGGTGGCTGAGTTCCCGTGACATAATATGTATCGCCCACAAGCATAACCATGGGGTCACGGATTGTTGTAAAATTTGCACTTTCGTCGGTAATGTAAACCTTGTTTTCCATATTATTACTCCCTTTCATGTCGCACAATGAGGTCAATCCTCAATGGCGGCTTTCTTTGTATTTATTTCTCTGATTACGCCAATGTCAATTTTGGGCTTACGGTCGTATGTGTAAAGGCCGTTCTGCTCCTGCTCGATGTCATAAAGCTGGGTGTAACAAAAGCCACAAATAAATGGATTGTCAAGAAGCGCATGGGTAAGACCACGGTATCTCTCGTAAAACTCCTCTGCAGTCTTTGTGGCAACGCCGTAACTCCATGGATCTTCGCCGTGCTGACCAAGATTTGCCGAAAGACCTGTTCCGCCGTATTCACTTATGAAAATCGGCTGTCCCTGCCAACTCTGTGCCTTACTTCTGCGCTCGGTGTACACTCCGTCGGTTATTAAAGAAGCGTAGTGTTCCTTAAACTCCTCCGGGTCCTGACAGTAATCGTGTATGTCATAAATATCTGTCTTTACATGGACATATCCGCTTGTATCAATGCAGGGGCGTGTTTCGTCAAATGCTTTTGTAATATCATAAATATAAGCAAGGTTTCTAGCCTCCTGCCCCGCATTTCCACCATTAGTTTCGTTGTAAGGACACCACCCCACAATCGACGGATGATTAAAGTCGCGCTCCAACTCCTCCATCCATTCCGGCAGAATTGATGCAAAGCTCTCAAGGCTCTTGTCATTAAGTCCCCAGTTCGGATACTCTCCCCACACCATATATCCAAGTCTGTCGCAATGATAAATAAAGCGGGGCTCGAAAACCTTTTCATGCATTCTTGCGCCGTTAAAACCCGCCTCCATTGAAAGGATTATATCACGGCAAAAAGTTTCGTCATTCTTTGCTGTATAAATTCCATCGGGGTAGTATCCCTGATCAAGCACAAGCCTTTGGAATACACTCTTTCCGTTAAGGAGAAATTCCCACTTGCCGAGGCTTACACTTCTCATGCCGAAATAGCTTTTGACAACATCTTGTCCGAAAGTGATAACAAGGTCATAAAGCCTTCCGCAACCGAGTTCCCAAAGGTGAAGTTCTGAAAGTGCAAGCTCTGCATTAAAGCTGTCATGGCACTTTTTCTCCGTTCTTCCAACCGATTTTCCATCGTAAAAAGCTTCAATAGTAACCAAGCCTTCGCCTTTTACCAAACCCTTTACAAGAAGTGACTGATTGTCAATATCGGGATAAACACGAAAAGAGTCAATATAATCTTCCGGCGTAAATTCAAGATACACTGTCTGCCAGATACCTGTTGTCCTTGTATAAAGACAACCAAAGGACTTATATCTGTCACTCTGCTTCCCCCTGCCCTGACTCTTTCCGTCCCTGCCGTTGTTGTCCCTTGCAAAAACCACAACGGTATTGCTTCCTGCCACAACAAGCTTCGTTATATCAAAAGCAAAGGGAGTGAAACCACCCTTGTGCGTTCCGGCGAGAATGCCGTTTATGTAAACCTCGCTCAAATAGTCAACTGCACCAAAGTGAATAAAAACTCTGCCATCAAGCTGTTTTTCGGTTATTACAAAGCTGCGTCTGTACCAGACAGCGTTAAGAAAGTCCGTAAATCCGATCCCCGAAAGTTCGCTTTCAGGGCAAAATGGGACTTTTATCTTTTTATCGTAAACTCCGCCTTGCACCATTCCCCTTTCCTTGCCGCTTGCGGAAAAATCAAAAGCAAAATCCCATTCTCCGTTAAGATTCACCCAATTATCTCTCACAAATTGCGGATTGGGATGCTCTGATCTGAAAAACATTTATACTCCTCCCATAAGCAAAATTATTATACAAGTTCATTGTATCACAATATTCCCTTGGAGTAAATGCCAAATACTATTTTTTAATTGATATATTCTACTGTTAAAAATCGTATATTTTGATAAAAAAGTCGCATATATGGCATATTAGCTCTTGACACACTTGCTGTTTTCTGATATAATTCTGATATAATAAACATCAATGAGGGACAGATATGCTCAAAATAATAAAAACAAGACACTCATATCCCGAAAGCAAAGGGTTCTACATGAAGCGCCCCCTCGGGTGCGACGAATATGTGTTTCTGATGTTCCACACCTCAGTAGGCATTGTTCTCGACGGGAAAACCATCCGTACAAAGCCGTATGCCATGATAATTTACGACAAGCCAACACCTCAGTATTTTTTTGCCGAAAGCGACCTTGTTCACGATTGGATACACATCGACGGCGAGCTTTGCGCCCTTATGCAAGAGTGTGGGCTTGAATTTGACAAAATCTATTATCCGCTTAATCCTACAAGCGTCACCGAAACTGTTTACGCCCTCGAAACCGAGTTTCAGGCTGCCAAGAGATATAGCCGGGAGATAAGCGATAGCCTTCTTCGAACCATGCTTTACCGTGTTTCCCGTTCACTTCTTGACGGTGAACGGGATATTAACGAAAACAGTGACACAATCCGTCGCATCAGAGACTTCCGCACCGAAATGTTTTCCCATCCGGAGCGTCAATGGAATGTTGCTCAGATGGCATACTCGTCGGCAATTTCCGAATCGCGTTTTTACGCTCTTTATAAAGATATTTTCGGGATTTCTCCCACCAAAGACCTTATCGGTGCGAGAATCGAACGGGCAAGGTTTTATCTTTCAACGGGAAAATATTCAGTCAGCGAAGTTGCAGCCCTCGTCGGATACAGCAATGTATTCCACTTTATACGGCAATATAAAGCTGAAACAGGCGTCACTCCGGGAAAAGCATCAAAGCTTAGTGAACGTGTGTGAAGTCTTTGCGTTTTTATTTGTCATTTCACACAATATATTTTTAAAGACACAATACAGAAAAAAAGCGACCATCATAACGATAGTCGCTTTCTTTGTTTTAATCTTAAGAGTGTCACATATGTGACCCAACAGTAAGACTTTTCCGGACAAGTTCTTACTTGAACTTTCTCTTGCGAGCTGCCTCGGACTTCTTCTTACGCTTTACGCTGGGCTTTTCGTAGTGTTCTCTCTTGCGAAGCTCTGTGAGTACTCCGCTTCTTGCACACTGTCTCTTAAATCTGCGAAGTGCGCTGTCAAGGCTTTCATTGTCCTTAATCTTGATTTCTGCCATTATTTTCCCTCCCTCCGCGGTAGGCAAAGAGATATTTTCTACACTCTTGGTATTATACATCAAAAAGTATAATCTGTCAAGAGGAAATGCGAAAATATTCTGAAATTTAATGATTTTTTTATAATTTATCCGACTTTTCCGGTGCTTTCACGAAAAAATATAGTTTTTTCGTGAAGCATTTATCTCACAACAAGATTGATAAGCTTGTTAGGAACAAAGATTTCCTTGACAGTCGTTTTGCCTTCAACAAGCTTTGCAAATCTTTCGTCAGCCTTAACTGTAGCAATTGCCGTATCTTTGTCGGTATCCATGGGAAGCGTGATTGTTCCCTTGAACTTTCCGCAAATCTGAACCGCATATTCTGCCGCTGAATCAACCGTCTTGCTCTGGTCATATTCGGGCCACTTTGCAAGTGAGCAAAGCTCTTTCTTTCCGCAAACAGAGCTGTAAACTTCCTCGGTGATGTGAGGTGCAAAGGGATTGAGAAGAACGGTATATATTTCAAGCTCATCAAGCGTAAGAGTTCCGCAATCGTTGATTTCATTCATAAGAGCCATGAGAGATGCAATTGCAGTGTTAAACTTGAGCTTATCTATGTCCTCGGTAACTTTCTTTATTGTCTTGTGGAAAGATGCTTCGAGCTTTTCTGTTACTCCGTGTCCCTTTGCAAGATCACACATTGCAACATATCTGTCAATAAACTTGCGGCAACCTCTGATGCTGTTCGATGACCAGGGAGCTGTCTTTTCAAAGTCACCCATAAACATCTCATAAAGTCTGAGAGTATCAGCACCATAGCTGTTGACAATCTCATCGGGATTTACAACATTACCTCTGGACTTTGACATCTTTTCTCCGTCCTCGCCGAGAATCATGCCGTGAGAGGTTCTCTTGAGATAAGGCTCAGGACATTCAAGAACACCGATGTCATAGAGGAATTTTGCCCAGAATCTCGAATAAAGCAGGTGGAGTGTTGTATGCTCCATACCGCCGTTATACCAGTCAACAGGCATCCAATAATTGAGAGCTTCTTTGGAAGCGAGTGCATCAGGGTTCTGCGCATCGCAATATCTGAGGAAATACCATGACGAGCCTGCCCACTGAGGCATGGTGTCAGTTTCACGTTTTGCAGGGCCACCGCAGCAAGGACAGGTTGTGTTAACCCAATCCGTAAGAAGTGACAAAGGACTTTCGCCGTCATCACTCGGCTCATATGACTCAACATCGGGAAGTGTCAACGGAAGCGATTCTTCGGGAACAGCAACCCAGCCACACTTTTCGCAGTTCACAAGAGGAATGGGTTCACCCCAATATCTCTGACGGGAGAACACCCAGTCACGGAGCTTATAGTTCACCTTTGCAGTGCCGATGCCCTTTTCGGTGAGATACTCAATCATTTTTGCCTTTGCGTCCTCAACCTCAAGTCCATCAAGGAATCCGGAATTTATAAGCTTGCCCGTTTCAACGTCGGTAAACGCTGCTTCTTCAACGGGAACTTCGCCGCCTGCAACAACTTCGATAATGGGAAGACCAAACTTCTTTGCAAAATCCCAGTCACGGGTGTCATGTGCGGGAACCGCCATAATTGCACCTGTGCCGTATGTGATAAGTACATAGTCGGAAATAAAAATGGGGATTTCCTTGCCGTTAACAGGGTTAATGGCATTAACGCCCTCAAGGCGAACACCTGTCTTTTCCTTCTTATCGGCAAGCTCGGTTCTTTCAAAGTCGCTCTTTTTGGAGGCTTCTTCACGATATGCCTTAACGGCATCCATGTTGGAAATCTTATCTGCCCAAGCTTCGATAATTGGGTGCTCGGGAGCAATTACCATGTAAGTTGCTCCGAAAAGTGTGTCGCAACGTGTGGTATATACCTTGAGAGTTTCCCCTGCAGTTGTTGCAAATTCAACCTCTGCACCTGTGGAACGACCGATCCAGTTTTTCTGCTGAACCTTTACTCTGTCGATAAAATCAATGCCGTCAAGATCATTGATAAGTCTTTCTGCATACTCTGTAATTTTGAGCATCCACTGACTCTTTTCACGGCGGATAACCTCGCTCTTACATCTTTCGCAAACGCCGTTTACAACCTCCTCATTTGCAAGCACACACTTACATGAGGTACACCAGTTTACCGCCATCTTCTTCTTATATGCAAGACCTTTTTTGAAGAGCTGAAGGAAAATCCACTGTGTCCACTTATAATAGCCCGGAGAAGTTGTATTAACCTCTCTGTCCCAGTCAAAAGAAAGACCGAGAGCCTGAAGCTGGCTTCTGAAACGGTTTACGTTGTTTTCCGTTACAATTGCAGGATGAATCTTGTTCTTGATTGCGAAATTCTCGGTAGGAAGACCGAACGCATCCCATCCCATAGGGTAAAGGACGTTATATCCCTGCATTCTCTTTTTTCTTGAAACAATGTCAAGAGCAGTGTAAGAACGGGGATGTCCAACATGAAGACCCGCCGCAGAAGGATATGGGAATTCAACAAGAGCATAAAACTTTGGGAGTGTGTAATCGTCTTTTGCGTGGAACGCTTTCTCCTCACTCCACTTTTTTTGCCATTTCTTTTCGATAGCACCGAAGTCGGTTCTGTAATCGTAATTCATTTATATCTGACCTTTCAAAAATAATTGCAATTTATTAAATTATGCTTCGTCGGGAAGTGCTTCAAAAGGAACTTCTTCGCAATCCGCCCAAAGCTTATCAAGCTTGTAAAAATCTTTCGCCTCTCTGCCAAAAACGTGAACTATAACGCTGTTGTAATCAAGCAGCACCCATGTTCCGCTTCCCTCGCCCTCGGTTCTTGCCGGCTCAATGCCGTCCTCGGTTTTTAGCTTGAATTCAATTTCTCCTGCAAGGGCATTAACCTGTGTTGTGGAAGTACCCATTGCAATAACGAAATAATCGGCGATAATTGTTTTTTCGTTGATGTTTAATATTTTAATTTCCCTTGCTTTTTTGGAATCAAGGATTTTCGCAATTTTCAGCGCAAGCTGTTCGGATGCCTTGATTTCCTTTGCCTCATCGGGAAGTCTTACTGTATCTGACATTTATTTTCTCCTTTGATTCTCCGTGAAGTTTTCACGGTTTATTCCTCTGTTGGCTGTGCCTCTGATTGAGGTTGCTCATCAGGCTGAACAGCTTCGGTTTCCGCATCCTGAACAGGTTCAGCTGC
Organism: Eubacteriales bacterium; assembly: GCA_045542335.1. Classification (GTDB taxonomy): domain Bacteria; phylum Bacillota; class Clostridia; order Oscillospirales; family CAG-382; genus CAKSUT01. The sequence goes on from JAZQKV010000086.1 coordinate 92,093, forward strand.
TTCTTGCTGTCCATCATCTGCTTTTTCATCATTCTCCGCAGGAGCAGCTTTGTTTGAAATGTTTTCCTCGGGTGTTACAACTTTGTCCACTGGGACATTCTCCTCTTTTTCAGGTGCCTTCTGCTGAGCATTTCCCCAACCGCCACCGACAAAATTCAGCTGCGGAGGTTCGTTTGAAATATCATCTGCTGTGGTCTGCTCGATGGTATAACCGTCCGGCTCGTTGACAAGTATTCTTATCTTAACGTCCTCAATGGTTATGTCGCTTTTGAACACGTTGAAATGTTGGTTTACAATCTGAAGATTTGCCTTGGGATACATTGAAACATAGGAAACGTTGTTATAGTTAACCGGCATTCCCTCCATGGAAAGCATAATAATATTGCCCATTTCAAGCTTCAATGCCGCTGTCGCAAATGCTGTCATATCACCAACAGAAACGTTTGTCACAACATTCTTTGAAACAACTCCAACAAGCTCGGGGATTTTTGCAACCGTTGAGCCGCTTAAAAGCTTGTCCATAAGAGCAGTCATGAAAATTTTCTGTGCTTCCATTCTACCAAGGTCTGCATCCATATATCCTGAACGGAATCTTACAAAGCCCTCAGCCGTCTTGCCGTCAAGAACATGAGTGCCGGCAGGAATGTTGATATACAGGTTTTGTTCGGGGTCGTTGTAAAGCATATCCTTCTGAACCGTCACCTCAACGCCACCAATGGCATCAACAATCTCACGGAAACCGTTTATATTGATGTGAACATATCTGTCGATAACTATACCAAAAGAGCTGAGCAACGCATCCGAAAGAGCTGTCATACCGCCCTCAATACATTCTTCAACGCTTCCGTTCTTTCTTCGGATATCGGAATAACCCGTTGAGAAAATTGCGTTGATTTTCTTGTTGCCCGTAAGAGGACTTGCTTCAACATATGTGTCACGGGGAATCTGAACAATAGCCGCCTTGTTGTTCTCCATATCAAGGGAGGCAACCATAATCACGTCCGTGTTAAGACCTGCGTTATCTCTGCCGACCACAAGAAAATTATAAAATCCTGTCTTTCTTGCATCAGGGTCATTCACGTCAATTGTCTTAATAACATTTGCAAGGTCAATCTGCGTTTCAATTTCAATGCCGCTGCTTGTTTCACGCTTGCCTGCGGAATCGCCATCGGACACAAGACCTCCAATGCTCATCTGCTCCGGGGTAAAGCTGTCCACAACCATATCATGGAAGAACACAAAATATCCCGTCACACATAGCGACAACGCAAGAATCAATATAACAGTGCAAATTGCAATGCTCTTGGTCTTATTTCTTTTTTTCTGGGTTCCCATAACCGCAACATTCATTCCTTTCATTTATGTTTAAACCGTCCTGACAAGCTTCATTCTCCGACGGCATCCTTAAGTTCCGAATAAATCTGACTGAACACGTCGCTTTGCTTTCCATTGACGTGTTGTGCGCAAATACTTTCAACAGTATGTACTGTCACAGGGTGAATCCGCTTTCCGTCCTTTGCAAGATGAGAAACCGTTTCAAGTGCCGCCATGCACACACATTTGTCAATAAGCACCTCGGCATCTTCCCTTGTTTTTATTTCATATATACCACGGTGAAATACCTCTCTCACCTTTTGGCATGACGCATATTTTCTCGTCGGCTCCGTGAAATCCGCAAGAAACATAATTTTGTCAAACAGCGACATTTGTCCGCTTCCCGTAGTGTGCTTTAAAATTGCGTCGGTTATACGTTCCGGCATACCAAAAAATTTCTTTGCCGCCGCCGCACCGCTTACGGAATGAATAACCTGAGGATTTGCAAGGTCATCATTTGTGAGGACAAATCCGTTTTCCTCGCAAAGCCGAGTCTGCTCGTCAAGGTCTTTTTCCTTTGTGACATCATGAAGCAACGCCATGCACTCAACATCACGCTCACACTCGGCACTCACCCCAAAAAGCGGGAAGAGAAGCCTTGCCATAAAAACCGCCTCATCACGCACTGCAAGAACGTGTTCTGCTCTTTTGCCGCTTATACCCACAAGAGCATTGGCGACAACATTTTCAAGCATTCCGTCCGTGATCTGTGATTTAACCTCTTCAAACTTCTTCTGAAAAATTTCCATATTTTCACATTTCCTGTGTTGACCGAAAATACAGCTCATTGTCGATTATATACTTTGCAACTTTTTCGGTCAAGTAACTTTTTGTCAACATATTGAAAATTTTGTTCGTATCAGCTTCGCCGTCACATTGTCCGCTTTGTTCTCCAACAAGCTCGCGAATCTCTGTTGACGACATTTCAAGCGGAGGAACATTCATGACAACACTTTTTGCATCGTACAGTTTTTTATATCTTTGGTCACATTCCAGAATTACACTCATTTCGCCCCTGTCCCTTGGGCAAACACAAAAAACACACAATCTAAAAAGCTCTTGCGCATTGAACCATTTTTCAAGGCAACAAAACATATCCGTACCTGTATAGACGTAAATTCTGTCGCATTTGTTCCGCTTTGCAAGCTCACTCACTGTCAAAAAAGTGTAACTTTTCCCCTCTTTTGAAGTTTCAATATCGGATATTTCGATATTATATACACGTTTGTCACAATCTTCAAAAGCAAGTCTTGCCATTTCAAGGCGATGACAGCTGTCTGTTACAAGTCGCTTTTTATGTGGTGGAATCCCTGTTGGAATAACATACATTTTTGAAAGGTCTGCGGCTTTGTAAAACTCAAGTGCGGCTCTTATATGTCCCTTGTGAATCGGGTCAAATGTTCCGCCGAACATTCCAATTCTCAATTTTTCGTTCATTTGGTTTTAAGCTCAAGCTTTCGGTTTTCCGCTTTGCTTGCCTGCTTATAAAGCACAATTTTTCTGCCGATAATCTGAACAGACTGCGCACCTGTTTCCTCGCAAATATGCGCCGCCGCTTCTTTCGGATTCTCCTCGGAATTTTCAAGAATTGTTATCTTAATAAGCTCCCTTGCTTCAAGAGCTTCGTTTATCTGATTTATAAAATTGTGATTGATTCCGCCTTTTCCAATCTGAAAAATGGCGTCAAGTCTGTTGGCAAGCCCTCTGAGATAGGCTCTTTCGCCAGAAGTAAGTTTTTCTGCGGACATTTTTTGTCCTCCTTTTATTCGTTATACTTGAACAGCACCGGAAACCGTCAATAACAAGTGTTCTCCGTGTATTCAGCTTCAATTTCCGTTTCTTTTTTTGAGCGCATCGCAAAGTGCATGAAGACCGTTTGCCCTGTGGCTTACGCTGTTCTTCTCATCCGCACTTGCCTCGCCGAAGGTTTTTCCGAAAGGAGCATAGAAGAACACCGGGTCATAACCAAATCCGCCGTTGCCTCTCTTTTCACCCGTGATAATTCCCTCAACCTTTCCAAGCACACATATATCCTCGTTTTTGCCGTCAACATATGCTATCGCCGACACAAACCTTGCTGTACGCTCGTTTTCGGGAACGCCCTCAAGCTTTTTTAAAAGCTTTGCGGTGTTTGCATCATCGTCGGAATTACCCATAGGAGCCTTCTCGTCATCAAGAGCCGCATATCTTGCAGAATAAACACCCGGCTCGCCGCCAAGAACATCCACCATAAGTCCCGAATCGTCTGCAACCGACGGAAGACCCGTTGCTTCAAAAGCGGCTCTTGCCTTTATGAGAGCGTTTTCGGCGAAGGTCACTCCTGTTTCTTCAACGTCCCCCTCAACTCCCGCTTCATCAAGGGTTATAACATCCGTGATACCTGCATCTGCAAGTATCTTTTTCATTTCTTTAACCTTATTTGCATTTCTTGTTGCGGCAACAATTTTCATTTTACTGTTCCTTTCACATTCAAAAGCTTAAAAGTCAAATCCAATCTTAGCTTATTCCTCAAACAAAGCATTAACAAACTCTGTTGAGTCAAACGCCTGCAAATCGTCAAGCTTTTCGCCCACGCCAATATATTTAACGGGGATTCCAAGCACTTCCTTTATGGAAATAACAATGCCACCCTTTGCAGTACCGTCAAGCTTTGTGAGTACAATTCCTGTGATTTCCGTTGCACTCTTAAACTCCTTTGCCTGACTGACAGCGTTCTGTCCTGTCACGGCATCAAGCACAAGAAGGGTTTCCTTTGCGCATCCGGGAAGCTCTCTGTCAATAACTCTGCCGATTTTTGCAAGCTCGTTCATAAGGTTCTTTTTGTTGTGAAGTCTGCCGGCGGTGTCAACAATGAGAACATCTGCATTCTGTGCCTTTGCGGCAGCAATTGCGTCATAAACAACAGCTGCAGGGTCACTTCCCTCGGTGTGCTTTACAACAGGAATACCCGCACGCTCGCCCCAGATTTCAAGTTGGTCAATTGCAGCTGCTCTGAACGTGTCAGCGGCGGCAAGAACAACCTTTTTGCCGTCATTTTTAAGGCAATTTGCAATCTTTGCAACCGAAGTTGTTTTTCCTACTCCGTTTACGCCGATTACAAGCACAACCGAAAGACCATCTCCGAGCTTTATGGGTTCCCCCTCACCAATCATTTCGCGGAGTATTTCCATAAGTGCCTGTTTTGCCTGTTCCGGCTCACTTATTCTCTCCTCGCGGATTCTGTCATCGAGCTTTTCAATAATCTCCTCCGTAGGTCCTATGCCGACATCCGCAGCAATAAGTATTTCTTCAAGTTCCTCAAGCATTTCTTCGTCAACCTTAACAAAACGCTTGAAGATATCGTTTACCTGCTTGAAAATTGATTCCTTTGTTTTCTGCAAGCCTGCTTTTAGTTTTTCAAAAAATCCAAATGCCATAATCAAACCTCTTTTCGTTTTTTTAATCAAACAAAACGCTTCTGTACTCTGTTTTTTCGCAGGCACTTTGCCTGTAATAAGCATTTCTCAATCATTATTTATCGTATTTTTCAACAGAAATAATAAAAGGAGCATCGGGCGAATTTACAATGTGGAAGTGAACCACACAGAACAGCTTTTTGTCAAGGCTCTCAAGATGTGAAAGTAACATTTCCCCCTCTGCTCTACCCTCGCTGTGTCCGGGATAAACAGAGATAACAAGTATTCCGCCGGGTTTCAAAAGTTCAATTGCACCATTCACCGCCGGAAGTGTGCTTTCCCTCAATGTGTGAATAGACTTATCTCCCCCGGGAAGCCAGCCAAGATTAAACATTCCGGCATCAATCTGCTCGGTTATGTATTGCTTACAGTTGGCATGACTGTCATGAATGAGGGTTACGTTTGTATATCCTTTTTCTTCAAGACGTGCCCTTGTATTGGCAACAGCATCTGCCTGAATATCAAAGGCATACACCTTTCCCTGCGGCACAAGCGAGCAAAGATACTCGGTATCGTGACCATTACCCATGGTGAAATCTGCAACAATGCTGTCGGGTTTTATCACACCATGTGTAAATGATTTTGCCATATCCAACAATGAAAACATATTATAAGACCGTTCCTTTCGCACCAAAAGCAGTGTACAAAAGAGCTTATACGCCGAAAAATATTTGCCGAAAGCTCTCCATTTTAATATAAGAAAAATAATTTCACATTATATTCTACCACAACAATTTGAATACTTTACCGTTTATTTTTGAATCTATTTATAATTTTTGGAAAAACTCAACATAAAGAAGCAATAATCATCACGGAGGAAAGCAATGAAGTCATCAAATAAAGACATCGGCGAAAAGGTAGCAAAAATACCATCAGACGAAAAAAGAGTTATCATAATATACATCATTTTTCTCATTCTGTTTGCCATTGTAACTGCAAGGCTTTATATACTCGCAAGCGGAGGTGACGATGCGGCAAGCGTATTAAGCGGACAATATTCGCGTCGCCTTGAACTTGCCGAAAGAAGAGGTTACATTCTATCCCGTGAGCTTATCCCGATTGGCTCCGACACAAAGCCTCACTATATCGCCGTTGTAACTCCAACCCCTTGCACCGATAAGTACACAGCCGCCGGAAAACTATCCAATCACACACTTGAGAAAACCGCCGGTGAGCTGCGTGAGCTTTTCGCAAAGGGGCTTCCCTTTACAGTCACCGTTGACACGCCACTTTCGGGAACTTGTGTGCGCACATATTCCTGTTATAAAACAAATCTCACCGAGGCAATTCACGCTACCGGCTATGTTTCAGGCGGCAAGGGTATGACAGGCTTACAGCGTTCCTTCGAGCCGCTTCTCGGCAAAGGCGGAGCTTTTTACGGCAGACTTTCAGCAAGTTATGGTGCAAACGCAGGCGGTCAAATACTTGATGGAACAGTTGCGCAAATATCAGACGAAAACTTTGGCAACATAAGCGGCATCATAACGACGCTGGACAAATCACTTCAACAATGTGTTGAACAGATTGCAGATGCGTATATTTCAAGTGGTGCAATCGTGGTGCTGTCTGCGAAAGGAGAGGTGCTTGCAACGGTCTCTCGTCCGGTTTTTGACCCCAACCAGATCTCAAAATATCTTGATTCTGAGAAAGGCGAGTTTGTGAACCGTGCACTTGAAAGTTTTGCGCCGGGCTCGGTGTTCAAAACTGTTGTTGCGGCGGCGGCTCTTTGCACAGACCTTTCTTTTTTTGAAAAAGAATACACCTGCGAGGGAAGTGTTGTTTTCGGAAATATGCGCCATCGCTGTCACAAGCCCGATGGTCACGGCACACTAACCATGAAAGATGCCTTTGCAATGTCGTGCAACTGCTATTTTATTATGCTTGGAACAGAAATCGGCATGGACAGAATTTTTGAAACAGCAAAAAAACTTGGCATCGGTTCTCAGGGAAAGCTTTACGGACTTGGCAGCTTTCACAGCACACTTCCGCAAAAAAGCCATTATCCTCCGTCGGAGGTTGCCAATAATGTCATTGGTCAAGGGCAAATGATGCTCTCGCCCATTGAAGCGGCGGAAATGATGCTTGCCTGCGCCACAGGAATCTTAAACGAACCATATATTGTAAAAGGGTTCACAGACGGCGTGTCAACCACTTTTCGCAAACAAAGCAACCAAACCCGGGTCCTTGACCCCCATGTTGTCAGCAAGCTGAAAGAACTTTTGGGTAGCTGCATATCAAACGGAACAGGCTCGTCCGCCGCCCCCATTCATCTTACAGCCGGAGGAAAAACCGCAACTGCGCAAACAGGGCGTTATTCGGGTAAATCGGAACTTAATCACCTGTGGTTTGCCGGGGTATATCCGTTAGACACCCCTCAAATCGGAGTGGCTGTTGTAATGGATTTTTGCGAAGAAAACTCTGAAAACACAGAGCTTGCATTTCGTGCCATATGCGAGGAATACTGCTGCCTTGCACAGTTGCGGTAAGTAAAAAACTCATAAAAACTTAATAACACCACATTTTTCGCCTTTATGCAAGAAAATATGAACTCGTTTTAATATTTTCTTGTAAAAATGTCAATAACTCACTTTTTGACCTCCCAAAACAGAGAAAAAAGCTCAAAATCATCATCGGGATTTTACGGGAATAATTTCCGAAAACCTTCAGTGCCCAACAATTCTCGACAATTGTTTCTGACAAAATTCAGCACGTTTTTGTGAGATGCAAACAAATCGGAAAACGTTTTTTTGGCAATGCCTACGAAAATAGCTTTTCTTGTCCGAACACCTTGAAAAAGCGCAAGTTCCGTGATAAAATCAATACATCAAAGCAAAAACAAGCAAGCCGCATGACAAAAATCCCCTGCGGCAATGACATCTTTTGAAGGAGCAAAAAACATGACTATGACCATGACAACAATCAAAAGCACAACTTCCACAATGACCTCTCCCATAAGAGTTTTCATTGCTGACAGCAATCACGAATACAGACGAGGACTTGTCGAATTTCTTCGCAGAAGCGGATTTGAAGCCGTTGGCGAAGCGGCAGACGGCGAAGAAGCTTTTAAAAGAATCAAAGCAAGCTCACCCGATGTTGTAATAACTGACCTCTGGCTCTCAAAGCTTGACGGCTCAAAACTCATTTCAGAGATTATGGCAAGCGACATGACACCAAAGCCCGCTTTCATTGTGGCAACCGCCATAGGAAACGCAACAATGCTCGATGAGGCTCTTGAAGCAGGTGCATCCTTCTGCATCATGAAACCGGTTGATAACAAGGTTCTCGCCTCAAGGATTGAAAGGGTGTGCAGTAAAAATACAGCGGTGAGAAAAAACGATTTGTACCGTGACGCAAACGAAGATATTGAAACTCAAGTCACAAAAATCATCCACAAAATCGGTGTACCTGCCCATATCAAAGGCTATCAATACCTGCGCACCGCAATAATCCTTGCCGTTTCCGACAGCGAAATAATAAATTCCGTCACCAAAATTCTTTACCCCGGTATTGCCAAAAAATATGGCACAACGCCCTCAAGAGTTGAGCGTGCAATCCGCCATGCTATTGAAGTTGCCTGGGACAGGGGCGACGTTGAAACCCTCAACCGTTACTTTGGTTATACTGTGCAATCCTCTCGGGGAAAGCCCACAAATTCCGAGTTTATCGCCATTATCGCAGATCTGCTCCGACTCAAAAATAAAATTGCCGAAAAAGTTGGTTGAGCAACGCTTTTGTGACCGTTTTACACTTGCCCCCAACGTTTTCCTCCATATAGCAAAACTCCGGACGTGCCCTTTCGGCTCATCCGGAGTTTTACTAAATCAGCTAAGTTTCATATATTTCAACCATTTTGCCGAAGCTTCAACCCACGCTCTTGCGTGTTCAATTGCTTCGTTCATGGTGTTAACCTCGTCGGTACAAACCGAAAGCCCGTGTGCACCGTGAGGATAAACGTGAAGCTCAAAGTCTATGTTATTTGCACGCAAAGCCTTTGCCATATCAAGACAGTTTTCAACGGCAACAATCTGGTCTGTTGCTGTGTGCCACATGAAAATCGGGCAGGTCTTTTCACTTACATGCAGATGATTTGAGAAATACTCAAGCATTGCTGCGTCAGGCTCTGCCACACCCGATAATAAGCAAAACCAATCCTTATGATACTCTGCCGAAACAGGTGCATAAGCAAGTATTGCCGAATCAGGCTTGATGTCGTCATTTTTTTCGTTGACAACAGCAGAAAGCTCAGGTGTATGCCATCTTGTAGAGATAAGTCCTGCGAGGTGTGCCCCTGCAGAAAAACCTATAACGCTTATTTTTTCGGGATTCACAAATAGCCTTTCGCAATTCTTCCTTACATATGCAATCGCCTTTGCCGCATCCTTCAACGGCTTGAAAAATCCCTTTTCGTCAAGAATATCGGGAGTGAGCGTGTAAAAAAGAACAAATACATTAAATCCATGTGCAAGATATTCCTTTGCCACAGGCTCTGCTTCCCTCTTCGAAAGATGCTGATATGCGCCGCCGGGGAATATCAGCATGGCAGGTCTTCCGCCATCGGGACATTTTCTGTCGCTGATATATTCGTCTATCCAAACCTTGTCATTATCGGGATAAAGATAAGTTCTTGTGCAAATCATTCTTTCTTCTCCTTTTTTTAATGTTTCTCAGTTCACATATTATTATAGTGCCGCAAAGTCCCTTTTTCAACGCCCAAAAATAAACATTGTGTAAAAACAGAGGTCAAAGCGCATTTTGCTGATAAACTGTCGGAGAAACTCCAACGCTTTTCTTAAAAACACGGCTAAAATAGTAAACACTTTCAAAGCCAAGCATTGCGGAAATTTCCGAAATACTGCATTCTCCGTCCGAAAGAAGAATTTTTGCTTTTTCGATACGCAAACGATTACGATAGCTTATCGGCGTGTCCCCGATTTCACGCTTGAAAAGTCGGAAAAAGTGCGGTTCACTCAGATAACACATATCTGCAAGAGCCTTTACGTCAACTTCCTCTGCGTAGTGCTTTTCAATATGATCAATTGCGGCAAATATCCTGCCATATTCGGGGTTTGACTTTTCGTCATTGATGATTTTACCGACAGCCGTTAAAAAATCGCACAAAAGTGAAGTGCTTTTAAAAATATTACTTTTTGACATTGTGGTTTTGATAAGCTCTCTGCAAATGTCAAACATCGCCTGCCTTGCCGCATATGTCACAACCGCAGGTCCTGTCCCGAAAACAATCTCCTCTCCGTCGGAAATATCTCTCAGAACAAAAGAAACTCTGTAAAATGAAAACCCGTGCTCCGTCACGCTCACTCGATGCACCGATCCCTTGGGAAGATATATAAGACTTCCATTTGAAAGCTCTGCCTCCCCATCTGTCCATTCATAGCGACAACCACCCTTGTCAATAAGCAAGAATCCGTTGAGAATTCGTCCTGAATGTGCCTTGCTCATTATGAGGCTCTGCCAGGTGGGAGTCTGATATATAACAGAAATATCTGATATTGAAAAGTCATATTGTGAAATTTCAGAAAAATCAATAATTTTCATGTCCTTGTTTCTCCGCATCGCAATTGATAGTTTTTTCGGATACAGTTATATATTATCACGTTTTTCAGCCTTTGTCAAGGTACTTTATGATAGTTTTGTGCAAATAAGAGTTAGTTTTCTGTATTTACAAAAGGCAAACAAAGTAGTAAAATACAGTAAAGAAAACAGCGAAAGGAAAAACGTCATGAAAACAGTTTACAGAGTGGACGGCGGTTGTCAGCTTTGCCTCATGTGCGTCTATCAGTGCCCCGCAAAAGCAATTGACATAATTGAAGACGTTTCAACCGTCATCGACGAGGACAAATGCCTTGGTTGCGGCAAATGCGCTTCTATCTGCCAATCGGAAGTCATTATAAAGGTAGAAAAGGAATAAATCACCATTTCACATAACAACAGAAAGGAAGAAATCATCATGAAAAAATATGATCTTCAGAACGGACATATCATAAGCGAAAGTGAAAGTATACCCGTTTACGGCGAATATGACGTTGTTGTAGCAGGCGGTGGCATGGCAGGTGTCGGTGCGGCTCTTGCAGCAGCAAAAAATGGCGCAAAGACAATCATTATAGAAAACACCTCTGCCCTTGGTGGACTTGTGACAATGGGTATTGTAAACATTCCCCTTGACTTTGTTTCAGGCGTTGGCAGAGAGTTTTTTGACAGGCTTGCAGAAATGGGCGGACTCAGAAACACAAACTCCGACCCCGAAAAGCATAAGCTTCTTTTTGACAGAATGGTTAAGGAATACGGCGTTGATATCCTGCTTGTTACCCCCATCATCGACACAATAATGGACGGCAACGATGTAAAGGGCGCAATCATCCACACAAAAATGGGCAAGAAAGCCGTTCTCGGCAAAACCTTTGTTGATGCAACAGGCGACAGTGACCTTGTTTTCTTCGGCGGCGGTGAAACCATGACAGGCAGACCCGAAGACGGAATGTCCATGGGATGCTCCCTTGAATTTGTGCTTGGTGGTGTTGACTTTGGCAAATACAATAAGAGTGAGCTTAAAAAGACCGACCCCAAATGGATAAAGACAATCGCAAAGGCTCTTGAGGACGGAACTCTTCCCTACGACATCGACAACCATCTCAACTGGATGACACACATCCCCTCCCGTCCCCAGAACTGCTGTAAGGACGAGGTGAGTATCTGCTTTGCACACTCAAGAAACTGCTATCCAACCTCCAATGACGACCTCACAAGAATGTACATTGAGGGCAGAGAGCAGGCGGCAATCCTCACGGATTTCATCCGCAACACAATCCCCGGCTTTGAAGACTGCTACCTCAGCTACACAGGCTCACTCCTCGGCGTTCGTGAGTCAAGAAGAATTGTCGGTGAATACATTTTCACAGGCTCCGACATTGCCTACGCAAGAAAGCAGGACGATGTTATCGCAATCAGCCAGCATGGCTTCGACCTCCATGGCTTCAAGGTTTCGGGCAATATGAAATGGTTCAAGGGCAAGCTTCCCGATGGCAGAGATGCATATATTGCAAATCGTGCCGGCTGGGGCTCACAGCTTCCTCCCGACGACGGACTTCCCAGAGTCAACATGAAAGAGCTTATCCCAGACGGAGAATTCTATTATGAAATCCCGTTCCGCAGCCTTGTCCCGATTCGTCTTAACAATGTTCTTGCGGCAGGCAGAAACATTTCCGCAGATATTGCAGGTCAATCCGGCACACGTCTTATCATGTGCTGCATGACACTCGGCGAGGCGGCAGGAACAGCTTGCGCCCTTGCTGTCAAGAATAATGTCCAGGTGAGAAATGTTGATGTTGCCGAGCTTCAGAGAACGCTTGATGCAAACGGCGTAAATATTGCACAGAGCTTCAGAAAAATCCCTGCACTTGAAGGAAATCAGAAAAGTGCTTTCGGCGGTATCCACTATATAAATACAAACAACTGATAACTCCCTTACAAGTATCAGAATGTGTCGCATCAATGTGATAAATTTACACATTTACCCGACACTTTTCACAACCTCAAAACATATTTGTGGTATATTCTTCGGGACGGCGTAAAACTCCGTCCCATAAGCTTATTTCAAGGAAGTGTTTTTATGACAGATAACCGTTTTTCATATGCAACGCCGGAAAGCTGCGGCATATCGTCTGCAAAGCTCGAAAAGATGCTTCGCAAATTTGACGATCACGGATTTGCGACTCACAGTATTCTCATGGCAAAAGGTGACAGGATTTTTCTTGATGCCTATTGGCATCCGTTCAACTCCGAAACTCATCACCGCATGAATTCTGTCACAAAATCCTTTGTTGGAATTGCAATAGGACTGCTTGAAGAAGAAGGCAGAATCAGCCTTAACGACAAGGTGAGCAAATATTTTCCCGACGAATGTCCTGCTGACCTTGATGGCTACACCAAAGACCTCACAATCCGGAATCTTCTTGAAATGAGAACAACCTCTCTCGGCAGAGGCGGTCATTGGGTGCGTGACGGCATACTTGACAGAAAAGTACCGTGGTTTATAAGTCCCGCACAGCGTCCTCGTGACACATTGTTCCACTATGACAGCACAGGTAGCTTCATGCTGTGCGTAATTGTGGAAAGGCTCACGGGAAAAACCTTTGTTGAATATCTCATGGACAAAATGCTTCGGAAAATCGGTTTTTCGGAAAAAACCGAATGCATCAAAGGACCCGACGGATATTCCTGGGGCGATTCAGGACTTTTGTGTCGTCCCCACGATCTGCTTGCATTTGCACAGCTTATAAATAACGGCGGCGTGTGGAAAAGCGAGCGTCTTATGAACGAGGAGTTTTTGCGCAAGGCAGTTTCAAAAATTTCCGACACCTGCGAAAAAGGCACAAGAAGCTGTGATGACGACGGATATGGCTATCAGATATGGCGTTATTACAATGGTGAAGGCTTTATGTTCCTTGGTGCAGGGGATCAGATAATGGTTTGTATTCCTGACAAAGACTTTTATTTCGTATGCACAGGCGACAACCAGGAACACCCACAGGCAAGAGCAATTATATGCGACACTCTCACATACGACATTATCAATGAGCTTTCCGACACCCCACTTCCCGAAGATGAAAAGGCTCTCTGCTCTCTTAACGAATACACAAGCAGCCTTAAGCTTTGCCATATCAGAGGAAACACATCCTCCCATGCTGCAAAGGTTGTAAATAAAAAGACTTACACTCTTTCTGAGAACAAAATGGGCATAAAGTGGTTCAAGCTCCGCCTTGACGAGCAAAACAAAAAAGGCATCTTTGAATACGAAAATGCCCAGGGACACAAAGAGCTTGAATTCGGTCTTTGCGAAAATGTGCTCACAGAGTTTCCCGAAGAGGGTTACCCCAAGATGCAGATGAATGTTCCTGCTCCGGGAAACAAATATCCCTGCGCAAGCTCAGGAGCGTGGCTCGAAGAAAGAAAGCTCGGTATAAGAGTGATGATGACGGGCGACCATCTTGGCGGTCTGTTTATCACGATTGGCTTTTCTGATGACTATTCCGAGGTTGGTATGTATATGCACAAAAACACTAATTGCTTCCTGCACACATACGCCGGATATGCCGGCGGAACGCTTGCAGACTAAACTATCTTGCAACAAAGAAAAATATAGCTGTGCTTTCCCTGCGGGACGGCACAGCTTTTTCTTTCACATTCCATTACATTTTTGCAAAATAAGGAAATCCCTCATTGACAAATCACCCGTTCAAATGCTATGCTTTAAGATATACTTTGCTAAAAATATAATTGCGGTTCTCATCATGTGCATGAGAACCGCAATTTTTCATCTGTAATACTTATAATAAGCCGTTATCGACCGTTCTTCGCCTGTTTCAAGGTCAATTCCCGTGAGGACAAGTCCCTCCAAACTAAGCAACTCCCACATCGAAGTATCCGCAATTTTGCCTCTGAATTTTGTTTCGATTCCGCACACAAGAGCAATTTCATCGCCACAGGGAAGAATGTTTATATGTCCCTCCCTGCCGATAATTTCCTCAATTCCGTCAACACGCTTGGTTATGTATTTTATATGTCTGCCGTCAAGCCTCTTTGCCATTTCCATGCGGAAAGCAGGACTGTTTTCATCTTTGTTGGCAAAATGTTGTCTGATTTTTTCAATTATGCCCACTTTTAAAAACCTCCCTTATTGTCCGTAATACGCCGTAACAAACACACCGCCCATATTATCCTCTGACACCGTCACATTCTTTGCACCAACAGGGATCTTTATGTCACCGTCAGCCTTTTGTCTTGAAACAACATAGTCCTCAAAGCTGTAAAAAGCTCCCATTTCATAGCTTTCAACATACTCTTCAAAGGCAAGTCCCTGTTGTGAAATAATCTTTGAATGGGGTTTCCCGACATAACGGATGTGCCATGGTTCAAAACGTATGCCCGTAACATCAACCTTATCCGCAGGATAGCGTATGATAAAACCAAAATCACCGCAATTTGAATTGACATATTTTCCTGCATCGCATCCAATAAATCTGTCGCCGGAAAACTGCGCAACATAAATATCAAGTGCAAGTCCCGTCTGATGCTCGCTTGCACCAACCTCCGTTGCAGTTTCGGGACCAACCTCAATTATAACCGCCGCCTGTTCTTCAGCACTTCTGTAACTGCTGCTGATATACAGTTTTTGACCGAATTTTTCCCTTATGGCAGCGGAAAGCTCTGCATATGCCTTTGTTATGCAAGAATTCATAAGAACGCCCGTGTCATTATACTCAACTATATCCGCAGGATAATCGTCAGGAATCTTGTTTTTCGTATTCACAAGAATAAGTGACTGATTAACCGTGAATTCAGGGTTTTTGCAAATCTCATCGAGCGTATATGTTTTGCACTTGAGAAGATGACCGATTGTGCTTTCGTCGGGCATGGAAAGTGTATGTGATTGTTGGCTTTCCTGTGCAGGATAAAGGCGCAACTCCTCGGTTATTTCCTCACCCGATGTGTCGAAAAATCCGTCAACAATTTCCGACAATTTATCGGTTTTGTGCAGGTAAAATACACATGTTGCAGATATTATAAATGCAAGCGCAAACACAAAAACCGATGCGGAAATTCTTATCCTGTTTTGTCCGACTTTCTTCATTTTGTTCTCCTTATTCTCAAGTACCGATCCAAAGTTTTCAGCTAAAAAGCTTATTTTTTGCTCTTTTTGTCCGAGCCTGAAGCTGATGGCTTACCATCCTTTTCAATTCTTATAATTTCATCACGCAGAAAAGCGGCTCTTTCAAACTCAAGATTCTTTGATGCTTCAAGCATCTGATCCTTAAGCCTGGCAATAATTGCGGCACGCTCCTTTGCAGACAGCTTTTCGGGAGATTTTGCTCCCTTTCCCTTTCCGTCTTTGGTGGAGGAAATGTCGATAATATCCCTTACATCCTTGATAATTGTTTTTGGAATTATGCCGTGCGCCTTGTTATAGCTCTCCTGCTTTTCACGTCTGCGTGCGGATTCGTCAATGGCACGTTTCATTGATTTTGTTATGACATCGGCATACATTATTACGCGACCGTCGGCGTTTCTTGCCGCACGTCCTATTGTCTGAATAAGCGAAGTTTCACTGCGCAAAAAGCCTTCTTTGTCGGCATCAAGAATCGCAACAAGCGAAACCTCCGGCAGGTCAAGCCCCTCTCGCAGAAGATTGATACCAATAAGAACATCGTAAACTCCAAGACGCAAATCACGGAGAAGCTCCATACGTTCAATTGTGTCCACGCTGAAGTGCATATAACGGCATTTTATTCCTCTGCCGCCAAGATATTCCGTGAGATTTTCCGCCATTTTCTTTGTGAGAGTTGTCACAAGAACCCTCTCCTTGCGCTCCACCCTCAAGCCTATTTCTCCAATAAGATCGTCAATCTGTCCCTCTGTGGGACGCACTTCAACAATCGGATCAAGAAGCCCTGTGGGACGGATAACCTGCTCGGCAAGAGTTTCCATGCGACTGCACTCATATTCACCGGGTGTTGCGCTGACATATATTGCCTGACCTCTCTTTGCCTCGAATTCATCAAAGAAAAGAGGACGGTTGTCATATGCCGACGGAAGTCTGAAGCCATATTCAACAAGATTTGTTTTTCTCGCCTTGTCGCCACCACTCATACCACGCACCTGAGGAAGTGTCACATGGGATTCGTCGACAAACATAAGATAATCGTCCGGGAAATAGTCAAGAAGCGTGTACGGTGTACTCCCGGGAAGTCGCCCCGAAAGAACACGGGAATAATTCTCAACCCCTGAACAATATCCAAGCTCGCCAAGCATTTCAAGGTCATATCTTGTGCGCTCCTCAATTCTCTGCGCCTCAATAAACTTGCCCTTTGACTTGAAAAACTCCACTCTTTCAAGCATTTCCGCCTCAATTTCCTTTAATGCTCGCTCTCTCATGTCCATAGAGGTTACATAGTGATTTGCAGGATAAATCGCAACATAGCTCAGGTTCTTTATAATCTGCCCCGTCAATGGGTTGACCTCAGAAATCTTGTCAACTTCATCGCCAAAAAATTCAACTCTTACTGCTGTTGTGTTTGATGATGCCGGGAAAACCTCAACCGTGTCGCCCCTCACTCTAAAACGGTTTCTTTCAAAAGCAACGTCGTTTCTTTCATATTGAATCGCAACAAGCCTTGCAATAAACTTATCCCTTGAAAGCTCCTGCCCCTCCCTTGCAGACACAACAAGCGATTTATACTCCATAGGGTCACCAAGGGTGTAAATGCAGGAAACCGATGCAACTATTATTACATCACGCCGTTCAAACAGCGCACTCGTTGCACTGTGGCGAAGCTTATCAATGTCATCATTTATCGAGCTGTCCTTTTCGATATAAGTGCCGCTTCCGGGAATATACGCTTCCGGCTGATAATAGTCGTAATATGAAACGAAATATTCAACAGCATTTTCGGGAAAAAACTCCTTAAACTCACTGCAAAGCTGTGCGGCAAGAGTTTTGTTATGGGCAAGAATAAGGGTGGGGCGGTTGACCTGTGCGATAATATTCGCCATTGTAAAGGTCTTACCGGATCCTGTAACTCCGAGCAAAACCTGCTCGTTTTTGCCATTCTTCACACCATTCACAAGTGCCTCAATCGCCTCCGGCTGATCGCCCATCGGTTCATATGGAAAATGTGGCTTAAAGTAATCCATAATATCTCCTTCTCCGCACCTTTATCCAACACGGCAGATTCATCATAACATTTGTTTGTTAAAAATAGATTTCCCGCCTCTTAAATCTTTCTTAAAACGCAAATTATTCAAAAAACTTGTCGCCCTGAAATGCGCCTCTTCTGTTCATTTCACGATCCACACCATTCATAACATCAAACTTTTTGACGCTCCAAAGCGGTGCAATAAGTGCATCCCTGCCACCATCACCGGTTATTCTCTGCACAACCGTTTCCCATGGCAAAAGCAAGAGCTGATCACAAATAAGCTCAACATATTCATCAAGCTCAAAAACCGGAATTTTGCCGTCGTAAAACATATTTGCCGCCTCTGTATCCTTTAGTATGTGCAGCATATGCAATTTAACTGAATGAGGTTTTAGTTTTCCAACCTTTTCCACGCTTTCAAGCATCATTTCCCTGCTCTCGCCCGGAAGACCGTTGATAAGATGAACACAAATCCCTATTCCTCTTTGCGTCAACCTTTCATATGCGCAAAGGAACTCATCGTAAGTGGTGCATCTGTTAATAAGCTCGCCTGTTTTGTCATGAATTGTCTGTAATCCGAGTTCAACAGTGAGATATGTTTTCTGCGAAATTTCCGTCAACAAATCAAGCACATCATCAGGTATGCAATCGGGACGTGTGGCAATGCTCATTCCCACAACATCGGGAAGCGCAAGTGCTTCGTAATAGAGCTTTCTCAACCTTTCAACTGGCGCATAAGTCCCCGTTCCTGCCTGAAAATAAGGAATAAACTTGATATTTCCATCTTTCCATTTGCCAACAAGTCCTGACTTCACCTCGTCAAACTGCTCGGAGACGCTGTTTTTCGGATTTCCTGCAAAATCTCCGCTTGCCATAGGCGAACAATAAATACAGCCGCCCTTGCCCTTTGTCCCATCCCTGTTCGGACAGGCAAAGCCGCAATTAAGCGAAACCTTTGCAATTTTACAGCCAAAACGTGCTTTTAAATAATTGTCCTGTGTGTTGTAACGCTTGTTGTTAATTATTTCATGAGCCGGCATATTAAATACATCTTTCATCAAACTTGGTAAAAAGAGAGTGCCACAGCTTTTGCGGCACTCTCCAAAACACTCTTTATAAATTATTCGTGATAGTCAATAACCTCATGAGGAACTGCCGCTTCTATCACATCGTAGAATCCCCAGAAGTTTTCGTCAAGATCCTTGAAAGGATTGCCCTCGTCTTCAACATATCTGTCAAGTCTTTCCTTGGAAGGAACTCTGTCAATTGCACGGTTAACAATCTTCACAGCTTCAGCTCTTGTGATGTCATTTTCAGGCTTGAATGTACCGTCGGTGTAACCGTCAACCATTCCTGCTGCCTTGAGAGCCATGATATATGCGTTCGCCCAGTGGTCTCCTGTATCGGGGAAGCTGCCATCTGCTGTAAGCTCAAGAGCAAGCATTCTGGAAATCATAACAGTGAATTCCGCACGGGTAATATACTCATTGGGTCTGAATGTACCATCGGTGTAACCGGTGATAATTCCGTTATCAGCACAGTATCCGACATATGCCGCATACCACTCGCCCTCCTTAACATCGGAAAGCTTGATCTCATATTCAGCCTTTGCATCAAAGTCTGTGGAAACCTTTGCAATAATTGCGGCTGCCTCAGATCTCTTGATGTTTGCCCCGGGCTTAACTGTTCCATCCTCGTAACCGCTGATGTAGTCATAGTGGTAAGCCTTGTCTGCATCCTCAATGTCTGCAAACACGGGGATAAGCTTAACATCGCCGGTTATCTTGTAAGTGTCAAAGTTGATAAGTGTTTCGCCGTCAACTGTCCAACCAACAAGCTTCTTGCCCTCAGGAGGAGTGATTTCGGGAACATCCTTGGAGTTTATCTTGCTGTTTCTTTCAACTTCAACGGTAACCTTCTTCTTACCATCTTCAAACTCGCCGTCACCTGCGGTAAAATCAACATCATACTTTGTTGAACCGCCAACAACAACTGTCACACCGCTGCTGCTCTTCTTGGGAGTACCTGCAACCTGTGAGGGAACGCCTGACTCAGTGACATTGCCACCGCCGTCAACATTTACAGGAGTAATTGTTGCAACGTAGTCATCACCGTTCTTAAGTCCTGTCCACTTATACTTTCCGTCTTCCATGGGAACACGCTGTGTACCAACTTCTTCGATAGGGTTTCCGTCATCATCAACCTTTACAAGGTCAATATCAACATATTCATAGTTGGGATCCTTTTCCCAGCCAATTGTAAGAGAACCGGAAGAAGCCTTTGTTGTTGTGGGAATAACTTCAAACGCTTCAATAGCAACGCCATCAACAAACTCGGAGTCTGCTGTCATAACTCTTGCAGGCTTGCCTACAAAATGAGCAAGCTCGGAAACGTCAGCCGCCTCTGCAAAAAGTGTGTGTGTTCTTTCCTCGGTCTCAACATGACCAAGAGTTGAAACATCGCCGTCTGCCTTGAGTGTATATGTAATTGTTGCAAGAAGAACAGCTTCTTCTGTGGCATCAACCTTTGTACCACTCTCACCATACCATGAGAATGCAATGGTTTCTCCGCCTGCAAGAACTGTTTCTGTTGCTTCTGCAACCTTCGCAACAACAACTCCGTCTGCCGCTACAACAGTTTCAGCGAGCGTTGCCGCAGGCTCAAACTCAAGCGCTTCGTCAACAAGGTCAAGAGCAAGGTTTCCGGAAACTCCGACCACACCTGTAAGATAAACTTCTGCGATAAGCTGCGTTGTGCCACCGATAGTCTTAACTTCGTGTGTTACATAATAGGGTTCATTTTCAGCCATTGCAGTTGTAAACAGCATACCGGAGCAAACCAGAATAAAGCTGAGAACAAGTGCAAGGATTCTCTGTGTCTTTTTCACTTTCATACCTCCGTAAGAAAAAATGATTCCATGTGTCGAACAGATCCGCAAATAAAGACAATTCGACTTATACTATATCATTATACTCTGAATCCACTTATTCGTCAAGTGCGAGTTGTGCACATTTGGTTAATTTTTTACGAACACAAACACAACTTCGCCCTTGATTTATCATGTTTTCCACAGCGTTATGTTCCGCACTTGCCGTTCTCCATACCGCTGTGAAAAACTTCAATCATTATTCTTACTCTGCTTTGCGTCCAAAATTGCTCTTTACAAACGAGAGATCCATAACAGTTACCTCTCCGTCCTCATCAATATCAACCGCTTTAACGAATTCTTCGATTTCGCTGAGTTCTTTCGAGAAGCCTCTGATAATTCTGATAAAGTCATCAATATCAACAATGCCATCGCCACAAATGTCACCATAATTTCCCTTGATATCACCGGCTACAAGGTCAAGTTCAAGATTATCAACAATCGTTCCGCCGATTTCGCTTGCAGAATCGTATGTCTTTATCTTCTTTGCAAGATAACCGTTCTTTTCAACAGAAACCGTGATTGCGCCCTCGGCTGTGATATCTGAAACATCAATGACATTTCCAACTTCAATGTAGTAGAGAGTCACTTCAACGCCGTCAACAGTTACTGTCTCAGACTTTGTTGCTGTGTTTTCACTCTCAATTGCAATACTCTTTACAAGAGTGCCGTCGGCAGTTCTGAATGTAAGGTATGCAGGGTTCTTTACTGCACTTTCTGTGGTTCTGTCAACATAAACCTTACCGCTTACCTTAACCTCATCCTCATTTGCCGTATATGCAATTTCATAAACATTGCCCTCTGCCGTAAGATCAGATGCGGGAATTGTTGCAACGCCGTCGATAACAGTGTATCTCTTGATTTCTGTGTCTGTGGTCTTATCCTTAAGGACAACAGTTGAATATGTTGTTGTTACCTTAAAGCCGTCAAAGGTGAAATCTTCGCCGAGAGGATACGTCACGTTATTGTAAACCCATGTTGCGCTTGTGTCAACAATTGCTTCAACCTTACCGTCAGCAGATGAATATGCTACTATGTCTGCCGCATTTGCCGCAACTGTTGCGCTTGTTCCGTTGTTGAAGATAACAACCTGCGTTGCAGTTGCGTTTGTGCCTCTTGCCTGAATGCCTTCGGTAATTGTACCGCCGTTCACTTCAAGAACTGCAACACCAAGCTGTGCGTTTGCACCGAGAGTGCCCGTGATGGTCTGCTTTGTATAATAACCGTCAGCATCGGGCTGCTGTGTTGCGCCGGAAGAAAGTTGTGACTGGAGATAAACTTTCTTTACTGTACCGCCGTTGATTATGCCGTGAGCATATCCGAATATGCTGTTGCGTCCGTAATCCTTAGTAGAGGCGTTATTTGCAATTACACCACCGAGAGCCATGTAATTTGTTACATTTCCGCCGTCAACAATCAAGGTTGCAACGCCGTCAAAACGACCTGCATGAGTAATTCTGAAGTCGCTTGTATTGCCTTTAAGGATAACTGTCCTGCTTCCGCTTATTGCTTCAGCCACATTTACCGGATTGTTTTGGTTGTAATTTGCACCCGGTCCAACTACGCCTGCCGTGAAATTATTGCCAATGGTAATTGTGTTGGTAGATGGCTGCGCATCCTTGTAGTAATTTGAATGGAAAAGACGAATTGTTGAAATGCTCTTATTTATACAGTCATTATATGGAACAAGACATTCCAAAAGCGTGCCTGTGCTTTCATTATAGTAAGCCTCGGCTTCGGTTTCGTAGTTTCTGGAGGAATTACACAGATATTCCACGCCATCAATGTTAAGTTTGCCTGTGCCGCCTATAACATTATCACCGATTGTATAATCGTAGTCCGTCGTGGGCAAAATCGGCTCCATGTTGTTTGCACCGATTGTCAACATCTTTATGTTATCAATAGTGGTATCTCCCTTGCGATAAGCCTTGAATCCTGTAACCACATAAATGGTTGAATTCTCATCAAGTCCCTTGATGGTTAAGTGTCCTGTATTTGTGGGGTGATACATTGTAACAGCATCAGTAACTATAAGCGTATAATCAGAACCGTCTTTTATCTTGGCAGATGCACTAACAATTGCGCATTTTGCGTTTTTCCATGCATATCCGTCGATTCCGGTCTTTACAACTGCATCGGCATCCTTTGTCAATGTTTCTGCCAAAGTATTTTTAATATTGTCCTTGGCAGTCTGAACAGAAGTAATAGTTACAGGGGTGAGAATTTCAAGCTTTGTTCCGAAAGGCTCCGACGGGTCATAACCGCCATCGGGAGTACCTGTCCAGTCGGAAATGTACCATACATTTGCATCCACATTCCACTGCGCCGTAAGTGTAACGTCTGCTGTCACACCGGCAATCTCATCGCCGGGCTGATAGGTTGTCTCTCCGTCGGACCAACCAAGGAACTCATACTTTGCCCCGTTGTTGAATGTGGGAGCTTCAGCAACTGTGATTGCCCCATTGTTTCCGCAGGTTGCGCTTTCGGGAACTGTTGCATACTTATTTTCACCGTATGCATATGTTATTTCGTGTTCGATGAGATCATAAACAGCATAGAGTGTTGTTTCACCTGTTACTGTGTACTTTTCTCCGGTGTAAATCTCGCCGCCCTCGGTGAGAGACCAACCCTTGAACTCATTGATACCATCGGTAACTGTGGGTGTGGGAAGATCTGCAATAACAATATCATTGCCCTTTTCAATGGTGATGGAATCAATCTCACTGCCGGCTGTGCCAACATTAAAGTTGACTGCAACATCCTTGTTCTTATAGGTTACAGAGCTTTCGCCTGTGCCGACTGTTGCCGCCGCAACAGTAACAGTTCCGTCAACTGTTTCGTATTCAACGCCGTCAATAACAACAAGCTCCTTGTCTGTTGTGAATACAAAGGAAGCAATTGTGTTGTCGTCTGCAAATACTGCGTCTGCACTACCGCCTGCTGCGGACTTGAGATAGTAGTCAATGTTTGCCGTTTCCACGGTATATGTAAGACCGTTGTTTATAATGAGAGCTGTGTCAAGAGTGTTGTATGTGGAGTTCTTTGCGGTAATCTTTGCAATTGCACCGCCGTTTACTATGAGAAGTGCCGAGCCGTTGATCTTACCGCTTGACTGTGCACCGACATACGCAACGCTGGTTACTCTACCACCGTTGATAACACCTCTTGCAGTACCTGTGTGAGAAGCATTTCCGCCGTGACCGCCTGTACCGAAGGTATGTACAGTCGCGTTGTCGAGAATGATATTTACGTCACCTGTAACCGCACAGGTATTGTAACCGGAAGCTCTCGTGTGTGCTATATTGAGTCCGGGGCTGTTGATTACAAGAGGCTTGCATTCGTTAAGAGTATATGTTCCACCACCATCTGAAAAATAGTGGATATAAAGACCGGCAGAACGTCTTACCGTGGCACCTGTGTAGAGCTCTGTACCCGAAGTCCAGGAAGCAACAGTTGTTCCGTCTTCCTTATAGGTACAATACTGAACGTAAACCGCTGCAGGATAGTATTCAACAATATTGAAGTTGTCAAACACAACCTCCTGACCGTAGCTGCTGTAATATATCTCACCGTTGTTATTGGGAACGCCGGTAAGTTCGCCTGCCTCATACTTTGCTCTGTCGCCAAGGCGTATGGTTTTCACGCCAAGAACAACGTCTACATTCTTCCATGTGAGCTTTGCCGCATCGGAAATCTTGGAATGGTTGATATGAGTGTGCATATAGAATCTTGCACCGTCCTCAGCAGTTATGGTGACATCACCATAGCCGGCAAGAGAAGGACCGGTATAGACTGTATGCGACACATCCCCTACCATAACAATATAGTTTTCATTTGTCTTATAGGTGTCGGGGAAAGCAGTTGCAAGCTTGTCTGTTGCTTCCTTGATGGTGTTTGTGATACCAAAAGGATTTTCGGGAGTGAGACCGTTGCCTGTGCCACTGCTTGAAATGTAGAGAACATTTGCATCCTCGGGATATGTTTCCCAGATACGCACCTCAACCTCAGAGCCTGTGTTTTCGCCGTCGGTATATCTCATGAGATAGAGACCTGCCGAAAGGCCTGTGATTTCGGTTATGCCTGCATCGTAGGATGTCCAATCGTCTGCATCATGTTTCTTGATTTCAAGAGCTTTTGATGTTGCTTCAGCAAAGGTGATCTTTGCGTCTTTGCCAAATGCCGTTGTTGCCTTTGTGACAGTGAAGTTTTCGGGAGCATCGGCAAGTACAAATTCAAACTCGTAGTCTGCAACGTTGTCAACCGAAAGAATTGCAACGTTTGTACCTGTGCCACCCTCGCCCGCCTGAGTGAGAGTGTAGCCGTAGTATCCCTCGGGAACGGTAACATTGATTGTGGGATATTC
Source organism: Eubacteriales bacterium (assembly GCA_045542335.1). Lineage (GTDB taxonomy): Bacteria > Bacillota > Clostridia > Oscillospirales > CAG-382 > CAKSUT01. Next base: position 116,921 of record JAZQKV010000086.1, read on the forward strand.
AACATTCGTTGAAAGAAGCTCAACACCGCTTATGTCGATTTCTGCCTTACCGTCCTTGATAGCAACGGGGATTTCATACCTGTAAACCGTGGGGTCAAAGTCAAATACCTGCTCAAGAGCCGCATTTTCTTCGTCTGTTGCGCCCTCGATTTCAATTGTCGCATTGATTATGGGCTCGCCTGTTATTTCGTCAACAATCGGCTCACCGCTTGCTGTGTCAACAAGTGTAATGGGGCTTACTGCGGAAATTGTCTTGTCAAGTCCCTCGGACTGTCCCCAAAGCAGGAAGAAACGAATGTCAAAAGGTGTGTTGTTATCTGTGTGGATAATTCTGATGGTATGTTCGCCCTCGGAAAGTCCCTTTGCAAGATAATAAATCTTGTTGTTGGGGTAGGAACGGTAAATGTTTGCCGTCTGAATGGGACCGCCGTCAACGGAGTAAGCAATATTGGTACCGTTCTTGCTGTTCTGTGTACCATAGGACCATGTCCACAAACCGAGATTCTTTGAGTTGAACTTAAAGCTTATTACGTCGCCCTCTTTGGAAGAACGGAAATACTTGCCATTGTTATCAACAACAGCATAGTTTCCAAAGCCTGCGGAATTGCCCACCGCTTCGGGAGCAAGCATGTATGCATCGGAGAGAAGCTCGCCCTTGTTGTTCTCTGTACAGTAAAGTGTCTCGGGAAGAACCTTTGCTGCGTATTCGGTTGCAGTAGGTGTGTAGCTTGTGGGAAGCTGTTCTTCGAGATAATCGATGATTGATGCAGCATAGTGTGCATAACCTGTATCATTGGGGTGAACGCCGTCAATAGTTCCACCGGAACGCTCGAAATACTTCTTCCATGCTGCGTCTGTGGTATTAGGCCACTTGTTGCCGTTTTCTGCGTAAATTGTCTTTGCGAGCTCATGTCCTATATAAAGAATAGGAAGATTGTAGTGCTCGGAGAGCTTTGTATAAGGTACACCATAGCTCGGAACACCGCCTGTTGAAGGGATATCCTGCTTCATTATACCGTTGTCACCGACAACAAGGAGTACAATGTTTATCTTGGGATTTACCTTATAAAGCTTCTGGATTATAGATTCAATGTAAACATACTGCTCATCCTTGCCGTAAATGCCGTCATAGCTGTCGTTTACACACATTTCGATAAATACGATGTCGGGGCAATCGTCCTTGATAAGGTCACGGTCTGCACGGAAAATACCAAAGATAGCACCTGTACCGCCCCAACCTGCGTTGCGTTCAACAACTGTAGCAGACGGGAATGTGGACTTGAACCAATCTCTTGTTATACCTCTCCAGGAGGTGTTGTTAGCACTTGTCGCACCTGTACCTGCGGTAACAGAGCCGCCAAAGTATCCGATAACGATTTCCTTGTCAGCCTGGAGCTTGTAAAGAGTATTTATAAGAGCCTCTGGCTTGTTCTGGTCAACGTTAAAGTTGATTGTGTAAAGAACGGTTTCGCCGTCCATGATGTATGCCTTATAGCCTGTGCCCTCAACTGTTTCGTATGTAACCTCAACTGTTTCGGGAGCAGTGCCGGAGTTGCCAAATGTAACAACAGGCTGAGCCGCACCGTAATTAAGAGCTATATTGTACTCTGTGGTATCGGCATCAAAGTCCTCGATTTCAATACCGTCGTAGTAAACCGCTGTCACGCCGAATACTGTAGTACCGCCGGTAAAGTTTACCGTTACAACAGCCTCTCCGTTGTCCTTGATTGTGGAAACAGCATTGCCGTCGCCGTCAAGCTTGCCGTTTGTGATAACGACGTTGTCTGTATTACCCTTTGCCACAGCTGTAAGCACGGGGATAGTGCTTGCACCTGCAAGGTCGTAGTCATACTCTGTCACGTCGCCTATGGAAACGCCGTCAAGAAGAACATCCGTAACGGTGAAATCTCCCTCAAAATCGGAAACGTGAAGTTTTGCATCGCCGAGACTTCCGAAAAGGCCGACGTAGCCTATTTCAAATGTATCCTCAAGATGGTTTGCAACGTCATCGGAGGTGAGGTAAACCTGCCACGCTCCCATTGCACCCTTGGCTGAATAATCGTAGTAAATAACATTCCACTGATTATTTACAAGGGTGGGAGAATCAAGTGCCGTAACAAATGCACTTTCTCCTGAAACAGCATACCAACGCAAGGAGGGAAGCTGAGGAGCAGCCTTTGCCTTGGGACGTATAACAAGCTTCATAACCTTGTAATCGGTTGTCTTATAGTCTTCTACAATACTGCCACCCGGGCAAACCTCACCTGTAGCCCACATGTCAGAGTTTTCAGCGTTGTCAAAATACTGATTACCGGGGTTGACAAGAACATACTCTCTGCTGAAATCGTCAACCTTATTTTCTGTAAGACATCTGTGATTTTCAATGCCCTTGTAGCCTATTGACAGTTCAATAGGCTCAACCTCTGTCGTTGTCGCACCGCCTGTGAAGTTTACGGTATACAACACTTCACCGTCTTTCTCGATTGTTGCCTCTGCAGTGCCGTCTTCAAAGCTGAACTCTGTGTACTCAACGGAAAGACCGTCGGTATTACCCTTACCTGCAAGGGTAACTGTGGGAACAACGCTTGCACCTGCAAGGTCGTATTCATACTGGGTAGTAGCGACATCAAAGCCGGAGATTGCTGTTCCGTCTACCTTGATGCCTGTGATGCTGAGGTCACCCTCAAAGTCGGAAACGTGAGCCTTTGCATCGGCATAGTTTCCGAAAAGTGCAAGGTAACCGAAGTCTATTCTTGTATCCTCGGTGAGAGTACCTATATTGCCGGAGAATACAGTACCCATGTAGTATAAAAGACCTGCTTCAAGCACGCCGCCTGTTTTGAAAAGGTCAGTCATGTCGTAGTATGCAACAGTCCAATCGCCTACAGTCTTTGTTTCCTTGGCATAGACAGCTGCACCGCCAAAATTCTTGTTCATGGGTCTGAAAACAAACGCCTGAGTGTCAGTGGTCTTATAAACAGCCTTGAGAGCCTTGTACTGTGTCTGCTCTGCAGAAAGGTTTCCTCCGGGACCTACTGTCTTGGTGGCATCGGAAGAAAAGTTAGGTGTAATGCGGTGAACGGTTCTTCCGAAAATGTCGTTTTCATCAACACCGTTGTAGTATACGGCACAGTTGTTGGAAATATCACTATATGTATACTTGATGGGAAGAGGAGCTATATCGGTAAGCATTGCACCGCCTGTAAAGTTTACAGTATAAAGAACCTCGCCATCCTGCTCAATTGTAGCAATTGCAGTACCTGTCGTTGTGTCAACGTTTGTACATTCAACGGTAATACCGGATGCATCACCGCTACCTGTCAAAGCAACTGCAGGGACAGTATCCGCTTCGCCAAGATCGTAAGTATATTCGGTTGTGGAAGCGGAAAAGCCGGAAATGGCTGTACCGCCAACGGTGATACCTGTTATGTTAAGCTCACCCTCGAAATCGGAAACATGAGCCTTTGCATCTTCAAGGTCGCCGAAATATCCTGCATAACCTATCTCAAAGGTATCACTTGTATGATTCTGAGAAGCTTCCGATGCGTAAACATTGAACATTACGCCGTGCACACCATACTGATAATACGTTTTAAGAGCCTCTGTTGAAGTGTAAGAGTAGTATGCGGTAACCCACTTGTCTGCCTCATGAGACTTGCCCTCGTCAAACGACGCAGAGATAGTCTTTGCGGAAGTGTTCATTTCGCCGGATTCTTTATTTGCAAAAACAGACATGGTGGGAGTAGTATCACTGGGTGACTTGTAAACAACCTTGATTACGTTGTAGTCTGCAGTCGCCTGTGTAAAGGAAGCGGGAGATACAGAACTGCTGGGCTTGGTGGAAGCATCCGCTTCAATGATCGTGATTGTTCTTCCCAAAACATCCTTTCCCGTGGAAGCCTTTGCATGCTGGTCGTTAGCATTGGCGTGGTTGATTGAAAAATTGATGGGGGTAAGCTCTGTTGCCAGAACTTCAACCTCGGCATCTTCCTCTTTGGCTTCTTCCGTTTCGGGTTCTTCAACAACTTCTTGAGTTTCCTCAACTGTGTCCACCACTTCGGCAGCATATGCGAAAGTGTTGAAGCATGAGAAAACCATAAGCATTGTCAAAAGAATACTGAGCAATCTTCTTGTTTTCATGTGACATCTCTCCTGTTGTAAAATTTTTTCATTCCGAATGCAAAAGCATACAGATATAATTATTATACATTAAGATGTATCAAAAGTCAACAAAGAAAAAAAATTTCGGATATTGTTATAAAAATGTGCCGGCTTTTTTGTGCATATTGACAAGCACTTTTTTCTCAGAGAATTGCACATTTCCGTACGCATTTTTCGTACACAGTCTATACACACAGAGTACAAAAAGATTGTCTTTTTTGGTCACAGTTTAGAGTAATGACATCTTTTCGATGAGAATCCGAATAAGCACATCCATTCAACAATTGCATCCGGCGATTTACCGCTTTGTTTCAAGCACGGAGACAACAGTATTGACAAAAATAATGCTCTGTGGTATAATCAGAACATAAACTTTTTGGAGAATAGTGCTGTATAAATGAAAAAACAATCCGGAAACACCGGGGATTTACATAAAAATCACCGCAAACGTATGCAGAACAAAGTGCTAAACGGCGACATTGACAGTATGTATGACCATGAATTGCTTGAAATGCTGCTCTTTATTCCAATTCCAAGGGTTAACACCAATCCCATAGCTCACAGATTGCTTAACAAGTTTGGAAGTATCCCGGAAGTGCTTCATGCCTCCGAAAGCGAACTCATAACCGTGGAAGGTGTTGGGAAAAGCACTGCAAAGTACCTCAAGTCCCTTGAAAAGCTCTTTGAAGATTTTGAGACCTGTTATCAACGTGAGCTTGTTGAACTATCAGAAACAAGTGTCGAAAAGCGTATCGACGAGATTGTCAACAATACTATTGCCGCGATAAAAGACTCAGACCCCGGCACAATGGCAATCTCTTTTCTTGGAGCAAATGGCTTGAGCAGAAAAATGTATGTAAGCAAAAGCAATGTGGTAAATTATCGTGAAGTTGTCCGCCTGTCATTGATGTACGGCATAAATTCAATTGTTATTTGCGAAAGAGTAAACGATGTTTCTTCGGCGTTAATCAAGAAAGTTGTTTCAATTCTTGAAGATGCCAACATTATGACGGTATTTGCCTATCTCGTCACAGACGGATTTTGCATCGAGCTTTTCAGCGGCGAAGTAAGTGAGCCGACAGACTATTGATTCTCCCATAATAAAGTAAAAAAGTGCAGCTTCCGTTTCTTTTGGAAGCTGCATTTTGTAATTGCCCTTTTTGAGTCACAACCTTGTTGTGCACCTGTTATTTTTCCTTTTTACCGTTTGTACAAGCGCTGACATTTGAACAGATATTGCAATCCCTGCAAGTGCCCTCTGCCATTTTGTATTCGCCGTCAGTTATTCCGGGGTAGTTCTTTTCGAGATATTCTTCACGGTAAGGATTTACTCCGGGCGAAACACTTTCGGGCTTGTTTGGAATCAACCAGCTCTTTTTCTTGTAGAACGGATTTTTAAATGTGTTCTCTATGCGACCACTTTTTTCAAGAGCATTCATACAGGCACGGATACAGCCTCTTGCACCGCACACCGCAAAATAGCCCGTATGGGAGAGAATGTAGTTATAATATTCCATAACATCCGAAGTTTCGGGCTTTCTGCCCCATTTTGCAGTTGCCATGGAATAGCAGAGAATATAAGCCTCCTCCTCGGTCATTTCGCTGTTTCGCACATCAAATGCCATGTTGGGAAATTCCTTTTTGTGGAAGGGAGAACACTCATTGTTAAAGCCGTGATGTGAAAGAGTGCATCTACCCATGCGCACATCTCCGTACCATATCTTTTTCTCGCCGAAATCCACTTCAAGACGCTTTGTTTCGTCCTTAACATCCGGCACTGCATCTCCGGGACATTCCCTTGCGCACGCACCGCAATGGATGCAAATATCGCCTGTGTCAAGGATGGGATCGGGTTCAAGCTCGCAGTCTGTGAAAATAAGACCAAGACGCACTCTCGGTCCGAACTTCTTTGTGAGGAACACCTTTGAGAAACCCACCTCGCCAAGTCCGCATCCTGCCGCAATAAGTCGCACGCTGCAAACCACATTCGGCGGCACCTTGTCGGGAGCCACAGGTTTGTTTATGGTTGAGTTTCCCTCGGGAACTGCAGGATAGTGCGCAACCGCTTCCCAGCCATGGTCCTCTATGAAACAGCAAAGCTCATAGGATTTTTTTGGGCGAAAAAGCGAGTTTAATTTGTTGTAGGAATAAAAAGTATAGTTGTGCCAATGAGTGCCCTCCTCAATGCCTCTGTATGTACCTCGGGGGATTCTCATGGCAACGGCAATAACGGATTTTGCTTCGGGGAAATAAGTGAGGGGATTCATAAGCTCGGGGGCGTTTTTAAAACGTTCCACATTACCTATAGCGATGCAGTCCAGACCTATTTCTGCCGCCTTATCCTTTATCATCTGTGATGTAAGCTTCATCTGAAAACTCCTTTCGTATGAGATGTTGCGGCTTTTCCGTTATCTCTTTTTTGCACTTGTAAAGTTTCCGCCGGAAACAACGTCTGTCTTTTCTTCGACGTATTTTCCGCACTCATCAAGTGCCCACGCATCTCTTTTTCTGAAAGAGTTTTCAAATTTGTTGCCGACAATTCCGTTTTCTTCAAGGTGGCAAAGACAGGTTCTGTTGCAAAGTGCGGCAACTCTGTCGGGCTTGCCCTTGGAGGAAAGTCTGTTGGGAGCAGCTCCGTTTTTACAGATTTTGCACTTTTCGTAATCAATTTTCGCAACAGTCATTTTCTTTCCGCAGATGTCGATTTCGGTTGTTTCGGTCTTGCTTATCGCACCGAGAGGACAAGCATCCGCACATTTTCCGCAGGCATCGCAGAGCTTTTTCTGCATAACGGGCGTGGGTTCAAGCTCTGCATCTGTGATAATCATGTGGAAACGCTGACGTGAGCCGTATTTCTCCGAAAGAGCAATGCCATTCATGCCGATTTCACAGATACCGCAAGCAACAGCCGCATAGTCAAAATCAGGGAAAACGTTGGGAGCAGGTCTGCCAGGCTCAACGGAAACGCCCATAGGTGTAACTTCCGGAGGATTGGGGAAAAGAGGAACAGCCTCCCAGCCCTCGTCTTCAATTGCGTTTACAAGTCCATAGCACGCAATGGAGAGAAAATCATCTTCAAGCCAGGTTTTGCCGAAAAGGGTGTAGTCCTGAAAATTTGTCCCTTCCTCAACCCCTCTGAGTGCACCGCGGCAAATGCGTTTGCCAATCATTATGACGGTTTTACCCTCGGGGAAAATTGAAAAAGGATTGTGTGCGGGATCTATACAGTCAAAGCGTTCTTTTGGAGCAAAGCCGATGAGGTCAATTCCCTCTCGCTTCACAGCCTCCATGATTTTTTCTTTAAGTTGCTTCATAATACTTTCCTTTCATCTCCGTTTTGCCCGGAGCCTTTTATGCTTATTTGCATTATAAACTTGTTTTTTAATTTTTGCAATAACAAAACACAATCAATTTTAACTTTTCGAAACTTGATTTGCTTATTTTTGCGTGATATAATGTTGTCATAAAAACAATTAGGAGGTATATTATGCCTTTTGGTGCATGGCTACTTACATTCATGTTTATAGGTGCGTTTGCTTTCCTTTGGTATCAGGACCGTCATTTTTCTCCATTGGTTACGCTTGCATTTGTGCCCGCAGTAATATGTGTTGTTCTTATGTGTGTATTGCTCGCAGATGGATTCAACGGTGTGTGCATTACGGAAACCGAAGTAGTTCTTGACCGTAAGATTGTCATTAAGAATAGCGGAAAGACAGCATGGTATAATTCTAATATGGCATTTCGTGATGAGAGCGGAAAATTTTACTGGGGAATAGGTAAAGGTTTCAGTATTATCAGCAGCAACGAGCCTGAAAAGGTTCGAATCACGCATTTGCCAAAAACCGGATATGTCAAAAAAATAGAGTTTTACTACGACACAGAGAAGTATCTGAAAGGTATTGATAAGTTTGAAAATGATATTGATGATTCAGCATTGGCAGATTTTTTGGATTCTTCAGAAGTCGACAGGTGTGAAGACGATCCAAACTATGTTTTGATTTATTCTGATGCCGATGAGTGGCTGAGTTATTGTGCAATAGTGCCAATTGCAATACTTTGGCTTATTATAAAGGAAATTTTTAGAAAAGATAAAAAAACAGAGGAACACGAGAAAGAGTGATACAATGCATTTCCCGGACAATATGATTGTGACAAGCTTTTACGCTTTCAGCCATGACTATGAAAAAACGCAACCCATCCATGTTGGCAAAGGACACGTTCACACGCTGACATTCCGCACAAGCGGTACAAAGGTCATCACCCCCAACGGCACCGACAACGCTCGCACGCTTGTATCGGAAAAGGGCAGTATCACTTATCTTCCCAAGGGGGTTTCATATGACAGCGACACAATTCTCGGCGGTCATATGTACTCTGTACATTTTGAGCTTGACAGTGAGAAAGCGTCAGCCGAGCCATTTGTCTTCACGCCGGGGATTGCCGCCTCTCCCATTACATTTGAAAACCTTTTCCGAACCCTCTGCGACAATTTCCGTATTGCCTCTCCCGACACCTATACCTGTCTTTCTGTCTTATATGAAATTTTCGGTCTTATCAAAAGGGAAACCGAAGCCGTGTCAAAGGTTGCAGTCCCAAAAAGAATGAGGCTTGCAAAGGAATATATTGACAAAAATTTCGGAAGTCCCGGACTTGCCATTTCTCATCTTGCGGCGGCTTCGGGTATCAGCGAGGTTTATTTCAGGCGTGAGTTCCGAGCCTGCTTCGGGGCATCTCCAATCGAGTATATAAAGTCGGTACGCCTTGAAAATGCAAAGGCACTGCTTGGAACAGGTCTTTATTCCGTCAGCGAGGTTGCAACTCGTTGCGGCTTTGACAGCATAAGCTATTTTTCAAGTGAATTTGGCAGGCTTTGCGGCATGACACCGACGGAATATGCAAAAACTAAAGGGTAAAACAGAGTTTGCAAAAAAATCCTCCTGGATTATTTGCAAATTCCTGCAGGAAACACACTTAAAAAAGAGTATAATTGTTTTGCGCTGTATCGGCTGATGCAACCGCACTGACATTGAAAGGAAAACAGCAAAACACATGAAACAAAAATCATACATAACGGATTTTACACAAGGAAGCATACCAAAGCAACTGTTCTTGTTTGCAACACCTCTTTTTTTGTCAAGCCTTTTACAGGTGGTTTACAACATGGTTGACATGGTGGTAGTGGGAAATGTAATGGGGGATGTGGGTCTTTCGGCAGTTTCTGTCGGAGGAGACGTTACCACCTTTCTCACCTTTATCGCCATGGGATTTTCAAATGCAGGTCAGGTCATTATTTCCCAATATATCGGCGAGAACAGACGTGACAAGGTTGGCAAGTTTATCGCAACCATGTTCACTTTTCTCACAGTCTGCGCAGTTATCGTGAGCCTTGTTTGCCTTATGCTCCGAAAGCCGATTCTTCGTCTTATGAACACCCCCGAGGTTGCCTTTGAGGAGGCTCTCGGATATTCAACAATATGTATTATCGGACTTGTTTTTATTTATGGCTATAACATCGTTAGTGCTGTTCTCCGAGGCATCGGGGATTCAAAGCACCCCTTTATTTTTATAAGCATTGCAGCAGTTCTTAACATTGTGCTTGACCTTCTCTTTGTTGTGGTAATTCCCATGGGTGCGGCAGGTGCGGCTCTCGCAACGGTTATAAGTCAGTGTGTCAGCTTTGTCACCTGTGCGGTGTTTCTTTACCGCAAACGTGAAACCCTTGGATTTGAGTTTAAGATGACGCATTTTCTGAAAATTGACGGCGAAATGCTTTCGGATCTTGTAAAGCTCGGACTTCCCATGGCGATAAAAAGTGCCTCAATTCAGTTTTCAAAAATGTTTGTAAACTCATGGATAAACTCTTATGGTGTCGAGGTTTCTGCATTCGCAGGTGTTGCCAACAAATTCAACAGCATAAGCAACCTCATTTCAAATGCTCTCAACACCGCAGGCTCATCAATGGTAGGTCAGAACATCGGTGCAAAGAAGTTTAAGCGAGTGCCAAAAATTGCGCTTACAATTGCCGCCGCAACGCTCACAATTGCAACACTTTTAAGTCTTCTCATTGTCACATTTCCCGAACCGATTTTCGGAATATTTATCGAGGACGAATCCGAGGCAGCAGTTCTTCGTGTTGCCATGGAATATTTGCCCATTGCGGTGCTTATTTTCTTTGGAAGTGCTTGCCGTGCTCCTGCCAACGCAATTCTCAACGGAAGCGGCAACTACAAAACCAACTTTGCCACCGCCATTTTCGATGGAATTCTCATGAGAATCGGCCTGTCCTTACTTTTCGGGCGAATGCTTGCCATGGATTATGTTGGCTTTTGGCTTGGAGATGCGCTTGCAGGCTTTACACCTATGGTCATCGGAATTGTGTTTTATGCCACAGGACTCTGGAAAAAAGGCAAAAACGCCTGATAACCAATTGAATTTTCAGATTGCAAATATGTGACAAAGCAGGTACGGCAAAATCCGTACCTGCTTCCCTTTTATATGATGTTTTCAATGATTTCATCAAGCTCCCTTTCCGAAATAACGCAGTCCCTTTCAAAGCATCTCTCCGTGACGGTGCGAAGAATTTTTTTACGCAAATCGGAATCATAGACATTTTTATAGATGTGTTGGCGCATTTGCGTAAGACCATCAAGGATGGTGTCAATGTTTTGCGGAATCACGCTGTCTATACGTTGCTTCAGGACAGCTGCCGCCGTTGGTACACATCCGGAGGTTGAAATTCCAATACAAAGTCGTTCCCCTGCCGTTATTGCCGGAAAGAAAAATGTGCAAAGTTCCGGAACATCAGCCACATTCACAGGGATTTTTTCCTCTATGCAAAGCTCATGTATTTCTTCTGGGCAAATACCTGTCCCTTCACCCGGGCAAACCGCCACAAGTACGGGACAAAGCTTTTTAAGATGAGCCTTGCAAAAGCTTTCACAAAGTGTGACAACCCCGGGAAAACCTGAAAATACATTGAGATTTTCCTCAGTGAATGAGTCAGAGATGACAGTTATATCCGCACCAAATAGCGAGAGCTTATTTACTCTTGAAAGTGCAATTCTTCCACCGCCGACGATAAGTACCTTTTTGTGGAAAATGTCCGTAAAAAGAGGAAAATATGCCATGTTTTTTACACCTCATTTGTACTTTTTCTGAGCTTGCAGTCGTAAAGAAATGAGCCACCGTTTTCGACTTTTGTTATTTCAACGCCATATGCCCTTGAAAGCGCACCACAGGAAAATATTTCGTCAGGACTTCCGAAAGCCGTAATTTTGCCTTGCTCCATCACAGCAACGTTGTGCGCAATTCCAAGAGCCGCAGAAATATCATGCAAAACAACAACAATTCCCTTGCCCTCGGCGGCAAGTTTTTTAAGAATCTCGCACACCTTGAGCTGATGTGAAATATCGAGAAAGGTCGTCGGCTCATCAAGAAGAATATAAGGCGATTGTTGGGCAAGAGCCATGGCAATATATGCCTTTTGCCGTGTGCCGCCCGAAAGCTCGGAGAGCGATTTTCCCGCAAGGTGAGATATTTCCATTTGTTCCATTGCATCCTGCGCCGCCTGATAATCCTTTTTGCCGTAACGCCGTGGATAGCCGAGATGTGCAAAACGCCCATGAAGAACAAGCTGTCCAACGGTCATATCGGGCAGATTTTTTGATTGTGAAAGATAGGAAACGCTTTTGGCAAGCTCCTTCTGAGAAAGGTTAAAAACAGACTTTCCATCAACCGAAATATTGCCGTCTGTTAATTGTGCAAGTCCGATGACCGATTTTAAGAGAGTGCTTTTTCCGCAGCCGTTGGACCCCATTATCGCCGTTATTTTTCCAGGCTCAAGCCTGAGTGAAATGTCGGTCAGAACATTCCTTTTACCATAACCTACCGTTACTTTTTCAAATTCAATCATGGGAATGTCCTCCTTTGCTTTGTATAAGAAGAACAATAAAAAATGGTCCTCCGAAAATCGCCATAATTATTCCAACGGGTATTTCAAAAGGCGCAAAAATCATTCTTGCCACAACATCGCAAATGGTCACAAACGCCGCGCCGTAAAGCACACAAAGCGGTATCAAAACCGCACTTCCCATTTTTGCGCCACATCTTGATGCAACACGTCTCACAAAATGAGGAACAACAAGCCCCACAAAGCCAAGCAAACCTGAAAGGCTCACACTTGCTCCGGAAAGAAGTGCGGCAAGAATGAGAAACAGCGTTTTCGAGGTCTTCACAGACATTCCAAGTCCCTGTGCCGTTTCATCTCCGAGTGTGAGCACGTCAAGCTCGTTGCAAAGCGTGAAAGCAGTCACAAGTGCAAGTATAATAAGGATTCCCGCCGGTGCAAGTCTTGAATATGCAACCGAGGAAAAACCGCCCATTCTGAACTCCATGCTCATCACCGAAATCTCCGGATTTACAACGGTTATGCTCTCGCTTATGGCATTCAGAATGGAATTTATCGCAACGCCGCCAAGAATAACCGTTGAGCGTGAAGCACCCATGCCATATGCCGCCGCCGAGATTATAAGCACCGCCGCAAGACTTCCCAAAAAGGCGGACAGCGAAACTGCCCATCCTGAAAGAAGTCCCATAGCAAGGCAAACCGTCACGCCAAGACCTGCCCCCGCATTTACACCGATTATTCCGGGAGATGCAAGCTTGTTTGAAAGCACACCTTGAAGAATTGCTCCCGAAACGGAAAGTGCCGCACCCGAAAGCATACACGCAACTGTTCTCGGAAGCCTCACATAAAAGAGTATATCCCGACTTGATTGCAAAAGCTGTGCAAGGGAAAGCTCCGAGCTTCCGAAGCAAATTCCGACAGCAAAAGCGACAGCACACAGAATCACTCCTGCAACAAAAAGAATTGCTGTTTTATTGTTCAAGGATTTTTTCAAGTTGTTCATAAGCTTGCCCCCAAAGTGAATTTGGTTTTAAGTTGTAAAGTCGTTTGTCCATGAAATGTACTCTTCCATTTTTAACAGCATCAAGCTTTTGCCATGCAGGGTTTTCGTCAAAAAGGTCTTTTATGCTCTTTTTTGTTGCCTCGGCATTGTCACCTACCTGTACCACGAAAATGTGTTGCGGATTTTGAGCGATAATGCTTTCAACGCTCAATGTTTCAAGAAGCGAAGAATCGCTGTCAGCAATGTTGATGCAACCGAGATCTGCAAGCATTTCGCCAAGAACATTGTCATGGCTGTTCTTTGCCCGGACGCTTGCCGCAGAGGCGCGCAGAAAAAGCACTTTGGGAGGATTTTTATGATATTGGGCATTTTTGCTTTGCTCAATTGCGCTGTCAACGGTCTTTTTTACATCAAGTCCGTTTTTCTCATACAGGTCAGGTCTTGAGGTTATGTCGGTGCAGATTTTAAGCATACGCAGGTAATCATCAAAGCCCGAAACATCAAAGAAAGCAACCGTAATATTTGCCGCTTCAAGGGTGGGAAGCCAATCAAGATGTTGCTTTGTATTGGTGCTTGCAATGACAAAATGAGGCTTTGATGCAAGCAGAATTTCAAGACTCAGGTTTTTTGTAGCGCCGAGATTTGCGGCATTTGGAATCTGCTCTCCGAGCCCGAAGTCGTCCCAGGCATCATCTGCCGTGGCGCAAAGGTTTGGTCCTCCCCCCGACAGCACCCACACATCCGCAAAGCTTCCGAGAAGAGCAGCGGTGCGTTCGAAAGATGGGATGCTGACCTGCCTTCCGAGGTCATCGGTGAAGGTGTACGACGGATTTTTTACCGTTGTACGGGAGGTACAGCCACAGAAAAGTGTAGCGGAAAGTATGGTCAACGCAAAGGCGTTAAAGAGAAGTCTTTTCATTGTGATTCAGCTCCTGTTTTCACTTTTTTCCATATTGCATAGGTGTCATGCCGTACTTTGCCTTAAAACGTCCGTTAAAGCAAGAGGCACTGCAAAAGCCTGTTTGTTAAGCAACATTCGAAACCAATACTTCGGGACGGCGTAAGACTTTTGGACAATTTATTTTAGCATATATTGAAATGCTTCTCCACCTGATATTGTTAATTTTCCCCAAAACGACGCATATTTTTCCTGAAAATGCATTTACAGATGTCGGCAAACATGATACAGCCCAAACATGATAACAAATATCAACAGCAAAGGAACAACACGAGATAGTTAATTTGCGCCTCCCTTGCTTTTAATTTCTCAACTAAACAAACCAATTTTTATAGCATTACACTTTTTGAATTTTTTGCGAAAGGTATTGACAAAACGGTACAGATATGTTATAATACCACCGTTGCGTGAGTTGCCGTAACGATATACGGAGGTGTATCGAAGTGGTCATAACGGTCTCGACTCGAAAGCTTCTACGTCTAATGGAACTCATATAGCCCGAAACCCTTGATTTTATGCGGTTTCTGTAATTTGATTTTTAACTTATTTTTGCTTGTTTTGCCCATGTTTTTGCCTTAAATATCATTTTGCCAAATTTGTCAGGGCTGACATATAAAACAATTTCATATCTGGAGAAGTATCGAAGTGGTCATAACGGGGCGCACTCGAAATCATGTTGTTTTCTCCAAAAACTGAATATTTTTTACACGGAGAGGTATCGAAGTGGTCATAACGGGGCTGACTCGAAATCAGTTTGCGAGCAATCGCACGCGGGTTCGAATCCCGCCCTCTCCGCCAAAAACCCTTGAAAACACTACGTTTTCAAGGGTTTTCACTTTGTCTTGGTGGTGCCCGCTTTTTGTGAATGGTGCCCTTGGTGCCCTAATTTGTGGTGCCCTCGGTGTTTTGCTCTATTCAGTTTATTCATCAAAAATGAATGCTGTGGTGCCCTTATGGTGCCCGAATGTCTTAAAAACCTATAAAAAGTAGTGAAAAGCTGTAAAGAGATATTCCCGTTATAGCTCTATATCACTACTTTTTTTCTTTGGCTTTTCTTCCTTGCCTCCGTCGCCTTGCTTCTTCTCTCCGTCGCCTTTCGGCGGGTGTAGTGCCTTGTGGTAAACGTCAAGGACGGATTTTTTTACGTTCAAGGCGCACGTCAACGTACTGTGCCGTTACTGCTTCAAGGTTGGTTGAGATACCGAGCGACATTCCGATACCTTTTAACGTATGCCCCAAGATCTCACCGACAGTATAAAAGTCTCCCGTGAGTTGGTGCATATTGGTCGCCGCCGTATGCCGCAAATCGTGAAAACGAATATGCGGCATTTCAAGGTGCCGTACAAGCTGACCGAAATTGTTTGAAACAACGTCGCGCCGATAAGGTGCGCCGTCGGGTTTTGAGATCACAAGATCATTGTCATAGTACGGTGTCCCTGCGGCGGATGTAAGCTCCTTCCTCCTTTCTTGCAAATTTTTCGCTTGCTCAAAATATGGGCGCGTCAGATCGGTGATCGGCAATATTCTATCGTTGGATTTTGTCGGTGCCATTTCCGCAACCTCTTTTGTCCCTGCGGGGAGATTAAACGGTAATTGCTCGACAACGCCGAACGTGCCTTTTTCCAAATCTACGTTCTGCCAACGCAAGCCGAGAATTTCACTCATACGCAAGCCGTACATACCCGCAAGCATAACGGGCATTTCCCACTCCGTACCGATAACCTTGCTCATAAAATCTTGCATTTGCTCTATGGTGTACGGGTCGGGTGTCTTGCCCTGCTTGCCAAACTTCGTGATAACATCACGGGCGGCATTGTGTTCTATGTAGTGATATTTTCTTGCGTGTTCCAATGCGACGCTCATAATTCTTTGAGCATATCTGACGCTACTGTTTGACAATCCGCTATCGAACATTTTTTGAAACATATTGTCAAGCATAGCGGGCGAAAGCTGATTGAGTTGAACATGTCCGATGTTCGGTACAATGTGGTTTTTGATATAGCCCTTGTAGCTCGCAAACGTGCTTGGGCGCAAGTTTGCTTTGCCGTGTATCTCTACCCATTCCTCCATATAATCCTTGACCGTCTGCTTGCCTTGTGCGGAAGCAACGGGGGTATAGACGGGATTTGCGAGCTTGGTTTTCATTTCAGCTTCGTGCTGTGTAGCTTCTTTTTTGGTCGCAAAGCCCTTTTTGGAATAAGTCTTTTTGCCTTCGGGCGAATTGTATTTGATATTAACGTCGTACACGGTGCCTGGCTTACCCGTCAGAACACCGTTACTATCACGTTTATTTTGTACTTGTCTTGATGATACCGCCATAGCTTAACCCCCTTGTGTAGCCGGGGATTTAGCCGCCGTCTTTGCTCTATGGTACCAATCCCATATTGCAGAATCGGCTATCAATCGGCGGTTTCCGTTTTGGATATATTCAAGCTCGCCGCTATCCATAAGCTCGCGGAGCTTGTTTTCACCAATGCCGCTAACCTTGCTCATTTGCTCTACGGTTTTTAGCATAGGCAACATCGGGGCGGCTTGGCTTGTAGTTTCTTTTTTTGCCATAGGATAACCCCCTTTCGTTTAATTTGGCTAAAAAGTTTTGAATACGAAAAAGGGGCTTTAATCGGACGGCTATTAGCATAGCTCCACGGGAGTTTCACCCTTGCTCTCTTGGCAACCTCACCCATCGTTTGCGACGCTCTTAACGCTCGAACTGTGGCTATAAGGGAGTATCATTATCCTTTCTGCTTGTCGTCGCCCACGAACTGCTAAATCCATTTTACGACGCTGTGTTTCTCGCTCGTTCCCGTGTGGGAAGTCTTGGCGCACCCGTCGCTCGGCTCGGAGCAAAAAGAACGTATCCGATTTGCCCTATACTGCGTCGCCGTTATCTTGCGTCGCTTTCTTTGTCAAGGAACGTGAGAGGTAGGATTTTGTACGCTCGCGGAAAGGGGTGGGCGCAAGCGCACGCTTTAATCAAACCTCAAAATCAAGAACGGCTCGCATAAGCCTTGAACGTAGTCTATCGCGTATGTCCTCGTCAATGCCGTAATATGTATTGCCGCGTTCATCGCGGAGCTTACGGACGGATAAAGAAGCGATATACCCCTCATAATGCTGTATGACAATTTTCATTGCTTCGGGGTCGCCCTTTGTCGCGGCTACAATGACGGGATAAGGCAATAAACCGCGCTCGTCTTGATCGCTGATATTACCATTCGCTTGTTTCATCATCATTTGCGCGTTCCTCCAAAAATTGTTTTAGGGTTTCCAAAGAGCTTGTCCGTCTGTACTGTATCGTACTTCTCGGAATGTTATAGAGCTTGGCAATATCCGCGTCGCTCATATCGTGGAAGTAGTACAGCATAACAGCATTGCGCTTTTCTTCGGGCAATGTACGGAGAGCTTCGGCTAACAGTTCGGGGGTAATTCTCTTACCGCCCACACGGAAAGAATTGTCGTGATCTTCACCGTCAGTAGGAGCGTCAACCGTATAAAGCTGATTTTCTTCTTCGGGCGTCAGATCGGAAAAGCTGACAAAGTGTTTTTGATAGCGTTTCACATCTCTGTGTGCATTGCTCGCTTCGCATTTCAACGCCTTTTTGCAAAAGCCGTTTAAAGCGCAACGTACTTGAAATTGGGTACGAGTTGGTTCATTCAAGGTGTTCACCTCCTTTCGCAACCGCGAAAGCGGGTGATAGGTTGATTTCCCCTTTCGTTACCCACACCACCGCATTTTGAAAATTGCCAAATAAAAACGGTGATTTTTTTGAAAAAATTTTTGAAAAAGACAAAATGCGCCCGTTCGCAAGACGCGAACGAGCGCAAAAAGAATTGTAAGCAGTATTAAGTTGAATTGTTAGTTCATACTCATAGCCGTAATATCCCGAAAAAGTATCAAAGCTTTTTTTGACCGTAGGATATTAGGCGGGTGAGTATTGAAAAAAATTAACACGGCGTACCTCCATTAGATACCGCCGTGTTCGGTTAGTAAGTCGTCATTGGTTTGTGGTAAACGCAAAGAAACGGCGGCTTATTTTTTACCGCCGATCAAGAGATAGTTATGCCTCCGTTATGTTCCAACATAAAGAGCCAATAAATCGCGTGAAATCGCGCGGTTTATTGGCTCTGCGTCTGTGCGTCGGGCTCTTTGTGTATTGTGATTTTTAGTTGTTTAACGCTTATAAGCGTTTCTTGTTTGCATTTTGGGCAGAATAGCGGGAAGTTTTTTAGTTCGGTATCTTCCCGCATTTTCAGCCGGGTTTTATTTTGACAGATTGGGCATAACACCCATTCGACTTTCACAAGTTTGATCACCTCACTAAAATCTAATGATAAATGTTTTATGATTATTTGTTTGAGGAATATTTAATTTTGCATATTATATTAGCCACTACAACAAACGATAAATATACACCAAATAGTACCATACTGACAAACATTTTTCTTTCGTCGATATAAACTACAAAAAACAGCATCTCACTGATGATTGCACCAAGACCACAGAGCAAATCCAAACTTTTGAGTTTGTTTCGAGTTATTGTTATTGAATCTGTCGGCTTGTATCCTGCTATAATGGAAAAATCATTATTTTTCATTCCCGATCTAAAGGCAATACCCATTATAAGATAAAAAAACATAACGAACATTGGTGAAACGATAACGCAAAACAAAGGTACTTTTTCAAAGAACGCCATAAACAAATGTGTTATTGAAATGGCAACAGTTACTATCAACAAGATTGTCCCCATTTTTCCTGTGGTCCTTTTTTCAACGAAAGAGGGCACCTCATCGAAAAAGTAATTTGTTTCAAGATGAAAGAATTGAGTTATTTGGTGGACAAATTCGATGCTTGGCAGTGTTCGATTGTTTTCCCAACTTGAAATAGTTTGTCGAGAAACATTCAAGGTAGCGGCTAACTCCTCTTGTGAAATCCCTTTTTGTTTCCTTAGTTCAATCAACTTGTCTCCGAAATGTTGCATAGTATTTCCTCCTTTGTGAGTTAATTTTGTAATATAATTATACGGAAAATGCGATTTGTTGTCTACCAAAAGCTCTTTACATTGACGGAAAACCGTCCTTACATTGTGTCATATTTTGTTGCTATTTGCGTTTTACTATTTGAATAGCAATCATACTAACCTTCAATCTATGTTTTTCTCAAAAGTTGGTTTTTATTTTTATGTTTTTCAATCTGCCATCTGCGGGCTTTTGAGCGTCTTTGGGAATAAGCCACACACGACTCAAACGCACCACGCCGTCAATGCGATTTTCTTCGCAAAGCTTCTGTATGCGTCGTTCTGAAATCTCCCACAGCTTTGCCGCTTCTTGTACTGTCATATACTCAAACATAAATTACCTCTCCATAAAATGATAGCACCTTATATTATATACGGTCAGCCGAACAATATCAAGGGCTTTTCTGTAAATAATTTGAATTATAATGGCTAATACTGTGAATTGTGTAATCATATCCAAGAAAGAAGATGAACTGTATAATATAAGAGTAGGAATTATTATAGCACAAAGGAACGTAGAAACAATGAAAAGACCCGTACCAATTTACGACTTTACGGCGTTCGGAAAGGCTATAAAAGAGGCGAGAACAAAGCGCGG
>JAZQKV010000087.1:0-15310 GCA_045542335.1 Eubacteriales bacterium
GTAACACCCTCGTTCTCGGTAGAGAATAGAACAATTATAAGTTATGAGGTAAAACAAAAAGATTTAATTTATCCCCCCGTTCTCGGCAGAGAATAGAACTATTATAAGTTATAAGGGGAAACGAGAAAATTTAATAGAAGAATCGCATCCACCACAATATATTGTGTTTTTTCGCTCGACTTAACAATATATATGGAAAATTCAAAAAAAGTTTCCAAATGAAATGTCAACCGCCTTTTTTGGGAGATTTTTGTGACAAATGATGAAAATGAATCATTTACAAAAAATGTGTTGACATTAAAAACCACGCATTATGGCGGTTTCTGCAGTGTTTTCGGAGCTTTGCGGTTGCGGATAATTCTGCGTTTGTTGTGCATATTCAACAGTTATTGCACCACCATATCTTGTTGCCGGTGCAAAAAACATCAACAATATATTGATTTTGGACGTAAAATGCTATTGACAAATCTTTCGGTTTGTGGTATCATATATCACGGTCGCCGAAATGTGGGATTTTTGTGCCCTGAACGAATTTCTCACCGTCGGCAAAGCTCTTATTACTCTTTTGTTTTCGTATATATTATACTGTGAAAGGACATCGTAAAAATGATTCTCAAAATCAGAAAGAGAAACGGAGAAATTGTTGATTTCGATTCTCTTAAAATCAGAGCCGCAATGAGCAAAGCCAATAAGGCAACAGGCGGTGAGGAAATTACAGACGAAACTCTTGACTGTCTCACAAGACAGGTTGTCTCCGCAATCCCCGAAGATGAAACCGTAAGCGTTGAAGAAGTTCAGGACATCGTTGAGGAAATGCTTATTCAGGCAGGCTTTGCAAAAACCGCAAAGGCTTACATTCTCTACCGTGCCGAGCACAGCAAGGTGCGTCAGGCTGAAAGCGACCTCATGGACATCTACAAGGTCCTCACCTTCTCCGGTGCCGAGGATTCCGACATGAAGCGTGAAAACGCAAACATCGACGCTGACACTGCCATGGGCACAATGCTCAAATACGGCTCCGAGGGTGCAAAATACTTCGTTGACAACTACATTCTCCCCAAGGACTGCGCCGCTGCACACATGAACGGCGATATTCACATTCACGACAAAGACTTCTATATGCTCACAGAAACCTGCTGTCAGATTGACCTTCTCAAGCTTTTCAAGAACGGTTTTTCAACAGGTCACGGTTATCTTCGTGAGCCCAACGGCATTTCAAGCTATTCTGCCCTTGCCTGCATCGCAATTCAGGCAAACCAGAACGAAATGCACGGTGGTCAGTCAATCCCCAACTTTGACTACTGCATGGCTCCCGGCGTTGCAAAGACATATCGCAAGGAGTTCAGACGTGAGCTTGAAAGCTATCTGAAATTCTACTTCGGAATGGAAGATGATGCCGCAAACGCAATCTGCGAAAAGGTGAAGAATGACAACCATCCCTGCGTGCGCCTTGAAAACGAAGCGGAAATCACAGGTTATCTCAAGGAAATCCTTGCAGACGTTACAACCGATGCCGCTTCCGTTGAAACCGCCGCAAAGAGAATCTGCAAAGCCGCAACAGAAAAGACAGACAAGGCAACCTATCAGGCAATGGAGGCGTTTATTCACAACCTCAACACCATGAACAGCCGTGCAGGTGCGCAGGTTCCTTTCTCCTCCGTTAACTACGGTACAGACACCTCCCCCGAAGCAAGACTTGTTATCAAAAACATCTGCCTTGCAACCGACGCAGGTCTCGGAAACGGCGAAACTCCCATTTTCCCCGTTCAGATTTTCAAGGTCAAGGAAGGCATCAACTACAACGAAACCGATCCCAACTACGACCTTTTCAAGCTTGCAATAAAGACCTCTGCAAAGAGACTTTTCCCCAACTTCAGCTTTATTGATGCTCCCTTTAACCTTGCGTATTACCGTGAGGGTGACCCCAACACCGAGGTTGCATACATGGGTTGCCGCACAAGAGTTCTCGGAAACCATTATGACAAGAACCGTCAGACAACAAGCGGCAGAGGTAACCTTTCTTTCACCTCTATCAACCTCCCCAGAATCGCAATTGAATCAAAGGGTAACATTGAAAAGTTTTACAGCATCCTTGATAAGCGCATGGAGCTTGTTTTCCGTCAGCTTATCAACAGATTCAATATCCAGTGCACAAAAACCGTTAAGAACTATCCTTTCCTCATGGGACAGGGCGTGTGGATTGACTCCGAAAAGCTCGGAGATAACGAAAGTGTTGCAGAAGTGCTCAAGCATGGAACTCTTTCGGTGGGCTTCATAGGTCTTGCGGAAACGCTCAAGGCACTCACCGGCAAGCACCACGGCGAAAGCGAAGACAGCCAGAAGCTCGGTCTTGAAATCATCGGCTACATGAGAGAAAAATGTGACTCCGAGTCCACCAAGACAGGTCTTAACTTCACTCTTCTTGCAACTCCTGCCGAGGGTCTTTCGGGAAGATTCGTCCGCATCGACAAGAAGCGTTACGGAATCATCGAGGGCGTTACCGACAGAGATTACTACACCAACTCTTTCCACGTTCCCGTTTACTACGAAACAATGGCGTTCAGCAAGATTCAGATTGAAGCTCCTTATCACGCTCTCACAAACGCCGGCCACATAAGCTATGTTGAGCTTGACGGCGACACCACAAAGAACCCCGAAGCCTTTGAAGCGGTTATCCGTTGCATGAAGGAATCCGGAATCGGTTATGGCTCTGTTAACCACCCTGTTGACCGTGACCCTGTTTGCGGCTACACAGGCGTAATCGACGACGTTTGCCCCAGATGCGGCAGACACGAGGGCGAAGCAATAAGCCTTGAAAAGCTTTCAGAGCTTAAAAAGAAATTCCCTTTCATGCCCAGCTTCTATGGACTTGAATAATCAAAAATACAAATAATAAAAAGAAAAGGAGAAACATCATGGCTAAGATTAAAGTATGTGAAGATAAAACAGTAGGCAAAGGCGTTGGTTTTGAAAGAATCCGCCGCATCACAGGATACCTTGTTGGAACAACAGACCGTTTCAACAACGCAAAGCGTGCCGAAGAAAAGGACCGTGTAAAGCATGGCATCTGAAAATGAGATACGTCTTGCCGGGGTTGTAAAGGAATCAATCGTTGACGGCCCCGGCATAAGATACACCGTGTTTGTGCAAGGCTGTCCACACAACTGTCCCGGCTGTCACAACCCCGAAACCCACGATTTTTCCGGCGGTTACATCGACACTGTGGAAAACATTCTTGCGGACTTCAAAAAGAACCCCCTGCTCACAGGAATGACGCTTTCGGGCGGCGAGCCGATGTGTCAGGCGGCTTCCCTTTTAAAGCTCGCAAAGGCGGTTAGAGAATGTGGCAAGGACATTGTGATTTTCACAGGTTACACTGCCGAGGCTCTTTCGGAAATGGCAAAAAACGCCCCCGAAATAAAAGAGCTTGCCCTCACAGCAAGGCTTCTCATTGATGGGCCATACATCGAAGCTCGTCGTGACCTCGCCCTCACGTTCAGAGGAAGCGACAATCAGAGGCTTCTTGACAATGCACAAATACGGGCATTTTTTGAGTAAAGTTTATATGCGTAAAAGCTCCCTGTTTCGCAACTGATCAGGGAGTTTTTCTTATGCCACATTTGCAAAGGGTTTTGAAGCAACAAAATCACGTCTGAGCCTTGCGCACCGTTGGATTTACAAAAAGCTTGACAATTGCGCAAAAATAGTATATAATATATCTGAAAAATGGAAGTTTTCGTTTTTTCCGAATAACAAAAAGAAAGGACACATCATGAAAAAGCTTACATATATTTGCCTTTGCCTTGCCCTTGTGTGCGCAAGCCTTGTTTCCTGCGCAAACCCTCTCACAAGCTTAAAGGAACGGATTCACGGTCCTCTTTTCCATTCCGAGGAGGTTATGACGCAAAATGTTCCCGACTCTGCTTTTACAACAGAGGTTGTTTCAACCCCCAAAAAAGAGGAGTTTGATTATTCAAAAAGCACCGACGGGGACGGAAATGTTTCTATTGTACTCAACAAATACAACGGAAGCGACGTAAATGTGATTATCCCCTCCGAGCTTGACGAAGGCTCATTCACCGCCATCGGAAAAGCGGCTTTTTCCGACAATGGTGCAATTTATAATGTAACCGTTCCCGGCGGCGTGAGACTGGTTGACAACTATGCGTTTTTCGGTTGCGAAAACCTGCAGATCGTTTCCCTGCCCCAAAGTGTCAAGAAAATCGGCGTAGAGGCGTTTGCAAACTGTTCGTCAATGGTTGAGCTTCATTTGCCAACGGATGTTTCCTCTGTGGGCGAGAGCTGTTTTGCATATTGCACATCGCTTGTTTCAGCAGGACTTCCGACAGCACTCAAAATTATTCCCGCAAGAGCCTTTGAGGGTTGCGAAAAGCTTGTTTACATCTACATTCCAAAGGCTGTTGAGCGCATTGAAAGCAAAGCATTCAAAGGCTGTTATGCGCTTACAAAAGTTGATATTTCCGAAAACGTGACCCACATTGCAGACGACGCATTTGACGGTTGCGAGAGCGTGCGCATTGCCTGCCACCCCGGAAGCTATGCCGAAGCATTTGCAAAGCAACACGGCTTTGAGATTCTCAATCTCGGCGAGGATGCGCAAGGCGAATAACACAATCCGTTTCAGAAAAAGAACAATGCACCCCTTGTTTTTTCAAGAGGTGCATTTTTTATACCCTGAAACTTATATGTACGACTGACAGTCAAACGTCACACGCCTTTTGCCTTTACATTTTCTTTCGGTGTGCCCAAAGCGTTGAAGCTCACAAAGACTATTTCAAATATTGTGCCACAAAATCCGCCGTAACCTCCGCAAGAAGCTCATAGCCGTCGGAATTGTAGTGATAACCGTCGGAGGTGCGAAGCTCGGACTTTCCAAAAACAACGCTGTAAAGGTCGTTCACTCCAAGGCCATACTTTTGGGCAATCGTCTGCACAGCCTCATTTCTTTCGCAAACTCTGCGGTTTGCGTCGCCGTATTCTTCAGGCTTGTCCTTCACCGAAAGCGGTGTTCCAAGCATAACAACTGTCTTTTCGGCAGGCACTTTTCTCAAAAGGAACTTTATGACCTCCTCATAATAAAGCTCATAATCCTTCTCGTTGACGGAAAAGCCATGCAGGCAATTGTTGAAATGGATAAAATCATATTTATATCCGCAGGTCATGTATTCAATCTCCCGGATAATATCGGGGTTGTCTATCCCCTTTGATGTTACAAGAAAATCCACATTAACGTCCGTCGGCTCATTTGCGCCGAGCTTTTCACGGATAAGTCCCGGAAGATAGAGTCGCATACCGTTTGTTATCGAATCTCCCACAAAAAGGAGTCGCTTTGAGGATGCCTCTTTTTCAGGCGTGAGATTTGTGTGGTCGTGCCACATATTCACCCATTCAAAATGTTCAAGCTTTGCATTTGGATTCATGTTTTCTCCTGCCTTTCTTGTTCTGCGGTCAAATTTCAATTCATTTACTGCATAATTGCGAAAAAACTTAACCCCTTATTATGTCAAAAAACTCCGAGGCATCGGCAAGTCCGAATTTATCGTCGCCGTTAATATCGCCCTGAATTTCATCGATGGGATACTTGTCTGTGTGTGCCATATTCTTCAGGAACAAAAGCAAATCAAAGGCATCTGTCTTGCCGTCGTTGTTGGGGTCTCCGATTAAAAACAGGCTTTCACCAAAGCTCTGACCGCTTAAATCAACGGCAGAAAGAGGGTGATAATAATACTTAATGCCCGAAATCATCGGATAAAGCTCTGTTGCCGTCATCGGAAACACAAGCTCTGTCACGCTCTTGTTTTCAAAAATGCCAATGTCATATATGCTTCGGGTTCCCTCGGGGATTCTCACCTTTGAGCCATCACCGTTATACTTCACAAGTCCCCTTGCGCCGTCATAAACAAACACAATCTCATTGTTATTATAAACAGCTTCAAAAACGCTGTCCGAAATGCGTCCGAGGCAAACCGGAGCTTCAAGGTCGCTTCCGCCAATATAAAGCGTTGCAACGCTTTCTCTCATGGGAGAAAAACCTAAAAAATCAACAAAACCGTTTTGGTCTGCCGTTTCCTGATTGATGTAGACAAGATTCTCGTCTGTGGCTTCCGGCATATCCGAAAGAACATGGTCGCCCTCAATGGCAAATAAACAATAATACTCTCCCGGACTTCCAAGATACGAAACAGAGAATTCCCAGTCAGAGCTTACATAATCTATGGCATTTGCAAAAAAGAACGCCGAAACAGCAAAGAAAGCCGCAAGCATTGACGCAATTGTGCAACCAAACTTTTTTCGGTCTTTGTTGAAATTCACATTGTGCTTTTTCATGCCGGCACCTCTTTCATTCCGATTTTTGTGTTATGCGTTATTTATAGTAAATCTCCTGATACTCATTTATAATTTCTCCGAGAATTTCGCCAAGCTGAATAAGGTACATCGGAGTGCAAATCTGTCTTCTTGAATAAAATGCAATCATGTATGGATGCTCTGCATAGGCAAGGGCGATGTCGTTGTAGTAGTCCACAGACCAACCCGATTTATGAGCAAGAACAACGTTGTCAAACAACGATGACTGACCAATTACAGGCGCAACGGCATTTATAAGGTTGTTGCGGAAAAATGTGCCGTGTTTGCCAAAGCGGGTGTATGTATAAATCTCTTTCCAGACAAGTGCCGCATCATATGCGCAAGAGTTGTCGTATCTTGAATATTTGGAAAGATTTCCCGCAACTGTACAGCCGATTTCTTTCATATAGGCATTAAAGCCTTCAAGACCGTATATATCAAGGAGCATATAATATGCGGCGTTATCGCTATGTCTTATCGCCATGGTGCTTGCCTGTTCAAGAGTGTATTTTGTGCCATAGGGTGAAAACTGCATACTTCCTGCACCGATATTGTGGTGTTGAGGCATATATCTGTTCACGTCAGTAAGCCGAACAGTTCCGTGGTCAATAAGCTTGTTATAGATGAAAAGAACGTCAGAAGCCTTGACTGTGCTTGCGGCGAAAAACGAGCCCATGTGATTAAATCCAACTGTGAATCCGCTTTCAAGGTCATACGCAATGCATCCCACCGCCATTCCAACACGGTTAATATGGTTGTTTAGCTTTTCCGAAAGCTCTTTGCTGATGGGACTTTCGGTCATGCCCTCGGGAAGACCAACCGTGAAGCGATAACCCTCGACGACGGTTTCGGGAGGGATGGGACTAACAACAAGGTGGTCAAGAGCATAAGCAAGTCTTTTCTGAATGTTATCGACACGGTATTGGGGCGAAAGGCTGTCCTCAATTGCGCATTTTGCATCTTCAACAAGGCGTGTGACCTGATAAAGCGAGGAAGCCGAATACTTTCCGGCGTTTTCCGCAGAGCTTACGTCAAGAGCCATTTCATAAAGAGGCTCAAGCTGTGAAATGTCAGCTCTCACGTCAAGATAAGCGTGGGCAAGGGCAAGCTTCTGCGCCGCAAGGTCAATCTGCCATTGTGCGGCATTTTCATCCTGCGCAACAAGGGCAGACTCAGCATAAACGCTTTCAAGCTTTTGCATTGAGGGAACTGTGTATCTGTTGCGATAGTCCTCAAAGCTCTTTGAACTTTCATTCACAACGGCATCAGAATACTCGTCAACAAGCATCCGGAGCGTTGTTTTGTCGGTTCCGGACAAAAGCGAATCGGTTTGTGTGCCGTCTGTTTTCGGCAAGCTTGCGCAGAAACTTCCAACGGCAAGCCATGCCACAACTGTGCACACCGCCGCAACGCCTATTGCAGCAAGTCTATTTAAAATATCACTTGATATGGGATTTATCATTTCTTCTTTCCACCCTCATCCTTTTGCGTGTCCTTTTGGTTCTGCTGCATCTGAGGCAGATAAATGTCATCGTTTTCATACATGAACGCATGATATTCCTCCATGACATCTTTCACCGCCGCCGCAAACTGTTCAACCTTTCTCGGTTCAGAACCATCTGCAACAGAGAGATAGGTAACAATAAGATAGGGATGCGGAGCATAAACAATAGCAAAATCGTTGAACTGTGCAGAGGTCCAGCCCGATTTATGAGCAACGGGATATTCCTTGATTCCGCCGCCTGTGATTTCGCCGCCAATGGCGTTATAGGCGGAGTTTTCAAGATGTTCTCTGAACTGTGCGCCGTTTGGACCGTAAAGGGTGTAGGTGTAAATTTCCGACCATATTTTAATTGTATCACGGGGACTTGAATAACCAAAGTGTGCGCCGGGCTGAATTTTTCCTGCGTACTGACAGCCGAGGGCCTTGATGAATTTGTTATACTCTTTGTAATTGTAATTATCCACCATCATATGAAAAGCGCAGTTGTCGCTGATGGTGAGAGCTCTGTCAATGAGGTAATCAAGCTTATACACCGAGCCGAAAGGCGTTTCCTTGATTTCGCCCGAGCCGACGGAGTGGTGCTTTTTCTTATATTCAAGCTCATCCTCAAAGGAAGCCTTGCCGCTGTCTATGAGGTTATACATATACAGGCAGAACTGCGCCTTTGCGGTGCTCGCCTGGAACATCTGACTGTCGGCATTGTAATTGAGGTTTGCGCCTGTTTGCAGGTCAAGAACAAAATACCCGAAGCCATAGCGGGAGGTTGCAATCTTTTCAAAAGCCTCTCTTGTTTTGTCGCTCATAACAAATTCCTTGCCGTCGGAGCGCAGGGGGAAAACACTCTTATTGACGTAGCGGCTCTTTTTGCCTGTATCGAGAGGTTTTGCAACAAGAGAGCCGACAACGTCACGAAGTTCTCCATAGAGGTCATCTGCATCCTTTTGAGAAATATCGCCGTTCACCTTTGACATAACAATTTGTGCCTGTTCATCGAGATGCTTGAGCGAGGATTCGGTGTAAAGGCTTCTGTCCATAGTTTTAATTCTTTCGTGAAGCTCAAAAATCGCCGACATTTCTGCTCTTTTTTCAAGGGCTTCAAGAGCTCTTTCAAGCTGTGCCGCCGCAGAATCAAGCTCCTCTTGCTCAGCGGAGGAATCCTTGCTCACAGAAAGAGTTGCATCAAAGACCTTTTGGAAATCCGCAAAGGATTTTGTTGTATATTTCTGACTGTCAAGTGCAAGGCTTTGTGCGACCATTGCGTCAATATAGGTTCTGTCCGCCCACACAATCGGCTCCTGTTCGTGTATATGGGAGATTTCGTTTGCCGCCACGTTGTTTTTTACTGATTCTTCCCAATGATTGACGTCCCTTTCCGACGAGCACGCACTCACCGTTGCCGCTGCCGCAGTTGCAAGCACCGCCGCAACTATCCTCATTTTAATGTTTACAGCCATTTTGGTTTTATCCAGCCTTTCAAGTTTAATGCCGTTAAGATACAATTTAACTTATATATTTTACCACAAAGCACCAAATAAATCAATAGCTTTCGACAAAAATATACAGTTTCCTTTTGGTTTCTACATATTTATGAGTTGCATTTTTGAATTTTTTCGTTATCCCTTAAAACTTATAATTGTTCTATTCTCTGCCGAGAACGGGGGTAGCCGTCTTTGTCTTGTTTTGTAGGGGCGACCCTATGTGGTCGACCGTTGCTTTGGATGCTTTTTCTATTAAATCTTTTATTTTTCTTCTCCCTTATAACTTATAGTTGTTCAATTCTCTGCCGAGAACGGGGGTGTTCCTTTCTACTCGCATAGAAAGGAACCAAAGATGCGCTTAAGAACTACGTTCTTAAGGATCTCCTTATTTGGTGCGAATTTTTGTGTAGTACCGTCTGCAAAGGGCGAAAGTCGCTTCGCTAATAAGCAAAGATACTATTTACCAATATGATTTTATAGGTTATCTTGTTATTCTTATGTTGTTCTGCATCCGCTCCGCTCCATATTCGCACGCAGAGATAAAGATTGTACAATGGATATGCCAAAAATAATTTTTTCGCTGTACCTTATAACTGATTGTTCGAGAAAGCATCAAGGCTATTGAGATGTAAGTTATAAGAAAATACGAAAAGATAAAATACAAAAAAGCACCCACTTTCCCTCTGCCTATGAAAACGGAGCGGAGCCGATTAAAGATGACCTTGAAGCCGTAAAATAACATTCAAATACAACTAACAAAAGTTCTTTTGAAATCTGCGTAGCGACTTTCATACAAGCAGACGGTACTGCATAAAGCTCCGCACCCTAAAGGAGATTTTTAAGAACGTAGTTCTTAAACTTGTCTTTGGTTACTTTCTGCAAGAGCAGAAAGTAACACCCCCGTAAACCCGGTGAGGGTTTTTGAGCTATAAGTTATAAGAGAAAACAAAAAGATAAAATACAAAATAGCACCCACCTCCCCTCTGCCTATGAAAACGGAGCGGAGCCGATTAAAGATGACTCTGAAGCTGTAAAATAACTTACAAAAAGAACTTGCAAAAGTCCTTTAGAAATCTGCGTAGCGACTTTCATATAAGCAGAAGATGCAGCGTAAAAATTCGCACCAAATAAGGAAATCCTTAAGAACGTAGTTCTTAAGCGTGTCTTTGGTTACTTTCATAGTTGCTTGCAACTTCCACGAGTAGAAAGTAACACCCTCGTTCTCGGTAGAGAATAGAGCTATTATAAGTTATAAGAGAGAAGAAAAAGATTAAATATAAAATAGCACCACTTCCCCTCCTCCTGTGAGAAAAAAGGTTATTGCATGATGGGGGTGCTTTATTACATAGAGAGGTTTTATGGAGTTAGCGCAAAGTGCTGAATTTGCATTTTTCCGCTTTTAAACGCTTATGCGATTGTTTGCGTCGGGCACTTCGACAACTGCCACGCAAAAAAGCCTTCCCACTACCGCTATTTTTTGTGCATATTAACAAAATATTTTACGCAATTCGTTGTTTTGTTCATAGTTTTGTGTTAAAATACATATCATCATATAAACGGTGCAGTTAATCGGCTTGTTTAAGAACGCTGTTCTTCCCTGTTGCGTAGAGGAATACACAAGGGAGGGACTTTTATTTTTTCCCGAACAAAGTCGGTTTATGTGCTGAATTTCAGAAAGGAGGAAACACGAATGAATGAATTTGTTGCATACATTATGAAATGTATTCCCGACATCACTTTCGAGCTCACTCTTATTCCCCGTTTTGTCCTTGCGGCAGTCTGCGGTGCGCTTATCGGTATTGAGCGCAAAAACCGTGCCAAGGAGGCAGGCATCAGAACCCATCTCATCGTTGCAATTGCGGCGGCGGTTATGATGATTATTTCAAAGTATGGCTTTTTCGACCTGCTCAGAAGCACAGAGTTTGGTGACGCAGTAAAGCTTGACCCGTCAAGAGTTGCAAACGGCATTGTAAGCAGTATCGGTTTTCTTGGTGCCGGCATGATTTTCGTGCGCAAACAGGTTGTCAACGGTCTCACAACGGCGGCAGGTCTTTGGGCAACGGTTGGCATCGGCATGGCTTTCGGCGCAGGTATGTTTGTTCTCGGCTTTGCCGCAACGTTTGGCATTATTATCTGCCAGATTATCCTGCACAAGAATTTCCGTGTTTTCCGCACTCCCATTACAGAGGAAATCATTATCACCGTGGAAAATAAAGAGGGCGTTATTGACAAGGTTCGTGAGCTTCTTGCAGTGCAGAAAATGGAAGTCATCGACCTTTCCGCAACAAAAGAAAGGGACGAAATCACGGTTTGCGCTTTTGTTCGTATGCCTAAAGGCTTTGTGGCTCTGGATACCCTCAAGTTTATCCAGGAATGTGAATACATAAAATCAGTTAAATTCTGATTTCAAAAGCAATGAAAATCAAGTGTCGGAGCAACGCTTCGGCACTTATTTTTTTATGTTTTCTTGCGTGAGCTTATTTGCAGAGCAGTTAAAAAATGTTCAATTTCCCAATTTAAACAAAAAAAGCGGATTTTCACGCATATTGTCCATTGAAAAAACTCTGCGCAGGCTTTAAAATATAATAAGAAAGATTTTTAAAGAGGTGGCAATATGCTTGAAAAAATCTATGCGACCGCTAAAACCAAGGCTTATCCCGACAAAACCATTGCCTTTGTAATGGGCGAAAGAGATGGACTTGACGTTTTGCAGGCACGAAAAATTCAGGCTCTTTTTTCACAAAACGGATACTATGTACACGAAATCTCCCCCGAAGAATTTGAACAAGCAAGCCTTATAAATTCCGAGGGCTTCACACGTACGGGCAGATTTGCGCTTATCCCTCACGCCGAATCCTTTCCTGTTGACAAAGCTCCGGCAGTTTCAAAATTCATAAGCGACGGTGGAAAGCTAATGGTCCTCGGAGGTCCTCTTTTCGGGGCATACGACGGTGCTGACAAGCTCCCTTCATATGAGGGACTTTTCCCTTTTTACAAGCTTTACACCGTTGAAAGCTGCAAAGATTTAAGGGTGTGCGAAAACGGATTTTCTAAGGCTGCACTTTCCCTCCCGGGCGATTTTGAAAGCACAGTTGTTTGCCCTGTTGCCCGTTCCGACGGCTATGGTTTTGACATGGACAGAAATGCACGCATAATCCCTGTGGCAACAGCTCATGCAAGCCCAGATGAAACAAGTAAGTATAACCGTCTTGGCTCTTTCCGTGGCAACGCCGCCTATTTTGCCCTTGCAAACACCGAGGGACATCTTGTGCGCACAAACGCAACAAAGGCAGGCTCTGTTTCCTGCACGAATCTTGGAAGTGCAGTTGCGGTGATTGGTTTGAAAACGCAAGAGCTTCTTTCAATCGGAGGAATGGACACGCTTCTTTGCGATATGCTCAAAGCCCTTGACAGAGGTGTTTTTCTCTTTGAGGGCGGTGCGGACAAATATGTCATCGACAAGGGCGAGGGAATCACTCTCGGCGCAAAAATTATGAGTACAGCTCTTTATCATGCCGATGCAACCGTATGCTTCACAATTCAAAAGGACAAAATCACACTCTTCACAAGAAACTGCGAGGTTTTTCTCGGTACTCAGAATTTCACAACCATAAAAGAACCACTTAACGCCTCCGAGTGCGCCAACATTTTTAAAGACTTTGGCACATACACCGTCAAAACAGACATTATTCTCCATGGCGGCGAATATATACAGCATGGTGTTGAAGCCTTTTGCGGCATATATGGTGCGGACAAGGACAGCGACAACGGTGTTTATGAGGAATTTATAACAAGGGACAGGTACACCTCCGACACGCTTGTTGACAGCTGTGTGGGTGAAATAATTCTGAACGACAAAACCGCCGTCGTTGACGAGAGCGAAATTGTGACGGTTGAGGACGGAAAGTTCATGCTTGGCGGCAAAGAGTGGATAATGTATGGCTTCAACTATTGGCCGCTTTACCATGTAAGCCTTGAGCACAACGACTATTGGCTCGGCGAATTTGACAAGCGAAACTACGTTCAGAGCGAGGTTGACACAGACCTTGGTCAGCTTGTCAGAATGGGCATGAACTGCATAGCCGTGAGAATTGACGGAGGAAGTCCCGAAAGGTTTATTTCGCCTCTTCGTGACTTTTTCAAAAGGTGTGAAAAATATGGGTTAAAGGTTATGCTCGGAACCTGCAACATCACAACTCCGATGTATTTTCAGGAAAATGCCTTTAAGAATCTTCTTGAAAAGACAGGCGTTCACAAGAGTCCTGCCCTGTTTTCTTACGACATCGCCTGGGAGGTTGGTCGGCAGTTTTCCATGGGATACAGCTCACAATGGCGTGATGCATGGACACACTGGCTTTGCGAGCAATTCGGAAGCATAGACGCCGCAGAAAGTGCCATAGGAACGAGAATCACCCGGGACAGCGGCGGCTCAATAAGATGCCCCTCCGACGCTTCTTATCACAACGCCGAGGGGGCAAATGCAAAGCTCTATTCTGTTTTCACCCGTTTTCTTGAAAACTTTGCAGGTCGCTGTTACAACAAAGCCGTTGCGGCAATAAAGAAACACGACCCCGTTCATCTCATTGGAAGTCGTGCGGAATCCTTATCGGAGTTTTGTCCGAACATAGTTTTAAGTGGCGTGGGCAAGCATCTTGACTACATGGGGCTTGAGGGTTATTCCCAGACAATAGATAATGTTGGACTTGCGGCAGGAATTGCAATGGGCAAGGCGGCGGAGTTTCTGTCAAACGGCAAGCCGCTTACTCTCATTGAATACGGTCTTAACCTTGTTGGCATTTCCGGAAACGCAACCGGCACAAAGACAAATTTCGATGCCGCAAGGCTTCGTCCCTTTGACAACGCCTTTGACGAGCAGGACGAATACCAGGTGCTTTACCACAGAATTATGGAGATGTGCGGCTTTAAGGGCACGCTGCCGTGGTTTTACGCCGGCGGCTTCCGAAGCACCGAATACAGCGATTGCGGTCATGTAAATCCCGACGGAACTCTGCGCCCCTGCGCCATGACGTACATTAAGAGAAAGGCTGACCTTGAAAATGCTCTCCCCGACAAAGCCTCACGCAAAAAGGTTATTGTGGATCCTGACAAATACTCTAATTCATGGTCACGCATTGTATTCGGCAAAGGGCTTTACGCAAGACCACGGATAATGCGACTTGAAATTGAGGGCAAGCCTGTGCCAACCGACAGGGAACACGGCGAGGGTTTACTTGCCGGACTTGACTTTATAAAAAACGGTATTGATTTTGAATTTGCCACTGAGGGAACAGGAAAAACCTCGGCAGATGTTGAACTTAAGCCATGTGCAAACCTTGACATTGAGGTAAATGCTCAGTCGAGGTTGCCGATAAAGCATCTTGACAGCGAATTCAACAGCGTGATAGCCGAATACTTAGCAGATGGAAAGGTGTGCGTTGTGGACTTAAAAAAGCATCAGAGACTGACAGTTCCGCTTGGGACAACAATAAGATTCACCGTAAATCTCGGCAACGTTTCCGAGGCAAAATGGCTTGCGCCGATCCCCGACAAAAGCAATTACGGCTGTGTTTACATCGGCTCATTAAACAAACAAAGCAAATCGCTTCTTATGCCGCTTGAATCTGATGTGGCTAAATTCTGCGACGGCACAGCCCACGGTGAAATGCCCTTTGATTCTCCCGAAACCATAGTCGAACTCCGCGCCCTCTCCACAGGCAGAACCTCTTTCGGCGAAGTATTCCCCCTTACAATTGTATGTCAATGAGATGTCGGGACGCTTCCCGATCCCTGCCAAAGGAGGTGCTTTTTGAAAAACGCACCCCCTTTGGAATCCCCCGAAAAACTTTATAATGGGAAAGAATAAATTATGCAGCTTTAATTTTCTTTATTGAATTATGCAAATTTTATGGTTTTCAAATGATTCTTTTGAAGTTTTCCGAAAAAGCCTTTATCACAATCAGAA
>JAZQKV010000088.1:0-15592 GCA_045542335.1 Eubacteriales bacterium
GTTATAGATTTTTTTGCGTGGGAGGGGTAAATCGGGGGAAGGGGTGCTTTTTTCAAAAAGCACCCCTTTGGCAGGGTTCGGGACGGAGTCCCGACACTTCGTTATAGAGTCAAAGGGTTCGGGACGGAGTCCCGCAATTAACCTACGACCATGTCGTAGATGTAATATTTACCATTATCATAGAGTTTGAAGTACATAGTGAGGTCGAGTTCCATGACACGTTTATCGGTAGCGGTTCTGTTTACGGTTTGTGTACCGGTATAGCGGCAGACGAAAGCGGTATCGGAGATTGGGTAAAACTCCGAGATTTTTTCGTTGTCGAAGGAATAGCCGATATGTGTTGTGTACCAATAAACCTCGCTTGAACGGATATGGCGGTAAATCTGCGATTTCTTGTCGAAATAGAGGGCAACCTCGCCGATGCTTCCGTCGTTGGTCATAAACTCGGCGTAGGCGTGTGCCGCCTTATATGCACGCTCGGAGAACTCCTTTTCAAGCTTCTCGCTGTAAAAGAACTGTTCAACATAAACTCCGTCGTCGTCCTGAACAAGAGAGGCAACATTGCCGTCCTTGTCGTAAACGGTGATGTCGTCAATGCTTGCAACGCCGGAAATTCTGATGGTGCGGTAATAAAGCTCGTCACCCTCATTGGGAAGATGTCCGTTGTAAATGCTGTCCTCTCGCTCGGTTATGATAACAGGCTCCTGCTCCTCGCTCTTTGCAACATAAACATCGCTTGTGTTGAGATGCTTTACAAGGAAATACTTTTCCCTGAACTGAAGCGAACCCGAGGAAGCCTTGTCGGCATCGTTTGCGCCGCCGTCCTGCTCAACCTTTTCAAGGGTGCTTGTGTATCCGTTTTTACTTTCAACCTTTATTTCAGGCTCAACCATAAGTCCCGAAACTGCATACACGTTGTAGTTGTCACCTGTTGCAGCAATGTAGCTGTCGGAAACCTCCATGCCGTTTACAGTCAAAGTGCTTTCGGGAAGCACCTCAACAACAGCCGCATACTTTCTGTCGGCATAGGTTGTGATTTTTCCGTACTCCCATTTGCCCACACCAAATGCCGCCTTTTGCCCGGAGGGGTGAAGCACAAAATCCGCAAGCTTTTTGCCGTTTGCTGTGACTGTGTACTTCTTGTCGTCGCCCATGCCCGAAGAAACAGGGCGAAGCTCAAGCTCGGCATCGGAAAGAGAATCGATGTAGGCGTCAAAGCTTGCCGCACTCTCAAATTCGCTGATTTCAATGTCCTCACTCAAGTTTTCGGCTGTAAGAATTGTCTTGTCAAACTTTGAAATGTGCTCAAAAAGGTCGCTTGCATATTTTTCGGGCAAATGACTTTCAAAAACGTCAAGGAAATTCCAGAACACCGCAAGTCCTGCCACAAGCACAACAAGATAAATGACAACCGCAATTATAAGCTTTTCCCAAAAGGGCATTTTGCGGCGGGGACTTGTTTTATTGCTTGCTCTCTTACTCATTTTCCGCACCGCCTTCCACCTTGTTTTCGTCGAGAGGTCTGACCATAA
Source organism: Eubacteriales bacterium (assembly GCA_045542335.1). Taxonomy (GTDB): domain Bacteria; phylum Bacillota; class Clostridia; order Oscillospirales; family CAG-382; genus CAKSUT01. The sequence goes on from JAZQKV010000088.1 coordinate 1,533, forward strand.
AGAATGTTGGCATACGCCTCGGACCATACAGCGACGAGCTTACGTTGACAAGCTCTCCGTTGTAAACCATGTGCGTTGAAGAACCGCCGTCAAGATTGAGTGCGTTTACTGCACCGTATTCAACGAATATGTCAATAAGGTCTGCATAGGTTGCGCCGGGGCTTGAGGGCATTCTTCCGTCAACACAGACAAAAATGATTGTGCCGTCGGCTCTCTGACCGATTGCCGTTCTCGGATTAAGGCTTCCGTTTGCACCCGAAATCTGTGCCGGCTCACCGTTTACCATAAGTATCGGACCAAAGCAAAGAGCATCTCTCACGCCCATGTCAAGACATTCCTTTGGCGTGAGATTGCCAACAACAAGCACTCCGTTGTTAGTTATGCCTGCAACAGCCGTGTAACGGGAGTTCATGCCGCCGTAAAGATGCTCACCCTTTGAAATAACAATTCCCACAGGCTCTGCACCATTTCCAACACCGCCTGCATCCGGGAAGCCACCGCCGTTGATTGCCGCAACTGCGCCCTCACGTTCAACAGCCTCAAGGATTCGCAGTCCCGGAGCATTTCCGTTGAACTTGCTTGAAGTTCCAACATAAACACGGGATGGGTCACGGATAAGCATTACATAGGCTCTGTATGTGCCGCCCTTGATTTTTTCAATTCTGATTCCCTCGGGATAGTCCTTCCATTCATCGTCTGCAACAGCTTCCGAGTTTCCGGAGGTTGCACCGCTGATGTCCGCCATGGCAACAACGTTTACAAGAGAGGTGTCGGTTGTGGCATCTGTTTCAACAACCTTGTTGCTCTCAACAATTGCATCAATTTCCTCTTGCGAAAGAAAAACGTGGGGAACCCATTTCGCCGCACTCATCTCAAGAGTTGAAGTTGTTACCTTTTGCTTTGCGGCATTGCTGGGACCCTTGAAGGCAACAAAGCAAATTCCGAAAAGCGTCACAACAAGAAGAAGCAAAACTGTAAAAAAGATTGCAACTCCCTTTGCAATGGCTTTGCCGACGTTCGAGCCTTTTTTCACAGGCTCTGCGGTCAGTGAAGCACTTTCAGAAACGGTTTCTTTCATAAAACAATAACCCCTTTCAAGCAGTTATTTAATATTAAAGTTATTTAACGTATAATTAAGGAAGAAAAATCATCTGTAAACCCATTTTTTCTGGACAAAATAGCTCGCACAGAAAAGAACGCAATCCACAACGATTTTCACAAGCGTTGCAAACCACGGCGCAACCGCAACCGCACTTTCGCCGCCGAAAATCCCGAGTATTCCCGAAACGAGAAAAGCCGACAAAAGCATCTGACAAATGCAGAGTGCATAATATTTAACCGCCGACTTTGCAAGACTTCCCTTTGAGCCGTCGCTGTGCTTAAACACAACGCCTCTGTTGTAAAGGAAATTGAACGCCGACGAAAACACCCTTGCAATACAGGTTGAAGAGAGTGTCACAGCTCCAAGTGTCATGGAAAAAACAGCCGGCAGGCAAAGCATGAAAATGTTGAAAAGTCCAATGTCGATTACAAATGAAAAAATCGAGCCTGCGGCATATTTGAGAATCCTTGAGTAAATTTTAAAGGAATCAACAATGGGTCTGAAATGAGTGCCGCTGTTGTTGTCGTCATAAACCGTTTCGATTTTACATTCATCAAGGGGCAGGGAATTGCGCTTTATGTCAAGAAGCATATTTGTTTCATATTCAAAGCGCTCGCCCTCGGTCTTGAGGAAAATGTGGAGAAACTCTCCCGGAATTGCTCGAAGTCCTGTCTGCGTGTCGGAAATTTTCATGCCGATACCGGCGGAAAAAACGAGGGCGGTCAGCTTATTTCCAAAGCGGCTCTTGAAAGGCACGTCCTTACTGTCAAAATCACGCACGCCAAGGACAACGCTTTTTCTCTCAAGCATCATTTCTGCACATCTTTTAATGTCCTGCGGAGTGTGCTGACCGTCGTCATCAATGGTTACAACCCCTGCATATTCGTCCTTGTCGGGACGGCTTAAAAAATACTCAAACGCTGTTTTAAGACCTCTGCCTTTGCCTCTGTTCACTTCATGCACAAGAACTGTGCAGCAGGGATTCTCACGAAGCCTCTGAAAGATAGGTTCTTTTTCGGGCTTGCTTCCGTCATTGACAATAATAATGTCGTCAAAGCCAAGCGCACTCACCGCTTCCACAACGCCGAAAATCTTTTCGGACGGATTGAGTGTTGGCAAAACAAGAGAAACTTTCAGCTTGATTTCCCCCTTGAATTTTGCGGAAAGCTTCGGTCAGACCGAAAAACCGCAATAGTTTTCATTATAAAGTATATTGTATCACACTTTTTCCAAAATTGCAATAGCTTTTTGCGATTTTTTGAAATTTTTTGTCGTGTGTTGTTGTTTTCTGTCGTATTATAAATTCGGAATGACGAGGGCGTCGCTCCGGGGGAGTTGCAGTTTCCAAAAAAGAAAATTTACAGTTTTGGTAGAAATAAAACCGCCTTGTACAAAACAATTTTTGTTTTGGCAAGTTGAACAAAAATATGAGGTTTGTTTTTTAAAAAGAGGTGGCTGTTTTGTGCAAACTGCCCTTGGCCTGAAAAACACTTTTCAAAAACGCCCTTGAACTGCTTTTGACATGGCAAAGTTTAACCTTTTTTTCCTTGACAATGAACGGCGGAATGTGTATAATATTCACATAAAACAATGCTCGTGCAGGGGGGCGTACATTTGGTTTAAAACGCAAGCCTTGCAGGAAAGGAAATAACATGAAAAGATTTCTCTCTCTATTGCTTGCACTAACCGCAGTGTTTACGGCGGCGTGCTTCACAAGCGGCAGTGTGATTGCTGCCCGGAAAAGTGTTGATTTCTGCGAAATCAATAAGGGCGGTGCAGCCGGCTTTGTTGATAAGCTTGAAACAGGCACACTTGAAGTCGTTGAAATTGACGGCAGAAAGGCACTCAGATATACACCCAATCCCACAGGCGAAAACGGCGACAAGGTCGTTGCCTTTGAGGGCCTCAGTATGGCAAAATACGGTGCTGACTATGGCACATACAGATATATGTCCATAGAGTATAAGTACGTTTCCTCAAAGCCCATAGACAAGAAGTTCTCCGTACAGCTCTGCAACTCCAACAAGGTTTTTGCAAACGGTGCAAAGGGCGTTGAAGCGCAGACCATCGTTGCAGGCGACTGGACAACCGCTTATTTTGACCTCACCTCCGTTGTTGACGGCAAGCTCGCAACGGACAAGGACACACACCCCATTAATCATATCCATGTCCGTCCTTTGGGCAAGGACACAAAGGCAAGTGCCGTCGATGCGCGTGACGTGGTTTACATCGGAAAGATCACTTTCTCCGAAGAAAATCTTATGCCCGGCGGCACAACCACCGCTGCTCCCACAGCTCCCACCACCGGTTCTTCTGCAGGCGGAACTGTTATTACAAACGGAAAGCAGGTTTCGGGGGATGTTATACACTTTAACAAGGGCGGTGCAGCCGGATTTGTTGACAAGGTAGAAGTGGGTACTCTTGAAGTTGTTACCGAGGACGGCAGAAGTGCTCTTAAATATACTCTTGATAATACAGGTGAAAACAAGGATAAGGCAATTGCCTTTGAGGTACAAGGCCTTGCAAAGCTCGGCGCAGATTACAGCACTTTCAGATATGCCGCAGTTGAGTATAAATATATTTCCTCAAATCCTTATCTCGGCAAGTTCAGTATTCAGCTTTGCAACTCCAACAAGGTGTTTGCAGGCGGTGGCGGAGTTGTTGCAGGCTCGGATATGAAATCGGGCGAGTGGACAACCGCTTACTTTGATCTGACCTCTAAGGTTGACGGCAAGCTTGTAACCGACAAGGACACACATCCCATAAATCATATTCACATCCGTCCTTTCTCAACAATGATCCCCTCAAAGCTTACGCAGGGTGACGTTATATACATAGGAAAGGTTATTTTCTCCGAAACAAATCTTGAGCCCGGTGGAGTGACCGCACCCCTTCCCGGCGGCAAGACCACGGGTGATACAACCGAGACCGCTTCCCCTGCAACCACAGTTACCCCCACAACTCTCGGCGGTCCAAACACAAGCGCAACTCCCGAGGTGGTTTCGGACAGCGATATTTTTGTTGACTACACACGTCTTAACGGCGGCAAAATCACAGGATTTGTTGACAAGAAGGACTGCGGTACTCTTGAGGCTGTGACAGTTGACGGCAGACCTGCCCTCAAGTACACCCCCAATCCCAATTCCCCCGATGCAAGTGCAACCGTTGCGTTTGAAACTTCCGGCATTTCTTCAAAGCTTCCTGCACCCCTCAATTATGAGGACTTTAACTTTATCACAGTTGAATATTTCTATGATTCCGATGCCCCTTCCTACAAAGAACCCATGGCAATCTATCTTGCAAACTCCAACAAGGTGTTTGACAAGGTTTCGGTTGTCAAGTCCGAAAAGAATCTTGAAATAAACAAGTGGGCAATTGCAAGCTTCAATATAACAGATGCAAAGAACGGTCTTAAAAAGGATATGGAAACGCATCTCTTTAACCATATCCACCTGCGTGCATTTAACACAAGCGTAAAGTCCCTCAAGGCAACTGACGTTCTTTACATTGGTAAAATCGGCTTCCACAAGGAAAATCCCATGCCAAAATCCGAGTATGTTGTAACATACAGAAAGGGAATTTCGGGCGTTGAGCTTCTTGAACCGACAGAGGATTTGCTGGACAAGGAATTTGTGTATAAGAAGGGCGAAAGCTTCACACTTCCCGAGTGCCCATGGACAGTTGACGGAATGGTGTTCAAGGGCTGGAAGGTGGCAGGCTCTGTGTTGCAGGAGGGCGAGGTTGTCCTTTGCGAGGGCGACAGTGATTTCTCCATATCTGCAATCTGGGCACAGGATAAAGGTGATTCCAACTCCATCGCATATCTTTATAAAGAGCTTTTCAGCGAGGTTGTTGACAAAAAGACAAACCTTAAAACCGAAGTTGCAAGCATTGACGGAATTGAAACTCTTGTTGCAAATCCCGTTCCCACCGATGAAACCGGCGGAGCAATGATTCTCGATGCATACAGCCTTGGCAAAAAGACAGACATTGACCTTGATGTGTATAAATATCTCACCGTTATCTACAAGTATGACGGTGCAGCGCATCCCGAGGGAGCAATCGGCAGACCTGCCGTTAATTTCACAAGAAACTCCGGTTTGTTCACCGCAGGTCCTGCACTTACATATGTTGATACACACACCACAACCGACGGTTGGTCTGCGGCTCTCTTTGAGATTCCGGATCTCACCTCACGTTACACTAACCCCGATGGAATACACAAGCTTGTTCAGTTCCACATCTATCCCTTTGGAAACAAGGGAGCATCTGCGGACTTCTCCGCAGACTGCACGGCTTACATTCAGGGCGTTGTGTTCCACAAGGAAAAGCCCGTCAAGTCAGGCTTCTATCTCAGCTATATAACCGGCTTTGAAGACGGCACCTTTGGTGTTAACAAACCCATGACAAGAGCTCAGGCTTGTACCGTTGTTGCAAGACTTCTTGCAGGAACAGATGAAAATGTGTCTGCTACAACCTGCACATTCACAGATGTTCCCGAAAACGCATGGTATTACAAGTATGTTGCATACTGCCAAGAAAAGGGACTTCTCGGCTCTTACAGCGGAACATTCAGCCCCAACGCAAATATCACCCGGGCAGAGTTTGCCGAGCTTGTCTTTAACATGGGAATTGTCAATGCAGGCGGTGAGGCAAAGACATTCACAGATGTTGCGGTAAATCATCCCAGGTATAAGGTTATTTCTGCCGCTTCCGCCGCAGGTCTTATCAACGGCTATTCCGACGGCACATTCCTCCCCGACAGAGAAATCACAAGAGCACAGGTCGTTTCCGTAATCAACAATGCATACGGAAGATATTCCGATGCTTCCAAACTCGGAGAATACAGCCACTACTTCAAAGACGTAAATTCCGACCACTGGGCATTCTCCGCAATTATTGATGCCGCAGTTTCCCACGCCGCAACAACCGAAGCTTCCGACCTCAAGAGCAGCAAGTGGCTTTATGCCGACACGCTTATCAAGGGCGTGACCCAGGCGGATTTTGATGCAGGCGTTGCAAAGCTTGCTGAAATTGAGGCTCTCACAGAAAGAAGAATTGCCGAAATAAGAGCGACTAAGACAAACGTAAACGTAACCGGCACAAAGTATTACATTTCCGCTGACGGAAACGATGCAAACGACGGTCTCACACCGGAAAGTGCAAAAAAGACAATTGATGCTGTAAACAGACTTTATCTCAAGTCAGGTGACGGCGTGTTCTTCAGACGCGGCGACACATTCAGAGGCTCTGTCAATGCAATTGTCGGCGTAACCTATTCCGCATACGGAGAGGGCGCAAAGCCTGTTCTCACACGTTCTCCCGGCAACTTTACAGGTGCTGACAACTGGGAACTCACCGACACTCCCAACGTTTATAAGCTCAAGACTCCCATTCTTCACGACGTTGGTCTTATTGTGTTCAACGAGGGAGAGGCATGGTCCGAAAAGCGTATCAAGGGCAGAACGGACTTCAAGGAAGGCAAGCTTTCCGACCTTGACTGCGACCTTGCAATGTGGCACGATGTTGCCGTTCCCACAGGCGTTGAGGGTTATGTGTATCTCCGTTCCGACAAGGGCAACCCCGGCGAACGCTTCAGCTCAATTGAACTTGCTCCCCGTGAAAACATCATCAAGGGAAAAAGCAATGTCCTCATTGACAATCTTTGCTTCAAGTACACGGGTGCTCACGCTGTTGGTACAGGCGAAGTTAAAAACTTCACGGTTCAGAACTGTGAATTCGGCTGGATTGGCGGCTCATGGTTCAGAACAGACACACTTTCACGTTACGGAAACGCTGTTGAAGTATATGGTGCTTGCGATGGCTATGTTGTGGACAATTGCTACATCTATCAGGTTTATGATGCAGGTGTTACACATCAGCTCACCGAAAGCGCAAATCAGGAATGTATCATGAAAGATATAAAGTATATCAACAACGTCATTGCCGACACCTCTTATTCCGTTGAATACTTTATCAATCAGCCCGACGAAGGCGTTAACCACTATATGCAGAATTTTGAGATTTCCGGCAACATCATGACACGCTCCGGCTTTGGTTTCGGACATCAGCGCCCCGACAAGGTTCAGGCGGCTCACATCAAGGGCTGGAACTCTTATAACGAAGCTGAAAATTACACAATCACAAACAACATTTTTGACCGTGCAAGATACATGATGCTTCAGGCAGGTGCATTTATCCCCGCATGGGCACCCAAAACCTCCGGCAACACATATATTCAGTATTTCGGAAGCGACTTCGGCAATATCGGAAATGTGTTCTCGAACTTTGACGGCGGTATTATCCACGCAATCCGGATAGCCGCCGGAGAGCAGGATGCACAGATTTACTTCCTTCCCGAATATAACGGAGAGTTTGATAAATAAGAATTCTTAACTTGACCGGGCGGTTGGGTTCAATCGCCCGGTTGAATAAATCGCAAAAAAGGAATGGTTACAATCATGGCAAACACAGTAGTCACAAACACGAAAGATATAAAGACGGCAGTTGACGAAATTGAGCTTCGCTCGCAAAAGCTGAAAGCAGAAATACTTGAAGCCCGGGACACACTCTCTTTTGAAATAATCGGAACAAAATACTATTTTTCACAGGATGGCGACGATTTTAACGACGGTCTTTCTCCCGAAACTCCAAAAAAATCTCTTTTTGCTGCAACAAACCTTGCCCTTCGCCCGGGGGACGCCGTTCTTTTTAAGAGAGGCGGTGTTTTCAGAGGTAGCCTTGTTGCAAAGAAAGGCGTAACCTACACGGCATACGGAGAGGGCGAAAAGCCTGTTATCACAAATTCTCTTATGAATTTTGCTGACCCCGGTCTCTGGCAGGACATGGGCGTGAACAACGTCTATAAGCTCAAAGTGCCGCTTACGGGGGATGCAGGAATTGCCGTGTTTGACAACAAAGAGTGGAGCGAAAAACGCATCAAGGGCAGACCCGAATTTAAAGAGGGTGGCATAGAAAACCTCGATTGTGACCTTGCAATGTGGCACGATGTTCCTCTGCCGACGAATGAGATGGGATATGTTTATCTGCGCTCCGACAAGGGCAATCCCGGTGAGCGTTACAAGTCAATTGAAATCGGCACAAGAAGGAATATCATCGGTCTTGAAAAAGGCGCAACAGACGTTGTTTTTGACAATCTCGCAATCAAGTATGGCGGTGCACACGGCATAGGAACGGGAAACGTAATGGGACTCACGGTGCAGTATTGTGCCTTTGAATTTATCGGCGGCTCGTGGTTCAGAACAGACATACTTTCACGTTACGGCAACGCAATCGAGATTTATGGTGCTTGCCGGGGATATGTGTGCGACCACAACTACATAAGTCAGGTCTACGATGCAGGCATCACTCATCAGCTCAAAAACGGTGAGCAAGAAGTGCTTATGGTTGATATAGCTTACACAAACAACCTCATCGAGGACACTTCTTATTCCATTGAGTATTTCCTCACCGATGCCGTAAACGGTGAAAATTGCAACGGAAACCGTGACAACAAGCCTGCGGAAGACCCCAAAAATCCCCGTGCGGCACGCTTCATGAAAAACGTTCTCATGGAGAACAACATATTGAGACGTGCAGGTTGCGGCTTTGGCGACCAACGTCCCGACAAAAAGGGTGCTTGTCACATAAAGGGTTGGGATCACTATAACAAGGCTTGGAATTACAAGCTGAAAAACAATATCTTTGACCGTTCCAGATACATGCTTGTTCATATTGGCGCAGACGAGAAAAACTGGCTTCCCGAAATGCAGGGGAATACCTATGTACAGAACACCGACGGCGATTTCGGCATTTTCTCGACTGAACGAAAGTTGCTTAAAATCTCCGACGGTATCGGGAAGATTCTTGACGAGGTTGTGTGCGAAAAGGACGGCACTGCTGTAATACTCTGAATTTAAAATTAAAATCCGTGGCTTAGGCTGCGGATTTTTTTGCGTGTTTGCATTGCTTTTTTCTTCCATTTCTTTTTTGAGCCTATTGCGGAACACTATGACTACTGATAAAAGTCAAAATATGTTTTTTACAAGGTTTATTTTTATATCAAAAAAACGTAAAATAGAATGAGGTGAAAAAGAATGGATAAAAAGTATCATAAGCAGTACAAAAGTCTTGGGCTTAACATTTCTTTCTATCGCAGAAGTAAGGGTTACACTCAAATGGAGCTTGCCGAGGTGCTTAATATCGACAGGAGCCACATGAGCGCAATTGAGCTTGCAACAGTCGGAGTTTCGCTCGATGTCATTTTCAGAATTTGCGAGGCTCTTTGCATTTCACCAAGGGAATTGTTTGATTTCAGGGAATAATGGGGGATTTGTTTGCAAAAATGCGAAATTATTGCCTGAATATAACAAAAAACAATAAAAAATCAATGGGACACTTGACAGAGAACGGATTTTGCTATATAATGTAAAAGTAAAATATTGTGGATAAATTATCCGACAAAACAAGGAGTGTATAATTATGGCAAAGTTTGTACTCAGCGCATTTGCTGACGAATATTCTTCTGAAATTGACAAGCAGATTGAGGGTCTTCGTGCAAACGGAATCGGTATGCTTGAAATCAGAGGCGTTGACGGTGAGAATATCGCATCTATCAGCGAGGAAAAGGCACACGAGGTTAAGGCAAAGTTTGATGCAAACGGTATCAAGGTTTCCTGCATCGGCTCTCCTCTCGGAAAAATCAAAATTACAGATCCCATGGAGCCTCATCTTGAACAGCTCCGTCATTGCATAAAGCTTGCAAAAATTTTTGGCACAGACCGCATCAGAATGTTCTCTTTCTATCCCGCAGAGGGACAGGAGCCTGCTGACATGGACAGAGCAGAAGTTATGGCAAGACTTGCGGCAATGCTTGAAATCGCCGAGGCAGAGGGAGTTCTCCTTTGCCACGAAAACGAAAGAGGAATCTATGGCGACAGCGTTGAAAGATGCCTTGACATTCAGAAAGAATTCGGCGGCAGAATCAAGTGCGTATTCGACCCTGCAAACTTCATCTGCATGGGCGACGAGCCTTATCCTTACGGCTATAACACCCTTAAGGACTACATTCTCTACTTCCACATCAAGGACGCATACGGCGAAAAGAGAATCGTTCCCACAGGCGTTGGCTACGGCAGAATCCCCGAAATGCTCGCAGAAGTAAACAAGAGCCGTGACGGCGAGGTTGTTCTTACTCTTGAACCCCACCTCACAGTGTTCAAAGGACTTGCAGTTCTTGAAAACAAAAAAGAGGGCGAAATTGTCAAGGAGTATGACTCCGCAGAAGAAGCTTTCAAGGTTGCGGCTGACGCTCTCAAGGCAAATATCTGAACAGCACAGTTTGAGGAGATGTATCAGAAATGATGCATCTCTTTTTTTATTGTCAAAAAACAGATTAAGCACAGCTTGAATATTTTAAAAACAAACCCCATAAAATAAATCAATAAATTTCCCCCATTGTAAAGTTTTTCGGGGATTCGAAAAACAAATCAATTCTTTTTTATTGTCAAAAAAAGGTTTTAAATATGACTTGAATATTTTTATAACGAACCACATAAAATAAATCAATAAATTTTCCCTGTTATAAAGTTTTTCGGGGATTCCAAAGGGGTGCTTTTTTCAAAAAGCACCTCTTTGGCAGGGCTCGGGACAGCGTCCCGACAACACATTGCTTTGGTGGGTTTGGGGCGAAGCTCCAACACCACACATCAAAAAATGTCCATTTTTTTACTCAAATAAAAGGTGAGGCAAGAAGGAACAATAGAGTAGCGGAAGAATTGCGAAAGGCGAGCCGGAAGAAAAGATTTCAGAGTGCGGTGCATAGAGGTGCAACGATCCGCTTATGTTTAAATATGACCTTTGCGAAAGGATTGAGATAAAAAATGAGCATGAACAAAGCAGTAATACTTGTAGGAGGCATGGGAACGAGGCTTCGGCCGATAACGTCGGGGCTTCCGAAGCCGCTTGTTCCGATTGTCGGGACACCCATAATCAAGCACATTCTTGGCAGGGCAGCAGACTTTGGGATAACCCGGGCGGCACTTGCGACGATGTATTTCCCGGAAAAAATCAGGGAGGCACTTGGTCAGAGCTTTTGCGGAATTGAGCTGAATTATGTCAACGAGGAAACGCCCATCGGCACAGCAGGCGGAGCGAAAGCGGCGTTTGCGGCAATAAGCTCGGGAAAGAGCGAAAATGTCATTATTCTTTCGGGCGACGGAATGTGGGACTTCGATATTAAGGCGGCTCTTGCATTTCACGAAAGCAAAAATGCCGACGTTACAATTGTCACCACAAAGACCGACCTGCCAACAGAATACGGCATTGTAAATTCCGCACCCGACGGAAAAATCTTAAGATTTGCCGAAAAACCAACATGGTCGCAGGTTGTGTCCGATAAGGTCAATACGGGTATTTATATAATGAAATCCGATGTTTTCGATATGATTCCCGACGGAAAGAATTTTGACTTCTCAAAAGACCTCTTTCCAAAGCTCCTTGCAAACGGAAACGCCCTTTACAGCTTTTTTGCAGAGGGCTTCTGGTGCGACATCGGCGATGCCGCCTCCTATTACAAATGCAACATGGAGGCTCTTGCAGGCAGGATTTCCGGCATGGATTTTTCCGGTGCATACGGCGGTGAGGAGCTTTTCCGGGCAGGTGCAACGTACAGAAGTCCGATTTGGGTTTCAAGACTTGCCCTTGTTGAAAAGGAGGCGGAAATCGGTCAGTTTTCTGTTGTGGGCGCAGGATGCAGACTCAATAAAGGCTGCGAGGTGAGCGCAAGTGTGCTTCACGATGAGGTCTTTGTGGGCGAAAATGCTAAGATTGAAAGCTCGATTGTTTGCAAAAATGCCTTTGTCGGAAAAAATACGGTTGTACGTTCGGGGTGTATAATTGGCGAGGGATGCCACATTGGTGAGGGCGTGACCATGTGTGAGGGCGCAACGCTTGCCCCCGGAACAAGAATTGAGGACGGCGCAACAATTAAAAAAGACGGCGATTTTTCAAAAAATGTCCCCTTTGATGTTGCCGAAAACGGATATTCCTGTCGGGAAGCCTCTCTCATGCTGTCGGTGGGGCAGGCAATTGCACACGCCGCACAAAAGGTCTTCGGAAATAAAAGCAACAGAGAAGATGATTCACCGTCAACACGAATCGGCGTTCTGAGAGAGGACAAAAGGGAAGCCGCCGTCGCCGCCGAATCGCTTCTCTGCGGAATCAGGCTCAAGGGCGCACGAGGCTTCTATTTCGGCACAGGCTTTGAGGCGCAAGCGCATTTTGCCGCAGGCTTTTTCCTTTGCGATGCCTTTGTGTATGTGTCGGAATGTGACGGAAAAACCTGCTTCAAGGTGTTTGACCGCATGGGGCGACCTGTGGGCAAGGATTTCGAGCGAGCAATGAATCAATATGCCGACCCCGAAAATAACACTTCACCCAAGCACATTTACGACACCGAGCATTTTGAAAGCATTTCGTTCCTTTATTACAATGAGCTTATGCACATGGCGCAGAGAGATTTCACGTCCGACAGGCTTAAAACTTCCCCCATTCTTTCAGGCATGAAGATTTGTCTTGTCGGGGCAGTTGAGGTCGATTCACCGAAATATCTTCTCAACAAAGCCATAACCGAGCTTGGCGGCTCTGTCAGCGAGCTTTGCGAGCAGGGGGACAGTCTTAAAGCCACAAGCACAATCGGCAAAAATGATGAAGAAATAAGCTGTGCCGACCTTTGCATAAAACTTTCACCGGACGGTCTTGGTCTTGAGGTTATGCAGGACGGCGCAAAATATGATATGCCACACGTTGTCGCCATGCTCATTTCAACGGCGAAGTCGGTTTCGTCGGTGGTGTCGGGCGGCGTGATTCCGATACCCTTTTTGTCGCCAAAGGCTTTCAGAAAGGCGGCGGAAAACGTTGCAACGCTTTGCGAATATCTTGCTGACGGTCAAAGTGAAAACAGCGGTGTAACGAGGGAGGCGATGCGCAACGCTTTTTGGGTGAACGATGCCTGTTTTGCGGCTCTGCGCCTTGTGTGCACGCTTGCGCATCTTTCAAAGGATTCGGAATATCCGTGCACGCTTCAAATGCTTTCAGATTGCATCCCGGGATTCAGCCTTGTGGAAAGCACGATTGAGGAAACGGTGTTTGGAAAGGATGTGAGAGCAACGGTTATGTCCGAGCTTTCGGAAATGTCGGGTTATTCACAGGGCATTGAGCGAGAAAGAGAGGGCATTGAGCTTGTCTTTGAAAACGGTCATGTTACGGTTATCCCAAAAAAGACAGGTGGTTTCCGCCTTATTGGCGAGGCAATAAGTGCAGAGGTTGCAAGCGAGCTATGCGGAGATGTGACGCAAAAAATTATGAATATGGTGAAGAAGGATATAAAATATCCCGAATAATGGTGAGCTTGTTTTATTAATTTTTTTGGTTTCCCTCGTAATCTATTGCACGCAAAGCGTGTGGGGGTGCGGGGGATTTTTTCTATTAAATCTTTTCCTTTTCCCTCATAACTTATAGTTCAAAAACCCTTACCGGGTTACGGGGGTGTTCCTTTCTACTCGTGTAGAAAGGAACCAAAGACACGCTTAAGAACTACGTTCTTAAGGATCTCCTTATTGGTGCTAAGTTTCTTGTGTCATCTTCTGCTTGTATGAAAGTCGCTACGCAAATATCGAAAGGACTTTTGTTAGTTCTTTTTGAAAGTTATTTTACAGCTTCAAGGTTATTCTCAACCTGCTTCGCTCCGTTTTCATAGGCAGAGGGAAAGTGGGTGCTATTTTGTATTTAATCTTTTCGTTTTCTCTCATAACTTATAGTTCAAAAACCCTTACCGGGTTACGGGGGTGTTCCTTTCTACTCGCATAGAAAGGAACCAAAGATGCGCTTAAGAACTACGTTCTTAAGGATCTCCTTATTGGTGCTAAGTTTCTTGTTTCATCTTCTGCTTGTATGAAAG
>JAZQKV010000089.1:0-6574 GCA_045542335.1 Eubacteriales bacterium
CGGAGAGCGAGGGAGTTGAGGCTGTTGATTGTCTTCCTAAGACCGCTTGGCCTCCGACTTACCATGAAGCAAAAATGCTTGCTCGCAAGGGCATTTTTGCGAAGCCGTCAATAACGCAGCCACGCAAAGCGTGGAGGACGAAGTCCAAAGCACTGTGTAGCAGGACTTTCTGCGTAGATTATACCATGAAGCAAAAATGCTTGCTCGCAAGGGCATTTTTGCGAAGCCGTCAATAACGCAGCCACGCTAAGCGTGGGGGACGAAGTCCAAAGCACTGCGCAGCAGGGCTTTCTGCGTAGATTATACCATGAAGCAAAAATGCTTGCTCGCAAGGGCATTTTTGCGAAGCCGTCAATGACGCAGCCACGCTAAGCGTGGGGGACGAAGTCCAAAGCACTGCGCAGCAGGGCTTTCTGCGTATATTATAGCACATCTTTTTGAAATAGTAAATGAGGAAAATGTGCGTTTTTGTTAGTTTTATTCCTGAGTTATGTTAAAAATCAAGGACAGATTTCACAAAACCTGCCCTTGAAAACATATTCATGTTGCATTTATTGACAAATCCTCAAAGCTTTGCTTCGGGATTATTTCACCGAAACCTCAATATATCCGTATTCATCAACAGGATATTTGCTTATCATTTTGCGTACAACGTGGATAAGGAATTTGCCGCCAACTGTGAAATTATCAGCTCTGCCCTCTCCGGAAATATCCACAAAACAGCTGTAAGGCTGCATAATATCTCCCTTTTCGGGGCAATCGGGAATAGTGTCAACCGTCACAAATTCGTCCCAGTTTTCCGCATCCTTGGAGAAATACATAACAAGCTCTCCATTGCCGCCTGTCTGGAAGGTCATGAGGTAACAATCAAGAGGTTTGCAGTATGCCGCCTTGCTGTGGCTGTCTATTCCGAGATTTTCGGGGTCATTGCTCCAGGGAGAAACCTTTATGATGGGCGCACCTGTGCCGCCAAGTCCCTTTGTTTCCCATTTGCCGTCGCCGCTGTATTTGTAAGCCTTAGGACACTTCTTGTTCTTGAGAGCCTCAATTGTTTCCTGAACGGAAAAACGAGCCGCAGAAATTGTCTTTATAACGCCTCTTTTGTTTTTCTTGTCGGCATAGTGGAACTCATTGAAGTATGTGTAAAAATAACCGTCCTTGACAATCGTGGGGCAGCCGCCCATGTTTGCATGGCGAAGCGGAACATAATTACATTCATTTCCGCACAAATCACCTGCGTAAAACCATTTATGACCGCCATCATGCGAAACGCCAAGACCGATGTGGTAGTTGACACATGAGGTTTTGTCGATACGGCTGAAATTTTCCCTGTGAACAATACCTATGAGCATTCCGTCGTCGCACTTATAGATTGTCTGCGCCCAAAGACCGCTTGGCCATTCCATCGGATAGCCGTTTACGTCCCATTCGTAGTTGAAATCGTGCTCAATAAAGGGGTCTGTTTCGCTTCCGATAAACACACGGTGATAAGGCTTTTCGCCAAGGTCTGTAAAGAAATAGCGGAGCTTGCCGTCCTCGCCCATAATCGGGCTTGCGGAGCCGTCCATTGTAATGGGCATTTGCTCGTCACTTCTAACGTGCACAAAATTTCCAAAGCTGATTCTTTCCTTAAACATAGTCTTTCCTCCTTTTACTCCTGCATTTTACAGGCTTTAAGCTCAGATTTATGATAACATACATTGCCGTCTTTGTCAAGCACTTTTTGGCACTTATTCTATTAAAAATCAAACATACAAGGGAGAAAAACACACAGCTTTTCCCCCTTGTTTTATACTACTTATCCTCAATCTGACCGTTCCACAAATGCTTGTCAAGTATAACATTTCCGTCACCGCCAAATTCAACGCCCTCAGCTTCAAGCATCTCCCTTTGCACATCAGGACCTCCGAAAGCAAACGCCGGAGCAGTTGCGCCAAAACGGTTTACAACTCTGTGACAGGGAATAATGCCGGGTTGAGGGTTGACGTGCAGGGCATATCCCACAATTCTGCCGGACCTTGGACTTCCTGCTAATGCCGCAATCATGCCATAGGTTGCAACCTTGCCCTTTGGAATGTGGCACACTATGTCATAAACCTGCGCAAAAAATCCGTTGTTTTCCCGTTTTTTCACCGTCATAGTCAATTTCTCCGTTTTCAGATATACGCCTTTTCAATTCTTTCAATTGCCGCTTTCACAAAATCCTCGTCACAGCTAACCTCAAGCTGCTCTGTGGCGTAACCCACAGTTTCAGGGTTTGCGTTTGACGGAACAATTGACACATCGGCTTTGTCAAGCATTATATTGTCATTCTCGTTGTCACCAAGGGCAAAAAACTTTTTACTTGCATCAAACAGCTTTTTATACTCCTCAAGGGCATATCCCTTGTCCGTTTCGCCGCTTAACACTTCGATTGCGCAAGCGTGGGTGCGTACACTTCTCATTCCGTCGGGAAGCGGTGAGAGCCTTGCAAACTCCTTTTCAACCAGCTTGCTTGTCTGTTCATCTGCCCAGACAGAAAGCTTTACCCATGGGTCGCGCACGTCCTCATACTTTTCAAAATACTCCGGCCTGCACTCCACAATCTCAAGAAGCCTTTTACTCACCTCATTGGTTTTGGTTATATTCATGCATTTAAGCGTTTCAATCGCCACGCAACTTTCGGGGAACATCGAATCCATTTTATAGGCAATATCGAGTGCGCTCTCCGGGAGCTGTCTTGACATAAGGTGTTTTTTGCTTTCAAAATCATATATCATTCCGCCGTTATAGCAAATACACGGTGCATTGGGCGTGAAAACATCAAAATAAAGCCTTATGTTGTCGGGGTGTCTGCCGGAAGCAACGGCAAAAAGTCCGCCCTCGCTTTTAAAATACTCAATCGCCTCGGCATTTCCCTTTGAAACCTTACAATCGCTGTTGAAAAGCGTGCCGTCAAGGTCGCTTAAAATAACAATATCAGAAAACTTTCCCATTTTTACCATTACTCCTGTCTATTTGTGGTATTTTCCGCCGCCTGCAATGCTGAACGTCCTGTATATCTGCTCCAGAAGCATCACCCTTGCAAGCCTGTGCGGGAACGTCATCTTTGACATTGAAAGCCTTAAATTACACGCACCTTTGACCTTTTCGGAAAGTCCGCATGAGCTTCCTATAACAAAGCTCACCCCCGGATAGCCCTCTCTCTGAAGCTTCCCGAAAAGCTCCGCAAGCTCTTGTGAGGACAACTGCTTTCCCTCAATGCACATTGCAATTTTATAATTTCTCGGTGCAATTGCCGCCGAAATCTTTTCGCCCTCTTTGTCAAGGGCGGCGGCTATTTCCTTTTCCGACGGATTATCGGAAAGACGCTCATCCTTGATGCACTTTTCCGTGAAAGTGCAATATGCACCAAGCCTTTTTATGTATTCGTTTGCGGCATCTTTGTAATAGCTTTCCTTTTCGCCGCCGGCAAAGATTATTTCCGTGTTGAACATGATAATTCTTCCTTCTGAAATATTTAACAACCAAAAGCAAGTAAAAACTCAAAAACATGTTGAAACCCGTTCGCAACCGGGTTTAGTGTTGATAAAAAATAATAACTTTTATTAAAAGTTTCAAAAAACCATAAATATTGTAAAATCCCTTGACAATTGCCCACCCAAGTGTTATAATTATGATGGATTGGGATTTTGATGTAAACTATTATGCAATAAAGCAAAAATACCTGCTTACAAAGCCGTCAATGACGTAGCCACGCAAAGCGTAGAGGACGAAGTCCAAAGGACTGCGAGCAGGACTTTCTGTGTACATTGTATCATAATTCCAAACGCTATTCTACAAGTTTTTGAAAACATTTTGAAAAGGCGGAAGCCCAAAACCGCCTCAAAAATAAGAAAGGAAAAATACACATGAAAACAGTATGTTTCGGTGAGCTCATGCTCAGACTCAATCCCCCTCTTTATGAAAGATTTGTTCAGACAGATACTTTCTGCGCTTCTTTCGGCGGCGGTGAAGCAAACGTGTCCGTTTCTCTTGCAAACTATGGCATGGATTCCGCTTTCGTAACAAAGCTTCCCTCCCACGAAATCGGTCAGATGGCTGTTAACTCCCTCAGAAAGTTCGGCGTTGACACCTCAAAAATCACCCGTGGCGGCAACAGAATCGGTATTTACTATCTCGAAAAGGGTGCTTCTCAGAGAGGCTCCAAGGTTATCTACGACAGAGCCGGCTCCTCAATTGCTGAGGCAACAAGCGCAGACTTCAACTGGGACGAAATTCTTGACGGCGCAGATTGGTTCCACTTCACAGGAATCACTCCTGCTCTCGGTGACAATGTTGCGGCAATCACACTTGAAGCTCTCAAGGCTTGCAAGGAAAAGGGAATCACCGTAAGCTGTGACCTCAACTACAGAAAAAAGCTCTGGTCCAAGGAAAAGGCAGGCAAGGTTATGGCAGAGCTTATGCCTTATGTTGATGTTTGCATTGCAAACGAAGAAGACGCAGACGATGTTTTCGGCATCAAGGCTGAAAACACAGACGTAAATGCAGGTAAGGTTGACCACGAAAGCTACAAGAGCGTTGCCCGTCAGCTTGCAGAGCGTTTCGGCTTCAAGAAGGTTGCAATCACCCTCCGTTCCAGCATTTCCGCAAACGACAACGACTGGGCAGCTATGCTTTACGACGGAAACGACTACTATTTCTCCCGCACCTACAACATCCACATTGTTGACAGAGTTGGTGGCGGTGACTCCTTTGGCGGCGGACTTATTTACTCACTTCTCACCGGCAAGTCCATGCAGGACACAATTGAGTTTGCAGTTGCGGCATCTGCGCTCAAGCACTCCATTGAGACCGACTACAACATGGTAACCGTTGATGAAGTTGAGGGACTTGTTAAGAATGGCGGCTCCGGAAGAGTTCAGAGATAACTACTATTTCACCGAGCCCTTTTACCCAATTCAAAGCAAAACGCACAGACGAATTTTTATTGCAACAGATTTGTTTTATGACCTGTTGATTGCGGCAAGGGTTCGGGACGACGTTCCGGCTCTTGCCGTTTCACTTGAAAACAGCTTTGGTTCGGTCAAAGAAATCATGAATATTCCCTGCCAGCGGCTTGAAAAGTGTTTTGACATAGGCACAGAGCTTGCCGTAAACATCAAAGTTATCGGGACGGTTTTTGAAAAATACCGTCAATCAAGGAAAAAGAAAGTGGCGGACGTCGAAAAGCAAAGCATTGAAAGCATTTTCAAGATGCTTGAAAAAGAAATTGCCGGTCTTCCGGAGGAATCATTTGCATATATTTTCACAAGCTCAAGCGGCGAAACCGGAAGAGTTCATTTCAATTCACGGGAGCATGAGTTTTCGTCCCCGATTGTTATTTCCGAGGTAATTCGCAACGCAATTCTTGAAGATGCCTGCGAAGTATTCTGCGCCCACAATCACCCCACCGGTAGTGAGCCGTCCGAGCATGATTATCAAGCCGCACAAATTCTTCGCTGTCGCCTTGATGCCTACTCGGTAAAGCTTGACAACTTTTTCTTTTTTACGCCGGATTCCCCGGGCAAAAGCGGCAAGAATATTTCATTTGAAAGTGCTCGCAATAATCTTCTCGGCAAATTCAGATAAACAACCAATTTCACATCAACACATCAAAAACTTCATCACAACAGAAAAGAGGTCGGACTTTTGTCCGACCTCTTGATGTTTTTAACTTAAAAAGCCTTATGCTTCAGCTGTTTCTGTTTCAGCCTCTGCTTCTGTTTCAGCTTCAGCCTCTGTTTCAGCCTCTGCCTCTGCCTCTGTTTCAGCCTCTGCCTCTGTTTCAGCTTCTGCTTCTGTTTCAGCTTCAGCTTCTGCTTCTGTTTCGTCCTCAACAAGTGTTCCGTCTTCAACAACAATATCGTCTGTTACAACTGTGCCGTTGTTGTCGTTTGTTCCGCTTCCGCTCATAACGTAAAGAACAAGAACAAGGATAACAAAAACAATTGCAACGATTGTTGTGAGCTTGGAAAGGAGAGCGTCAACTGACTTGCCCTTCTGCTTGCCGAAAAATGTTTCTGCGCCGCCGGCGATTGTGCCGGAAAGTCTGTGGTTCTTGCTGCTCTGGAGAAGAACTGCCACAATAAGAAATACTGCCATGATCAAAAGCAATACGCCAATAAAAATCTGCATTTTAAATTCCTCCGAAATTTTTTATACTAAGTATGCTTCGCACATACTCGCAACAACCTGTATTATACCACACAATTTTCAACATTGCAATAGCTTTTCGCAAAAAAATAAAAATGTTACAATTTATGGTATTTTACCAATGTCGCCTGTTTGCATTGTGGTTTTATTATTCATTCCCATAATCGCCTTACAGGCATACCGCTGTAAGCAATATGCCTGCATGACAATCTAATTCTGATTCAAAGCCGCTTATTCAGCTTTTTCTTCTTCGGGCTGTTCCTCGGTTGTCTGCTCGGATTCTTCTGCCTCTGCATCCTCGGTTTCTTCGCCCTCAGCGGTTTCCTCACCCTCGGCTGCTTCTTCGCCCTCGGTTGTTTCTTCGGACTCCGCCTCTGCTTCTTCCTCTGCTTCTTCCTCT
>JAZQKV010000090.1:0-10462 GCA_045542335.1 Eubacteriales bacterium
TATTATAAACAAACCTATATTTAAAGTTTTTGAAAGGTCACGGAAAACTTTTTTCAAAAAGTTTTCTGTGTGGGGTGTGGGGTGAAACCCCACATACCGCAATTGAGCATTGTCAGGCGTGGGGCGAAGCCCCAACACCCAAACCATAATCACTTTCCGCCGGTGAAGGTATAGGAAGGTTCGGGTTCGACATAGAATATTTTTGCGTCGGCATCGCCCATGATGTTTGTTATAACGTTGTGGGCAGTGTAGTTATAGCGGTAAACGTTTCCGCTTGCTCTGCCGTAGTTTGCGAAGCTCTTGTCAAAGCCGTGGATATAGGTGTTATTCTGCCACTTGGGAAGCCACACATCATAGCCTGCGCATACATAGAACATCTGATTAACACTTCGGTCAAAGATATTATTGCTGATAACGAAATTCTTGAACTCATTGGGTGTGCCGCCCCATGTTTTAAGGTGTACCTGCGCACCGCCATCGCCACGGGTTGAGCCAAAGCCGAAGCCTGCACGGCGCATGATGTTGTCATCAATCTTGAAATTCACGCCGTCACGTCTTGCAGATCCGCTTTTTGGTGCGCCGAGGAAATACTCAATGGAATAAACGCAGTCCTCAATTAGGTTGTGACTGTAAGAAATGTTATTCATGAGAATTTCGTTTGCATTTCCGCTTCCCACCTGATTTGTTATGCCTGCATCGTAATTCTGATATATGTGGTTGTTCTCAACCGTGTATCCCTCGCAGCCGCCGTAAACCTCAACGCCGTTTCCGAACCTTGTTACAACGCCGGGAGTGTTTCCTCTGAGATTATAACTCTGAATTGAGCCGCCAATCCATGCGATAATGCAGTTTTTAACCGTAAGTCCTGTCACAGTACCTGCACCCACGCCGTGAGAACCGCCGTACATAATTGCAAGGTTGTCAATTGTGGTGTTTGCGCCGGAAATACCGATTACGTTGCCCCTTGTTGAAAACTCAATATCCTCATATATTTCACCGGGGTTTCCTGCATCGCATCTCAGATAAAGAGGACCGGTTGCCGCCGTGGTGGGACCGTTGCCGTCCGTCACGGAATCTGCCTTGTGGAAAAACTCAAGGTTGCGGTCGAGGTGAGTTTTTATGTCAAAGGGAGTGTCGGTGTTTCTCAACACAAATCTGCCGTTTTTGTAGCTTGGGAACTCTTTATAACCGTAATACTTGTGGTCAAAAACAATGTTTCCCACATCCGCAAAGTCCTCGTTTTCATATTTCCAGATTTTTGCGCCTGTCGAAGCATCCTCGTGGAAAAGTGTCCACTTTTCAGGCACTGCACCGTTTTCGGGTGAGCCGTAAATGCGCGGTTTCTGACCCTCTCCATACGCCGAATAGGTAGCTCCCGGAACTGCGCTGAACTTTTCGCGCCACAAGCCGCCTCTTTCAAAAAGAACACCATCTCCGCTTGAAACAATTCTGTTTGCCCTTGCAACTGTCTTTACTGCTTTTTCGGGTGAAAGACCGTCGTTCGCATCGTCGCCGTTCGGGGAAACATAAATTTTCTTTCCCTTTATGGTGCTGTAATCCGAGGCAGAATTTGCAATTTTTTCCGCCCTCTCGGCAGAAAGTCTGTCAACCTCGGCAATCATTGCATTGCCCTTTGAATAGTCAACATCAACATATTCGTTGGGGTCTTTCATGGCATACAGCCATGCTTTTCCGTCGGAAACATGAGGAAGGGTCGCCTCGGCAATTTCTGCAAATGCCCAATGTGTACCATCCACATCGTTGAAAACTGCGCTGATTTCGGGGGATATAGTGTCAGTGGTCATGCTTCTTCCACGGGCACGGTTTAAGACTGTCACAACCTGCGCTCTTGTGATTGTCCTGTCAGGCAGGAATGTTCCGTCGGCATATCCGCCGATAAGACCTGCGCTTGCCGCCGCCATAATTGCCGCATACTTTGGATGAGCCTCGGTTACATCGGTAAATGTCTTTCTATCAGCCGGATCCTCTTTTGCAAGACCCATGTTGTAAACAAGCTCTGCAAACTCGGCTCTCGTTATGTTCTGTTCTGGGGCAAATGCACCGCTGTAAGACCCCAGAAGTCCCTTTGCCTCGCAGAAAGAAATGTACTTTGCATACCACTTATTTGCCGCAACGTCGTTAAAGGAAGTGGTTGTGTTCTTTGCAATGTTCTCCTCTGTGTCGAGAAGTCTTGCAACAACTGTGCACGCCTCGGCTCGGGTCATTGTCTTGTTGGGCTTGAAAATATTTCCGTCATAGCCGTTCATATAAGGCTCATGAACAGCAAGCTTCGGTTCTTCCTTGAAGAACATCACATGGCTGATGTAAACGGTGTCGTCCTTTGTAAGATTCTTCACAGGAAGCTCCGAGCCGAAAACATAGGTGTGCATCTGCTTGAGATAATGGTCCTTTGAATCGGGATTGAGGCAAGCTTCAACGCCTGTCATATCAAACTTCGCAAAGCTCCATTTGCCTGCCACAAGCTCCTCGGAAGATGTGTTTCCAAACTGTTTTGAAAGCGCACCGCCGTTTGTCATATAATTTATGCGCATTTTTGTTTTTGCAGGAGTGGGAGAGTCATACTTGTATGCAACAATAATCCATTTGTAAACCGAAAGGTCAATGTTTGCGCTGTCATAGCTGTAACCCTCAATGCAAAGAGTCTTTGCCTTTGTTGCTTCGGGATTTGCACATATCTTGAGCACTCTCATGCCGTCAATAACGCATTCCTCGTCATACACAGAGGCAGAATCAAGTCCGTTTACAATGCCGCTTGCATAGTCGGGGAAGAACAAGACCTTGTTGTCGGGATATTCCTTTTTTTCTTCCCACATTGCCTCAAAATGTGTGTCTGACTTTGCCGCAAGGGTGTCGCCGGGCATATAAACAACGCCGTCAAGGTCACACTTCCAGCCTGTGAATGTGCCATAGCTGAGTGTGTATGGACATTCGGGAAGTGTGTAGCTGCTGTCGGGTTTAACAGAAATGTCTTCGGGTCTTGTTCCGGAAACCTCCGGATTTGACGAATCAAAGGAAATTTTATAACGTGCATTCTCATCGGGATTTGTTTCATGGAAGGTTATTTTTGAAATGTACATCACATCCGTAAACTTGAGAACACTCGGATTTGAACCACCATATGGGAAGAAATGTGCCTGTTTCAGGCTTGCGCCCTCATCGTAAGTCACAGTTGCACCAAAGGAGAAATAACATTCTGCCCACTTGCCTGTTACAAGGGTATTGGTGGAAACCAGATTACCGCGCGCTTTGCCGCCGTCGCCGGAAATGACGTTGAATTTCATGTTGCCGTCATAAGTGGGAGAATCTGTGTCGTAATAATATGTGACGCTCATGTATCTATACTTTGAAAGGTCAACCTTTTCGTCATACTTTGCATAAGAGCTGCCGTCGATATTAATGGTGGTTGCCATATCGCCGCCCACATTGAGGTGTGGCGTTGGCACAACCTTGAGTGCATTTCTTCCGTCATAGGTCACTTTCTGAAGTGCCGCCGACTTTCTTCCCACGGCAATTCCCACGGGAAGCTTTGTCATATCAAATGAGATATAGCCCTCGCCCTTTTCAAAAACAGGGGCATCCATGCTTGTGTTCTCCGTTGAAAGAACAGGAGCGTCAACAGGTGCTTCCACCGTCGGCTTTTCCTCCTCTTTTTCGCCGGGTGTCACCGTTGGGATGTCAAAGGTTTCGCCGCCGGTGGGGTTGTTTTCATAGAAAGTACACTTTGAAACATATATCACATCAGTGTTCTTGAGATTGTTGGGGTGAGTGTTTCCAAAGGGGAAAAAGTGAATCTGCGAAAGATAATTCTTTGCGGAATCGGGGTTTATTTTAAGTCCCTGCATCGAAAGATAAACCACATCCCATTTCCCTGTTGTTATCCCCTTGTCAGACTCCACGGCAAGATTGCCTTTGGTTGCCTTTGATGACCCCTCAAGAATGTTCATTTTCATTTTGCCCGTGTAAGTGGGAGAGGACGTGTCGTAATAGTATTCAATTCCAATATACTTATACTTTGTCACATCCACCTTTACGGCATGGTTCCCGATTGCCGTGATGTCAATGTTAACAGTGGTTGCGCTGTCACCACCGACATTAAGCTCGGGAGTTGGAGTTATTTTGAAAACATCTTTTCCGTCAAAGGTTGTTTTTTCTGCGGACGCCGACTTTCTTCCAAGACATATTCCGTTTGAAATTTTCGTGAGGTCAAACGAAACATATCCGTCGCCTGTTTCGGGAGTGTAGGTTTCTGCCGCACTTATTGATGCGGTGAGGGATATTGCACTCAAGAGCATTGCTATGCAAAGTGCAAGGGACATGAGTTTCTTTGACATTTTAACACCTCTTTTATAAATTTATGCTTATTGAAAAATTTATGTAAAATTGTGTTATTGCCGTATTATTTTCAGAAAATAAGGGAGAAATATCCGATTTATTGTACTTTTTCGTTATTCCTTTTTTTCGTTCCGGCAATTTTGGGTGCAAAAACGGCAGTGCCGGGGACAAATAGTCATACGCACAGCACTGCCGTGTGAATTGCAAAGCTTATCCGGAAAAAGCGTGTCCGGATGTTCCTGCTCAAAAGCAGCTGTTGAGGATATTATTCGTAAGTCTTGATAAGGCTTGCGAGTTTTTCTTCGTACTTACTCTTGCTGGACATCCAATGGGAAGCAAGTGTGTTCTGACCGCTTCTTACGATGCCTGCAGGATCAAAGCCAATGGCATGGTCCATAAATCTTGAGCCGTCCTTGATAATGGGTATCATCTGCTCAGACTCAATATCACGGGTGGACTGAACGGTAAGAACCGTGTCAAAATACTTGGGAAGAACTTCAACATGAGAGTAGTATGCCATGGTTTCAAGTGTTGCACCTACAAGGGGATATCTGTCTTCAGGGAGAGTAACGGGGATATATGTAAGGCAGGTTGTGTTTCCTGTTCTTGCATAATAGTTTTCCTGTTCCTCGTTGAGCTTGGGATAGGGAACGAATCCAACGTCAAACTCGTGGTTTCTGTAACCGGGAATTGCGGAAAGACCGGAGTTGATAAAGAGAAGTCTTTCTTCCTTGAACATTGTTTCAGCTACGCCGTAGGTCTTGTCCTCATATACAGCACCGGGATTTGCAAACACCTGAAGCATCTTTTCAATAACATTTGCCTGACGCTCGGAATAAATGCTGAGCTTTGGAAGTGCATTGTCATCTCTTATAACGTGCTGTCCGCCGTATCCGATATAAAGAGCATAGAGCTGTTCATAGGACCAGCCGTTATAACCGTAGCGGTCATCGGCAATTACAAGCTGACCGTCGCCGTTGAGGTCCTTTGTTGCTGCCTGGATATATTCAACGAACTTATCGTGTGTCCATGTTCCGTCAAAAACCATCTGATAGGGATATTCAAGTTCAAGCTCATCAAGCATTGTCTTGTTGAAAGCAACGCAAGCACATCCGGAGGTGGAAGCGAGATTATAGTCACCGGTCATGGCAAAAACCTTGCCGCCGAAGTTGATGTCACGGAGTGTGTTGGAGAACCACCATGCCTTTGAAAAGTCAATGTGGGGAAGGTCATACCAGTCGATAAACATTCCCTCCTGGATAAGTCCGGGCATTGCACCGTGCTGAACCTGGATATATGCATCGTAGGTTGTATCGCCTGCGAGGATAAGGGAGGAAATCTTATTGGACTCGGTTGTCTGGTCAGTACCGGAGGTTGTGAGAGTTGAGCCAACAAAGTTCAGGTCAATACCAAGTCTTTGCTTTGTAAGTTCGTTTCTCTTGAACTTTGCATCATTGATGAGGTCGCCATTTTCTTCCTCAATGATGTAATCGTTGTTTCTTGTGGAGTGAGCGATGTACATGGAAAATGTTTCGCCGTCAAAGCGCACTTCTTCTCCAAGCTCAAAAACCTCGCTCATGTCCTTCGGCTCGCTGTCCTCGTTCTGCTTGTCCGCCTCGGATTCAATTTTTGCACCGTCGCCCGACACATTTGTGTCTTTTTCATCATCGCCGCAGGAAACGAGCATTGCCGTGCAAGCCGCTGCCGCCATGATGAGGGCAAGAATCTTTGTTGAGAGTTTCATGATAATAACCCTTCCTTTCTTGTAGCCGGAAGTTTGTGCGGTAATGCGTGGAAAACCGAAGATCAATGACCTTGAAGTCACAAACTTCTGAACCTGAAAATTTGTTTTCAGACTTGCCACCTTATGAAAATAGTACAATAAATTTTCGGGACAATTCCATTCCCATGATAATTATACCATAAACATAACAGGTGTGTCAAGTATCTTTACCCATATCCGTAATTTTTTCGCCGCCTTGAATGTTCTGCTGTCTGTTTCCGCAATTTTTTCTGTCAAGATCAGGGCGAACAAGGGAAATAATAACAGACACAAGTCCAACAGAGTCATTTATGACTCCAAGCCATGTTCCCGCAAGCAAATTATAAACCACAAATGCCGCCGAAACGGGAGCTGATATTATTCTTGTCAGTCTTGGGCTTTTCACCCAAAGGGAAATCGTGACAAAGGTCGAAGCGCAAATGGGAATAAAATCAAAAGGCTCGTCCCATTTCCAAATTGCAATTGTCCAGTTTAGCACGATGAAAAATGCAGGCCATAGCTTGCTGTTTGCCCATTTTTTACTGCTGCACAAAAAAACGCTTTCACGGAAAATCCCCACAAGATTCGGAATTGTTCCGCCAACAGCTCCATGGCACACATAATAAATAACCCAACAAATATCCGCGCTCAGCTTGCACAAAAGAAGCTGTTTTCTTTCCTTTTGCTGATATATGAGAAAAAGAGACGCCATAGCGGCAATGCCGAAAACCTGAGCGATTATAAGTTTCATAAGCTGTGCCGCCTCTTTCAGTCTATCTCAAGGACCTCTGTTGGTATTATCGAAAGGGTGCAGTCCTCCTTGCCATGAGTATAGGCAATATAGAGATTGCCGTTGTGCTCAAAGGCGTTGGGATAGGACCACTCGGTTGTTCCGCCCTTTGAGTTTTCAAACAGGCGTACCCTTGGAAATCTGTTGTGTCTTACCTTGAATACCTTTTTGAAAAGTCCGCCGTTTTTACCTGTCACGGCAATTCCGAGAAGTGCCCTGCCCTCCTCAAGGCTATTGAAAAGGAAATAACGCTGACCGTTTGAAAGCTTTCCTGCAAAAGGCTGGCTATCGGCAATGGGGAAATTGCTGAGGGTCATGTTTGACCATGTTCTGCCGTAATCAAAGCTTTCAGAGGTGGGGGAAACAGGACATCTGAAAGGCTGTTCAAACTTCATTTTGGGGTGAGTTCCGTTGTAGTTTCGGCACATGAGAACAAGATGACCGCCGCCCTGATCAATAACTGCGCTTTCGGGGAAATAAACACGGACATCCTCGTCACGTCGGGGAACTTTCACAAAATCCCATTTTGTAAGGTCATCGCCGTGGCTTATAATAACCGCCGCATCAAGCCAGATATTTTCGCCGCTGATTATCCAGTTTCCGTCCTCCATTTTCTGCGGCGTGCAGAAAGGCAGAAATGCAGGTATTCCGCCCCCGGGCTGATGCTCCCAGGCTCCTGTTTCCTCGTTGAGAATGAAGATTTCAGTGTGAGGAGTGTGGGTTTGATCCCAGCACACAAAAAAGCCGTAAAGCTTTCCCTGATGAGAGAAAAGAAGCGGATGGTTGTTTGAAGTCATGCCCTCGGGAACTTTTTCCGCCCACAATTCAGGCTCACTCCAATGGATACCGTCAAAGGATGTGCAACCTCTCACAACCTCGTTATAGTCGCCTGTTTCACGGGTGCGGTGGTTGGCAAACGCCATGTAGAATCTATCCTTGTGCCATTGGATTGTGGCTTCGTGCAGGTAGAGATACTCCCCCTCCCTTGCCTTTGCAACGGAAACATGAGTTACAACGTCAAGATCCTCCATAACTTCGTGTGACGGAAACGGTACTTGCGGGTCCCACACAGCTTTATATTCTTTTGCAGCGGCAAGCTCCGTTGAATTTCTTGTGTCATTCATATGCTTTTCCTCCCTTTGGGAATTTTCACTTTTCACAGAATAATTACAAAAACATCATTGTAATACTTCCGAATATATTATATAATGAAATCAGGTGTTATGCAATACTCAATATTGACAATAATTAACACAATCTTGCGCAAAGGAGGATGCACGCATCATGGAAACCGTCGGATTAAGATATGAGGAGCACCGCAATCCCAACGCCCTGCTTCCCTTTATTTATTCGTCAAACATAAACGTCACAAACACCGTCTACACCCGTGATGCCAACTGGCATGAAAATCTTGAGATTCAACTCTGTCTCAAGGGCAGCGGCTATGTTACCCTGGATGCCGAACGTATCCCCTTTGAAGAAGGCGATTTTATCGTTGTTAACACAAACGTGATTCACCACACCTCAACCGACAACAGCATTAACTATGCCTGCCTGATAATTGACCGCAAATTCTGCGACGAAGCCGACATTTGCACAACGGCATTGAAATTCAGATATAAAATCAAAAGCGACGCTTTGAAAAAGCTTTTCGGGGTGCTTGAAGCTTGCTACTCCAACACTTGTGATCCATGCAGAGTTGCAAAGCTTCGTTCGGTGGTGCTTGATATTCTGGTTGAGCTTCGTGAAAACCATGTGGACGGCTGTACGGAGGAAAATGCTGTAAAAGATGTAACCTTCGAGCGTGTCAAGAAAACTATTCGCTTTATACGCAACAATTATGGGCAAAAGCTGACTCTTGACAAGATCGCAAAGGCGGTTATAGTCAACAAATATGTTCTCTCCCGTGAGTTTAAAAAAGTAACCAATCAGACAATTGTGGAATACATAAACGCCTATCGTTGCAAGGTTGCCCGTGACAAAATCATTTCGGGCGCAACGGTCGCCGAGGCGGCAAGGCAATGCGGATTTGACAATCTTTCATTTTTCACACGGACTTTCAAAGCATACATGGGCGGTTTGCCGTCAAAATTCAAATAAACACGCACACTTTAACATAGATTTATAATTGAAAGGGAGATATTTTATGAAAAAGCTTGGATTCGGACTTATGAGGCTTCCGGTTATTGACGGAAAGAACAACTCAATTGACCTTGAAGCCTTCAAGCAAATGGCAGATGCTTATATTGAACAGGGTTTTACCTATTTTGACACGGCTTATCCATATCACGGTGGTATGAGTGAAAATGCAGTGAAAACGGCGGTGGTGGACAGGTATCCACGCAATAGCTTTTTACTTGCGGACAAGATGCCGATGTTTTCCGTGACAAAAAAAGAACAGCTTGAAAGCATTTTCAAGGAACAGCTTGAAAAATGCGGGGTTGAATATTTTGATTACTATCTTCTCCACTCACTCGGCAACGAAACATTTCGTCGCTCGGAGGAGCTCGGGGCGTTTGAATTTATCGCAGAAAAAAAGGCAGAGGGAAAAATCCGTCACATAGGTTTTTCGTTCCACGACAAAGCAGAGGTGCTTGACGAGATGCTTGAAAGGCATCCGGAAATGGAGTTTGTTCAGTTGCAGATAAACTATCTTGACTGGGATGACGAGGGAATACAGGCAGGCAAATGCTATGAAGTGGCAAGAAAGCACGGCAAGGATATAATAGTCATGGAGCCAATCAAGGGTGGTGCGCTGGCAAATCTTCCCGAAAAGGCGGCGGAGCTTATTGAGGAAAAGTATCCTGGAAAATCGGCGGCATCTTTTGCTCTTAAGTTTGCGGCATCTCATGAGGGTGTGATTATGGTGCTTTCGGGCATGAGCAATATGGAGCAATTAAGGGACAACATGGCACACATGAAGGATTTTGAGCCTTTGGATGCGCAGGGCATGGCACTTGCCAAAGAGGCGGCAAAAATCATCAGCAGCACACCTGCCATTGCCTGCACAGGGTGCAAATATTGTATTGACGGATGTCCCTGTTCCATTCCCATACCCGACTATTTCTCGGTTTACAACAATTATATGCGTTATCCCTCACAGCGGTTTGTTTCGGAAACGTATTATGAAAATCTTGTGGCAAAGTTTGCAAGTCCTGCGGATTGCATCGGATGCGGTCAATGCGAGGGTGCTTGTCCTCAGCATCTGGAAATCACAAAGCTTCTCAGCAATGTCAGGGAGACTTTCGAGTAATAACACCCGAAATTTCAATCAATTCTATCCCCTCAAGGCATGGAAATCTATCCATGCCTTTTTTCACTCTATCCAAAAACTGTTTTTCGGAGCTTTTTAACACTTTTACGCCTTGACATTTGACCGCAATTAGTGTATAATACTCGGAGTGCAAAATCAAAAGACAAAATTCTTGCAAAAGGAGTTTCCATGGAAATCAAGCTTTCAGATCATTTTACATATAAAAAACTGCTTCGCTTCACGTTTCCGTCAATAGTAATGATGGTGTTTTCATCAATTTACGGAGTTGTTGACGGTTTCTTTG
>JAZQKV010000091.1:0-14367 GCA_045542335.1 Eubacteriales bacterium
GACTCCATTACATGGGATCCTGTTGTTGACGAATACGATTACAACGCCCAGTATAAGGTAACAGTTAAGGTTAACACAGCAGAGGGTTACAAGGTAACCCAAAACACAACCTTTACAATCAATGGTCAGACAGCAACTGTAACCAATGTGGAAACAACCTCTATCACAGCTGAGTATACTTACACATCTGCTGACAGAGAGACAGTTACAGAAGTTGCAGTAACCGGCATCGAAGTTCCTGCTGCAGGAAATGCGCAGGATACAGAGGGTGCAGTTGCGGAGAATGCAAACTACACAATTGACTCCATTACATGGGATCCTGTTGTTGACGAATACGATTACAACACCCAGTATAAGGTAATAGTTAAGGTTAACACCAAGGAAGGCTTCAAGGTTACAGACCAGGCAACCTTCACAATCAACGGTGAAACAGCAACAGTTACCGAAGTAACTACAACCTCTATCACCGCTGAATATGTCTTCACTTCTGCAGACAGAGAAACAGCAGAAAACCTTGAACTTATCGTTGCAACTCCTGCTGCAACAGCAGCTCCTTCTGATGCAACAGTTAAGCTTCCCGAGGAAGTAACCGAAACACCGTTCTCCGTTGTATCCACAGTATGGGCAGACATGAACGATGAACCTGTTGACGGAACATTCGATTTTGAAACACAGTATAAGGCAACAATAACTGTTGCACTTGCTGACACACATAAGCTTCCCGATGACTTTACAATTACAGTTGGCGAAGACACTTACACCGCTGCTGATTACACCATCAATGCTGACGGTACAGTGACATTTACAGTTGTATTTGATGCAACAGGAAGCAACATGTCCACAATCGGCGGAAAGATTGGTCTTGTAAGAGCAGAGGGTGTTGCTCCTGTTACCTATGCTACAATTACATTCAAGGATGCACAGGGAACTGCACTCAGAACAGAAACAATCGAAACAGCCGAGTCTTTGACAGATGCGGACGGATATATTACCATTTCTGACCTCACTCTTGACTTTGCTCCCGGAACATATTCCGCAGTAATCTCCAAGAACGGTTACCTTGACTACACAGTAACAGACATCGTAATCGCTCAGATGGTATCCCAGACCGAATACACTGCACTCACATTCACAGCAGAACTCACAGCCGGTGAAGTTATTGACGAAAACGCTCAGAAGAACGGTATCGTTGACATTTCCGACTTCATAAGAATAACAAGAGCCTTTGCGGATGACGAAAACTTCACACCTGAAGTTTACGAAATGCTCAAGACCGCAACGGATGTTGATGAAGACGGTACTGTAACAGTATTCGACCTTGGATATGTTACAAATAATTTCGGCGCAAAGGCTGAAGAATGCAAATCTGCGGCAGTTGCAAAGTAATTAAGGGTTACAACTTAAAAACGTAACGCAAGGGAGGGACACGCTCCGGCGTGTCCCTCTTTTGAAAAAATCTCCAATCTTCAAATGCAGATATACAGTTTGAGATTTGCGACCTTGTCTGTGTTTGAAGGTTGGAGAAATGAGGATGCCCGAAAGCAAAAATTGCTTACGGGCGTTCACGCTCAAATAACCTTGTCGTGAAAATTCACGGAAAATCTGCAAAGGTCCAAAACGACCCGAAAGGATGGTAAAACAATGAGAACTTTCAAAAAACTTACTGCGGCAATTCTTGCAATTATAATGGTTGTTTGCAGTTTTTCAATGGTTGTCGGTGCCGCAAAGGAATTCGGCATGAAAATGACAATTATTTATGATGAAGATGCACAGACAATTGATGCGGTTGTAAGCGCTGTTGGTGACAACCATACAGCCGGCTATGCAAACGTTTCCTTTGACACGGATGCACTCACACTTCTTGATGTCAACGGCAATAAGGTTAAGTCTGATCTTGCATATAAAGAATATTCTTCAACGGTTTTTGACGTTGCAAACGATTCTTTTATGATTCTTGTTTATGAAAACAATTACGATGATTTCTTTATGCTTGATGAGGGTTGTCTCTCGCTTTCATACCTTATCTGGGGAAGCGGAAGCTCTCCCGAAGATGCATACCTCAATGACGGAGATGAATTTTTCACCGTTCATTTCAAGGTTGAAGATCCCGATGCTGTCGAAGAACTTGCAGCAAGCAATGAGCTCGTTTATTTCGGCGATTTCCCCAAAATAAACTACTTTAAGGATGTTTATGTTGGTCAGCACACAAGCTCAAAGACAGTTAAGCATTACCTCAACGGAAAGAGCCCCTCTGCAACGCTCAAATATGCTTACGACGGAATTGATGTTGAAACAAAAACAACAGTAACAATCGTTGTTACCGATGAAAACGGAGACCCTGTAAAGAATGCAGAGGTTACTATTGACGGTCAGACAAAGAAAACCAATGAAGATGGCGAAGTAACGTTTACCGTTGAAAAGGGCACATATTCCGCAAGCGTTTCAATAAATGGTTATGCGGACAAATCCGTAACTGTCAACGCCGGAAACGATAACGACCCTGTACATGCGGAAATTGAAAAGCTTTCTGTTCCGGGTGTGCCTCAGAATCTCGACACAACAAGCGTTGGCACATCAACTGTTAAGCTCAAGTGGGAAGCTCCCGAAGATGACGGCAATTCCGCTATAACAGGATATGTTATAAGCTACGGCAAGACCACAAGCGCAAGCACTTCCACCGTTAAAATTACTAACGCAAAGACATTCACAAAGTCTATCACCGGTCTTTCCGATGATACAACATATTACTTCAAAATTGCAGCTGTTAATGAAATAGGTACAGGTGAATACACCGACACACTGAAAGTTACAACTGACGAAGAAAGTGGCGGTTCATCGGGTGGATCAACTGGTGGTTCAACCGGCGGCTCTGCAGGTGGTTCAACTCCCACAACACCGACATATATTGTAACATATAACGTTGGAGCCGGAACTGTTGCAGGCGGATCAACAAAGGAAAATGTTCTTTCCGGAAAATCCCCCTCCAATCCTCCTATTGTCACAGCGCCCGAAGGAAAGGTGTTCAAGGGTTGGTCAACTGACGGAAAGACAGTTAAAGAACTCTCCACAATCAAGATTGCCGGCAACACAACTCTCAGAGCTGTTTATGCTGACAAGCCTGCTTCCGGAACAGTTACAGTTGAAAAGCACGCTTCCTATATGACAGGTTACACCGATGGTACAGCAAAGCCCGACAAGAGCATTACCCGTGCTGAGGCTGCAACCTTTATTGCAAGAGTAAGCGCAGATTTCAACGAAAGCGCAACTTACACAGGCGCGGTATTCTCCGATGTGCCCGCAAATGCGTGGTATAAGAAATACGTTGACTTTGCATCCTCAAAGGGCATCATTACCGGATATACTGATGGTACATTCAAGCCCAACAAGGAGATTTCCCGTGAAGAATTTTCAACAATGATGGTTCGTCTTGCAGGATATACTGCAGACAACTCCAAGAGCTTCTCAGATGTTCCCGAAACACATTGGGCTAAGACAAACATTTCTACACTCGCTGCAAAGGGTATTATCACCGGTTACACCGATGGCACATTCGGTCTTGGCAAGAAGATCAAGAGAGCCGAAGCGGTTACCATGATTAACAGATACCTTGGCAGAGTTCCTGATGCAACAATGGTTAAGGCATATTGCGATGCAAACAAGTATCCCGCAAACGACATTGCAACACATTGGGCATTTGCACAGATGGTTGAAGCAATGGTTGCACATGACGCAACGGCTTTCCATAAGTAATTGATACATTTGTAATCAGGGATTTCCATAAAACACAAAATCATACAATTTCAAACAGAAAACACCGTTTCCTATGATTTTGTAGGGGCGACCCTATGTGGTCGCCCTTTTTTGTGCGAAAAGCACTAATAATCTGATGCTGAAGAAAGGATGCAGAATAATGAAACTGAAATTTTTAGGCACAGGCTCATGTGAGGGAGTACCTGCGTTGTTTTGTAAATGTGAGGGCTGTAAAATTGCCCGTGAAAGAGGGGGCAAGAATATCCGCACGCGCTCGCAGGCTGTTATCGACGGAAAGCTTCTCATTGATTTCCCCTCTGACACATATCTCCATGTCCTTTATGGCGGACTTGATCTTGTGAATGTGCGCTCGGTGCTTCTCACTCATGCTCATGTCGACCATTTAAGCGTTCAGGAGCTTTCCATGCGTGACATGAATAAATACTGTTTTGGCGGAGAACAGGGACATGAGCTGACGGTGTATTCTTCGGAGAAATCCGGCGAACCTATAAGGGAAATGTTTCACAACGATTTCTGGAAAGATCACTGCGGTGTTGTCAATGTACCCATAGAGCCGTATAAGCCATATGAAATTGACGGTTATACGGTGACTGCTGTTAAGGCTTCACACGCCTTTGAGTGGGATTCATATAACTATGTTATTGAAAAGGACGGAAAATCCATTTTTTATGCCGTTGATACGGGATATTTCCTTGCGGAAACATGGGAGTATCTTGAAAGCAGAAAGGGGGCTTTTGATATAATTGTTCTTGAAAGCTCTTATCTTGATGCGCCCGGTGTTGAAACCCATATGGGTATTCCCGACAATATTAAGGTGAAAGAACGTCTTACGCAAATGGGCAGGGCGGATGAACATACGAAATTCTACCTTACTCACATGAGCCATTACAGAAAGCCGCTTCAGGAGGAAACATCAGAGGTGGTGGCAAAGTATGGCATCAAAGTGGCATATGACTATCTTGAGATTGAAGCTTGATTTACTTTTCATTTTTTACTAAAATCCCAATTTTGCCTAAAAATTAACAAAAACCCCTTTAATATCGCACTATTCTGTGGTATTATATAAAATAGGTAAATGCGGAGAGCGTTTACGAGAATGTAAATCAATTAAAAGGAGATATGAAAAATGGCAAAGGTACTCATTGAAACATCCGCCAGACACGTTCATCTTACCCGTGAACACGTTGACATTCTTTTCGGTGCAGGTCATCAGCTCACATTTAAGAAAGAGCTTTCTCAGCCCGGTCAGTTTGCTTGCGAGGAAAGAGTTACAATTGTTGGTCCCAAGAACGAGATCAAGAACGTTATTATCCTTGGACCTGAAAGACCTGCAACACAGGTTGAAATTTCCCTCACTGATGCAAGAACACTCGGCGTTTCTGCTCCCGTAAGAGAGTCCGGAGACGTTG
The DNA here is from genome assembly GCA_045542335.1 of Eubacteriales bacterium. Classification (GTDB taxonomy): domain Bacteria; phylum Bacillota; class Clostridia; order Oscillospirales; family CAG-382; genus CAKSUT01. Next base: position 5,181 of record JAZQKV010000091.1, read on the forward strand.
CAGGCAGCGGTGCTTGCAAAATAGTTGGTCCTGCAGGCGAGGTTGAAATTGCAGAAGGCGTTATTGCTGCAAAGCGTCATATTCACATCACTCCCGAAGTGGCAGCGGAAATGGGCGTAACCGACAAGCAGATTGTTTGTGTTAAGGTTGATTCTGAAGGCAGAAAGACAATTTTCGGCGATGTTGTTGTAAGAGTAAGCGAAAAGTTTGCTCCTGCTATGCATATCGACACTGATGAGTCCAATGCTGCTATGTGTGCACCCGGAATGATGGGCGAAGTTATCACAGATTGCTGCAAATAATGCATTTTCCAAAAAGTAAAACTGCGAGCCGAGAGTTTTAAAACCATTCTGAAAATGAATTTTTTCAAAGGCATAAAGAGTTTCGGACGCTTTTAATAGTAAATTATTGTAAAGGAGTAAATAAAAATGGCAGTATTATCTCATGAAGTTGAATCCATGTGCGTTGTTGCCAAAGGACCTCATCACGGTCCTGCACCCATTCCCGAAGAAGGCAAATGGGTTAAGTCTTATGAAATCAAGGACATCTCCGGTCTTTCTCACGGTATTGGCTGGTGCGCACCTCAGCAGGGTATGTGTAAGCTTACACTTAATGTTAAAGAGGGCATTATCGAAGAAGCACTCGTTGAAACCTGCGGATGCTCCGGTATGACACACTCTGCAGCTATGGCGGCAGAAATCCTCCAGGGCAAAACACTTCTTGAAGCTCTCAACACAGACCTTGTTTGTGATGCTATCAACGTAGCAATGAGAGAAATCTTCAAGCAGCTTGCATACGGAAGAACACAGACAGCTTTCTCTGAAGGCGGACTTCCCGTTGGCGCTTCTCTTGAAGACCTCGGTAAGGGACTTCGTTCTCAGATTGGTACAATCTTCGCTACAAAGGAAAAGGGCGTAAGATACCTTGAAATGGCAGAGGGTTATATCCTTGAGCTTGGTCTTGACGCTGACAACGAAGTTATCGGCTATAAGTTTGTTCACCTCGGAAAGATGATGGACGCTATCAAGAAGGGTACTGACCCCAAGGAAGCATATGAGTCCAACATCAAGACCTACGGTCGTTACGATGATGCTGTTAAGTACATCGACCCAAGAAAGCAGTAAGGAGGTAGTAAAAATGTCTAACGATGTAAGATTTGAAGGTAAAGAAAGAAGAATGGCCGGCATTGAAAAGTGCATGGCAGAATATGGCATTGCTGACCTCGAAGACGCTCAGAAGATTTGTCTTGACAAGGGCATCAATGTTGATGAAATCGTAAAGGGAATTCAGCCCATCGCATTTGACAATGCAAGCTGGGCATACACACTCGGCGCTGCTGTTGCAATCAAGAAGGGCGTTACTAATGCCGCTGATGCTGCTGAAGCAATCGGTATTGGCCTTCAGGCATTCTGTATCCCCGGCTCTGTTGCTCAGAACAGAAAGGTTGGTCTTGGTCACGGTAACCTTGCTGCAATGCTTCTCAGAGAAGAAACAAAGTGCTTCTGCTTCCTTGCAGGTCACGAATCTTTTGCAGCTGCTGAAGGTGCGATCGGTATTGCAAGAACAGCAAACAAGGTAAGAAAAGAGCCCCTCCGCGTTATCCTTAACGGTCTCGGCAAGGATGCTGCTTTCATCATCTCCAGAATCAACGGCTTTACCTATGTTGAAACAGACTACGACTTCTACAACGACGAGCTCAAAATCGTTCGTGAGAAGGCATATTCCAACGGCGACAAGGCAAAGGTTAAGTGCTACGGTGCAAACGACGTTCTTGAAGGCGTTGCAATCATGAGACACGAAGGTGTTGACGTTTCCATTACAGGTAACTCCACCAACCCCACAAGATTCCAGCACCCTGTTGCAGGTACCTACAAGAAGTGGGCGCTTGAGAACAACAAGAAGTACTTCTCTGTTGCCTCCGGCGGCGGCACAGGCAGAACACTCCATCCCGACAACATGGCTGCAGGTCCTGCTTCCTATGGTCTTACAGACACAATGGGCAGAATGCACGGTGATGCTCAGTTTGCAGGTTCTTCTTCCGTTCCTGCACACGTTGAAATGATGGGTCTTATCGGCGCAGGTAACAACCCCATGGTTGGTATGACTGTTGCAGTTGCGGTTGCTATCCAGGAAGCAATGAACAAATAAGTTTGAAGTGTGGGTGTCGGGACTACGTCCCAAGCCCTGCCAAAGGGGTACTTTTCGAGAAAAGTACCCTTTGTTCTGTTTTGGGCAACACCCTGACAATTTCTTACATTTTTGCCACTTAATTTGGTGGACATTTTATATTGCACTTTATCTTGAACTGCTATCTCGCAAAAAAGCATTGACATTTTCCTTCGAATGTGGTATACTTTGGATGATTCAAAGTTAAATCGAATTGTACAAATAAGAATCGGAGGTGCAAAAATGAAAAGAATTATAAGCCTTGCCTTGACGGCGATTATGTTGGTTGTTTGTGCTATGCCGACACTGGCGGCAAATGTTGGTGATGTTCAGGCGTATACAACCTACACTGACATTGTTGCTTACATCAATCACTATTTAATTGAGTCCTATAACATTGACGGTTATACCGTTATTGTTGCCGAGGACCTTGCAAATTATGGTTTTGATGTTGTTTGGAATGGGGCGGACAGAACACTGAGCATTTCAAGAAATCTTTCTAAAAACAAGGTTACTCAACCCACTATACCTTTTGAAACTCCTGCAAGTAAGGTTGGAAAACAGGCACTCCCTGTGCTTGTTACAGATATAAAAACTTATCTCGGAGGAGTTGAAGTTCAAAGCTACAACATCGGTGGAAGAACGGTTATCAGCTTTGACAGCCTTGCAAAATTCGGTGCAGTTAAATGGGACGGCACAATGAGAACTCTCAAACTTTGGGTTGAAGATGGACTTGAAATGTGCTCTGTAATGCAACAGCCTCAAAAGCTTCCGCTTGTTACCCTTTATGCGCCTGACGGAAGAACAACACAGGTTGAGCAGGCTGAGGTTGAAGCATATAAAAAGGTCGGTTGGTATGAAAACAGATATGCTGCTGTGGCAAGTCAATTGCCTGCACACAATTTGAAAATCTTTGAAGTTGAAGTTGAAATTAACTCTGTCGGCGGCGTTGAACCCATTATAAGATGGAGAAACGACTCCGGAAAAACAATCAAGTATATCTATTTTACCGTTGTTCCCTATAACGCAGTTGGTGATATTGTTTCTTGCCGCATTTCGGGGGATTCTACAGAGTATTTGCAAGTTACCGGCCCTTATGAGCCATATAACAAGGCAAAGGCAAGCTTTATTTTCCAAAAAGGTAAAAGACAGTTTGTGTATAACGGCCCCGATGGCACTCCACAGTTCTATGACAGCAACGGTGGCGGTTTTGTAAAACTGACACCATCTGACCTCGATTACGGTTTTGACAGCAGCGCTTCCTGGGATCCTATTTGGTATAACTATTCTGTTGAGCGTGTTGTTATTACAGAGGCAGAGGTTATATACATGGACGGAACTTCCGAAAAGTTCTATAACCCTCCTGTGTGGGGAGATGCTTTCATCAAAGCGGGACTTTAATTGAATATTTAACGGCTTTTTGAAATGAGTTGTGATTCCCGGGTGATGCTTTGAAAAGAGTATCATCCGGTTTTGTTATTTCAAAGGTGAATATAAGAAAAAAGTAAAAGTTTGTCGCAAAAGTCCGTTTTTTGGGACACTCCATGAGGTATAATGATACCATAAAGAAAGGAGCTGTTCCGAATGATGATAATGATAAACCAATTACTTTTTGTAGCAATGATAATGGGTGCGTTTTTGTGGTATGCAGATTATTTGCGCAGAATGGAAGAAGAACAAATAAAAAGGGAAGATGAGAGAAACTTCGAGGCAACTGATTTTGGCACAAGCTCAAACACAGCTTTCCTCGGAAGTGTTCCTGTTGCCGCAATAAACGGCAGTGACAACGGTTCAGACCGTAATGCTGCCTGAAAGGTTGTGAAGAAAATATGCCCTTGAATGTTGTTCTGATAATCCTGTGGCTGTGCGCTGTTGTGTGGATAACTGCAGAGATTGCCGCACGCACACGAAAACTCCACAAAACTACGGAGAAAAAGTCTACTAATGGAATTTCGCTTGAAGACTTTGAAAAATAAACTCACGGACTTGCCATAAATCTGTGGCAAGTCCGTGTTATTCTATGTTAATCCATATTATTCTGTATAAATCCCTGTTATTCCGCATAAATCTATGTTATTCGGAATTGATCTATTCAATTTGGCATTATTCCTGTTTGCCGTCGTATCTTTCCCCGGTCACTTCGTAAATTGCCTTGCCGTTGGTTGAATCAACAAGGTATGCAAGAAATTCTTCAAGACGTTCACGCTCAATTGCAAGATGAAGTGTCACGTCCCCGGAAAAATCGACGTCGTCACACTTGACCTTCATAACGGGAAGATCACGCTTCAAACGCTCATAGTCCGGGTATTCCACAACAACGTCGAACTCCGTGAACGGAACAAATTCGCAAACCCCTGCTTCATCAATAGCGACCTTTGCTCCTTTGGCATATGCCCGCACAAGGCCACCTGCTCCAAGCAATATTCCGCCGAAATACCTCGTTATTACAACGCAAACACCTGTCAGACCTTCGCGTTTTATGACCTCAAGCGCCGGCATTCCTGCTGTTCCGGAGGGTTCACCATCGTCTGAAAAACGGGCAATTTCCGTTCCGCGGAGAATATACGCATAAACATTGTGTGTTGCATCCGGATGCATTTTGCGGATTTCCGCAATAAACTCCTTTGCCTCGTCCTCGTCGCCCACAGGTTTTATATAGCCGATAAACTCCGACTTTTTCTCGATGAACGAAGCCTGTGCACGACGTGAAACGGTTTTATAGCTTCCTCCGACTGTGGAAGCTTTGCTGTTATTATCCATAAACCTCTAAACCTGTCCCATTTTTGTTATAATGAAAAGAATAAAGGCATTTTCAGGCATTGTCCTCTTTATTTTGCCTGATTATGCACTTATCCTTGCAGAAATCACCTGGCTGTGGGATTATTATATGAGCAATTCCGGCATCAACAGAACCGCATATTGCCTGTGTAAAAGCAAGTTAAGCTTAAAGACGAATTTATCTGACCTGTCCGTTTCCGTCAATAAGATACTTTATGCTTGTGAGAGCTTCAAGACCCATTGGACCTCTTGCATGAAGCTTTTGCGTTGAAATTCCTATTTCTGCACCAAGACCAAATTCCTCGCCGTCGGTAAAACGTGTTGAGGCATTGACATATACCGCCGCCGCATCGACATGAGCCTTGAAATATTCGGCGGCACTCATGCTTTTGGTAATAATGGCTTCGCTGTGTCCGGTGTTGTGGCGATTGATATGTGCAACGGCTTGCTCTGTGGAATCAACGATTTTTACTGTCAGGATGTAGTCGTTGTACTCTGTGAAATAATCCTCGTCTGTGGCGGGAGTGATTCCCGGAAGAATCTCCGCAACGTCTTTTCCCCCTCTTATTTCAACGTTCTTTTCGTCAAGACGTGCCTTTGCAATGGGTAAAAATTCCTTTGCGATACATCTGTCAACAAGAAGTTTTTCTGCCGCATTGCAAACAGATGGGCGAGAAGTTTTTGCATTGAAAAGAATGTTTGCCGCCATTTCAAAATCGGCAGTTTTTTCAACATAGACATGGCAGTTACCTGCGCCTGTTTCAATAACAGGAACTGTTGCATTCTCCACAACGCTCTTAATAAGTCCTGCACCGCCACGGGGAATAAGCACATCAACAAGTCCGTTCATGCGCATGAGAGCAGACGAGCTATCACGGGAGGTGTCGCTGATTACATTCACGCAGTCTTCCGGAAGACCTGCCTCCGAAAGAGCACTTCTGATAACCTCTCCAAGGGCAAGGTTTGAATTGATTGCCTCTTTTCCACCTCTTAAAACAACGGCATTTCCCGCTTTAAGGCAAAGTGCTGCGGCATCAACTGTCACGTTTGGACGTGCCTCATATATAATGCCGATCACCCCAAGGGGAACATACAGTTTTGTAACTTTTAGTCCATTCGGAAGGGTTTTTACGCTTCCACTTCCTGTTGGGTCGGGGAGATTTACCACTTTCATAACCGACTTGGAAATTGCTTCAATTCTTGCAGGCGTCAGAGTGAGCCTGTCAATCATTGCATCTGTTATTCCAGAAGCTTTGGCATTTTCGATGTCGAGGGCATTTGCCGCAAGGATTTTATTGGTGCTTTGTATAAGCTTTTCTGCAAGAGCAACAAGAGCAATATTCTTTTTTTTACTGCTGTTTTCAAGCACAGCGGCGGAGCTTTTTGCCCTTTCGCACAGTGCTTTTACATTTTCAAATGCTGTGTTCATGAGAGTTCCTTTCGTTTGAGAGGGAATCGGTTTAGAGGTTTTAACCCATAATTACATTGTATAACTCATCTGTGTTCCAAACATGGAAGTCAGGCACCTGATCAAGAAAGCCTTTTTCACCGTGAAATCCCCAACATACTCCTGCGCATAAAATACCTGCATTGTGTGCAGTTTTGACATCCACCACAGAGTCACCAACATAAAGAGTTGTTTCTTTTTGAGCATCAAGCGTTTTCATTATGTCTTCGGTGAAAGCAGGATCAGGTTTTACAAACTTTCCCGGAACCATTCCTCTGATTTCATCAAACTGAGCTTCCGGAAGATATGTGTTTATACAGTTTTTTGCTGCTGCTTCGGGCTTGTTTGTGAGTACGGCGATTTTGACTCCCTCGGCTTTGAGCTTTTTGCAAAGCTCAATAATGCCGTCGTAAACCAAGCAGTTTGTGGCAGAGTTTTTTGCAAGAATGGGGGAATATATTGAGTGAATTCTTTCGATTTCCTCATCGGTGCGCTTATCCTCGGGCAAAGCACGACGTACAAGCTCAACGCTTCCGAAATTTATAAAGCCTTTTACAGCTTCACGGTCGTGGGTCGGATAACCGTGGTCTGCAAGGACCTCGTTTATTGAGCATTGAATACTTCCGATGGAATCAACAAGAGTACCGTCGAGGTCAAAGATGACGGTTTTGAACTTAGGTGCCATGGATTAAAACTCCTTTTGTTTTGATATATATTCTGTTGTGTTGTTCGATTACATTTCGTCAAGGGTAAGAGTGAAACCGGGAAGAAAATGCTCGCAGAAAAATTTCACTTCGGGAAGCGAAATGCTTTCAACAGCTGCAAGCGTTGTTTCATAAGCTGTTTTAAACTCATGGTTTCCGGCTGCCTTTTCCTCAGCGCATTTTATGAGAGCAGAAAGCTTGTCTGCCGCCTTGACTATTGCGTGCTCATCTTTTTGCTTTTGGTTGCAATTGGCTTCCTCACGGATAAGTGCAGAATATTCGCAAGCAAGCTCGTCAGGGAGCTTTGAAAGCAGCTTTTCGGCGGATGCCGCTTCGATTTTCTTGTAATTATCACGCATTTCGTCATTGAAGTACTTGACGGGTGTTGGCAAATCCCCGGTATAAACCTCGCAAAGGTCATGGAACATGGCAAGAGCCATGATATGTTCGGCATCATAATTCTTTCCGAAATACTTATTTCCTATAAGTGCAAGGGCATGGGCGATTATTGCAGTTTCTGCGCAATGCTCTGTCAGATTTTCCTGACGTGTGCTTCTCATAAGTCCCCAGCGACAAATATTTTTCATTCTGAAAACGAGTGAAAAGAACGAATATGTTAGTTTATTCATTTTGTTCTCCTTAAAGGTGTTTGAATGGCAAAAAAATACCCGACTATATTGTACAGTATAGTTGGGCAGAATTAAAGTGTGTAAATTTAAATTTTCATGAAAAAGTTGAGGATTGTGCGTGGGGGGGATACAATATAAAAGAAGAACCCGTCATAAACAGGTTCTGCTGGAGGTGGTAGTGGGATTTGAACCCACGGCCTATTGATTACGAATCAACAGGTCTAAATAGCCCCTTAAATACACCTTTTATTAGTCTTTACAACCTTTTTCTCGGTCAGCATTGACCAAAACGGTAATTGATGAACGAAAATCTCGCCATTAGGTGCTATTGATTACGTTTTTATTGTATCATAAAGTTATGAATATTTCAAGGCGGATTGAATTATTTACATTTTTGTGGTATAATTAGTTAAAAGAAATTTTTAAACAGTTCGATAAATTTTGAATTTGACGGAGACGTAATTATGGATAGAAAAGCATTTATTAAATACATATCAGCATTATTGTTGTTTGGACTTAACGGGATAGTCGCAAGTCATATACCGCTGAACAGTTATGAAATCGTGTTTTTACGGACACTAATTGGTAGTGTTCTGTTGGTTGCCTTGTTTTTACTTGGCAAAGGTAAGTTTCATATAAAAACATACAAGAAAGATTCACTTTTCATAGTCCTATCTGGTATCGCAATGGGAACAAGTTGGATGTTTCTTTATGAAGCATATCAACAAATAGGTGTAAGTTTATCATCATTGCTCTATTATTGCGGACCTGTAATTGTAATGATATTATCACCACTTATCTTCCGTGAAAAACTAACTGCTCCTAAACTGTTGGGGTTTGCAACGGTGCTTGTTGGCATTATCCTTGTGAATGGTAATACATCTGGCAGTAGCAATACTTGGGGATTGTTCTGCGGTGCAATGTCGGCAGTGATGTATTTCTTTATGGTAACACTCAACAAGCAATCAAAAAGTATCAGCGGAATGGAAAACTCTGTAATTCAACTTGTGGTTAGTTTCTTGACTGTTGCGATATTTACAGGAATTAAGCAAGGTTTTATTATCAATGTTCCTGCAACTGCTTGGGGATGGATTTTAATACTTGGTATTCTTAATACAGGCATCGGTTGTTATCTGTATTTTTCACCACTTGCCAAACTCCCTGTGCAAACAGTAGCGGTATGTGGTTATTTGGAGCCATTGTCGGCAGTTGTTTTCGCCGCTCTCTTACTCGGTGAAAAAATGACCATAGTTCAAATAGTTGGTGCGGTTTGTATCATTGGTGGCGCAATGATTGGTGAGTTGATAAAACCAAAGAAAATATAAATCCAAACATATCGAATAGATGAGAGCGGAGGAAAATCCTCCGCTCTTGTTATATTTCGGGAGCAATCGACAGTAAAATATAACAAACAAATCCAAATGGAAAGAATATAGAAAGGCAGGAAAAAAGATGGTCGGAAA
>JAZQKV010000092.1:0-4229 GCA_045542335.1 Eubacteriales bacterium
GCTTGTATGAAAGTCGCTACGCAGATTTCAAAAGAGCTTTTGTAAGCAGTATTTGAATGTTAATTTGCGGCTTCAAGGTTATTCTCAAGCCGCTTCGCTCCGTTTTCATAGGCAGAGGGGAGGTTGGTATTGTGGGAAAGCTTTTTTCTAAACCTTTTCGTTGTCCCTCGTAACTTACATCTCAAAAGCCTTGATGTTTTTAAGTCATCGGTTATAAGGTACAACGAAAATACTTAATGTTTTTGCATCTCCCTTGTACATCTTTATCTCTGCGTGCGAAAACGGAGTGGAGCAAATGAAAAACAACCTTGAAACCACAAAATTACTTATGAATTAAACCTGACAAACGCATTTCAACAAAGTTGCGAAACGACTTTCGCCCTTGCAGACGGTACTGCATATAACTTCGCACCAAATAAGGAGATACTTAAGAACGTAGTTCTTAAGCGCATCTTTGGTTCCTTTCTATGCGAGTAGAAAGGAACACCCCCGTAAACCCGGTAAGGGTTTTCGAGCTATAAGTTATAAGGGAAAACGAAAAGATTTAATAAAAAAACAGGATAAATCCGTCGGAGAGATAACAAAATACTTTGCACAAGCTAAATCGAGCTTGTCTAAAGCTCGATTTTAATCAAATACAAGGTCAAAACCGAAGTCATTCTGATTTCGGTTTTGACAAGATAAACACTTGACGAAATCGGGAAAGTTTGGTATAATAGAGAAAATGAAAGTAACGGAGGGCAAAAATGTCCCAAAGAATAAAAAATATCGCAATCCTTGCCCACGTCGACGCAGGAAAAACCACCACTACCGAACAGCTCTTGTTCCTGAACGGTAAAACCCGAAAAGCAGGTAGCGTTGATGACGGCACAGCTCACACCGATTTCACCCCCATCGAACGACAAAGAGGTATCTCGATTTTTTCTGCTTCTTCAGAGTTTGAATGTGATGGCGTTAAGGTCAATATCATTGATACCCCCGGACATACAGACTTCGCAGGCGAGGCAGAACGTAGCCTCGTCACCGCCGACGGCGCTGTGCTTGTGGTTTCTGCCGTGGAAGGCGTTGAAGCGTACACCGAAAGCCTTTGGTCTGCAGTGCACGAAGCAAAAATTCCATGCATAGTTTTCGTTAATAAAATTGATCGTGCAGGCGCAAGCTTTGAACGTATTGCAGATGATATACAGGAGATTTTCGGCGTGAAAACCTTTGCGGTAAACCGCCCGAAAAACGGCTGTGAGGCAAGGGGGACGGAGAACTGCAAAGTTGAGGATAACCCGGGCTTTTATGATGAGCTAACAGAGCTTCTTGCCGACTTCGATGACGAAATTGCAGAGTGCTTCTTAGATGAAAAAACGCCGCCCGAACAAACTCTTATGCACGCACTCGAAAAGTGCATGAAGGAGGGAAAGGTCGTCCCAATGGTGTGCGGAAGCGCAATTGCAGGCGTGGGAATAAATGAACTTGCAAAGGCTATCTCACGTTTTTTGCCTCTTGCGGACACAAACGAGGACACACCCCTTTCGGCTGTCATCTATAAAATCGACCACGATAAAACTATGGGAAAGCTCGCCCATGTGCGCCTGTTCGGTGGCTCACTTTCAAGCCGTGACGAAGTGGCGTTTGACTTTCCCGGCGAAATAATTTTGTCTGACGAACAAAAAAGATGCGGAAAAATTTCGCAGATAAGAAAAGCCGACGGCGGCAGGTTTTTTGATACAGGCAAGGTGAGTGCCGGCGATATTGCGGTGCTTTGCGGATTGTCGGAAGCACGTGTCGGCGACATAATCGGCGAAAATTCGGCGAAAACACAACTGCCTGACGGCAAGCTTGCCAACCCTTTTTTAAGGGTCAAGGCTACACCCAACGACCCCTCACAGCTCACGTCCCTTGCTGCGGCTCTGCGTGAGCTTTCCGACGAAGAACCATATCTCAACAGCGAATGGGAAAAGACCGAAAGCGAGATTCTTGTAAGCATAACCGGCAAAATTCAGCTTGAAATTCTCACGCTTCTTTTGCGAGAACGCTACGGTCTTGAGGCGGATTTCTCCGCACCCACCGTCATTTATAAGGAAACGCCAATCGGCATCGGCGAGGGCTTTGAGGCTTACACCATGCCAAAACCCTGTTGGGCGGTTGTACATCTTCTTATGGAGCCGATGCCCAGGGGAAGCGGCGTGAGCTTCGATATGGGAAACGTGCCGCACAATCAGCTGTTTTACAAGTATCAGGAGCACATTCGCCGTTCGACCTTTGAGAGCACAAAGCAGGGTATTCACGGCTGGGAAGTGACGGATTTCAAGGCGACGCTTATCGGTGGCGAGCATCACACAATTCACACTCACCCCCTTGATTTTTTCCTCGCCACACCAATTGCATTTCTGCGTGCGCTGACCGCCTGTGGCTCAAAGCTTCTTGAGCCTGTGCTTCGTGTGCGCATAAGTGCGCCGGAGGAATGTATGGGCAAAATTGTGGGAGATGTGACCCTCATGCGAGGAAGCTTTGACACACCTGTTATCAAAAACGGCAAGGTACATCTCGACTGCCTTATACCTGCCGCTGAATGTACAGATTACCCTGTGAAGCTTGCCTCTCTGACATCAGGCAAGGGATCATTCCGACCCAAATTCCATGGTTATGTGGATTGTCCTCCCGGTGTGGGTGCTTCAACTCCATTCCGTGGAGTTTGTCCGCTTGACCGCCCGAAATGGATTCTCTATAAGCGTGGTGCTATTCAATAACAACAGGCTGAAAGGACGCTTTTTCGGGAAATACTAACATTTTAAAACCACAAAAAAGGGTGCACTTTTCTTATTGAAAAGCGCACCCTTTGGTTTTTACATAATCATTTTAAATCAATAGTAGCCATAATAGCCGCCGGTGTAATCTGCAAGAGATGAACCGATTGCGATGCCTGCAACGGCAACGATAATTGCGATGATGATTGACAAAACTATACCAATAATTGTCATAATGAGCGTAGCTTTAGCCCAGTTTCTGAAGCTTTCCTGCTTTGTCTTATCACCCATCCAAACGCACAGAAGAATAATATTGATAATAAAACCGATAACAGGAATAATCGCAACAAGTCCCATAACAATATTGCGCCATATGTAGCCTCCGGCACTTACAACCTCTTCGGGATTTGGTGCAGGAGTGTAAAACGGTGCACCCTGTGGGTTGGGGTTAGAATAGAATTGATTGGTGTTAACAGAGGGGGCGGGCTGTTGTTCCATAACGGGCGGTGTTTGAGTCTGATTGATTTTCGCACCGCAGTTTTCGCAGAACGATGAGCCGTCCGCAATCTGCTTTCCGCAGCTTTCACAATACATATAAATTTCCTCCTTAAAATAGTGCTCAATTTGTATCTTTTGCCCTATTTCTATCACTCATTCTACCACACACTTAATACACAGAAATTACCATTATATAACCACACTGTTAATTTTTATCTTGTCAAAACCGAAATCAGAATGACTTCGGTTTTGACCTTGTATTTGATTAAAACCGGAATTTAGACAATTCCGGTTTAGCTTGTGCAAATTATTTTGTTATCTCTCCGACGGATTTATCCTGATTTTTCTATTAAATTTTTTGTTCTCCCTTATAACTTATTATTGTTCTATTCTTTACCAAGAACGGGGGTGTTCCTTTCTACTCGCATAGAAAGGAACCAAAGATGCGCTTAAGAACTACGTTCTTAAGGATCTCCTTATTTGGTGCTAATTTATTTGTGATACCGTCTGCTTGTATGAAAGTCGCTACGCAAATATCAAAAGAGCTTTCGTAAGTAGTATTTGAATGTTTTTTACGGCTTCAAGGTTATATTTAATCGGCTCCGCTCCGTTTTCATAGGCAGAGGGGAGGTTGGTATTGTGGGGAAGCTATTTTCTAAACCTTCTTGTTGCCCCTCATAACTTGCATCTCAAAAGTCTTGATGTTTTTTCAAGCAATCGGTGATGAGGTACAGCGAAAAAGTTTAATTATTTGCATATCCCTTGCACAATCTTTATCTCTGCGTGCGAGTAGAAAAATCCGCAAGCGTATTTTTCTTGGAAAGTTTTCGCTGCGCGAAAATTTCCCACTTCGCGACTTTCGCCTTTTGCAGACGGTATCACATAAAGCTCCGCACTCCAAGGAGATCCTTAAGAACGTAGTTCTTAAGCGTGTCTTTGGTTACTTTCTACACGAGTAGAAAGTAACACCCTCGTAACCCGGTAAGGGTTTTC
>JAZQKV010000093.1:0-28072 GCA_045542335.1 Eubacteriales bacterium
TACAAAATTGCTTTCAAAGCTTATAAAACCTTTTCTGAAAATTGCATACCCTGACGCTTACAAAAACAATTGTGCTATTGATGATATAGCTGCAGATTTCAGCGCAAATCTTCTTGGTCTTGGCAATGCTGCGCTTCCACTTGGAATAAAAGCAATGACTTCTTTAAAAGAAAACGGGTTGCCGAGAGAAAATACTGCAAACAATGACATGGTAACGCTTGCAGTTCTTAACACGACCCCACTTCAGCTTATGCCAACAACTCTTATCGCCTTGCGCACTGCTGCGGGGTCAGTTTCACCGTTTGATATAATTCTACCAATTTGGATTTGCTCAGTGGCAACAACCGTATTTGCGGTTGCCATATGCAAGTTGCTTTCAAAATTTTACAGGTGAAATATGGAAAGTCTTCTTAATTTGATTCAACACTTAGCAACACTCTCTGCACCAATCATTATCGCATTTACAGGGGTGATAATGTTTTTTTCTTCAAAAAACGCATCCGAAGAATTTCTCATAGGTGCACGCACAGGTTTTACTACCTGTATTAAGCTGTTGCCGTCACTCGTTCTTCTAATTGTTGGGGTTCATATGTTTTCTGCAAGCGGAGCACTTGAAATGATTTGCGACATTTTCTCTCCATTTGCACGCATTTTCGGTGTACCATCGGAGATAATTCCTGTTATTGTAATGAGGCCAATATCAGGAAGCGGCACAACTGCAATGATGCAAAAGCTTCTTTCTGATATTTCACCCGACAGCTTCGCCGGGCGTTGCGCAAGCATTATAATGGGATCTTCTGACACAATAATTTATACACTTGCCATGTATTTTGGAAGTGTTGGAATCAAAAACACTCGTCACGCCTTGCCAGCTGCATTTATCATACTTGCCTTTTGTGTGCTTCTTTCTGTCAAGCTTGCAAACGTATTTTAGTTTAATCAATAAATTTTAAATTTATCTGAACATATTTTCCCTTTTATTGACATTGATTTCCGATTGTGATATAATTTACAGGATACAAAAAATGAAAGGAATGAAAACATTGCTCAAAAGATTTATTGTCTATTACAAGCCACACATCAGAGTTTTTATACTCGATATGCTTGCTTCTCTTGCTGTTGCAATGATTGGAATTGTGTATCCTATTGTTACACGAGAAATGTTAAATAACCTGATTCCTGACCGCAATTATAGAATGATTGTTTTTTTCGGCATTCTTCTTCTCGGCTTATACTTCGTAAGAATGCTACTTAACTATTTCATTCAATATTACGGTCATGTGATGGGTGTTCGTATGCAGGCGCAAATGCGAAGCGATATGTTCAATCATCTCGAAAAGCTTCCATACGGTTTTTACGACAAACATGAAACCGGAAAAATTATGTCACGCATGACTAATGACCTTATGGATATAAGCGAGCTTGCTCACCATGGTCCTGAAAACCTGCTCATTTCGTCAATATCAATCATTACATCATTCATCTATCTTTCCACAATCAATATTTGGTTGACACTCATTATTTTCACTTGCGTACCGTTTCTTCTTATAATTTCTTTCACTTTAAGAACAAAAATGAGAAACGCTTTCAAAAAGAGCAGACAATCTATTGCTCTGATAAACGCATCTCTCGAAAGCAGCATTTCCGGAATCCGTGTTACAAAAGCCTTCACAAATGCGCAAAAAGAAAAAGAAAAATTTGAAGTAGGAAATAAAGAATTTATAGATTCAAGATGCGAAGCATATGATGCAATGGGTAAATTCCACTCCGGCAACTCTTTTGTAACGGATGTTTTCAACGTTGTAATACTAATTGCAGGCGGCCTTTTCCTATATAACGGACACATTGAACTTGGTGATTACACGGCATTTTTTGTTTCAGTAAGCCTTTTCATCTCCCCTGTTATGACGCTTATCAACTTCATGGAACAGTATCAGAACGGAGTTACGGGATTTGAACGCTTTATTGAAATCATGGACGAAACTCCCGAAAAAGATTCTCCTGAAGCAAAAGATATGGGCATTGCAGACGGAAAAATAGAGTTCAAGAATGTCACATACGCATATGACGACGACAAAGATGTTCTGAATAATGTTTCGCTCACCATTGAAAAAGGCAAAACTTTTGCTCTCGTTGGTCCTTCAGGTGGTGGCAAAACAACTATTTGCCATTTGATTCCTCATTTTTACGATGTCACCGACGGAGAAATCTTTATTGACGGTAAAGAAATCCATTCTATCACTATGGAATCCCTGCGCAAAAACATTGGAATTGTTCAACAAGACATTTATCTTTTCAATGCAAGTATCAGAGAAAACATTCTTTACGGAAAGCTCGATGCAACTGACGAGGAAATAGTTGAGGCTGCAAAGCGTGCAAATATCCACGATTACATAATGACACTTGAAAACGGCTATGACACGCAAATTGGCGAAAGGGGTGTTCGTCTTTCAGGTGGACAAAAGCAAAGACTCAGCATCGCAAGAGTATTTCTTAAGAATCCCCCCATACTCATACTTGACGAAGCAACAAGCGCTCTTGACAACACAACAGAAATACTTATCCAACAAGCTCTTGATGAGCTTTGCAAAGGACGTACAACCATAGTTGTGGCACACAGACTTTCAACAATCAAAAACGCAGATGAAATCGCAGTTGTTTCCGGCGGTGAAATTGTAGAACAAGGTACACACGAGGAACTTATTGCTAACAATGGACTTTACGCCGACCTTTACAGTTTGCAGTTCCGTGCTAACAATGGTTAACACATATGGCAAAACCCGGAGAACATATTTGTTCTCCGGGTTTTTATTATCGCAAATATTTAAATTATTTCTTAAGAAGTGTTTTATGAACGGTTATAACTGTTCCGGGCTTCTTATTGATAATTTCATATTCGCCAAAAGAAGCAGGAACAACTATAATATCGAGGAATTTTTGCGTAAACTTCTTTGTGGGATCGTTCTTTGAAACCACTTCTACTTCTTCGCCATCAACAAGTGAGAGTACATGGAAATAACCATCAGTGTTATCGGTGATTCTGTCATTGAAAATGAGGTTACGAAGCGAGAAATAGAGTAAATCATGTTCTCCGACAATAACTTCACTCCAGAATGTTTCACTTGCCTCGTCAGCACCCTCGCGAACTGTCCTTCTCTGCTGAACAATGTTGTCCATAACCCAATCACGCTTTGCATTCTTGTTAAGGTTAAGCTCACCGTAGTATGAATGAATAGGTCTTGGATTTCCGTCAAGGTCCTTTCTGAGATAGTCATACATCTTGTATGTGTATGAGCCAACGGTAAGAGAACCAATTTCAAGAATGAGCTGATTTCTTCCGGAAGCGTGAATTGTGCCGGCAGGAATCATAACCTGTGTTCCGGGAACAGAATTCACATAGTTAACATACTTTTCGTAGTCAACCTTTGTGTGTTCCTTTTCGGACTTTTTAATTTCGGAAAGAAATTCATCAACATCAGCATCGTTGTTGAAGCCGACGTAGGTCTTTGCACCTTGTGCAGTTGCAACAATATAATAGCTTTCATCCTGTCTGCCAAGTTCGGCAGAGGTTTCCATGACGAACTTTTCACCGGGGTGAAGCTGAATAGACATATTTCCTGAGGAATGGAATGTGTCATCATAATTGAATCGAATCGGGAAATATCCCCCAAACTGCTCCATGCAAGCTCGGCCCATGAGCTTTTCACCGCAAGCCTGAATGAGTGTGTAATAAGGGAACTCATAATTATGTCCGTCGATGTTATAAACAATTGAAACTTCCATAGGAATAAGGTCAAAAATCCATGCTGCATTCTTCATTTCTTTAGGAAGATTTCTTTCTTTTTGCACAAAATAACCACCCCATACGCCCTCAAGGTAAACAGGTCTGCATCTGAAAGGCTGGTCAAGACCCTTATCAAAAATCTCCATCATAACATCGTATGCCATGATGTTCATGCTTTCTGGATTTGTGCCTTCAACATAAAGGTCAATTGTGCCATTTTTAAGATTATTCCAGCGATTCTTAAATGCAAGTTCAAAATCAACATAATAGCAACGGCGCATCTTTGCTTTGAAGGGAATTTCCTTGTTGTCACCATAGTTCTTGTAATCGCCAAATTTAATATTGAGAACAGCCTGCTTGGGAGTTACATCAACCCAAAGTCGAAGGTTATATGTATCAGCAAATTCTTCAGAAAGAGCACCGTTTCCGAATACAACAGTTACGTTCTTTCCATTTGCCTTTTCTGCCCTACATTTTGCGGATTTCACTTTTTCAGAATCCTGAACGTCAGCAAAAGTACCATGGAAAAGCTTACCGTAAAGAAGAACAGGGTCTTTTTGCTTATCCATGGGAAGATACTCGGCAAACATTTTATCAAGCTCATCGGCATCCTTAAAGCACTCCATAAGGTTTATTACATCAACATTTATTCCTTCAATTTCTGTAATAAGATTTATAACAGCATCAAAGGGTGCGGTTGCGTAACCGTCAACACCTATTCTGCAATATCCATCAGTGGAAATTCTTTCATCAATCGCTTTTTTAATGGCAAGCTTCATTGCAACATTTCCTCGATATGCAGGCTTGCCACAAAGGGTAAAATCAGGAATAGTGTTTATTGCATTTGGATCGTCGAAGGGGTGTGGGTTAAACATAAAACTCATAATTATTTTTCTCCTTAACTTTTATTATATAAGTCAGATATTATTTATCGAGGTTATAAAAATCAAAGTCACAAAGATGTGCAAGGATTTCAAGCTCTTTCATAACATTTCCGGGCACAATACCATAGTGCTGTGTAACACCAATGTCAAGAATTCTGCCAAAAAGCCCAGTCGTGGTACCGTTCTTTGCTTTGAGCTCGCCGTGTGAATAGCTTGCAAGATAATGTTTACACGGAATTGCATCAACTGTACAAGCAACCATTTTAAGTCTGTCACCACATTCAGACATATGAAGCATTGTTTTTTCGCCCTCCGGGATTGTATACCACGCAAAAGGCGCACCGGCATATTTATAATTTGTTTTTGCGAAACGAACATCTCTTGCGATAACCATGTTTTCGGGATGTTCACGGTAATTATTAGGTCCTGCGTGTCCAACAACGGCAACATCTCTTTGCTTGTCAATATAGAAAGGCTCAATGAAGTTTGCAACTTTACCTGTGAGAAGATGCAAAATATAAGTTGCAAGGCCGCCGCCTATATCTCCCTCGGGAACAATAACCATTTCGCCTTTATCTGGCGTCGTAGGAGCAAAACCGGGACGAAGACCTACATTGTTAAAAAGAACAGTGTCAATGTCATTAAGAACAAGCAAATCTGTTCCGATTCTTTCTGCAATATTTTCCATTGCCGCAGAAGCTCTTACTGATGCCTTGAACTTATCATAATCTACGTCTGAACGCATTTCAAACTGATTTGACATATCCGAACAAAGCTTTTCAACATAACTTTCGTCCATTGCAGCAATTTCATTTGTAAGCTCCTGAACAGAAAGGAATTTGATCTCAGGGCCCGCTTTCATAAAAACATTATAAGGGTTGATATATGTTCCCCACATTGCTTCATTATAGCAAGCTAGAAGCGAAAGTGTTGACTCACGGAGAGAAGTTCTGACTCTTGCAGCTTTTGCAAAACTCGAAAGTTCACGAGCAACCTCATCAAGAGTTCCGATAAAACGTTTTGTCATTGGAGGATTAAAGCGTGTGAGGCTTCCGGATGAAACCTGTGCACCAACAAGCGCACCTGCCGAAAGAAAGTCAACAAACTGATTCTCGTCGTTTGTGTCGGTAATAAAAAGCTCGTCTCTGACAATGCTTGCAAAGAAAAGAGGAATTTTCGGCATATCACGCAAAAATCTTATCCAGGCATAGTCCTCAGCCCATGAAAGATAAATTGCGCAAATGCAATCCACTCTTTCAAGATAGAATAAATCTGTGTATTTTTGCACGTCTTCTTTTTCATAAAGAATTCCACCGTAAATCACATCCGAAAAAGCAGAAAACTTTCCAATAATCTTTTCAGCTTCAAGGTTTTTGCGAACTTCATATGTATCCTCTGCTGTTCCCTCACCAAGAGGTTTAAACCGTTTAGCACCGATGAGCAGCAATCCGATTTTGGGTTTTATATTGGTTTTCATTTTGATTACCTCCAGTTCTTACCATACATTAATTTTATCATTTATTTAAGCCAAAGTCAAGAGATTAAACCAAAAATTGAAATTAATTTCACAAGAGCTGTCATTGTTCTCAATTTTGAAACTTTTCCACCCCTTTCTTACTCGTCTGAAGTCATTTTTTCTATGTTTCCGGCAAGCCAAATTGAAACTTGTTTCAGAATAATATGATAAAAACATCGAGGTCCTTCGATTAAGAACGTCGATGTTTCAAAAAATTATCATAAATAATAATGGTTTACTCTGAATCAGCCAATACTTTGACTATATCAAGTTGCTTCTTAATGTCATTCATTCCATTCGCCAACAAGCTGAAATCAGAGCCGGCGGAAATCATTTTAATTCCTAATTTTCTCCATCGGTCAATAATTTCTGCGCTTGAATCATATGTTGAAAGTCCGATAACTTTATTGTGTTTTTTAAGTATTCCAATGGCTTTTTCCATGAGCGAAATGTTGTTTTTTCCAAATACATTCAAAAGCTCATCTATTGAGCCGGACAAATCGTTCGGTCCAAAAATATATCCATCTATATATGGATTTTTTACAACCTCTTCAAGCTCTTCGATAAGAGAAATATGCTCAATTTGAATAAAACGTGTAAGCCTATCATTGTGTTTTATATACTCCGCTGCGTTTTCAAGTCCAAACGTTATAGCATTTCCGGGACCAAATCCACGACATCCTTGAGGCGGATAAAGAGTGTATTCGATAAGCTCATTCGCCTCTTTTGCACTTCTTACCATTGGAAATACAATGCCGTCGGGTCCCATTTCCAGTATTTTTTTAGTTGCAGTAAAATCATGCTGGGGCACACGCACAATTACGGGCGTACCATACGCCTGAATTGTCTGTATGTGCGAAAGGAGATTTTCATACGAAAGATAGCTATGCTCCGTGTCAATCCACACATAGTCGAACCCTAACATTCCAACAATTTTTGAAACACAGGGATCGTTGATGTTTATATGTGTTCCGCTCACAAACACTTCCTTTTGAAGCTTTTCACGAAACACGTTGCTAAAATCATTCATATCGCAAATTTTACCTCTCATCAACTCTTATAATTACATAAGACTCTTAAATAACGATAAGCATTTTAGCATATGTGAAAGAAGATTTCAACATTTACAGAATTTAAAATTGTAAACATTTTGTTTTTGCCGGAACCAATGTACAACTTAATGCGACAAAAATATGTAAATATCCTTGTAAAATATATGCTTAGTTTACATAATGTTCTTCCTTATGAATAGAAATTGAAGCAAAATTAATGTATAATATTAGTGAACGGATTAGTTTATTCGTTGAATTCCAATGACAATTTGAGATTATGGCAAAAGCCTGACATATATGATAACAAATGAAAGGATGGTAAAAAATGGACAAAAACAACGTCAGAAACATTGATATTGATGACGATGAAGTTGTAAGCGAGCTTATTCCCCCAAAAAATATATTGAAAATGGGAAATGCTGCAGATGACGACATGAGAATCTATATCAAACAAGATGTTTACACAGCTATCGAAAAATTCTCTGATACAAATGCAAAAAAAGAAGTCGGCGGTGCACTTGTTGGAAAATCAGGAACTATCGGAGGCTTCCCTGCTGTTATTATCGACGGCTATATTGAAGCTAAACACACCGATTCTACTAAATCAACTCTGACTTTCACTCCCGAAACGTGGGCATATCTTTATGGTGAGAGAGAAAAACGTTTTGCCGATAAGCAAATTGTCGGATGGCACAGAACTCACCCCTGCGATGGTGCAACACTCTCGAATTATGATATGTACATTGTTGAGAATTTCTTTAACACGGAATACAGCGTTACATTTGTTATCGATCCCGAAAGCTCACAAAAAGCGTTTTATGGATTAAAAAAAGGAAGAACAGTAAAAATGAAAGGATTTAATATGTACGACGATAACGGAAAAATCATAACAGCCGGAAGACAACAGAATCCACCTGTTCAGCGTAGACCTGCGCCGGTTTCGCAGAAAAAATCATCCCATATTCCCGTGTTTGTAACCCTTGCAGTTATTGTTTTACTTCTTATAGCAAATCTTGTAGCGGCTATCAGCACCAACATAAAATTTGATAAATTAATCGAAGTTACTGAAAACGGTACAGCCTCCTCTGCGCAAATAAAAGCTATTGAAAAGCTCACTTCCGCAGTTGAAGGCCTCGCGGTTATTGCACCTGAAGATGTAAAGGAAAACACAACTGATATTCAGAATCCGGAGCAAACAACAGGAAATGACACACAGCATCAAATGCCTGAAAATGGCGAAGATGTAACTCCACCACCCGTTGTTGAAACAACTCCCGAACCCGATGACACCAAGCCTACAGTTAATGTTCCCGAACAACCCGAAAACAACGATAACGAGATTGAGCCAAGCATTCCCGAAGTAACCAATCCTCCCGAAAATCAAAATGTTATTGACGGACAGGAGTATTTTGAATATACTGTTCAGCCGGGTGAATACATATCCCTCATCTGCGACAAATTCGGTATTAACTATGAGCAATACGCCGATGATATAGTTAGAGTAAGCGGCATTGCAAACCCCGATTCAATTGAAATCGGTCAGATTATAAAACTTCCCAAATTGAACTAACCTACGCAAAAGCGCCTTTAAAACATAGGCGCTTTTACATTTATCACAAGTTAGCACACCCTAACCACTTCTTTTTTTGTAAAAAACAGAAAAAATTATTTTTTACATAAAAAATACTTGACAAAATGAAAAGAATTCTGTATAATAAAGCCATGAGGTTAGTGCGCACTAACCGTTTTGCAAAAGGAGTAAATTAATGAAGACATTAAAAGACATTTCTGTTGGTGAAACAGTTACGATCGTCAAGTTGAACGGCGAAGGCGCTGTTCGCAGAAGAATCATGGACATGGGTATAACCAAGGGAACAGCGGTAACACTGAGAAAAACTGCCCCTCTTGGAGACCCTCTTGAACTTACTGTAAGAGGATATGAGCTCTCGCTCAGAAGAGCTGATGCTGCGCTTATTGACGTTGAATAAGCTTTGTATTATAGTATTGAGGTCAGTGGTTTAGCAATCCTGATCGCATAAGCAGATTAGAAAGGAACGACATTAGAAATTATGAGTATAAAAATCGCACTTGCGGGCAACCCAAATTGTGGCAAAACTTTGCTTTTTAATGTTCTTACAGGTTCGAATCAATATGTAGGAAACTGGCCGGGTGTCACAGTTGAAAAAAAAGAAGGAACACTTATTGGAAGCAAAGATGTCACTATTCAAGATCTTCCCGGAATTTATTCACTCTCTCCTTACTCTCCGGAAGAGGTTATAACTCGTAAGTATCTCGTAGACGAGCATCCGGACGCAATACTTAATATTGTTGACGGCACAAACCTTGAAAGAAATCTATATCTTACTACACAACTTATCGAACTTGGGCATCCTGTTGTTGTGGCAATTAACATGATTGACCTTGTTCGCAAAAAGGGCGATATAATCGACCTCGAAAAGCTTGGAAAAACGCTTGGATGCGAGGTCGTTGAAATAAGCGCACTAAAAGGTGAAGGTTGCGATATTGCAATGCAAAAGGCGGTCGCACTTGCAAGGAGTCACACACACAGCGATATGCCCCATGTTTTTGGAGGAAGTGTTGAGCACGCTCTTGCACACATTGAGGAATCAATTGAAGGCAAGATAAGCAGCAACTATTTGAGATGGTATGCAATAAAGCTTTTTGAGCGAGATGAGATGATAAGAAAAGAACTTGCTCTTGATGCTGTTTTGCTCGAGCATCTTGAAAAGCATACCATTGATTGCGAAAAAGAACTTGATGACGATGCTGAATCTATAATTGCAGACCAACGATATAAGTATATCACAGCCGCAGTTGCAGTTGCAGTAAAAAAGGCAACTGCAAAGACTTCAATCACCGAAAAGGTTGATAAAATTCTTACAAACAAGTATCTCGCGCTTCCGATTTTTGCTGCCATTATGTTTTTAATGTACGCAATAGCCATGGGAAGCTTTCCGTTCTCAATTGGAACAATGGGAACAGATTGGGCAAATGATGTGCTGTTCGGCGAATGGATCCCTAATGCTCTTGGCAGACTTCTTTCAGCCATCGGAGTGAGCGGATGGGTGTACGAACTTATCATTGATGGTATACTGGCAGGGGTCGGCGCCGTACTTGGATTCGTACCGCAGATACTTGTACTTTGTTTTTTGCTTTCCATTCTCGAAGATGTCGGATATATGTCGAGAGTTGCATTTATCATGGACAGAGCTCTTAGAAAATTCGGTCTTTCAGGTAAAAGTATTATTCCAATGCTTGTTGCGACAGGTTGTAGTGTCCCCGGAATTCTCGCATCAAGAACTATTGAGCAGGAAAATGACAGAAAAATCACGGTTATGACAACCGGTTTTATCCCTTGTGGTGCAAAAATGCCGATTATCGGGCTTTTTGCAGGTGCCGTTTTTGGAAATTCTCCCATTATTGCAGTTTCTGCCTTTTTTATCGGCGTTTTGTCCGTTGTGATTTCCGGCGTAATCCTGAAAAAATTCAAGACTTTTGCGGGTAAACCCGCACCTTTTGTAATGGAGCTCCCCTCATACCACTTCCCTTCACCGAGAAATGTATTGCGCTCAACATTTGAAAGAGGATGGGATTTTATTAAACGAGCTTGCACCATCATACTTATCAGTTCGATAGTTCTTTGGTTCTTACAAAGTTATGGTTTTGAAAACGGTGCTTTTGTTAAGATTGAGGATAACAACTTTTCGCTTCTTGCATATATTGGAAAAACTCTTGCGTGGATTTTCTATCCTCTTGGTTGGATGGGTGATATGGCTTGGAAAGCAACAGTGGCAACTATCACCGGTCTTATCGCAAAAGAAGAAGTTGTAATGACCTTTGGCACTCTTTATAATTCTGCGGCTGAAATAAGCGAAAACGGAAGTGAAATATGGACTTTAATTGCAAATGATTTCGGTCCAGTAAGAGCTTACAGTTTCATGATTTTCAATCTTTTGTGCGCTCCTTGCTTCGCTGCTATCGGTGCAATCAGACGTGAAATGGGAAGTGTTAAATGGACAGCTATTTCCGTTGGTTATATGTGCACTTTTGCTTACGCAATTTCGCTTATTATATATCAGATTTTTGGATTGTTTACCGGCGAGGCATCTCTTGGAATTTTCACAATTTTGGCAATCATCGTCTTTGCGTTGCTCTTTATACTTGTTACGAGAAACGGTTCAAACGACGATATAAAATCCGACAAGAGATGATGTAATTAAAACAGAAGTTACTAAAAACACATAAGACAAGAGAGGTGTTTATATGGGCGATATAATTGTTCTTTCCGTAATTGCAATCATAGTTGGTGCCATTGTGTTTTTCGGGCTGAAAAACAAGAATAACAACGGGTGTCATGGTTGTGATGGATGTTCAAAATCATCTTCATGCATTTTTAATAATGAAGGTTCTAATTGATTTTTCGGAGATGCATATTTTGTGCATCTCCTTTTTCGTGCTAAGAAAATTATTATAACATTTCATTATTTTTTCACGCACATTTCACATTGTGCGTGTATCATATAGTTTGAAGATTAGAAATATCCGGGAGGTTTGAAATGTATAATATACTTGTTGTTGACGACGAAGAAAAAATAAGACAAATAATACGCAAGTATGCCGAGTTTGAGGGGCACACAGTGACAGAAGTGTCGGGAGGCCTTGAGGCTCTCGAAGTTACATCCGAAAGAGACTTTGACATAATAATTCTTGACATCATGATGCCCGACCTTGACGGATTCTCTGTTTGTCGTGAAATACGAAAAAAGAAGCGCACACCGATTATTATGCTGTCTGCCCGAGGAGAAGAATATGACAGGATTCACGGTTTTGAAATAGGCGTTGATGATTATGTTGTAAAGCCTTTCTCTCCAAAAGAACTCATGCTTCGCATTGGAGCTGTACTTAAGCGTACAAATGATTCAATGGGCGAGATTTTAGAAATGCAAGGTCTCACAATTGATTTTACTGCAAGAATTGTCTATGTCGATGGAATTAAAATCGATTTAACTCCTAAAGAATATGAACTTCTATTTTATTTTGCGAAAAACAAAGGGATCGCACTTACTCGCGAAAAACTCATTAGCAATGTTTGGGGATATGACTTTTTTGGCGACGATAGAACACTTGACACTCATATAAAACTTCTTCGAAAGAATCTCGGTCCTTACAGCAGATTTATTGTCACATTAAGAGGAGTTGGATATAGATTTGAAGAAAATTAAAAATTTCATTTCTTCTGTTTCACGAAAAATTAGTATCAAATGGAATGTATTCTTTTCATATATTGCCATTACCGCACTTCTTCTTGGAATTCTATGGGTACTGCAAATTGTGATGCTTGACAAGATATATTCCTACATCAAAACAGAAAACCTAAAAAAAGACGTTGAAACCATAATTTCAAGTCTTTCTGATGATAATTACATCGAAACTCTTGATGAGTTTACCAGAACGAATGAGCTGAGCATCATGATTGTCGATGAAAAATTTAATATACACCATTCTAAAATTGCAATGCCAATGAGTAAGCTTTCTGACCTCAGAAGCCAGCTTACAAGTGGTGAAAAATATGAAATGTCTGTCATTTTTGACGACGTAGCGAATACTCCGGGTGGTGCTGCAAGCTCAGTATATGTTACTTTCGGAGGCGGATTAAGGCGTTGGGCAAAAGAGAATTTTAATTATGGATTCACTCAAAAGCCTGAAGACCAAAGAGATTTCGGAGAATTTGAAGAGAAAAAGAATGAGCTTCTTGGCGCAATCCACCATCACACGCCGCCAAGTCGTTCTCTTGTATATTCAAAGATGATAACACTTTCCGACGGAAACACAGGTTTAATTATGATTGAATCCCTTCTTACGCCCGTAAGCGCAACTGTCGAAACGCTTTCCTCGATATTTGGAATTGTTGCAGTCGTGATGATAATACTTTCTTTGATAATAGCTTTGTGTGTTTCAACATTCATCACTCGACCAATCCGTAAGATTAACAACACAGCAAAGCAGCTTTCTAAAGGCGACTATTCCGTCAAATTTAAGGGCGATAGCTATAAAGAAATTGCGCAGCTTAATGACACGCTTAACGTTACAGCGGTTGAGCTTTCAAGAGTCGAAAATTTAAGACGTGAACTCCTTGCGAATGTTTCACACGACCTGCGCACACCGCTTACCATGATTATCGGTTTTGCAGAGGTTATACGGGATATTCCCGGTGAAAACACTCCTGAGAATGTTCAGGTTATTATTGATGAATCTGCACGCCTTTCCTCGCTTGTAAACGACCTTCTTGACAATTCTAAACTTCAGGCAGGAACAATTCCATTTAAGAAGGACACCTACAACCTGACCGACAGCATTATCGGAATTGTTTCAAGATATGAAAAAATGGTTTCTGCGGAAGGTTTCAGTTTCCACTTTGATTATGATGACGATGTTTATATAAATGCAGATGAAAACAGAATCTCGCAGGTTATTTGCAATCTTCTCAACAATGCAATTAACTATTCGGGAAATGAAAAGAAAGTTGTCATAAGGCAGATTAAGAACGGAAAACGCATCCGAATTGAAGTTATTGACACAGGTGTTGGCATTGCAAAAGAAGATTTACCTTATATTTGGGACAGGTATTACAAAGTAGACAAAACACACAAACGTGGACAGACCGGCACAGGACTTGGTCTTTCCATAGTGAAGTCCTTACTTGAACTACACAATGCTGACTATGGTGTTACTAGCACTCTCGGTGAAGGAAGTGTATTCTGGTTTGAAGTTGATGCTGAATAAGTGAACTAAAGCAACAACATGAAATATAGTCGTTGCTTTTTCACTCTGATTGAATCAACAAATTATAATAACTTGATTTTGGTAAATCTCGAAAATTATCGCATATTTTTTTAAATAAATGTAAAAACAAATTGATTTTTCAGGCGAAACCCTTGACAACCACAATATCTTGTGGTATAATCACTCACAAGTTAATTAACTTGACTTTATTTTGTATCGTACATTCGGTACAGAAAGGAAATCAAATGCTTATACACAACATTGACGCACGATTTATAAGCTTTTACTTTGACGGATTTTTTTATTACTTCCGTCACTTTTGTCATGCAAAAAATCGTCGGCTGTCACAGTTTTGTATTTAAGCGAGATGTTATATTGTATTGTTGCAATATTTATTTGTTTAGATTTGTGGGAGTCGTTATGATTCCCACATTTTTTTGTTTTACTTAGTATTATATTTGAAAGGAATTAATGAATCATGATTATCGTAATTAAAGGAAACGCAACACCCGAACACAAGAATGAAATAATGGAAAAGCTTAATTCCCTTGTGAATATTGAACTTCACATTTCCGAGGGTGCTTCCGCAACCGTTGTCGGTCTTGTTGGCGACACAAAGGTTATTGATCCCGATGAGCTTATGGCTTATGAAGCTGTTGAAAGAGTTACAAGAGTCCAGGATCCATTTAAAAAAGCTAACAGAAAATTCAAGCCTGAAGATACTGTTATTACTCTTGAAAACGGAACAAAAATCGGTGGAAAACATATTGCCGTTATGGCAGGCCCCTGCTCTGTCGAATCCGAGGAGCAGATAATTGAAGTAGCACGTGCGGTAAAGGCCTCCGGTGCGACTCTTCTCAGAGGCGGCGCATTCAAACCCAGAACCTCCCCTTACTCCTTCCAGGGACTCAGAGCAGATGGTATTGAGCTTCTTCTGAAGGCTAAAGAAGCAACAGGACTCCCTATTGTTTCAGAAGTAATGAGCGAAAGTCAACTCAAGTTTTTTGAGGACGTTGACATAATTCAGATTGGTGCGAGAAATATGCAGAACTTTGAGCTTCTTAAGGAAGTTGGTAAACTCAACAAGCCTATACTTCTCAAGAGAGGTCTTGCAAATACAATTGAAGAATTTCTCATGTCGGCAGAATATATAATGGCAGGCGGTAACGAACAGGTTATTCTTTGTGAAAGAGGTATCAGAACATACGAAACTTTCACAAGGAACACACTTGATATTACAGCTGTACCTGTTCTTAAGAGACTCAGCCATCTTCCAGTAGTTGTTGACCCGAGCCACGCAGCCGGTATCACCTGGCTTGTTGAACCCCTTGCTAAAGCAGGAATTGTTGCAGGTTGTGACGGCATCATGATTGAAGTACACAACAATCCCAAAAAAGCTCTCTCCGACGGAGCACAGTCTATCACTCCTCTTATGTTCGACGGTATTATGACTGACCTCAAGAGATATGCTGAAATCGAAGGCAAAACCCTTTGATAAATGATATGAACAGATTTTCAAAATCCCTGTCGGGAAAGACAGTATTTATTGCAGGCCTTGGTTTGATGGGAGCATCTCTAGCTAAGGCGTTGAAAAAATATGCCAAATGCCAGGTTTATGGTCACGACATCAACAAGTATGTTGAGCAAAAAGCGCTATCAGAAAAGGTTGCGGACAGAGTTGGTCTTGAAGTTTTGTGTGACGCAGATATCGTTGTTGTTGCGCTTTACCCCGAAATAGCCGCAGAATTTCTTAAAAACAATTGCTCATACTTCAAAAAGAATTGCGTTGTAACCGACCTTTGCGGTCTTAAAACCGAGATTTGCAATGCTGCACAGAAGTTGAAAATCAATTTCTGTGGTTCCCACCCTATGAGAGGGCGAGAAGTAAGCGGCTATGACGCCTCAACCGAAGACCTTTTTGTAGGTGGAAACTGGATTTTCACTCCTTTTGATAAAAACGAATCGGAAGACAGCGTTCCAAAAATCCTACTTGACATGGCAAGATGTGTAGGTGCAGGAAATATTGTGATAACAACCCCTGAACGACATGATGAAATCATTGCATACACATCAGAGCTTCCTCACATAATTGCCCCATCTTATATCGAAAATGAGCTTTTCGGAGACCATTATGGTTTCTGCGGTGGAAGCTTTGAGGATATAACAAGAGTTGCAACTCTGAATGCTGAAATGTGGAGTGAAATTTTCTGTACTAACAAGGATAATATTGTAAAAATCCTTAACGGACTGATAAATTCACTTGAAAATTATAAAAAATTGATTGCCGACGGCGATATAAAAGCACTTTCCGAAAAACTTGCAGCGGCAGATGCTCACAAACGTCATATTGACGAATGTAGAGGCAAAAACAAAAAATAATCAAGTGCACGATTGGAGTATTTCATATCATGAAAAAAATCAGTGTTAATGCCTCAGGAAAATATGATATTCTTATATCAAGCGGTATTCTTTGCGAGGCCGGGAAGTTAATTAAGGAAACTCTCCCTTCAACTAAGGCGTTTATTCTTTGCGACACGAACGTTGCACCGCTGTATTTAAATACCGTCAAAGCTTCTCTCGAACAAAACGGATATGAAGTGTTTTCGCATGTTTATCCTGCAGGTGAAGAAAGTAAAAGGCTTTCAACTGTAGAATCAATTCTTTCAGACATGGCACAAGCGAAACTTTCAAGAAAAGATATTGCAATTGCTCTTGGCGGCGGAGTTTGCGGAGATGTTTGCGGATTCTGCGCTGCAATTTACATGAGAGGCATTAAATTTGTACAGATTCCCACATCTTTGCTTGCAATGGTTGACTCTTCCGTTGGTGGAAAAACAGCGGTAGATATGCCTGAAGGCAAAAACCTCGTTGGCGCTTTTCATCAGCCATCTCTTGTTATCTGCGATGTTGATGTTCTTAAAACGTTGCCTGACAAATACATGAGAGACGGCATGGCTGAAGTTATAAAATATGGTTGCATTTGCGATAAAGAGCTATTTGAGATTCTCGAAGCAAGAACTTCTTCAAACCTTTATGATGGAATTGATGAGATAGTTGCAAGAAGCGTTGACACCAAGAGAAAATTTGTCGAAGAAGATGAATTTGAAAGCGGACCAAGAATGGCACTGAATTTTGGACATACTTTCGGACACTCTCTTGAAAAAAGCTATAATTTCAAAGATATTTCCCATGGTGAAGCTGTTGGAATCGGAATGGTTATTGCTGCAAAAGGTGGAGAGCAAAACGGCGAAACAGCAGTTGGCACATCAGACAGACTTGCGTCTCTACTTAATAAGTATTCTCTCCCGGTTTGTGACCCCAAGTATGGCGTGAAAGAGCTTTTTGATGGGATTAAGCATGATAAAAAAGCAGGAAGCGGTAACATAAATTTCGTTCTTATAAGCGAAATAGGAAACTATTTCATTAAGAAAATGAATCTTGATTCCTGTGCCGCAAAATATTTTGGAGTTTAATGATAATGGAAATTTCAAATTTGATTGCCTATGAACTTGGTGCGCAAGGCGCAATTAAAGGCAGAATTGAAGCGCCTAAATCTAAAAGTGTTCTTCACAGGCAGATAATATGTGCGGCCCTTTCTGACGGAAATTGCGTAATTGACGGTTATGTTGCATGTGCCGACACTGAGGCAACTCTTTCCGTGATTTCTTCACTTGGCGGAGGATTTAGTATTGATGGAAGACGCTTGACGATATTTCCGTGTAAGTATACCAAAACAGCTATACTCAATTGCGGAGAATCAGGCTCGACTGCCCGATTCATTGCTCCTGTTGCAGCGGCTCTCGGTTGCAACTTTGTTCTTAAAGGCAAAGGGCGACTTCCTATGCGCCCAATGGATGAGTACATAAAGCTGTTTGGAAACCATGGATTATCCGTAACCACTTCACAAGATTCCGAGTTCTTTAAATGTAGTGGCAAGCTTATTTCCGAAACATTCAAGCTCAAGGGCGACGTCAGCTCGCAATATATAACAGGCGTGCTTCTTGCCGCTCCTCTCATGAATCGTAAAGTCACAATTATCATCGACGGAGTCCTCACCTCTGTCGGATATGTTCAGATTACTCTTGAGGTTATGCGCTCATATGGCATCAATTGTGAGTTTGATATAAAAAGAAATGTGATTACTGTTGAAGGCCATTACAGAAGCGGAAATCATATGGCTGAGGGCGACTGGTCAGGGGCAGCGTTCACACTTTGTGCAGGTGCACTCTTTGGCGATGTTGAAGTTTTTGGACTTAACAACAGCTCTGTTCAAGGCGACAGAGAAATTGCTGAGGTTCTGAAGAAATTCGGAGCAAACGTTTACGAAATATCAAACAATTCTATAAGGGTCGCAAAGAATAAACTTTGTGGTATAAAGCTTTGTGCGCAGGACATCCCGGATCTTGTCCCTATAATTGCAGCTGTTGCGGCTTTTGCGGACGGAATAACAGAAATTTCAGGCGTTGAGCGATTAAGATTCAAAGAAAGTGATAGAATTGCAGCAATCGTGGAAACTCTTTCTAATATAGGCGCAGAAATTCGTTTTGATAGTGACAAAATAATTGTGAACGGAAAAGCTAAGCTATCAGGCGGCAAAGCAGACAGTTTTGGTGATCACAGAATTGCTATGATGTGTGCTGTTGCAAGTTTGGGATGCGAAGAAAAAGTCATTTTGACAAATCCAACTTGCGTTGGCAAATCATATCCTGCTTTTTATAATGATTTTAAAGAAATCGGAGGTGTATTCAATGGCATCGACATGGGGTAAAAATTTTAAAATCTCAATTTTTGGAGAGTCACACGGAAACGGAATCGGCGTTGTGATTGATGGTATTCCATCAGGAGTGGCGGTTGATAATGACTTTATTATTTCTCAACTCGAAAGACGTCGCGCAAGAAAAGACGGAACCACAACTTCAAGAATCGAAAGCGACACTCCAAAGATTTTATCAGGTATAATCGACGGCATTACCTGCGGAACTCCAATTTGTGCTATATTTGAAAACTCTAACACCCACAGTAAAGACTACAACCTCCCTGCTTTTCGCCCTTCTCACGCAGATTACCCAGCGTCAATAAGGTACAGTGGATTTGAAGATATAAGAGGTGGCGGTCATTTTTCGGGAAGACTTACAACGCCGCTTGTTTTTGCAGGAGCACTTGCAGAATGTATTCTCAGGCAAAAAGGTATTTCAATTGTGTCACACGTTGCGAGCATTCACGGAATAAAAGATGATTGCCTTGCTGATAACATGGACAGTGAAACTATTTCAACTCTAAAAGCTGAAGGTTTCCCTGTTATCAACAAGAGTGCAAAAGAAAACATGACTGAAGAAATTAACAAAGCAAGAATGTCTCTTGACAGCGTTGGTGGCACAATTGAATGTGCAATACTTGGTGCACAAGCCGGCATTGGAAACCCGATGCTTGAAACACTTGAAGGTAATATTGCTTCGCTTTGCTTCGGTATTCCTGCTGTAAAAGGAATTGAATTTGGCGGTGGTTTTGAAATGTGTGAAAAACTCGCAAGCCAAGTCAACGATGCTTTAACGCTTAAAAATAAAAAAATAGAAACAGTTACCAATTTCAGTGGTGGTATTCAGGGCGGTATTACAAATGGTATGCCTATAATTTTCAGAGCCGCAATAAAGCCCACACCTTCAATTGCTCAAGCTCAAGCAAGCGTTTCACGCGATGGCTCACAAAACACAATTCTTGAAATCTACGGAAGACACGACCCGTGCATAGTTTCAAGAGCATCTGTTGTTGTTGAATCTGCGGCGGCAATTGCGATGCTTGACACGCTTCTTTCAACTAACGCAAGTAAACTTATTTAAATTAAAGCTCACAAATATAATGAGGTAAAACCTCCGGAGGTAAACATGGAAACACAGAATAATCTCACCGAACTCAGAAATCAGATTGACATTATTGACAAAGAGCTTGCTGAACTCCTCGGCAAAAGAATCACAACTGTTGCAAAGGTTGCTGAAGCAAAGAAAGCATCAGGGACACCTGTTCTTGACAAAGCACGCGAAGATGCTGTTGCAGCCAAAGCAGTTGAAAACAGCGGTATAAACGGATTCTCAGAGGGGATTGACAACATTTTCCGCAACATAATGAACGCATCAAGACTCTATCAGTATACTGTAATGAACAAGACTATCCCGGAAGACAGCGTTGCCGAGCCTCTTAAGAAGAATCCTAAAGTTGCAGTGCAGGGCGTTAAAGGTGCGTTTGCGCACGAAGCAGCTATGGCGATGCTCCCTGACTGTGAAATAGTTTTCTGTGAAACAAAGAGCGAGCTTGCAGAGAAAATCAAGAACGGTGATGTTGATTACGGAGTTCTTCCTGTTGAAAACTCCAAAGAGGGCTCGGTAAATGATGTTTACGACCTCATTATGAAAGAAAAGCTCTATATTGCAAAGGCAATCAAATACAGAGTTGAACATTGCCTTGTTGGCGTAAACAGCGATGACGTTTACCTTGAGAGTGTTTCGGAGATTTACTCTCATATGCAGGCACTTGGTCAGTGTAAAGGCTTCCTCGACGAAAAGCTTCCTGACTCAAGACGTATCCCCATGTACAACACTGCTGCTGCCGCAAGAATGGTTGCCGGTCTTGAAGACCCTAAAAAGGCGGCAATTTGTTCCGAAAAAGCTGCACAGACATATGGTCTTAAAATTCTCAAAAAAGGCATTCAGGACGACGATAACAATACAACACGTTTCATTGCTCTTTCTAAAAACCCTTGCAATGATGCCGGTGCAACAAAAATCAGCCTTGTGTTCAGTCTTCCCCACTCCAAGGGTTCTCTTGCAATGCTTCTTTCAAGCTTTGCAGCTCTCGGTCTCAACCTTACAAAGATTGAATCCCGCGCAGTTGAGGGCGGAACTTTCGAATACAGTTTCTATCTCGACTTTGTTGGCAATGTATCCAAGCCCGAGGTAAGAGGACTTCTTGCAATGCTTGAAAACGAACTCCAGAATTTCTTCTTCCTTGGAAACTACGAAGAAACCGAATTTTAATATAATTTTCTGTGTAAAAGCTGTCAGAGCATTTGGCTTTGGCAGCTTTTTGTTTGGCAAATGTCAATGTTAAAATAAATGTTTTATAACACTTGTTGTTTTGTTTACATATATGTGGTAAAATAATTTAAAGTGGGTTATTTTGTAGTATTATACAGAGAATTTAAGTGAAAGATGGTGAAAGCGAATAATGAAAGATTTACTTTCAGAGTTGTTTCGAGATGATGAAATTCCCTGTATCTGCATTTATTGTGAGCACTGCATAAGGGTTGAACTAACTGAAAGTTTTATTTGCAAAAGAGGAAAGCTTAAATTTGTAAGTGACACTGATTCTTGTAAAAAGTTTAGTCCGGATCTTCTGAAGCTTGAGCCAAAACCTGTAAGAAAATACCGTCCCGAAACTGATATTTTGCTTTAAAAAGTTCAAATGACGAATATAACAGCGTTAGCTTGTATCTTGCACCGCTGTGATATATAAAACAACCGCATTGCGGTAGAAACGGAGAAACATACATGAACGAAACAGCTAAAAAAATATTTGAAACCGGAATTATTCCCGTAATTGTAATTGATGATGCAAAAGACGCTGTGCCGCTTGCAAAAGCACTCTGGGAAGGTGGACTTCCTGCAGCAGAGGTAACATTCAGAACTGATGCAGCGGCTGAGGCTATCAAAAGAATCAAGGATGCATACCCTGAAATGCTTTTGGGTGCAGGAACAGTTCTTACAAAGGAGCAGGCAAATACCGCAAAGGCTTGCGGTGCCTCCTTTATTGTAAGCCCCGGCATCAACCCCAACATTGTTAAGCATTGCCAGGATATTGGGGTTGACATTGTGCCCGGTACTGCAAATCCCTCCAATATCGAAACAGCTCTTGAGCTTGGACTTGATGTTGTTAAATTCTTCCCGGCAGAGGCAAATGGCGGCGTTGCTGCTCTTAAGGCTATTTCCGCGCCCTATAAGAATGTTAAATTCATGCCCACAGGTGGAATCAATGAGAAAAACATTCTTGACTATCTTGCACTCGACTGCGTTCTCGGATGCGGAGGCTCTTTCATGTGCGGCGCAAAGGATGTTAAAGAAGGCAATTTTGATGGCATCAAGGCGGCTACTGCAAACGCTGTTAAGCTTATGCACGGCTTTAAGATTGTCCATGTTGGCATAAACGCCGGTAACGACGAAGGCGCAGCCAAAGTCGCAGCGGCATTCAACCCCTTTGACCTCAGTGCAACAGGAGCAGGCTTCATTATTGATAAGGGAATTGAGATTATGAATCAGCCTTGGTATGGTGAACATGGTCACATTGCAGTTCAAACAAACAATATCAAACGTGCTGAAGCTTATCTCAAGACAAAGGGCGTTAAATTTATCGAATCAAGCAAAAAGATAGATGCAAAGGGCAATTACAAAGCAGTGTACATTGACGGTGATCTCGGCGGTTTTGCTGTTCATCTTCTTCAAAAATAATTGTCATGAATTATAATGAATTTACTGACGGCGAATTGCTTTTGGAGGCTTATTCCTACCTTGATGAAGTAACGCCTGTTAAATTTGATTGCGGAAAGCTTTGTGGAGCAATATGTTGCTCAGACAATGCGACAAGTAGTGAAGAAACAATGGGAATGTGGCTTCTCCCCGGTGAGAAACAGATTCTACAAGGGCAGGTCGGTTATCAGTTCACTAAAAGCGAAAGTGGAACTGACTGTGTTGTCTGCCAGGGAAAATGCAATCGAGAAATGCGCCCATTTGCTTGCAGAATATATCCTTACTACGCTTCACTTAAACAATTGCCCGAGGGCAGAATTATGATAAAAATCAAACCTGACCCAAGAGCCATGATCAGTTGTCCGCTCTTAAAGGGTAAGGGCTACAGACCATCAGCAGGCTTCAGACGCGCCATGATAAGAGCAATACGACTTTTACTTGAGCGTCCAATGTTCAGAGGAGAGTTATTTGAAATCAGCTCATTTCTCGATGAAATAGACGAAATGAGAAAGAGGTTCTTTGAAAATAAATAATATCATCATAAGAGGTACAATATGAAAAGACGTGATGCGAGAGAAGTTGCTCTTTGTCTGCTCTTTGATTACAGCTTCAATGCAGGCGAAGATTCTGATGAAATATTAAAGCTTTATCTTAAATGTTTTCCTGAAAAAGGCGGCGATATTTCAGTTGATGAAATAAGAAACGATGAATACATTTCAACAGTATTCTACGGAGCAATTCAAAAAGCTGAAGAACTTGATGCTTATATCGAAAAAGTTTCAGAAAACTGGAAACCGGACAGAATTTCTAGAATTTCCCGAGCAATTTTGCGTCTGGCAATTTTTGAAATGCTTTATATGGATGATATTCCTGTCAAAGTTTCCGCTAATGAAGCAGTTGAACTTGCGAAAAAGTTTGACCATGAAAACGGTTTTTCTTTTGTAAACGGTATTCTCGGAAAAGTTGCAGAAGAAATTAGTGACAAAGATGATATAGAAGCATTAACTGAAAAAGAAAACAATGAAAACTGATGCGTCTCCCCTTTTTCTTGGCATAGACACGAGCAACTATACAACAAGTCTCTGCGTGGTTGACTGTAACAAAAGAGTTATCAGCGAAGAAAGAAGATTGCTTCCTGTTGGTGAAAATGCCGTTGGGCTCAGGCAAAGTGATGCATTGTTTCATCACACAAAAGCTTTACCGGAGCTTTCATCCGAACTTTTCTCAAAAGTCAGCAAGGAAACAGGCAAAATTGTTGCAGTTGGTTGTTCGACACGTCCTCGTGACAAAGATGGGTCATATATGCCGTGTTTTCTTGCCGGTGTATCTTACGCAAGCGGTGTTTCTCATTGTCTTAATGCTGAATATTATGAGTTCTCACATCAGGCAGGTCATATAAAGGCGGCTGTGGAAACGTGTGGTAATTCAAGCTTGTTTAACGACAGATTTATTTCTTTCCATGTTTCTGGCGGTACAACGGAGATTCTGTTGACTCAAAAAAACGACGTTTCATATTCTTGCGATATTGTCGGCGGCACAAATGACTTGAATGCAGGTCAGGCAATAGACAGGACAGGGGTTGCCTTAGGCTTAAAGTTCCCATGCGGAAAGCATATGGATGAACTTTCACAGAAAAGTAATGCTGTGTTTTCTAAAGCAGATTTAAAAATCTCTGTTAAAAATGGATTTGCCAATCTTTCAGGTCTTGAAAATTTGGCAAAAAAGCGTATAAGAAATGGTGAAACTGCCGAGGACATTTCAAGATTTGTATTTTCCTACATCGCACGTGTTCTGAAAACATCTTGTGAGCAAGTACGAGAAATACACGGGAAGCTTCCGGTTTGTTTTGCAGGTGGCGTAATGTCAAATAGCCTGATACGTAATGAACTTTCAACTCTTGAAAATGTAAGCTTTGCTATCCCGAAGTATTCATGTGATAATGCTTTTGGCATTGCTTGTCTTTGCGCTGATTTATGGAGGACAAGAGACAAATGATTACTCTCTCCGTTTCGCAAATAAATGAATATATAAAGAGCTTTATTGATTCTGTTCCTGCTTTTTCAGAAATATGCGTTAAGGGCGAAATATCCAATTTCACCAACCACTACAAAAGCGGTCATTACTACTTTACGCTCAAAGACAAAGATTCTGTTTTGAAGGCTGTGATGTTCAGGACATATGCTGAGTATGTTCATTTTGAACCTCAGAATGGAATGTCTGTAACCGCAAGAGGAAGGATTTCTGTTTATCCTCGTGACGGAATATATCAACTGTATTGTGAAGAGTTGATACCCGATGGTATCGGTGACTTATATCTCGCATATGAG
This sequence comes from Eubacteriales bacterium, assembly GCA_045542335.1. Classification (GTDB taxonomy): domain Bacteria; phylum Bacillota; class Clostridia; order Oscillospirales; family CAG-382; genus CAKSUT01. The sequence goes on from JAZQKV010000093.1 coordinate 24,881, forward strand.
CAGCTAAAAGATAAGCTTGAAAAAGAGGGATTATTTTCCGACGAACGAAAGTTACCTGTCCCCCGCTATCCCAAAACAATTGGAATTGTAACCTCTCCAACGGGTGCCGCAATTCAAGATATGCTTAACATTATTTCTCGTCGTTATCCGATTTGTAATTTACAGCTATATCCGGTTCTTGTTCAGGGATTTGGCGCACCAAAAGAACTGATTTCAGGCATCAAATATTTTGATGGAAAAGTCGATACAATTATTATCGGTCGTGGCGGTGGCTCATTTGAGGATTTATGGGCATTTAATGACGAAATGCTTGCAAGAACTATTTCAAAATGCAAAACTCCCGTAATTTCCGCTGTGGGTCATGAAACAGATTTCACCATATGCGATTTTGTAAGCGATATGAGAGCTCCAACACCTTCAGCTGCTGCTGAAATTGCGGTTCCGGATAAAAGCGAACTTTTTGACCTGCTTTCTGCGTATGAGTCTGCTTTAATCAGCTCTCTAAATGCAAAAGTCAGTTTAGCTAAGCAAAAGCTGACAGCAACCGCCACAAATCGTGTTTATTCAACCCCTCTTAATTATACAAACGAGCTTCGAATTGCCATTGACAGATACAGCGACAGGCTCTCTTTTGCAATGTCAAAGACTTCAGAAGCATCAAGCAACAAGTTTGAACATTGTTTTTCAAGGTTCGAAAATGTCTCAACAGACATATTAAAAACGCGTGAAGAACAGCTTAACTCCAAAGCATCACAGCTTTCTGCTCTCAACCCTTTGTCAATTCTTTCAAGAGGTTATGCAGCAGTTTTTGACGGTGCCAAAGTCATTACAAGTGTCGGAAGCGTTTCTACCGGAGATAATCTCACATTGGCTCTTTCAGATGGCAAAATCAGCGCCACTGTCACCCAAATTTCAAAGAATAAGATTTAAGTTTCGGAGGTTCTTATGCCTGCAAAAAAAAGCGAAAAGAAGAACAATGTTTCTTTTGAACAAGCAATGAAGCGTCTTGATGAAATAACTAATATGCTTGAAAATGGTAGCGCCACGCTCGATGAATCTCTCTCTCTTTTTGAGGAAGGCATTGGTCTTGTCAAGCATTGCAATAGTGTGTTAAATGAAGCACAAGCTAAAATCAAAATTCTGACAGAATCAGAAATTGATTCGTAACCCTGCATAATCAACCTATTTATGAGGTGTAAATATGACCGAAACAACTATTTCAGAAATGATGATTCACTGCTCCGATCTCACACAGAAAGGCATAGAAGACTTCTTCATAAGTCTGAAAGAAGACTCTCTATGGTGCGATGAGCTTAATCCGCTTGTTGACTCCATGGAATATAGTCTTCTTGCCGGAGGAAAAAGAATCAGACCCTTTCTCGCAATGCAATTTGCCGCTATCTGCGGAAAAAACAGCAGAGTTGCTCTGAATTACAGCGTTGCGCTTGAAATGGTGCATACCTATTCCCTTATTCATGATGACCTTCCATGCATGGATGATGATGATATGCGTCGCGGACGCCCTACAAATCACAAAGTTTTTGGCGATGCAACCGCACTTCTTGCAGGTGATTCGCTCTTAACACAGGCATTCGGTGTGATTGCTTCGGCTCCTCTTTCACATACACAAAATATTGAAGCAATTAAAACGCTTTCAAAACTTGCAGGCGTCCTTGGAATGGCAGGAGGTCAGCAAATTGACCTTGACAGCGAGGGGTTACCTGTTGACGCAGAGCGTCTTTTCCTTCTTCATTCAAAAAAGACCGGGGCTCTCATAAGTGCAGCGTGTATTCTCGGATGCATTTCGGCCGGTGTATTTGAGGGTGATTCTCGTTTCACCGCTGCCTGCGTTTACGCAAAAGAAATCGGAATTGCTTTTCAGATAATTGACGATATTCTTGATGTTGTTGGTAATAAGGCAAAGCTTGGCAAATCAACGGGCAGTGATGAGCGTTGCGGAAAAACCACCTATGTTACACTTTTCGGCATCGATGAAGCAAAGAGGCTTGCGAAGCATCATGTAGAGCTTGCAAAATCTGTTTTAAATGATGAGTTTGGTCAAATAGCATCGAACACATTATGTGAGCTTGCTCAGTTTATCATTGAAAGAGAGAATTAAAGGAAAATACCTATGAAATTTTTTTCAGAACTTGTACATAATCAATATATTGTTATCTCATTCATTTCGTGGCTGATTGCACAGTTAATCAAATTTTTCACAACACTTTTCTCGCAAAAAAAGATTGATTTCAGAAAATTAACTTCATCCGGTGGTATGCCTAGTTCTCATTCTTCATCCGTATGCGCGCTTGCAACTTGTGTGGGTCTTGATCACGGATTTGATTCCACATTGTTTGCTCTTTGTTTCGTGTTTGGAATAATCGTGATGTACGATGCGGCAGGTGTAAGACGTGAAACAGGAAAACAGGCAAGAATTCTTAACAGGATGATAGCTGACATTATGGAGAAGAAACCCGTATATTTTCAAAAGGATCTCAAAGAGCTTATTGGTCACACCCCGCTTGAGGTTTTCATGGGTTCTTTGCTTGGTATAGCACTTGCAATTGCTTTATTTACGCTTTTCAATTAAAATATAATGCCCGAAGCTAATAAAAGCTCCGGGCACATTTTTATTCCTTATCAGAGTTCTCGGTCAATTGTGAAACAGCTTCACTTTCTTTATTTAGCATGTTCGCACGTTCAATGTATGCAAGTCGCTTCTTTTCTTTAATCTTACTGTTTCTCTTTCTCAATGCAGAAATTACTATCACCGCAAAAACAATTATAATAGCCCATACGATAATTGTAAACACATTATACGAAAGCGCAATTACAACGTTTTGCCAAAATACAACAAAATCACGCCATCCATCTTTGAAATTCTGCGAAAGTCTTTCAGAGAAGGTTTTGGGAACAGTTATCGGTGCACGATACTCTACAACCTCCTCAATTGTCAGATTGAATGTTGCAAAGCTGACCAAAGAATCAAGCTTTCTGAGGCTACCTGTCATCGATTCAATCTCATATCTGATGTCGGAGAGTTCTCGTTCAAGTGCGAGAACATCGTCAAGATTTGCTGCATTCTCAAGAAGAACGATTACTCTTTCCTCTCTTATCTGCGCAGACTCGAGTCTTGCCTCAATGTCAATATACTGCTCGGTAACATCTTTGTTATCCTCACCGCTTCGTACT
>JAZQKV010000094.1:0-3106 GCA_045542335.1 Eubacteriales bacterium
GCCAAAAGTGCCACTCAATGAGGTAGGCACTTACTTCGCAAACTTGTCCACAAACCTGCGGTTTGTGCCAAAAGTGCCGCTCAATGAAGTAGGCACTTGCTTCGCAAACTTGTCCACAAACCTGCGGTTTGTGCCAAAAGTGCCACTCAATGAGGTAGGCACTTACTTCGCAAACTTGTCCACAAACCTGCGGTTTGTGCCAAAAGTGTCACTCAATGAAGTAGGCACTTGCTTCGCAAACTTGACCACAAGCCTGCGGAGTGTGTCACAGAGTTGAGAGTAAAGTACTTGCCCACCTATCTTTCAGAAACATCCTTTGTGACAACCCACAATAACATTTGATTACCAAGGAGAATAACCATGAAAAGAGATACAGAAAGAATTTTTGAGGATTTTACCAATCAGGCGCAAGAAATGAACGCCCGCATAAACTACGGCATCGAAACCTACCGTAAGGGCAGGGCAAATGTAACCGTAAAAGTTGACGGAAAGCTTTTTGAGGGCGCAAAGATTAAGTTTACCCACAAAAAGCATGAGTTCAAGTTCGGCGCAAATTGCTTTATGATTGATGAGCTTGAAACACCCAAAAAAAACGCCGAATATAAGCGTCTTTTCGCTGACGCCTTTAATCTTGCAACTGTGCCTTTCTATTGGAAAGACCTTGAACCCGTAAAGGGAAGCCCCAGGTATGCCGCAGACAGTCCCAAGGTTTACCGCCGTCCCGCACCTGACCTTTGCATCGATTTCTGCCATAAAAACGGCATCGAGCCAAAGCTTCATTGCCTCAATTATGATATTTTCGGACCCGATTGGTACAGAAGTGCCTCCGTTCCCGAACAGAAGAAAATGCTTGAGGCACACATGAAGGAAATTGCCGAGCGTTATGCCCACATCATTCCCGACATCGAGGTCACAAACGAGCATTGGTGGGATAAGACCCTTGCATCTCCTTTCTATCTTGAACCCGATTACCTTGAATGGAGCTACAAGACCGCCGAAAAGTATTTCCACAACAATAACCTCATCATTAACGAAGGTCCTGACATCTGCTGGTGGTCGGCAAAGAAAAGCTGTCCCGACAGACAGGAGTATTACCTTCTCATCAAGGATGCCATTTCAAAGGGATGCCGCATAGATAAAATAGGTATGCAGTATCACATCTGGAGCTATAATCCCGATGAATATCAGAACACACGCTTTATTTTCAATCCCGAATATCTCTATGCACAGATGGACTACTACTCAAAGCTTGCAAGAGAGCTTCAGGTCACCGAAGTCACTCTCCCTGCCAAGGGCAATGCCCCCGAAGACGAGGACTATCAGGCAGAGGTGCTTGATAAGCTTTACAGAATATGGTTTTCACATCCTGCCATGCAGGCAATAATCTATTGGAATCTCGTTGACGGCTACGCACACAGAGCAGAACCCGGCGACATGACCGCCGGCGAAAACGTGTATTGGGGCGGACTTGTAAACTTTGATATGACACCCAAAAAGGCATACTATAAGCTGATGGACCTTGTTCATAAAGAGTGGAAAACTGAGGGCGAAGCACAGAGCGATAAGAACGGAAAGTTCAGCTTCCGCGGCTTCTACGGCGACTACGACGTAGAAATAATCGCAGGTGACAGAAAGTTTACCAAGAGCATCAGCCTTTCAAAGTATAATAAAAATAATATAACAATTTCGCTGTAATTTTAGAAAAGGAGAATGACAATGGCAAGAAAAGACACAGCTCTTAAATATTTCAATGAGCAAAAGGATTATATGGACACCCGTGTGAAAAGCGGAATCGAGCTTTACAGAAAGGGAGATGCAAAAATAACAGTTAAAAATGCAGACGGATCTCCCATCAAAGGAGCGAAAATTTCCGCTGTACAGAAGACACATGAGTTCAAATATGGTGCAAACATCTTTATGCTCGACGAGTTTGAGTGCGAAGAAAAGAATAAGGAATACAGAGAATGTTTTGCTAAAGAGTTTAACCTCGCAACCATTCCGTTTTATTGGAGCGACCTTGAGCCAGAAAGAGGAAAGCCGAGATTTGCGGTGGACAGCCCCAAAATCTACCGCCGTCCCGCAACAGACCTCTGCGTGAATTATTGCCTTGAAAAGGGTATCGAGCCAAAGTGCCATTGCCTCAACTATGATAACTTTACCCCCGAATGGGCAAAATATGTCGACGTCGATACACAAAAAGCCATGCTTGCCGACCGCTTCCGTCAGCTTGCCGAGAAATACGCCGACATAATTCCATCGTGGGAAGTCACAAACGAAACTCTCCAGGGTTTTAACGCACCCCGCACAAAGTTCTATTTTGAGGAAGATTTTCTCGATTGGAGCTTCCGCATGGCAGACCGCTATTTTCCAAAAAACCGCCTCATTATCAACGATTATTATGTCTTTGATCATCTCGAGTATATGCATAAGAGAAGTGCATATTACAGACAGATAGAGAAGCTTTTGCAGGACGGAATTGCGCATCTTGATTCAATCGGTATGCAGTATCATAGCTTTTTCCCCCTTGAAAAAGAGGAAGAAATGGCGTTGTGCCGCTATAATCCCAAGCACCTTTACGACGTGCTTGATACATACGCAACACTCGGCAAAAAAATACAGATAACCGAAATGACCATCCCTGCATACTCTGCAAACGCAGACGACGAAGAGGTGCAGGCAGAGCTTCTTAAAAATGTTTACAGCGTTTTCTTCAGCCATCCTGCCATGGAAGCACTTATCTATTGGAATCTTGTTGACGGCTATGCCGCCTTTGCACCGCAGGGCGATATGACCGCAGGCGAAAATAAGTATCACGGCGGACTTATGCGCTTTGATATGTCCAAAAAGCCTGCATACCATGTCCTCAATGACCTTTTCAATAACGAATGGCATACAGAGGCAGAAACAGGCACAGACGACGGCGGAAAAGCCTCTTTCCGTGGCTTCTACGGCGACTATGAAGTCGAAGTTGTCGCTGACGGCAAAAAGACAACACATAAGATTACCCTCTCGGAAAAAAGTAACAACATAATCAATATAATCAGAAATTAAAACCTTAAATCTACCTTGATTAAAGCCGGACGGGGAGATAAACTTAAAAATTTAA
>JAZQKV010000095.1:0-2289 GCA_045542335.1 Eubacteriales bacterium
AGTTGGAATTATGGGTTACGGTAATCTCGGCAGAGGCGTTGAGAGTGCAGTTCACAACAGCAAAGACATGGAGGTTGTTGCGCTTTTCACACGCAGATCGCCTGAAAGTGTCAAAACACGCACAGATATACCTGTTTACCATGTTGACAAGGCACTTGAAATGAAAAATGACATTGATGTTATGATTCTGTGCGGCGGAAGTGCAACAGATCTTCCTGTGCAGACGCCCGAAATGGCAAAGCATTTCAATGTGATTGACAGCTTTGATACTCATGCTAAAATACCTGTACATTTTGAAAATGTAGACAAGGCGGCAAAGCAGGGCGGCAAGGTTGCAATGATTTCCGTGGGCTGGGACCCCGGAATGTTTTCGCTTAACAGACTTTACGGTCAGGCAATACTTCCCAACGGAAATGATTACACATTTTGGGGAAAGGGCGTGAGCCAGGGACATTCCGATGCCATAAGGAGAATTGAAGGCGTTGAGGATGCCCGTCAATATACTGTGCCTGTTGAAGCGGCACTCGAAAGGGTGAGAAGTGGCGAGAATCCCGAGCTTACCACACGAATGAAGCACACAAGAGAGTGTTTTGTTGTGGCAAAAGAGGGCGCAGACAAGGCGGCAATTGAAAAGGCAATTGTTACAATGCCAAACTATTTTGCCGACTACGACACAACCGTGAACTTTATCACAAAAGAGGAAATGGCAGAAAAGCACAGTGCGCTTCCTCACGGAGGAATGGTGTTCCGCACAGGAGTGACCGGGCTTAACGGCGAGAATAAGCACATAATTGAGTATAAGATTACGCTTGACTCCAACCCCGAATTTACTTCGAGCGTTATTGTTGCCTACGCAAGGGCAGTTTACCGTCTTAACAAGGAGGGGGCAAGCGGCTGTAAGACAGTCTTTGACATTGCGCCGGCATATCTTCATCCTGAGAGTCCCGAATGGCAGAGAGAACATCTTCTTTGATGCACAACGGCGAAGGCTTCAATATAAGAAGTCTTCGCTCTTTTTTCATCTTTATGTGTGTTGAAAAGTGAATTATATATGGAAGTATAATGGAGTTTTTTACATGTAGTAAGTTTCTAAAGAAACACTTTGAAATCAGCACATTTGAGTTGTACAGAGGAAGTTTTGCAAAAATGTTGAGAAAATCTACAATAAGAATTTTCAATATATACAATTTTGCTATTGCAAAATTCATCAAAGTGTGCTATAATATTACAATAAATTTCTTCAATGTCGGCTTGAACAATGATATTGAAGGATACCTCACGGCGACAGCTGAATTCTAGACAGTAAGTTTGCGGTGTGTGGGAGAGAAATGGCTTGTTAATTAAAATAGGAGGAATGATATTATGCAGAACAATGTACGTCCCGAAAGTATGGCAAGAATAACAACAAAGGAGCTTGCAGACGCATTTATTGCGGAGCAGGTAAAGGAAATCAGGGAGCAGGTCGGTGACAAGAAAGTTCTTCTTGCTCTTTCCGGCGGTGTGGATTCATCGGTAGTTGCGGCACTTCTTATCAAGGCAATCGGTAAGCAGTTGGTGTGTGTTCATGTTAACCACGGTCTTATGCGCAAGGGCGAAAGTGAGCAGGTTATAGAGGTGTTTAAGAACGGACTTGATGCAAATCTTATTTACATAGATGCAACTGACAGATTCCTTTCGAAACTTGAGGGAGTAAGCGAGCCTGAAAAGAAGAGAAAGATAATCGGCGGTGAATTTATAGTTGTATTTGACGAAGAAGCAAGAAAGCTGACGGACATTGATTTTCTTGCACAGGGTACAATCTATCCGGACATACTTGAAAGTGACGGTGTAAAGGCGCATCACAATGTAGGCGGACTTCCCGAGGACATGAAGTTTGAGCTAGTTGAGCCTGTAAGACTTCTTTACAAGGATGAGGTAAGAGAAGTTGGCAGAGCTTTGGGACTTCCCTCAGGCATGGTAGATCGTCAGCCATTCCCGGGTCCCGGACTTGGAGTACGTTGTCTTGGTGCAATTACTCGTGACAGACTTGAGGCACTCCGTGAGGCAGATGCTATTTTGCGTGAAGAATTTGACAAGAGCGGACTTGCAAAGCACGTTTGGCAGTATTTTATAGCTGTTCCTGATTTCAAGAGTGTTGGAGTAAAGGACGGCAAGAGATACGAGGGATGGCCTGCGATTATAAGAGCCGTGAACACCACCGATGCTATGAGTGCCACCATTGAGGAGATTCCTTATGCACTGCTGCACAAGATCCCCGCTCGCATCACGACAAAAATAAACAGCATCAAC
>JAZQKV010000096.1:0-22964 GCA_045542335.1 Eubacteriales bacterium
ATGAAGTTGTGAAAAATCCTCATAATACTTTTTGGCAAATTCAATTGAATTTCCGGAAAAGTAATTATCAATAACCTCAGAGAATGAATCATAAGCTCTGTCGAAACCCACAATTTTGCCATCGATTTTTAAATAGTGCGACGAGCCAATTACATAGTCATATCCATCAAGATTTACTCCGTCCGAATACATTTCAAATTCAAGACCGCAGAGAACAAGTATTTGATCTTTATATTTTTTGCGCAATTTATGCATTTCGTTCTTATATAGAGAAGCATTTTCTTCCGGCATTCCTCCGCCATTAAAGCTCATATAGGAATGTGAGGAAATGCCGATAGTATCAAAGCCAAGATCAATAGCTTTTTTAACAATTTCTTCCGGGGAGTTTTTGCCGTCACAATAGGTTGAGTGCGTATGTAAATTCTGCTTGTATTTCATAATTATAATCTTTCGTTAAAAGTCAATTTCAATCTTAACGCCGTTTGATATTAGTTTATTCTGCAGAGCTTTTATGTCAATTGTTGAAAAATCGTCAGACATTGCCGCCGCAGTTCCTGCCGCTTCTCCTGAGACTGCACAAACGGGAATTACACGGGTAATGTCCCACATTGCATCTGTTACCGAAATACATCGACCGGCACAAATGAGGTTTTTTACTTTGCTTCCGTGAAGGGTTGAAAAGGGAAGCTCATAAACAGGACCCCTTTTTCGCCAATCTGTGAAAAGTCCGACAGAGTCATAAAAGTGTTTTCTGATTTCGCTGTCGTCCATGACATAATCTCCGTCAATGCGGCGCGTCATTCTGATTTGTGGAATCGTTGCAATAGTTGCAGGAACTATGTCAGGATCGCCTGTATCTCGACGTTCGAAAATGTTTTGAAGAATCTTTTCATGAGCATCAATAACCATTTCGGAAAGTTCTTCTCCGTCAATACCAACGTATCTTTTTTGTGAGATTTGCTCGGTTGCGTCCTTTTTATATTTCTCGGGAGTGTCAGATGCGCCTTGCATTTTGAGATCGTATCTGCCTCCATTTGTATTGCTGTTAGCAAAATAGTACCAAGCAGCAAGTATATTTTTTTGTTGAAAAATTGCGGTGTTTTCTCCAGATAAATGGCAGATGTCGGCATCTCCTGTACAGTCTACAACGCTCTTTAGATTTATTCCAAAGCGTCCGGATTTGTTTTCGCAAATAACTGCCTCAATTTTATCCCCGTCAGAGGAAACAGAAACTGCCGATGTTCCGTAAATAATTTTAACGCCACTTTCGATAAGAAGTCTTTCGGCAAGCATGGCAAACATTTGCGCATTGAAACGTACTTTGAAGCGTTTTGCAATTTTTTCCTCTATTGAGCCTCCTTCAAGCCAGGCATAAGCGTGAGACATGTCATCCTCATGATCATATTTAACAGATAGACGAAGAAGTTCCTCGGCAATTCCAAAGCTTGCCTGATGTCCTTCGCCGTCGCACAGAGGGAGATATATTGTAATAAGTCCCGCTGTTCCAAGTCCGCCAAGCATAAACTGCTTTTCGATAAGAATAACGTTCTTAGCACCGTTTCGTGCTGCGGCAAGAGCTGCCGCAATACCGGCAAATCCACCGCCACAGACAAGAACATCACAGCTATATTTGATTTCAGTTTGAAGGATTTCCTCTATATGTGCCATGTTCAAAACATCCTTTCAAGTTTGTTTCAAAAAGTATAGCACATATTGTTTGCGGTAAATGATATAAATTGTAAAAAACTCTTTATTTTTGAATTTTGCTTGATTTGTTTATTTAATTATGATAAAATATCATAAAGTTAGGGTTTTGGAGGTGAATCTGAGTGAAGAAACCGTCTGCTGTTAAAAGCAGCATTATAAATACTGCGTGGCGGCTGTTCTATGAAAACGGCTATGACAATACTACTGTTGAAGAAATTGTACGTCAATCAAAAACCTCAAAGGGATCTTTTTATCATTATTTTGATGGCAAGGATTCGTTGCTGATGTCGTCTCTTTCGCTTTTGTTTGATGAAAAGTATGAAGAACTCAAGAAAACCATTCCAGAAGATATGAATTCCTTTGAAAAACTCATATATCTCAATCAGGGCCTTTTTGAAATGATTGAGAGCCGCATTGCACTTGATTTACTTGCCAAGCTATATTCGATGCAGCTCGTTTCATCAACCGATCGTTATTTGCTTGATTACAACAGAGTGTATTATCGCTTGATCAGAAAAATAATTGCCGAGGGGCAGGAGAGAGGCGAGATAACACAAAGTGTTTCTGTCAATGAAATTGTAAAGCTATATGCAATGCTTGAACGTGCGCTTTTGTATGATTGGTGCATCTGCAATGGTGAGTATTCACTAAAATCTTATGCAAAAGGCGTTCTTGAGACAATGTTGGCTTCTGTTAAAATGTAAACTTTGTGTTAAGAACGAGCGACCGTCTAATTTTCGTATACTTAAAAACCAACGTAATTACGCTGTTTGTTAAGTATAACGCACATAAAGTGCAAAAAAACGTCTATAATTCGTTCTGTATTGCGTTTTGCAATTGTTTGTGGTAAAATACTGTCAACGAAGGAAGGAAGATTTCGGTTTTCCTTCCATTGTAATTTTATAATACAAAAGGAGTAGTTACTCTTATGGAACTCAATCAGATTATGATTCTGATTTCGATGGTTATTTATATGGCGATCGTTATCGGTATCGGTGTTTTCTTTGCTAAACGTGCAAATCAGAACTCCGAAAACTATTTTCTCGGTGGAAGAACCCTTGGACCTTGGGTTACGGCAATGAGTGCCGAAGCCTCTGACATGAGTGGATGGCTTCTTATGGGTCTTCCCGGTGTTGCGTATTGGTGTGGCTTTGCAGATGCTTTTTGGACAGCATTTGGCCTTGCTGTAGGTACATATGTAAACTGGCTTATCGTTGCAAAACGTCTTCGCCGTTACAGCATCAGAGCGAATAATTCAATCACTTTGCCGGATTATTTTTCAAACAGATTCCGTGAAAAGCATGGCGTGATTCTCACTATTTCTGCTTTGTTTATCCTTGTTTTCTTTGCGGTTTATGTTGGAAGCTGTCTTGCAACCTGTGGAAAACTCTTCTCAACATTGTTCGGACTTCCTTATGTTTGGATGATGGTTGTTGGTGCTATTTTTGTTTTTGCATACACAATTCTCGGTGGCTTCCTGGCGGAGAGTGCTTCGGATTTCATGCAGGCGATAGTTATGGTTTGCGCTCTTATTGTTATACTTACGATCGGTACTGTTAACGCAGGTGGTCTTGGAGCTGTTGTTGAAAATGCAAAGAGCATCCCCGGCTTCTTTGAATTCTTCGGTCTTGGTAATCCTGTTCTTGAAAATGGTGCGCAGGTTGTCGTTGACGGTGTTCCGCAGTTTGGTGCTGCTGCTCCTTACTCTATTCTTACTGTTTGCTCTATGCTTGCATGGGGTCTTGGCTATTTTGGTATGCCTCAGGTTCTTCTTCGTTTCATGGCAATCCGTGATGAAAAAGAGCTTACACGTTCTCGCAGAATTGCAACCGTTTGGGTTGTTATCTCCCTTGGTGCGGCTGTACTTATTGGTCTTGTTGGACGTCATTTGTTCCCCACAGCTTTCCTTACGAAGAGCGCATCCGAGAACATCTTTATTCATCTTACAACTGAGTTCCTTGGTAATAATCCTGTATTCTCTCTCTTTGCCGGTTTCATCATGGCAGGTATTCTTGCTGCAACAATCAGTTCAAGTGACAGCTACCTTCTTATTGCTGCTTCTGCTGTGGCAAAGAATATTTATCAGGGACTTATCAATAAGAAAGCAACCGATAAAAAGGTTATGCTTGTTACCCGTGTAACTCTTGCAGTTATCGTTCTCTTTGGCATGATTATTGCAATTGATGAAAACAGCGTTATCTTCACAATTGTTTCCTTTGCATGGGCGGGCTTTGGTGCAACATTCGGACCGCTTATGTTGTTCTCACTTTTCTGGAAACGTGTTAACTTTGCAGGTGCTATCGCAGGCATGGTTGGCGGTGCAGCAATGGTGTTCATTTGGAAGTTCCTTGTTGCTCCCATGGGTGGAGTTCTTGCAATTTATGAACTTCTTCCTGCGTTTATTTTCTCTGCAATCTGCATTGTCGTTGTTTCGCTTCTTACAAAAGCTCCCTCCAAGGAAATTGAGGAAGACTTTGAAGCTGTTAAGGCAGGCAACTGATAAGAAATTTTTCAGAATTAATCTTTTTGGACCCTCGTTTTTATGCGAGGCTCTTTTGTTTTCATTTTATACTTGAAATTAACTGTTATTTGTAGTATAATAATGAGAGATTGTTTTATGTAACGGAGGAGAAATTGATGAGAAAAACATTTGAGACTTGTGGTGTGACAAAGGAAACGCTTGACAGACTTATACCTGAATGCCCTGAAAATCTTGTTTTTTATGACGGTAAGGACAATGTACTTCCCATTTATGGTACGGCAATGATAAACAGCGAATTCACAAGAGAGTATATACGAATGCCCCGAGGTTATGACTGCCACGATGCGGTTGACAGCCTTAGAAATGTTTGTACAGGTGTAAGATTCAGATTCATAACAACTGCTGAAAACCTTGCTGTTATTTGCAAAACACTTCCTGTTAGTCCAAATTCTTTTAAAAGTGGTGTTGATTGCAGGGTTAAATATGAAGATGGATATGAAATCATAAGACATATACAGAGAAACGGTAGTTGCGAATACGCAGGTACAGTTATAGATGGCGAAAACATGAAATTTGACCATGTGAAAAGTCTTTTTTGCGCAGAAAATGTAAAGCTTCATCCGGGAAAAAAGTGTGTTGAAATTATGTTTCCTCATTTTTGCCACATGGGTTGGATTAAGGTTGGTCTTGATGATGGAGCAACAATATCCGAATGGAAATACAAGATTGAAAAGCCTGTAGTATATCTCGGCTCGTCGATTACTCAGGGCATCGGCTCCTGCAGACCTTATACCACTTATGAAGCACAGGTTTCGCATATGCTTGACTGCAACTACATAAATCTTGGGTTTTCGGGAAGTTGCCGTGTACAACAGCCTATAATTGACTATATTAAAACTCTTGATATGTCCGCTTTTGTATATGACTATGATCACAATGCTTATTCGGTTGATTTTCTTCGTGATACTCACGAAAAAGCATTTAAACAGATAAGAGATGCACATCCTGAACTTCCGATTATTATGATGTCGAAGCCCGATTTCAGAAACTATCCTGATGATGCCAAGAAGAGACGTGAGGTAATCTTAGCAACATATAATAACGCAGTTGAAGCCGGCGATAAAAATGTGTGGTTTATTGACGGGGAGAGTATGTTTGCAAAAAACGGAGTTGATCCTCTTATATGTACAGTTGATGGTTGCCATCCAAACGACCTTGGTTTCTGGTGCATGGCGTCAACAGTTGTACCGGTTTTGCGTGATATTCTTGAAATTAAGGAATAGAATTCGGAGGCAATGATATGAAATATTCTCCCGAGGGTGATAAAAGAAAGGCTTTGTCAGCATGTCTGATTATGCTTGCTCTTACGGTTGTTTCTGTTGTGATGTCGGCAAATAATGTTTTTGCTCCGTGGGTTTCGCAACTTGCAATGGTTGTCTTTGCTGTGTGTACTTTGCAGATTTATCTCAAGTATATCCTCTCGGAGTATATATATGCTTTCAATCATAAACAGCTTTGTATCGACAAAATTGTCGGAAAAAGAATAGTACCACTTGGCGCTCTTGATCTTTCTCTTTCGATAAGTAATGTTATGAAAATGAGTGAATATAAAGTGAGATGTGGCGAGTTTCCGAAAGTTGAAATGCGGCTCGGTTATTGCAAAACAATGTTACTCAAAGATCCATATGTTTATATTTTTGAGTTTAACGGAAAGGTTGCGATGCTTTGTTTTGAGCCTTCGGAGGAGTTTGCATCTGCACTTAATTTTGCCATTGATTACAAAAAAGGCACATTGAATTCAGATGACACAAATAACGCTGATGTTGAAAACGCCAACCAATAAATGAAAGGATTAAGTAGTTATGCAGAAAGAAGCATTACTTTTAAAATACGGCGAGCTTATTCTTAAAGGACTCAATAAGTCCTATTTTGAAGCTCAGCTTTTAAAAGACGTAAAGGATAAAATGGCTCGCCTTGGAAATTTTACTGTTGAAAAGGCGCAGTCAACGATTTATATAACACCAAATTCTGAAAGTGAACCAATGGACGATGCTTTCAAAGCAGCAAAACAGGTTTTTGGTATTGCATCGGTTTGCAGGGCGGCATGGGTTGAAAAATCAATGGCTGACATTGAAAGAGTTCTCCCTGTTTATCTTGCTGATGTGTTGAACAATGTTCGTACATTTAAGGTTGAAGCAAAGCGTTCTGATAAGAATTTCCCAATGAAATCACCTGAAATCAGTGCTCATTGCGGCGGCCTTATTCTTTCGGACTTTCACCATTTAAAAGTCGACGTAAATAACCCCGATGTTGTTATTAGAGTTGAGATAAGAGATTTTGGTGCATACATTCACAGCGGCGCATCTGATGGTGCAGGAGGTATGCCAAAGGGAACCTCCGGAAAGGGACTTCTTCTTCTTTCGGGGGGGATAGATAGTCCTGTTGCAGGTTATCTTATGGCAAGGCGAGGCGTCAGCATTGAGGCTCTGCATTTTGAAAGCTATCCTTACACAAGCGAACAGGCAAGAGATAAGGTTATCAAGCTCGGCAGAATAATGGCTGAACATTGTGGTGATATTTTTATAAACATTGTTTCGCTTACGCATATTCAAGAGGAAATCATGAAGAATTGTCGCGAGGAGTATTTTACGCTTATACTGCGCCGTTTTATGATGAAAATCGCAGAAAAGATTGCAACTCGGGCAAAATGTGGTTGTCTTATAACGGGAGAAAGCCTTGCACAGGTTGCAAGTCAGACAATGGGCGCAATTGCTGTTACAAATCAAGCTCTTGACTATATTCCCATGCATCGTCCGCTTGTTGCTATGGACAAAGAAGAAATTGTTAAGATTGCAAGGAAAATAGGAACGTTTGAAACATCAATTCTTCCCTATGAGGATTGCTGTACTGTCTTCACACCCCGCCATCCAACGACAAAGCCTATACTTGAAAACATTCTTGCAGAGGAAGCAAAGCTTGATGTAGAAGGACTTATTGATGAAGCAATGGGCACTCATTACTATAAATGGGCTAATGCCTACGAAGCTGATGAGGAATAACCCTTTATTTTTGAAAGGATTTTTATATAGATGAATGCTGAAATTCTTTGCGTGGGAACAGAGCTTCTCCTTGGTGATATTGTAAACACAAACGCTGCATATCTTTCCAAAACACTTTCTGAACATGGCATTTTTGTGTATCACCACACGGTTGTCGGAGATAACGAACAAAGGCTTCGAGAGGCACTTAATGATGCTCTTGAAAGATGCGATATTGTTGTTATGACTGGTGGACTTGGTCCGACATATGACGATATGACCAAGGAAACCGTGAGTGAAATTATGGGTAAAAAGCTTATAATGCACAAAGAGTCTGAAAAGAGAATACTTGCTTATTTTGAAAGAATGGGAAGAACACCAACTCCGAATAATATGAAACAGGCTATGATGCCTGAGGGGTGTGTTGTGTTTAAAAATGATTTTGGAACAGCCCCCGGATGCGCTGTCGAAAAAGATGGAAAAACTGTCGTTATGCTTCCCGGCCCACCGAGGGAAATGAAACCAATGTTTGATAACGAAGTTCTTCCATATCTTACAAGAGATGTAAAAGATGTGCTGATTTCTTCAAATGTAAACATATTCGGCATGGGTGAATCATCTGTAGAGCAAAAACTCCATGATTTAATGGTTGAAAGTACTAATCCGACTGTTGCTCCTTACGTTGGCGGCGGTGAGGTGAGGGTAAGGGTTACTGCAAGAGCACAAAGTGAGCAAGAGGCAAGAGAGCTGATAAAACCTGTGATAAACAGTATTACTGATGTAATTGGCGACGAGTTTGTCTATGGAATTGATGCTCTTTCTCCGGAAAGCGAGCTTGTTAAGCTTCTTAACAAAAAGAACCTCACAATTGCAAGCGCAGAGTCGTGCACAGGCGGACTTATTTCAAAGAGAATAACTGATGTGTCGGGTTCTTCTTCTGTTTTTGGTTATGGAATTTGCACATATGCGAACCAAGCAAAGGAGAAGCTTCTTGGTGTGAAGCATGAAACCCTTGAAGCTTTTGGTGCTGTGTCCGAGCAGACAGCAATAGAAATGGCTCAAGGATTGCTTAATCTAAGCGGTGCGGATATAGTTGTTTGTACAACGGGTATTGCTGGCCCCACCGGTGGGACAGAGCAAAAGCCTGTCGGACTTGTATATTTGGCTGTGGGTACAAAGAAAGAAATAAATGTTTTCAAGCTAATGCTTGGCAGAGGAAGGGCAGACGACCGAGAGAATATCCGTCTTCTTGCTTCAACCCATGCAATAATTAAAGCTTTGCAGACTGCAAGACAAATGTAATTCTTGTGTATTTTGAAAGGCAAGTGTAATGGAATTTAACAATACAGAGCTTTTGGACATAATTAACTCTCTATCTCCTCAAAGACTTGTAAGGCTAACTGTAAGCAATAAGCGCAATTCAGCTTCAAAATTTAATAAAACTGTTTTTCGGAAGATTTCTGTCGGCGGAAAAGAAGTATTGCAATCTGAAAGCTTTACAGATAAACAGTGTTTTCATGAAAATATTGAACATTCTCAGTTTGCGGAGCGACTTGAACAACTTCTTATTGCTGATTACAAACAATTTGATGGCGAATTTTTTACGCAGGATGGAAAATCAGAAAATGTATCTTTGAAAATTTCAAAAAAAGGTAAGATTCTTTACAATCGCAAAGTAAGTGAAAGCGCTGTCAAAAAACAGATTTCGCTTGAACACAACAGGACAAAGAATTATATTATCCCTGAAGGGACGTATGTTCCGGCTCTACATGATCTTGGAGTGATTACAGCTGATGGCAAAGTTGTAAACAGAATGTATGATAAGTGGAAACAAATTAACAGATTTGCTGAACTTGTCAATGATGCTGTGAAAAATGATAAGCGTGATTGCTTTAACATTATCGATTTCGGTTGTGGAAAATCTTATCTCACTTTTGTTCTCTATTATTTCTTCACGGAAATTCTTGGCAAAAGGGTCAACATTGTTGGATTGGATTTGAAAAAGGATGTAATAGATTTCTGTAACAGCTCTGCAAAAAAATATGGTTACGATAATCTTCACTTTTTCTGTGGAGATATAAAGGATTATAACGCTGATTTCAAACCTGATATGGTTATAACTCTCCATGCGTGTGATACAGCGACTGATTATGCGCTTTATAATTCGGTCATGTGGAACGCAGATTACATATTTTCTGTTCCTTGCTGTCAGCATGAAGTTAATTCCTGCATAAAAGCAAATAAAACATCGGCAATGCTTAATTATGGTATAATAAAGGAAAGGCTTTCTGCACTTGTGACTGACACTTTGAGAGCCGAAATTTTAAAATATTGCGGATACAAAGCAGAGCTTCTTGAGTTCATTGATATTTCTCATTCGCCGAAAAACATTTTGATTCGTGCAAAACGTCAGAGTGTTTCTGAAAGTGATAAAAATAAAATCCTTGACGGTATTGAAGCTTTGAGGGAAGAACTGTGCTTTGAGCAAACGCTTTATAAGCTATTGATAGAGAATAAATATGAGGTGTGAAAAATGTCCATTGAAAGAGTTAGAAGAGAATTTGAAAAGCTTGGCATTGCGGACAAAATAATAGAGTTTGATGTTTCAAGTGCAACGGTTGAACTTGCGGCGGCAGCACTCGGATGCGAGGGAAAGCGCATAGCCAAAACACTTTCATTCATGGTTGATGGCGGAGCGATTCTGATTGTTGCAGCAGGAGATGCTAAAGTTGATAACCAAAAGTATAAGGCAAGGTTTTCGACGAAGGCAAAAATGCTTGCACCCGATGAAGTAACAGAACTTATTGGTCATGCGGTTGGGGGAGTGTGCCCTTTTGCAGTTAATGATGGTGTGAAGATTTTTCTCGATGTGTCGCTTAAAAGATTTGAAACTGTCTTTCCTGCGGCAGGAAGTGCTAACAGTGCAGTTGAACTTACCATTGCAGAACTTGAAAAGTATTCTTCATATGACGAATGGATTGACGTGTGCAAAGGCTGGAATGAATAAATATGCTGATAAAAATGCCCAAAAGTGTTTTGAATTATTCATTTTTATTCACATTTTTTTCGATTATGTTAATTTTTTGCATTTTTTGAAGAAAGGTCTTGCATTTTTTGGAAGATTAGTGTATAATATATTTTGATTTGGAGAAAAGTTGGTTTTCTTCCAAACAAATAATATTTGGAGGTATTTTTACCATGAAAAGATTTATCGCATTGGCACTCGCTATTGTGACTGCCGCTACATGTTTCTGCCTCGCTGGTTGCGGCGGAAATAAGATTGTTCTCGCTACAGGCGGAAACACAGGTACATACTACAGCTACGGTCTTGCAATCGGACAGGTTCTCGGCGAAAAGATCGGCACAACATTTGACGTACAGTCAACAGGCGCATCCAAGGCTAACATTCAGCTTATCGACAGTGGCGAGGCTGATATTGCAGTTGTTCAGAACGACGTTATGTATTATGCAAATACAGGCACAGACCTCTTTGCTGCTGATGGAAAGATTGAGTCTTTCTCCGCAATGGCGACACTTTACCCCGAGCTTGTTCAGATTATTGCAAGCGAAAAGAGCGGTATTAAGACAGTTGCTGACCTTAAGGGTAAGAGAGTTTCAGTTGGTGATGCAGGAAGTGGTGTTGAATTTAACGCAAAGCAGATTCTTGCTGCATATGACATTGACATGAACGCTGACATCGAAAAACAGAACCTCAGCTTTGGTGCATCCGCTGATGCTCTCAAGGATGACAAGATTGATGCTTTCTTCTGCGTTGCCGGTATTCCTACAACAGCAGTTACTGACCTCGCTCTTGGAAATGACATCGTTGCAGTTTCCATTGACGACGAGCATTTTGATGCTCTTTCCGCTGAGTATGGCTTCTATACAAAGCAGAACATTCCTGCCGGCACATATAACGGTGTTGACGCAGACGTTCAGACAGTTGCAGTTATGGCAACATTCATCGTAAGCAACGATATGACTGAAGACGAAGTTTACAACATCACAAAGGCTCTCTTTGAAAGCAAGGAAGAAATCACAACAGCTCATGTAAAGGGCGCAGAGCTCAATGCTGAAACAGCAGTTGACGGTATTTCTATTCCCATGCATCCCGGCGCAAAGAAGTACTTCAAGGAAATCGGCGTTATTGCCGAATAATTGAATGTTCGGAGTTAATGGCGGCAGAAAACGTAATATGTTGATAGCAGTCAGCGCAGTCATGGCCGTAATAATCCTAATTATTACGGCTGTGATTTTGTGCGATAAGGAAAATGATACCCTTGTTCTTTACAACGGAGAGACAGGGGAGAGATATATGTCATGGGAAGCATATGATGGCATGGAGTTTTCTGTTGAATTTATACATTCCGTAAATAAGAGTCCTGTAAAGGATGTTTTTGTTGTACGAAATGGTAGTATTTACGCTGACAGAACTGTATATTCTGCTTTTGGAGCGGGAGTTCAGACAGAAATTGAAGTCGGACAGACTCTTGAATATGATGACAACGGAAATATGGTTGTTTCGGGCTTTGATATTGAGTTTCCTCAAGTCAAGTATATTGTTGGAACGGTTTCTGACCATGTGCTTCGCATTGAGGAGGAGAGTATAAGTTTAACAGAGCTTTGCGAAAAAAACTCCCATGTGATTTTTGAAATAAAATAAGAACGGAGGAACACAGAGTGTCGTTTTTTAACAAGAAAAAAGACGAAAAGCAGTTGGCTTCACAAGCACAAATTGATACAGCAACGATGAGTGCGGACGAGCTTATGGCTGAATTCGACCGTGAGTCAAACGTGAGAATTTTCACAGGTGTTTGGCAATATGTAATTAAAGGACTTTTCCTTTTGTTTGCAGTTTTCCTTTTTGCCAACCGCTTTGTAATGATTGAGGAACGTGCAAGAATGTCACTTTTCCTTGGTATTATCATTTCTCTCAGCTTTATTATGTATCCTGCATACAAAAGACAAAGTAAAAAGAAGAATTTTGTTCCGTGGTATGACTGGATTCTGATGATTGTTGGCGGCTTTCCGTTCTTCTATTTTGCATATAACGTTGAAAGCATTGTAAACAAGGCTTATAACATCGGAACGGCAGAAGAAGTTCTTGCTCTTATTGGTATTATTTGTCTGTTTGAAGTTTGCCGCAGAGCTGTTGGACTTCCTATACTTTTTGTTGCCGGAGGATTTATTGTGTATGCTTTTGTTTATGGAAAGTCGCTTCACTCGATTCTCTATAATCTTTTCTACACTACCTCGGGTATTCTCGGAACACCTCTCAATGTTTGTTCGACATTCATTGTGTTCTTCATCATTCTCGGCGCTTTCCTTGAAAAGACCGGTATCGGCGAGTTCTTTGTTGACCTTGCAAACTCCATTGCGGGTGCAACATCCGGTGGTCCTGCAAAGGTTGCGGTAATTTCATCTGCTCTTGAGGGAATGTATTCCGGTTCTTCCGTTGCTAACACAGTTGGAAGCGGAAGCGTAACAATTCCTGTTATGAAAGGAATCGGTTACAAGCCTGAGTTTGCGGCTGCTGTTGAGGCGGCGGCATCAACAGGTGGACAGATTATGCCTCCTATCATGGGTGCGGCAGCATTCCTTATGGCGGAACTTACAGCAATTCCTTATTCTACAATTGCTGTTGCTGCGATTCTTCCCGCTATACTTTACTTCACAGGTATCTTCTTTATGATACACTTTGAAGCTAAGAAGCTTGGTCTTAAAGGACTTCCCAAGGAAAGCATACCGAATTTCTTTAAGCTGCTCGTTAAGAAAGGATATCTTTTCCTTCCTATTATTGTTCTCGTTTACCTCATGTCAAATGGTAGAACTTCTGCACAGTCTGCTTGTTTTGCAATTCTCACCACTGTCCTTATTATGCTTATCACCGATATTGTTAAGCTTATTAAACGTGCTGTTGAAGAAAAGAAGGTTGACATTGGCGATTTGATTGCCGTTGTAGTTCCTGTTATTTTCATATTTGTTGGAAGTGTATGCTTCGGCTTTGCTGATGAAAACATTTCTCTTATTTCCGCGGCTGTTTACATAGTTCTTGCTCACTTTGGAAAGAACACTAAAGAGTCGGGAACCATTGCTGTAAATGCAATTGAAAGTGGTGTAAGAAACACTATGGGTGTTTCACTTGCTTGCGGTCTCGCAGGCATCATTGCCGGCGTTGTTACACTTACAAGCCTCGGTCAGACACTTATCAATGTAATTGTACCGATTGCAAAGAACAACATTTTCCTCGCTTTGTTCCTCACAATGTTTTCTTGTATTGTGCTCGGAATGGGCGTTCCCACAACAGCAAATTACCTTATAATGGCAACGATTACTGCCCCCATTCTTATTGAAATGGGTATACCGATGCTTGCGGCTCATATGTTTGTGTTCTATTTCGGTATTGTAGCGGATATTACACCTCCTGTTGCTCTTGCGGCGTATGCAGGAAGTGCTATTGCCAAATCTGACCCTATGAAGACGGGTATAAATGCGACAAGGCTCGCAATTACTGCGTTTATTATTCCGTATGTCTTTGCGCTTCAGCCTGACATTCTTATTCAGATCCATAATCTTGACCTCAGCAGTTTTGCGGCTGCTATGGGAACAATTGTTAGCATTGGT
The DNA here is from genome assembly GCA_045542335.1 of Eubacteriales bacterium. Classification (GTDB taxonomy): domain Bacteria; phylum Bacillota; class Clostridia; order Oscillospirales; family CAG-382; genus CAKSUT01. The sequence goes on from JAZQKV010000096.1 coordinate 13,852, forward strand.
TCGATAGTTATTTCTTCGGTGCTTGGAATTGTTTCTGTGTCTGCGGGTATGGAAGGGTATATTTTCACGAATGCAAAGTGGTATACTAGAATACTTTTTATTGCAGCAGGAATTTGTCTTGTAACTCCGGACAAGTTTACTGACGTAATCGGAATTGTTTTATTTGCAGTATGTGTTGTTTTGCAGTTCGTTCTTTCGAGAAACGAAAAGAAAAAAGCATCTTTGTAAAATAGGTAAAAGCATATAGAAATGCCGTCACTTTTGGGACGGCATTTTAAGTTTTATCTTGTTAATTCAAGCAATTGACTCATACAATCTTAATTACTTTTGATATTCGACAGAAGCCGAAATCATCGAGGTATATCTGCTGATACGTTGATATTCTATTTAAACATAAATGCATCTGAAATACTTTGATTTGAGCTTATTTTCAATAATATGTTTTTTACGCTACCTCATGCTTGCGGTAGTGGAAATGTAACAAACAATTAAACGTAAAGTGAAACCCACTCCTTTAGCTTCATAAAGCCTCTTGCTGTAAGGATAAGGAACAGGTACATGGAAACTCTTACTGCAAGGTGTGAAAAGTCGTGAACGTCGCTTATAATGTTAGTTGAATTTATGGCGAAATAAGCCTTTGCGAGAGTAAGAAAGTTATCGGCTGTGCTGCACAAAGCAAAGAGAATTGCGCTTGCTTTTAATATAATTGTATGTATTCCGATGTCGCCAGTTGCCTTTGAAAACGGCAATTTTCTAAATGCTTTCACGATGCAGCAAATCAGAATCACAAAAGCAAAACTTTCGATTAGGTTTCCGACAAGAGTTACCATGCAGGCACTTCCGTCTGCAACACTTTCGCCGACATACGTCACACCTGCAGTTCCTTTATATTTGATGGTGCTTTCATTTATATACATATAATAAGTATTGAAAACAGACACTGTAATGCTAATAATTGCACATACATATGCAAGCTTGCCCTTATATTCGGATTGCTTACTGATTACTCCAAATGCGACTGCAAGCAAAATATAACCAAGAGCATCAGGAATCATATTTAAATATTCTACTTTAAAATCAAGCATGAAAACAAGCCCCACGAAGATAAGTACAAAGCCTAATCCGATTGCACGGGAAATAAACAGCTTCCTGTTAGGGGCAACTTGTTCATTATACAGATTGCAAAGGGCTGAAATGTATTGACTGTCTTTTGACACTTTCAAAAGGTAGCTGCCACAAATTATTATGAAGCAAATAGCACAAACAGCAATAGCGGTGTAACACAAAAGCATAACAGGAGGCTTTGCAAGAGCAACGCTGAAACGGTTTGCATTGTAGCTTAAATCAAGTTCGTCTGTGTGACCCAAGAGTTCAATTGATTCGGGAATAAATGTGAGAACACCCTTTGCGATGGAAAAGACCCACGACATTATACTTGCACGATTTGCAAAGTTTACCATCTTGGGTACAACCTGCGTTTTGCCGGTGTGCTTATCTTTTGTGCGTGTCATAACAACTCCGGACATAAAACTACCGCCATGGCGTTGAGCAGTATATTCAATGGCGCCGAAAAAGTTTGTGAAGAATACAATGAGAAACAGCGTTTCGATAACACAAGCCATGAAAGTCAAAGATAGAGTATAATTGCGCTGAATAACTGAAATGACAGCTTTAAGGACGGAATATGCAGTCATATATTTCATGAGCATATGGCAGTATTCAAATCTACCGTCAATATCCCGCAGTTTGGACATTCCTGCAACTATAAATAAACACCCTATAAAGTCAGGTAAAATATCAACTATTCCGATATTGAAATTCAAAAAGAAAATGAGACCGGTAAAAATCAGCTTGAAATACATTTGCTACAAACCTCGCCTTAAGAGCTATACTTAATTATCATTTTTTCTTATTGTTCTTGTTTTTGCCAAATCGCTTGTCAAACGCTTCAATAGCAATCCGTTCTTTTTCAAGTATGCTGTCTGTGACAATCATCATGTAAAAACCGTAGACAGTAAATGGATAGAACACATAGAGGAAAAGCGAAAGAAGCATTGAAAGAAAAGAAAGAACCGGAAAAATACCGCACACAATCACGCTTACAATGTAAATTCCGCTTAATACCTTACCAAGCATTGCTCGCTTCATTCCTTTTTCGTATCCGCAATCATTTGCAATTGAAAACAGTGCGTTTGAAAGAAGAATAAAGAATACTACAATCAATGCGGCATGGATATATTCCGAAACCGTGAAAACAACGCTTGGAATGTTTATTCCGTCAGTCATTTTGCAAATCCAGAGAAAAGCATCAGCGGCGGAAAAGATTAAAAGAATAACTGAAGAACTTTTTGCAATTGCAAAATCTCTGCCATATTGAGAGAGTTTGTTGAGACCTTTGTAAATCGAAATGAATCCTAAAAGCTCAACAGGCAAAAGTCTGTAAAGCAAAAGAGTGATAAGTCCAAGAAAAATAAGTCCGAATCCCATTATTCTTCACCGTTCTCGGCATCTGTGCCGGATTTTCCGGGAGCGCCACAACATTTCTTGTATTTTTTTCCGCTTCCACAAGGGCATGGGTCATTTCTTCCGATATTCTCGCTGGGATCCTTGCGAACTGGTCCTTTAGCAGCTTCAGGTGTTGCTGCTTTTCCATAAGGGCTTGATGGTACAGAACCGGACATGGAGCGTGAAAGGGGAGCTTTGCGCATAACAGGACCGCTGAAACCTTCTTTTGCATTTTTTGTAAGGTCCTTCTGTTCGGGTGCTTTTACTTCGACGTTTACAGCGAGAATCATTTTCGCTGTATCCTCTCGGATAAGCGTTGTCATTTCATCGAACATTTCGCTTCCCTCACGAGTGTACTCCTTAACGGGATCCTTGGAACCGAAAGCTCGAAGTCCGATACCGCCTCTTAAATCATCCATCGCATCAATGTGTTCAACCCATTTGTTGTCGACATTACTTAACAGAACACGTCTTTCGTAAGATTTGAATTGCTCATCGGGAACGATTGACATAATGCCTTCGATTTTTTTATGTGCTCGTTCAAGAAGCTCATTTTCAATGTCCTCCGGCTGAAGCTTAACGAGTTCCTCATTGGAATATCTGAAGTCCTCGTCGGTTGTAATGAGGTTGAGAAATTCCGAGCGCAATGCTTCAAGGTTCCATTCTTCAGGAATGTCGGAGGGCATATAAGCTCTCACAGCACCTATAATTGTTTCATCAACCATTTTCATAATCTTGTCGTGAACATCATCTCCGTCAAGAACAGATTGACGCTGACCATAAATTGAAGATCTCTGCTCGTTCATTACGTTGTCATACATAAGGACATGCTTTCTACGGTTGAAATTTTCTCCTTCAATTCGCTTTTGAGCACGTTCAACAACAGAAGAAATAAGTGAAAGGTCGAGAGGAAGATTTTCATCATACTTTGTTTTTTCTGCAAATGTTTGCGTGAATTCACCGCCAAAGAGTCTCAAAAGGTCATCATCCATTGACAGATAGAAGCGTGAGCAACCCGGGTCTCCTTGACGACCTGCACGTCCACGAAGCTGATTGTCAATACGCCTGCTTTCATGTCTTTCAGTTCCGATAATGAAAAGACCTCCTGCGGCAACAACTTTTTCGGCTTCGGGTTTTGTTATTTGGGTAAACCTATCCTCAAGCTCGGAAAATTCGTTTCTTAAAGCGATAATTTCATCATCCTCTGTTGCAAAATAGCTTGTTGCAAGGCTGATTTCTTCCTCACTTCTGCCATTTTTGCGCATTTCTTGCTTTGCCATGAATTCTGCGTTACCGCCAAGCATAATATCTGTACCACGGCCTGCCATATTAGTGGAAATTGTTACTGCTCCGAGTTTTCCGGCTTGCGCAACTATTTCTGCTTCTTTCTCATGATATTTTGCGTTGAGGACGGTGTGAGCAATGCCATGCTTTTTGAGAATTTCGGAGAGAAATTCCGATTTCTCGATTGAAACTGTACCGACAAGCACAGGCTGGCCCTTTGCATTACATTCCCTGATTTGCTCTACAACAGCCCTGTACTTTGCTGCTTGAGTAGTATATACAGCGTCGTTGTAATCATTTCGAATCATTGGCTTGTTTGTAGGAACTTCAACAACGTCAAGGTTGTAGATTTCACGAAATTCTTCTTCTTCGGTAAGTGCAGTACCTGTCATTCCTGAAAGCTTTTTGTAAAGGCGGAAGTAATTCTGGAAAGTTATTGTTGCAAGAGTTTTGGACTCGTTTTTGATTTCAACGCCCTCTTTTGCTTCAATTGCCTGATGAAGTCCGTTTGAATAACGTCTGCCGGGCATTGTTCTGCCGGTGAACTGGTCAATAATAATGACCTCTCCGTCCTTAATCATGTAATCGACATCATTGTGCATTATGCCATGTGCATTTATTGCCTGGTTGATGTGATGCGAAACAGTTTGGTTTTCGGGGTCGGAAAGGTTTTCTATGCCGAAGAATTTTTCTGCTTTTTCCACGCCTCTTGAGGTGAGAACGGTTTTCCTTGCCTTTTCGTCAACAATATAGTCGCCTTCAATTTCGTCATGGTCTTGCTTGGAATCAAGCTCTTTTATAACTTTTGGTGTAAGAGAGCGTGCAAATTTATCAGCAAGCTTGTAAAGGTCGGTGGAGGCTTCACCCATTCCGGAAATAATAAGGGGGGTTCTTGCCTCATCTATGAGAATTGAGTCAACCTCGTCGACAATTGCAAACACATGACCTCTCTGAACAAGAGCATTTTTTGAAGCTGCCATGTTGTCACGCAGATAGTCAAATCCGAATTCATTGTTCGTGCCATATGTTATGTCGGCGGCATAGGCTGCCTTTCTTTCTTCAGGTGTTTTGCCGTGAACAATAAGTCCTACGGTCATTCCAAGATAGTTATAAACTTTTCCCATCCACTCGCTGTCACGCTTTGCAAGGTAATCGTTTACAGTTACAACATGAACACCCTTGCCAGTGAGAGCGTTGAGATAGCAAGGGAGAGTTGCCATAAGCGTTTTTCCTTCACCTGTTTTCATTTCAGCAATTCTTCCCTGGTGAAGGATAAGTCCGCCGATAAGCTGAACACGGTAATGCTTTTTTTCGAGAACTCGCCACGATGCTTCTCTTACTGCTGCAAATGCATCAGGAATGAGCTCATCAAGGGTTTCACCGTTTGCAAGACGTTCGCGAAGGACGACAGTTGTATTCTGAAGTTCGTTTTCCGACATTGAAGCGTATTTATCTGAAAGTGCTTCAATGGCATCAATAGTTGCGGTGAGTTTTTTAACTTCTCGTTCGCTTCTTGTGCCAAAGATTTTTGTTATAATTCCCATTGGTTAGTTTCTCCTTAAAATGTGTACTTTTGCCTGTAAGCTTATTAAGAGTATATAAATGCTTACTGAAAATCAAAGGATTGTATGATGTGAGCAAGAGTTGGTGCATGAACATCAAAATCAACATCTGTTGCGGTGTAAGTTATTGTGTACACAATATTATTTCTGATGCAGACAATCGAAGCAAATTTGTATTCTGCATCCATAACTGTTGCAGTGTATGTTATCTTTTTAGCGGAAATATCGTCAAGTGTTACATCTTCAAGAGAAATTTCGGAGTAATTGCCGAGAGTTTCAGCAAAGCTTGACTTATACTTTTCAAGATACTCTTCGATTGATGTATAATTCTCTGTTGGTCGGAATGCTGTCACAGAAATATTTGCGCCTGTTTCGGCGGATTTTACGGCAATCATACCGTCATCTCTCGTCTTTTCCCAAGTCTTGGGGTATTCAAATGTGTAGTCTACGTTTACTCCTCCGGCGAGTTCATAGTTATCCGAGGGCTGAGTTGTGTTTGAACATGATGCCATTGCAAGAGTTGCAGAAACAGCAAGGCAAGCGGCAATAACAGCTTTTTTCATTTTGATAAATCCTTTCTGAAAAAATTATTGTAAGTTTCGGCGTGTCACCGATGCGTATTTGTTGTTTTAACCCATTCAGAGTAAAAAATAATACATTATAATTATATAACAATTGGTACTGCTGTTAAACGATAATTTGTAAACTTTTGGATAAGTCATCAAAATTCATAATAAGCAGTTGACTTTTGAGATAAAATAGTGCATAATAAAGAAAGTGTAATGTGATCGTGAAAATATGCTCGGAAACTTTCGCCCTCGGGCGTCTTTCGGAAAACATTGTGTGGCACCGCAAAACGCCGTACCGTTTACGGAGATTGAATTTTGCGGATTTAGTTTTTTTGCTTATGCCTTGCAGTGATTCCGACAGACGGTCGATTTGTTTGCGTGTCTGTTTTTGCATTACTTAAAGGAATTTATATATGTTTATGTTCATAAAATTACGTTTTTGAAAGGAGAAATAAGCTTAATGGCAAGACAGAATTCAAAGAAAAACACTCATTTAAAGCCTTATACAGGTTCAAAGCTTAAAATTATTCCTCTTGGCGGTCTTGGTGAGGTCGGAAAAAACATGACTGCTGTTGAATTTGAAAATGATATAATTGTTATTGACTGCGGTCTTGGTTTTCCCGACGACGATATGCTTGGAATTGACCTTGTAATACCGGATACGACTTATCTTGAAAATAACAGCGAAAAGGTAAGAGGCATTTTCCTGACCCACGGACACGAGGATCACATCGGCGCATTGCCATATGTTCTTCGTTCTCTTAATGTGCCCGTTTACGGAACACCACTTTCTCTTGGCATCCTCAATAACAAGCTTATCGAACACGGTCTTGAAAAAACAACAAGTCTTCGCAAGGTGAGCCACGGAGACAAGCTCAAAACAGGTGTTTTTACAATCGAATTCATAAGAGTTAACCATTCAATTGCCGATTCTTCTGCAATTGCGGTTACAACACCTGTTGGCGTAGTATTGTTTTCCGGTGACTTTAAAATCGATCTTACGCCAATTCAGGGAGAACCCTTTGATTTTGCGCGTTTTGGTGAACTTGGAAAAGAGGGTGTGCTTGCGCTTCTTTGCGAATCCACTAACTCCGAAAGACCCGGTTACACTATGTCAGAGCGACACGTTGGAAAATCGCTTGACGGTATTTTCAGAGGCTGTGATAAAAGAATTATTATTGCAACGTTTTCTTCAAATGTTCATCGTGTTCAGCAGATTATTGACTATTCTCACAAATATGGAAGAAAAGTTGCTGTTACAGGAAGAAGTATGCTCAATGTTCTTGCAGCAGCGAATGAGCTTGGTTATATGAGTATTCCTGCAGGAACGCTTGTAGACATCAATGAGATTAAACGCTACAAGCCCGATGAGCTTACTATTGTCACAACAGGTAGTCAGGGAGAGCCTATGAGTGCTCTTTACAGAATGGCATACGGTGATCATGATAAGGTTCAGCTTACACCTAATGACATGGTTGTGATTTCCGCATCGCCGATTCCCGGAAACGAAAAACTGATTTTCAAAATCACAAACGAACTTCTTAAAAAAGGAGTTACCGTTCTCAATAATTCCGATGCAGAAGTACATGTTTCGGGTCATGGATGTGCGGAAGAACTTAAAATGATGCATTGCCTTACAAAGCCTAAATTCTTTGTGCCGATTCATGGCGAGTATAAACACTTGAAGAAGCATACGGAGCTTGCAATGGAAATGGGAATGCCATCTGAAAATATGGTAATTGCCGATATTGGAAGCGTAATTGAACTTACGCCCGATTCGATGGAAATAACGGGAAGTGTTCCTTCAGGAAAGGTTCTTGTGGACGGTTTCGGCGTTGGTGACGTTGGAAACATTGTTCTTCGTGACAGACGTCATCTTTCGCAGGATGGTCTTATTGTTGTGGTTGCGGCGGCGAATTTCAACGAGGGAATACTTGTTTCGGGACCTGATATAGTTTCAAGAGGATTTGTATATGTTCGTGAGGCTGAAACGCATATGGAAAGTCTCAAGGATCTTGCAGAAGAAGTTCTTGACCGGTGCTTTGACAGTGGTCTTTCTGATTGGAACACAATTAAGACAAAGGTTAAGGATGAGCTTTCTACGTATATCTATCAGAAAACAAAGAGAAAGCCAATGATTCTGCCCGTTATTCTTAATGTCTGATTTATAAAACCTTGTTTCGAGGTGTAATTTTAATGAAATACAGGATAAATCTTGAAAAAAAAGTGCCGGATGGTGTTCATGACGTTTCATTTTATACGGTGCTTGGCTTTCTTGCCGCAAATGGTGGCGAATTTGAGCCGGAAATCGCATCAAAGACAATAGGAATCAGTAAAGATGTTGCGACAATGGCTTTAGGATTTTGGATGGGAACGGGTGTTATTGTTCCCGACACTGATAACACATACAGTGCAAGTAATGCATTGACTCCCGAATTGGTTGAAGGTTCTGTTGAAACACCCAAAAAGATACACGAAACACTTCATGAAAAGAGAGAAAAGTCAACTGCGAATTATTCCGCTTCCGAGCTTGCCAGAAAGCTTGATGAAAGTAAGGAAATGTCTTCGCTTATTGATTTCTGCAACAGGACAACGGAGAAAATGCTTAATTTTGCAGAAACTGCTGATATTGTGTATCTTGTCGACTCTGTTGGATTATCGACATCAATGGTCATGAAAATTGTCGATTACTTTGCCGGAAAGGGTAAAAGAGGAATACGGTATATAACAAAAGCTGCGATTTCAATTTTTGACGAGGGCATAACAGACGATTTTTTGCTCGATGAGTATCTGAAAAAGAAGAATGAATATGACACAGGCGAGGGCTTTTTGCGTTCACTAATAGGCGCAGGAGCAAGATCCTTTTCGAAGAGGGAAAAGGCCTTTGTTGAAAAGTGGTTTAATGAGCTAAAGCTTGACAAATCCATTATTAAACTTGCATACGAAAGGACGGTTGATAAAATATCAACCCCTTCTTTGAGCTATATGGCGAAAATTATCGAAAGATGGACGGATAGCGGATTTAAAACTGCTGATGAGGTAATAGCCGGTGAAAGTGCGCAATTGGTTCCGCAAGCGTCATCCGGAAACTTTAACCTTTCTGATTTTGATGAAGCATCTGTGATTTCTTCGCAATCAGAAAACTCAGAAATGGAGAGCTTTTTCGATAATTGATTTGTTCTACCCCTGATTG
>JAZQKV010000097.1:0-23036 GCA_045542335.1 Eubacteriales bacterium
CTCCTCTTCCATGATGTAACGATCCATAAGCTCTTCATCTGTTTCGCAAATGGACTCTATCATGTTCTTACGGTATTCCTCTGCAAGCTCCTTCATGTTCTCGGGAATCTCTTCAACTCTCATATCCTTACCAAGGTCGTCGTAATATACGTCAGCCTTCATATCCATGAGGTCGATGATACCGCGGAATGAGCTTTCAGCTCCGATAGGAAGCTGCACGGGAACTGCGTTCGCGCGAAGTCTGTCCTTGATCATCTTAACAACGCGGAAGAAATCCGCACCCATAATGTCCATCTTGTTGATGTAGCACATTCTGGGAACTTTATACTCGTTTGCCTGGTTCCAAACGGTTTCGGTCTGAGGCTCAACGCCGCCCTTTGCGCAAAGAACGGTTACAGAGCCGTCAAGAACTCTGAGAGATCTCTGAACCTCTACGGTAAAGTCAACGTGACCGGGGGTATCAATGATGTTGATACGGTACTTGTTCTCCTTTGCCTTCTCAACGTCGTTCTGGAAAACGGTGGGAACCCAATAACAAGTGGTTGCAGCGGAGGTAATTGTAATACCGCGCTCCTGCTCCTGAGCCATCCAGTCCATCGTTGCGGCACCGTCGTGAGTTTCACCCATCTTATAGGTCTTACCTGTATAGAAAAGGATTCTCTCAGTTGTGGTGGTCTTACCGGCGTCGATATGAGCCATGATACCGATATTTCTTGTTTTTTCAAGCGAATATTGTCTCGGCATTTGGAACTCCTTTTAATTAATATCTGTAATGAGCAAAAGCCTTGTTTGCCTCTGCCATCTTGTGTGTATCCTCGCGCTTCTTAACTGCGGAACCTGTTCCTGCAATCGCATCGAGAATTTCGCCTGCAAGTCTTTCAGACATTGTTCTTTCGCTTCTCGCTCTTGAATATGTTGTGAGCCAGCGAAGACCAAGAGTCTGTCTTCTTTCGGGTCTTACTTCAATCGGCACCTGATATGTGGAACCGCCTACACGGCGAGCCTTAACTTCAAGAACCGGCATAATGTTTTCGAGCGCTTTCTGGAAAGCGTCGAGGGGCTGTTCGCCCTTTGCTTCGATGATCGCAAATGCGTCATATACTATTCTCTGAGCTACACCCTTTTTTCCGTCGTACATGATGTTGTTGATAAGCTTTGTTACGAGCTTGGAATTGTACATAGGATCAGGGAGTACGTCTCTCTTCGGTACAGAACCTCTTCTCGGCACTATACTTCCCTCCTTCACAAAAAATGAATTCATAGGTACTCGAAAAATACCTTCCGTCAGTGCTTACAGACGTTCTCGCACCTATCTTAAAATGCGGATGCCGTAAACACAAACCTTTCCGGACTATTTGTCCGGCAAAATGCGGATCTTACTGACCCTTCTTTGCACCGTACTTGGAACGGGACTGATTTCTCTTAGCAACGCCCTGAGTATCAAGTGTACCTCTGATGATGTGATAACGCACACCAGGGAGGTCCTTAACTCTTCCGCCTCTGATAAGAACAACAGAGTGCTCCTGAAGGTTATGACCGATACCGGGGATGTAAGATGTAACTTCGATACCGTTTGTAAGTCTTACTCTGGCGATCTTTCTGATAGCGGAGTTAGGCTTCTTAGGTGTCTTTGTGGCTACCTTTGTGCAAACGCCTCTCTTTTGAGGGGAGCTTGCGTCTGTTGCCTTGTTCTTAAGAGTGTTGAGACCCTTCTGAAGAGCAGGAGACTTAGACTTGTAGGTTACCTGTTCACGTCCGTTTCTTACTAACTGGTTAAAGGTTGGCATACCGCACCTCCTTACTGAAAATTTATTATTGTGATTAAGACAGCCGTTCAACAACACACAGCTATCCAACATCAACTTTCACATTTTACCACAACAACTTTAATTTGTCAAGAGTTTTTTGAAAAAAAGTTATTTTAAATAGTATTTTTTTGTAAAAACAGGCATTTGATAGCAATTTAAACAAAAAAACACACTTTTTTAAACTCAAATTGCCAATAAGATTGTGCAATGCTCCGAAATTACGCAGTTATAGCAAATAATTTATAAAATAATAAATACACCCCCACACAACCGAGGCAACCGTGCCGTAAAGAATAACCGGGCCCGCAATCGTGAACATCTTAGCACCAACTCCAAGGACATATCCCTCAGGCTTTGCATCAATTGCACACGACGCAACCGCATTGGCAAATCCCGTAATGGGAACAAGAGTGCCTCCGCCCGAAAAACGTGCAATTTTTTCATACACCCCTAATCCAGTTAGAATAATAGAAATAAGCACAAGCGTAACAGGTGTCAGAATTTTTGCCGTATCCTCAACAGCCCCCATTTTAACATACAAATTGTGGATAGCCTGTCCCAGAACACAAATCGCGCCACCTGTAATAAAAGCGCATACACAGTCAACTAAGACATTTGATTTTGGTGCGTGTTCCTCGGCAAATTTTCTGAAAGACCGTTTGTCCTGTTCGTTGAATTTTCTTTTATCCATTTTTAATCTCCTTTTCATTTTTGATTGCAAATAACGATTTGTTTACAAAAATATTTCCTTTATTTTTATTATATCCGTTTATTCGGGAATTATTTGGTGATATAATGTATGTGTGAATTTTTACGGGATAATGCTAATTTGTCCTTTCAAATAAATAATTGTTTTCCGGAGGGTATTGTTTTGGTATTTGCAAGTCCATTCTTCCTTTATATTTTCATGCCTCTGTGCATTGTTCTTTATTTTCTTTGTAAAACACTCAAAGCAAAAAACATTGTTCTTCTTGTTTTTTCATTGATTTTTTATGCATGGGGCGAACCATGGTTTGTCTTCGTAATGGTAGGGACAGCTTTTCTCGATTGGTTTCACAGCATGGTTATTGACAATTTCCGTGGTACTCGTTTAGCAAAGCTTTCTATGATTGTTTCGGTTATCACCGACATCGGAATACTCATGACCTTCAAGTATTCAGGCTTTATTGTGGAAAACATAAACGCCATTCTCCCCTTTGACATTCCTGTTCCGCAGGTTTCTCTTCCAATAGGCATATCGTTTTACACTTTCCAGACCCTCACCTATGTTGTCGATGTTTACCGAGGAAAGGTTCATGCTCAAAAGAACTATTTCCGTTATTTGCTGTATCTTTCTTCGTATTTCCAGCTTGTTGCAGGTCCCATTGTTCGCTATGAGTATGTGGACGGTTATCTCGAAAACAGACAAAGCACATTCAAAGGAGCCGCCCTGGGATTTTGCAGATTTGCAACAGGTCTTGCGAAGAAAACCGTTATTGCAGATGTTGCCTTTGAGTTTGTTACAAAATACATGGACGGAAACCTTTCAACTGTGCCAACACTCGGTGCATGGTTCGGAATGTTGATGTTCACAGTTCAGATATATTTCGATTTTTCCGGATATTCTGACATGGCAATCGGACTTGCACAGATTTTTGGTTTCTCATTCCCGGAGAATTTTGACCACCCTTATATATCAAAGAGTGTAACAGAATTCTGGCGCAGATGGCATATTTCTCTCGGTTCATTTTTCAGAGATTATGTGTATATTCCCCTTGGCGGAAACAGAACGCATCACTATAGGAATCTTTTTATTGTATGGTTTCTCACAGGCGTTTGGCATGGTGCAAGCTGGAACTTCGTGCTGTGGGGACTTTATAACGGTGCATTTATAATGCTCGAAAAGAGATTCTCTGAGTTTTTCAAAAAGCTCCCATCTGTTCTTTCGCATCTCTACCTTATCCTAATGGTAAACTTTGGATTCATGATTTTCCATTATACAGACTTTTCCCGCATCGGAAATTTCATGGGTGCGCTTTTCGGTTTTGGCGAAAGAAGCTTTATAACGACCGAGCTTTCGCTTGATTTCATGAACAATATTTTCTGGTTTATTGCAGTTATTATTCTTTGTGCACCGATAAAAGCAATCATTGTGCGTATTCTCGAAAGCATTGAAAACATTTCAACGAAATGTGCGCTTTCGGTCGGAATCGTCAGAATTGCTTACGTTACAACGGTTTTGTTTATATGTACAGCATTTCTTGTTGGCGACAATCTCAACGCATTTCTCTACTATAATTTTTAGTTGGCTTTGCAATTTTTACAGTACGACAACAGTATTTGTAACGAAGTATTCACAAAGATGTGTTAAACTGTAATTTGTAACAGAATATGTAAAATCAGCAAGCATAGTTTATTTCTTTCAATGTAGGGGTAATCTGTGCTTTGCATCAGAAAGGAATTTAATAATATGGCAAGAAAAGGCGGTCTCGGCAAAGGACTTACGGCTTTGTTTGACGAAAACGCTATCAATCTTGAGAAAAACGACGAGGGAAGCATTCTCACCGTGAGAATCTCCGACATTGAGCCCGACAAAACACAGCCCCGAAAGAATTTCGATCCTGAAGCTCTTTCATCGCTTGCGGATTCAATTTCAACCCACGGTATTCTTCAACCAATTGTTGTAAGACGTCCCGAGGGAATGGCGGACAATGACGATTCCGCTTCAAGTGCAGTCAAGAGTATTCTCAAGGATAAATTCAAGATTGTTGCAGGCGAAAGACGTTGGCGTGCAGCAAAAATGGCAGGTCTTTCGGAAGTACCAGTTATTGTTCGCAGTTTCACAGACAAGGAAACCGCCGCAATAATGCTTGTTGAAAATCTGCAGAGAGAAGACCTGAACCCTGTTGAAATGTCAAAGGGTCTTGCAAGGCTCATTGATGAATTTGAACTCACGCAGGAAGAAGCCGCAACAGCAGTCGGCATTTCAAGACCTGCTCTCACAAACTCGCTTCGTCTGCTTTCTCTTCCCGAGAAGACCTTGAAGCATCTTGAACAAGGCGATATTTCCGCCGGTCATGCAAGAGCTCTTATCACCGCAGGAAGTGCAGACTTTATCAACAGCCTTACAGATACAATCATATCAAGACAGCTTTCCGTCAGAGAAACAGAAAAGCTTGTTAAAACAGAATCCGCAAACAAAAAAGAGCAAAAGAAGCAACTTTCTTCACCTGAATCCGCCTACTTTGAAAAGCTTGAGGCTGACGTTTCAGCAAGACTCGGATATAAAGTCAGAATCTCCTCCGGCAAGAAAGGCAAGGACGGAATCATTGAAATCCGTTATAAAGGCAACGAAGAGCTTGAAAATCTTATCCGCACACTCTGCGGCGACGGAGTTTTTGAAGACTGATTGTCCAATACATTTAAGAAACTAATTATATTTATAATAAAAGGAAGGACTTTTAAAAATGCTTGATCTCAGATACCTTAAAGAAAACACAGAATATGCAAAAACAAGACTTGCTCTCAGAGGAAAGGATTACTCTGAAGATATAGACAAGGCGATTGCCCTTGATGAAGAGCGTCGCAAGCTCACCGCAGAAACCGAAGCAAACAAAGCAAAGCAGAATGCAATTTCCAAGCAGGTTCCCCTCATGAAAAAAGAGGGCAAGCCAACCGACGAGCTTTTCGCAGAAATGAAAACTCTTTCTGATAAAACAAAGGAAGATTTTGCAAAGATTGACGAAATTGAGAAAGAAATCGAAACAATTCTTCTCTACATCCCCAACATCCCCCACGCAAGCGTTGTTGAAGGCGAAGACGACAGCGCAAACCTTGAAATCCGCAAGTGGAACGCTCCCCGCGAATTTGATTTTGAGCCCAAGCCTCATTGGGAACTTGGTGCAGCTCTCGGTATTCTTGATCCCGAAACAGCCGCAAAGGTAACAGGCACAAGATTCCATTTCTACAAGGGCGCAGGAGCAAAGCTTGAGCGTGCAATCATGAACTTCTTCCTCGACACTCACACCGATGCAGGTTATCTTGAAGTGTTCCCTCCCTACATGGTAAACAGAGATTCCATGAGAGGAACAGGACAGCTTCCCAAGTTTGAAGAAGATGCTTTCAAAACAAATAATGATTACTTCCTTATCCCCACAGCAGAAGTTCCCGTTACCAACATGCACAAAAACGAGATCATGGACGGTGCTTCCCTTACTAAGAAATACTGCGCATATTCCGCTTGCTTCAGAGCAGAGGCAGGAAGTGCAGGACGTGACACAAGAGGTCTTATAAGACAGCATCAGTTTAACAAGGTTGAGCTTGTTAAGTTTGCTAAGCCCGAAGAATCCTATGACGAGCTTGAAAAGCTTACAAACGATGCAGCACATGTCCTTGAAGCTCTCGGTCTTCCCTATCGTGTTGTACTTCTCAGCACCGGTGACATGGGCTTCTCCTCTGCAAAGACCTACGATATTGAAGTCTGGATGCCCTCTTACGGCAGATACGTTGAAATTTCGTCCTGCTCCAACTTTGAAGATTATCAGGCAAGACGTGCTAACATAAAGTATAAGGACAACCCCAAGGATAAGGCAAAATATGTTCACACTCTTAACGGAAGCGGTGTAGCCCTCGGAAGAACAACTGCCGCTATCATGGAAAACTATCAGAACGCAGACGGCTCTGTAACCATTCCCGAAGCTCTCCGCACATATCTCAGAGGAGCAAAGGCAATCGGTGCAGACGGCGAGCTTGTATTCTGATTTGACTGCAAGTTTTTTCGGAGAAAACAAACTTATAAAGAATTGTTTTCGCCGGTTTACGATATCCGGAGGTGATTTTCGATGCTTTTGAGTGAAGATGCAAATTCATTTGTGTGGTTGATATTTTTAGGAATATGTTTTGCGGCTTTTTATGCATACTTTACCAAAAAATTTCTCGGCGGACTTGTAAGAAAACTGATTTCCGAAAAGGCTGCAAGTGAATCAACCGCAAAAACGCTGAAAGAACTTGGTTATAGCGGTTTATCTTGTTACCTCATGAAGAAAAATCTTGTTGAGGGAAAGGGCTTGCGCCGTTATGTCAACATTGTTTATCCCGAGACAGAAGAAAAATCAAACGATTCTCTTTTTTCTGATGCAAACATCCCCGAGCAAAAATATTTTCTTCCGTTTGAAAACTATGAACTTGCAGAAAAGCGTTATGATGATAAAGGTACAACACTTCTCACTGTTATACTGACAATAGTTGTGTTCTTTATAGTCGCTCTTATGACAACTGTCATTCTTCCGTTTTTCACAGGCATCTTTGGCGGTGATTCCGGCACATCCGGCAACACTAATCCTGATGATTTCGGATTCTCCGACAATTCCGGCACTCCCGGCATCAATGACGCCGAAACCAATATCAATTCCAAGCCCTCTTCTTCCGAAACAGTTCCCGATGAAGAGTTTTCCATGCTCACCCCCTCTGTTACAACCGACGGCAACAGCGCCGACAATGAATAATATTGTTTAAGAACGGCGATAATTCCTATTTTTAAGGGAGATATAATTATGAAAAACTTTATTTTAACAGTTATCTGCATTTCTCTTGCGGTGCTTATCGGTGCTGCGGCAGTTGTTTACGGCTGCGGTTACAGATACATCAATATTGAAGAAACGGGATTGCGCTATTTTGGGACCGTTGACAAGGATGCACAGCCTCTTAAGGGTACAATTTATTACTCTGACGGTTCAAAGGGTGCGCTTGATGCCGACAACTCCACAATCACTTACAGCAACGGCGACATTTATTATGGTGACATAGCAGGACTTGCAAGAAGCGGTGTGGGTAAATATACATATGCCGCAACAGGCGACATCTATTTCGGCAACTTTGTTGATGATAAACCTTCCGGTCTTGGTGAGTACACATTCTCAAACGGCGACGTTTATGAGGGAGAGTTTCTTCTTGGAAAGCGTCACGGAGAGGGTGTTTACAAGTATTGCGACGGTGCAGAATATAACGGCGAATATCAGAACGGTCTTCGTCACGGCAGAGGCGTGTTTACATGGTCCGACGGAACTGTTTACAACGGAGATTTCGTCAATGACCTCAAAGAGGGTTACGGCATTATAACTTACAGCAACGGCGACGTTTACACAGGAAACTTTGTAAAAGATAAGCGTGAGGGCAACGGCACTTACGAATGGAAAGCAACAAACGTAAGATATGAGGGTGATTTCACCAATAACGAAATTACCGGTCAAGGAAGACTTGTCTTTGCCTCAGGAAAAGTTTATCAGGGCGAGTTTGAAAACGGAAAGCCTCTTAATGTCAATTAACTAATAAATATGCCGCCGTGTGAGCTTACAGGGCGGCATAATTTATGAAAAAGGAGTTTAAAACAAGATGTCAAACTGTTTTAACGGTGATAACGAATCTTGCATCCTCGGCGGAATTATTTCTGTAAATGCGGCAATATATTCGGGAAAACGGAAAATTGAACGGGTTTTTGTTGACTTGGATAAATATAAAAAGCGTGACCGAAAAATAACATCATTTATTTCAAACCTTAAAAGAAACGGTATTCCGTATGAGCTTTGCGAAAGGGAGCTTATCGATAGCTTTGTCAGAGAACACGATGAAAACGGCGGTAACTCTCACGGTGGTGTTGTTGCTGTTGTCGGTAAAAGGCAATTTGACAATGTATATTCTCTGCTTGACAAATGCGCAGAAGAAAATGGATATATTGTTTTTCTTGACGGTGTAGAAGACCCATTCAATTTCGGTTATTCGCTGAGATGTCTGTATGCCTTTGGAGCAAGCGGCGTGGTTGTTCCCGAAAGGAATTGGGCGTCTGCCGCAGGCGTCTGCGCAAGAGCGTCCGCAGGTGCAAGTGAGCTTATCTCAATAGCATGCGCTCCCGATTTGTCAACTCCTCAGAATAGGCTTGAGTTTCTTTCAGAAATCAAAAAAAGAGGATATACAGTTGCTTGTGCGGCTGTTTCTTCAACATCTGTTGCTGTTGATAAATACAATTACAAAGCGCCCCTTATTCTCTTTATAGGCGGCGAAAAGAGAGGGATTTCACCCGAATTTGCTGAAAATGCCGATGTTCTTCTGCATATTCCATATGCCAACAAAAATGTGCGCTATTCCCTCCCCACAGCAGAAGCAGCAAGCATTTTCGGAATGCAGATTTCTTTGAATTTAGGAAGCAGAAACGACTCCTGACAAGTTTTTAGTTAAGTTTTGAACGCAAATCTACCAGGAATTGCAGGTATAAAAATGAAGAAAATACTTTTGATTGCAACCGGCGGAACAATTGCCTCCGCAAAAACCGAAAACGGCCTTGCGCCGGAGCTTACACCGGATGAGCTTCTTTCATATGTCCCGGATGTAAAAAGCCTGTGCGCCATTGACACAATTCAGCCGATAAGCATTGACAGCACAAATGTACAACCCCATCATTGGCTTATGCTTGCCGATATAATAAAGAAAAGCTATGAAAAATACGATGGATTTGTAATCTGCCACGGCACGGACACCCTTGCTTATACCGCATCAGCAATTTCATATCTTGTGCAGAACACCTCAAAGCCAATTGTTCTCACCGGCGCACAACGCCCCATAAACGAAGACACAACCGATGCCAAAACCAACCTCACCGACAGTATCCGTTTTGCTTGTATGGGTAAAAGTGGCGTCGTCATTGTTTTTGGTGGCAGAGTTATCGCCGGAACCCGTGCGAAAAAGAGCAGAACAAAGAGCTACAATGCTTTTACAAGCATAAATTTCCCAGATATTGCCGCTATTCATGACAATCGTGTTGTAAGATATATTCCTTTTGAGCAAAGCGGCAAGCCTGTGTTTTATGATAAACTCAACAGCAATGTATTTCTCCTCAAGCTAACTCCCGGAATGAGTCCTAAAGCTTTTGCGGCAGCGGCTACTTTTTGTGATGCCTGCATAATCGAAAGCTATGGTGTCGGAGGAATTCCTGATATTTATCTTGATGAGCTTGACAAACTCATCTGCGCAGGTAAAACCGTTATAATGGCAACACAAGTTACTCAGGAAGGAAGCGACATTGCTGTTTATCAGGTTGGAAGCAGAATAAAAAAGAGATATAATCTCCTTGAAACTTATGACATGACCGCCGAATCAACCGTCACAAAGCTTATGTGGGTATTAGGGCAGACAAATGACCCCGAGGAAATACGCCGACTGTTTTGCAAAACAATAAACTATGATCTTCTCTATTGATTAGAATATTTCAAATCCGGAAAAAAGGCTTTCATTCGATGTTCGAGTAAAAGCCTTGATTTTTCGGTAATGGGCGAAAGCGGAAGTCGCAAACTGTTCTCGCAAAAACCAAGTAAACTCATTGCATATTTCACAGGAATGGGATTAACTTCACAGAAAAGAGCTTCTGTCAAAGGACAAAGCTCTTTTTGTATTTCTGCGGCTTTTTGTGTATCACCATCAAAATAAGCCTGGCACATATCATGTGTCAATCGGGGTAAAATATTTGAAACAACTGATATAACGCCCTGAGCCCCGATAGAAAGCATTGGAACCGTGTCGTCGTCGTTACCGGAATATAGCTTCACATCTGGGCAAAGATGCATCGTTTTTACGCATGAAGCAAGATTTCCGTTTGCCTCTTTGATTCCCTCAATTCTTTCAATTGAAGTTAGCCTTTTATAAAGCTCAGGAGATATGTTAACGCCGGTTCTTGACGGAACATTATACACAATTATGGGTATGTCAACAGCTTCTGAAACCGCCTTATAATGCTGTACAAGTCCCTCATTAGATGCCTTGTTGTAATAAGGTGTCACAACAAGAAGACCGTCTGCCCCAGCCTGACATGCTTCGGCAGAAAGAGAAACTGTTCTCACCGTGTTGTTGCTTCCTGTTCCTGCAATTACAGGAACTCTTTTATCCGCAACCTCAACACAAAACCTTATCAGTTCCTTTCGTTCTTCAAACGAGAGCGTTGCGGATTCACCTGTTGTTCCGCAAACAACAAGAGCATCTGCCTTTTGTTCAATTTGATATTCAATTATATCGGCAAATGACGCAAAATCAATTTCTCCATCGCAAAATGGCGTTATAAGGGCAGTTGCACAACCTTTAAAAAGCTTCATAAAATCTTCCTTTCATTCTTTGTTCTGACGTTTTATTATATTCTGACGAATGTTTTTTGACACCCCGATTCGTCAATTTGTACCGAAAAACGCTCAAAAATGCCCCCAAAAAGTCAAAAATTTTGGTGGTGTTATGCTATCTGCACAAAAAAATGAAAAAAAATCATGAACAATCAATAAAAAAGCACTTCTACCCCCTTGACAATTTGCATAAAAAAAGGTAAAATGTAGAAGACTGATGATTCGATGTAAATTGTCGAATAGTTTCCCGAAAGGATTTTAAGACTTATGTTTTGGACAGAAGCCGCTGTTTTCACAACAACCGAGGGCATCGACGTCGTTGCAGGAATTCTTCTTCTGAATGACATCAACGGCTATTCCGTTGAAGACAGCAAAGATTTTATTGATTTCATCGAACGCAAAGAGGTTTATTGGGATTACATTGAAGACGACCTTTTCAAGCTTCGTGAATGTGAAACAAAAGTAACTTTCTATCTCCCCGATAACAACCAGGGACGTGAGCGTCTTGCAAGTATAAGAGAATCTCTCGACAGACTCAAAGCCGAAGACAAAGACTGCGTTTTCGGACGACTTGCAGTTGACATAACAAGAATTGCCGATGAAGATTGGGAAAACAACTGGAAACAGTATTTCAAACCCTTTACGATCGGACAAAAGCTTGCGATTAAACCCACATGGGAAGAATATGACAACCCCGAAAACAGAATTGTCATTGAACTTGACCCCTCATCTTCCTTCGGAACAGGCTCTCATATGACAACAAGGCTTTGTCTTGAAGCCATTGAAAAGTGCGTTGATGACAAAACCGCTAATCTCCTTGACATGGGGTGCGGAAGCGGAATACTTGGAATCGGTGCAAATCTCATAAATCCAAAGCTTGACATTACCGCCGTTGACATTGAAGAAAATTCCGTCAGAATCGCAAAAGAGAATGCACAACTCAACAAGCTTACCGATGATGTATTCCACGCTCATTGCGGAAATGTCCTCATGGATAAAGAGCTGTATGAGCTTGTGTGTCAGAAAAAATATGATGTTATTGCCGCAAACATCGTGTCAGATATAATCATCCTCATGGCTCCGATGTTCAAAAAAGTTCTTGCAAAGGAGGGCACGCTTATCTGTTCGGGAATTATCACAGAGAGAACAGATGAAGTCGAAAGTGCACTTCATAAGGCAGGTTTTGTAACTAAAGAGAAAAACAACAATGACGGTTGGGCGGCAATACTTCTCTCTCATCCTTCAAACGAGGAATAAGTCATGCCGAGATTCTTTATTGAAAAAGGCTCAGACGATTTTATAGAAATCGTCGGTGAAGATGCCAAACACATTTCACGTTCTCTTAGAATGAAGCTTGGCGAGGAAGTTACAGTATGTGATTTCACAAACACCGAATTTGACTGTGAAATTCATAGTTTCTCAGAATCTTCGGTTTTGTTAAAAGTTATCGACAAACATCCCTCCTGTGCAGAGCCCAACATTAAAGTCACAGTTTATCAGGCTCTAACAAAAGGTGATAAGTTTGATACAGTAGTGCAAAAAGCAGTAGAGCTCGGTGCTTGCGGTGTTACCCCGGTGATTTCCGAAAGGTGTGTTTCGAGACCTGATGAAAAATCACTGACTAAAAAATGTGACAGATGGCAAAAAATTGCCGAAGAAGCCGCAAAGCAAAGCGGGCGCGCTATTATTCCCACAATTTCCGGCTCCGTTTCTCTTGAGCAAGCAGCAAAAAGCATGAAACAAGACGACTTCTCATTTTTCTGCTATGAAAAAGAAACAGAAGTGTCTCTGCGTGAAGTTCTTGAGCAAGTCAACGGAGATTTTGGAAAAGATGTTGTAAGCGTTTCTTTCTTAATCGGAAGCGAAGGCGGAATTTCCGACAAAGAGGCGGAAGTTCTAAAGCAAAACGGTATCCCGTCAGTAAGCCTTGGAAAAAGGATTCTGCGCACTGAAACTGCCCCCCCTGCTGTTCTTTCTGCCCTCATGTTTTTTACCGGAAACCTTGAATAAGAAAAATTTATTAAAATAATTAGATTGGAGATTTTGCAATGGCTAAAAAGTTTAACAAAGCTAAAAAGCAAATCAATGTTGCCGACAAGCACTTGAAAGAAGACATTATCTTTTTTAAGTCTTCGGTGTTGTTCCTGCTTCTTTGTGCAGCAGTTTTGTTCACACTCAGAGTTGACGGAATGTCTAAGACCTTTTACATGATGACAGCTTCTTTCCTTCCCTATGCATACGGCAATGTTCAGCTCCTGTTCATTTTCGGAGTGCTCACCGTTGCGGCTGCTGTATATTATGTAGTATGCAGAAAGAATAAGAAAGATGAATCAATGAGTTATTTTTCAAGCACAAATATGTTGTGCCTTGCTGCTTTCTGCGAAGCTTATTGTTTCACCTATCACATCGACGGAAGCTCTGTTAAACTTCTTGTTCTGACATTTGTCTGCGGAGTTCTTTACTATATCAACAAGTTCTATAACAGTGATGTTGTGTGGTATTATCTTTTCAATGTTTTGCTTTGCTATAATCTTTGGTCGTTCTTCGGAACAGCCGCTTCTTCAAGACCTGCACTCGGTATTGTTTTGAAAGCTTTCGGAGTCATCGGTATTGTTGCTGTTTGTTACTTTGCTTATAAAGCAAAAGCAAAGGCTGAAAAATCACAGTTTATTGTGTGGCCTTTCGCCATGACAGCCGTTATCTTTGTTGCGCTTGCTGTTCTCTGCGGTATATCCACTATTACAACAACGCTTGCGATGGTTGTTATGCTTGTTCAGTTTATTGCAGCCGGTGTTTATTACACAATTAAGCTTTTGAAATACTAATTTGAGGGAGGTAATGAAAAATGTCTAATAGATTGTTTCAAGGTATTATTCATCAGATGAAAGAGGTCGTTGACAGAATGATCGGCGTCATTGACGAAAACGGCGTTGTTGTTTCCTGTAGCGATCTTGTGAGAATTGGCGAAGAAATGAAAGAGGTTGCCGAAAACCTCTCCTACACAATGGACACTTATGTTTCCGATGGCTGCACATTCAAGCCTATCGGTTCTCACTCAAAGCTTGAATACATCATCATGGTTGAAGGCGAAGATTCCGAGGCTCTTGAAATCGCTTCTGTTCTTTCAATTTCTCTTTCACAAATCAAAACTCTTTATGATGAAAAGTATGATAAGTCAAGCTTCATCAAGAACATTATTCTCGACAACATTCTCCCCAGCGATATTTATGTAAAGGCAAAGGAACTTCATTTCAATAACGAAGCTCACAGAGTTGTTTTCCTCATCCGCTTTGGTGAAAAGACAGACGTTATGCCTTACGATATTCTTCAGGCAATGTTTCCTGAAAAGACAAAGGACTACATCATAAGCGTCGGTGAAACAGACATTGTACTTGTAAAAGAAGTTAAGAACTCAAGTGACACCAAGGAGCTTGAAAAGATCGCATCTTCAATTGTTGACACAATCAATTCCGATTTCTTTATAAGAGTGACCGTAGGTATCGGTTCTGTTGCCGAGAACATAAGAGATCTTGCACGTTCTTTCAAGGAAGCACAGGTTGCTATTGAAGTCGGCAAGGTATTTGACACCGAGAAGAACATAATAAACTATGAAAACCTTGGTATCGGAAGACTTATTTATCAGCTTCCCACAACACTTTGCGAAATGTTCCTTCAGGAAGTGTTCAAGAAAGGTTCCCTTGAAAGCCTTGACAGAGAAACACTTATGACTATTCAGGCATTCTTCGAAAACAACCTCAACGTTTCCGAAACTTCAAGAAAGCTTTTTGTACACAGAAACACTCTCGTTTACAGACTTGAGAAAATCAGAAAGCTCACAGGTCTTGATTTGCGCGAGTTTGAACACGCAATCACATTCAAGGTTGCGCTTATGGTTAAGAAGTACCTTACATCCAAACCTGTTAAGTATTGATAAAATTACACCCTGCATTCGCACACGGTTGCAGGGTGTTTTTGCGCTTGTCAGAATAAGATTTTCTGCCGCAAGCGGAGCAATATATATTAAGATAATGTGTAGATTTTCTTAATTCATAAGCTTTTATTGCATCTTTCGTTTTTCCTTCACTATTATTTACAAAATTTAAGACCGCAATTCATACAAACAAGTTTCAAAATTGAGGCATTTGTTGTATAATAAACGTGTCAAACAAAGAAAAGAAAGGCAAATTCTCAAAAGATTTTGTCTATAACGTTATAACAAAAAAGTATTGAGGTGTATACATTGATTAGATTTGAAAATGTATCCAAGACCTACGACGGAAGAAAATATGTATTAAACGATTTGAACATCGAAATCGGCGACGGTGAATTTGTGTTTATTATGGGTCCTTCCGGCGCAGGCAAGACAACTTTCACAAAGCTTCTTTTGCGAGAGGAAAAACTCTCAGAAGGCAGAATTTATTTTGACAAATATAAGATTCACAAACTTCCCGACAGAAAAGTTCCTTATCTTCGCCGCAAAATGGGATTTGTTTTCCAGGATTTCCGTCTTTTCCAGAACAAAACCGTTTATGAAAATGTTGCTTTTGCAATGGAAGTCCTTGGCGAGCCGAACAAACTTATTAAAAAGAGAGTGCCTGTTGCGCTTGACATCGTAGGACTCACAGGCAAGGAAAAGGTTATGCCCAAAGAGCTTTCCGGTGGCGAAAAGCAAAGACTTTGCGTTGCAAGAGCTATTGTAAACAATCCCTCAATTGTTGTTGCCGATGAGCCAACAGGAAACCTTGATTTCAAGCTTGCACGCGAAATCATGGATTTGCTCGTTAAAATTGCCGAATACGGTAAAACAGTAATCGTGGTAACTCACGCAAACGACCTTGTTGCGCAATATGACAAGAGAGTGATTACAATAGAAAACGGCTGCGTTGTAAACGACACTAAACAAAATAGTGCTGATTCACAACTTGACGAAAGAGAAACAACAAAAATTATAAACACCGCTGTTGAACAAACAGAAAGCGGAACAAGTGTTGAAAACTCTCCTACTGAGTCAACTTCTGAATTCACCGAAAAAAGTGAAGAAAATAATTCCGAAGTTGCAAAGGAAATGTTCCCCGATGAACAGAGTATGCAGGAAGGAAATAACCTTTTCAACTCAATTATGAACAGCCTTTCGGGAGATAACAACGAGGAAACAGTCGTCTCTGATTCAGGCGAACAACAGGATTCGGAAGATTTTTCCGTCGAAAGCGGAACAAAATACGATGACAATACGTCAAAGCAAATGGGCGAAAAATCCTTTGAAGAACTTTCTGCACTTCAACGTGAGCTTTCAGAAAAAAGAATCGAAATCCAAAACGAAATAACCTCCATTCTTGCCGGTGGCGATGAAAGTATGGAAAACAAGATCGACTCGCTTCGTAATGAGCTTGATAAGTTGTCAGCTGAAATTGACACGCTTGACAACGAAATGGGACGTTTTGGTGAAGTAAATTTTGATGATATTGTTCCCGGAAACAAAGCAAACGGAGGTGACAGAAAATGAGAAGATACAAGCTTTCACACTTTCTCTCCGAATCCCTTAAGGGTATTTTCAGAAACGGACTTATGAGCTTCATTTCTGTTCTTATTCTTGTGTCAACACTTCTTGTAATGGGTAGTTTCTGGCTTCTCAACGAAAATATTTCTTATAATCTTTCGCAGATAGACGATTTTCGTGAGATCCGTGTTTTCATGTCAATCGGAACCGATGAGGAAACACTCGCTAATGCAAAAAACAAAATTTCTACATATGTTGATATTCCCGAAAGTGCAATAACTCTTATTTCCAAACAAGAAGCTCTTGAAGCTGAAAAAGAAAGATATGACGAAAACCTTTCTTACATTTTTGATGCTTACACTGACAAAACAAATCCCCTGCCCGACTCTTTCAAATTCAGTTATCCGGAAAGCGTCGAGGACATTGATTATGTCGTTCAGCTTATTCAGGGCATTGAGGGCGTTGAAAACGTCAAAAACCGCAAGGATATTGCCGACAAAATCGAAAGTCTGAAAAACCTCATTTCAAATGTTTCAACAGGCCTTATGATTATGTTGTTCATAGTGTCTGTCTTTGTTATCGGAAACACGGTTAAGCTCACTCATGAAGCTCGTAAAGACGACATTCGCATCATGCGTTACATGGGTGCAACCAATTTCTATATTTCTGCACCATTCCTTCTTGAGGGAATTATCATCGGACTTTTCTCCGGCGGACTTGCATATTTTATTCAGAAGTTCGTCTATATGTCGGTAACGGAAGTTATGGTGCGTGATTATGGCTCATTGCTCAGCGTACTTTCACTCAGCGAAAAAGCTGCCTTGCCTTTTGGTCTTGAGCTTGGCTTTGAGCTTAGCAACGATTTGTTTATCCTTGCACTTTTCCTTGCAATCGGTTTTCTCACCGGTATTCTTGGAACACTCACAACAAAGAAGCATCTAAAAGCATAAGCGCAAATTTTCCATAGTTTGCGTGACAGACTTTCCACAAAAAGGAGGGGTATCCGTTGGAAAAACTTAAGACATCAGCTTTTTGTAATGCTATGTCTGCAAAACCCTGTAAAAAACGCAGAATTGCTGTTTCTGTTTTTGTAATTCTTCTTGCTGTTTTGCTTGTTTTGCCTGCATTTTACCAATTTAATGCACATGCGGCAACAAAAAGTCAGCTTCAGAATAAAATTGCAGGACTGAAATCAAGCCTTTCTTCTATAAAATCCGATCAGACCTCCCTGCAGGACTACATAGCATCAATTCAGGCTGATAAAAAGACAAAGGTAACTGAAATCGCACAGACAAAATCAGAAATCGACCTTATAACCAAAGAGCTTGAAACAGTTTATCAGCTCATTGACGAATATGAGCTTCTGATCGAGGAAAAGTACGTTGAAAAGGGAGAACTCGAAAGCAAACGTGATGCTCAGGAACAGCATCTTTCCGGCGTTCTTCGTCTTTCATATGAATACGGTGATGACAACTTTTTCGAGATTCTTTTCGGTGCAGAGGATTTCAGCGATTTTCTTGCAAGACTTGACTACCTTTCATACCACATAGGTGCAGGCGGAGAGGTTCTTGAAGAACTTGACGACACCTACACTCAACTTATTGAAACCACCGAAATTTATGAGTCTTCCCTCACCTCCATTGAGGAATACAGAGATTCAAGTGAGCAACTTCAGGCAACTCTTGAGGCAAAAAAAGCTGCAGCAGAAATTGCACTTGCCGCTCTCAATGAGGAAGAAGCCGAACAGTTAAAAGCACTTGAAGAATACGAAGCCGAAAGACGTGCAACCGAAAACGAAATTGCACAGCTTTCAGCCGAGCTTAAACGACAGGAAGAGGCAGAAAGAAAGGCTCGTGAAGAAGCCGAGCGTCGTGCCCGTGAAGAGGCAGCTCGAAATGCGGCAAATAACAAAGGCTCAACAACAACTTCTAAGCCTGTAAGCACATATTCAGGAAGCTTCGGCTGGCCTCTCAACGGATACAGCAGTCCATCAACTGCAAGGATTTCCTCGGGATTCGGCTCCAGAACAAACCCTATTACTTTCAGAGCAGAGTTCCACAACGGCATTGACTTGCCTGCTCCGAGAGGTACAGGAATTTATGCTCCTGCTGACGGAACTGTTTCTTCTTCAGGTGTAAAGGGCGGTTACGGAAACTGTGTAGTCATAAGCCATGGCGG
This sequence comes from Eubacteriales bacterium, assembly GCA_045542335.1. Classification (GTDB taxonomy): domain Bacteria; phylum Bacillota; class Clostridia; order Oscillospirales; family CAG-382; genus CAKSUT01. Next base: position 18,618 of record JAZQKV010000097.1, read on the forward strand.
CGGTGTTGTGACGCTTTATGGTCATTGCGATTCTCTGCATTGTGTAACAGGTCAAAAGGTCAAGAAAGGCGACCTTATTGCAAGAGTCGGAACAACAGGTCAATCAACAGGAAACCATCTTCATTTCACAATTTATGAGGGTGGAACAGCCGTTAACCCAATGTCGTATTATTGATATAAAATCGGTAAATAATTAAGACGGAGTGACAAATGTAGTTTTACTATATTCGTCCTTCGTCTTTTAACTTTTTTAATGTACTTTAAGGAGATGTTAGAGTTTGAAAAAAGGCATTTCAATCCCGCTTTGCATTATACTGATTCTTTCTTCTTTTTTTGTAGCCTGCCAATACATGAATGCAAAAAAGCTCGAGGAATACGAAACCGTTATAAATCTTCTTTCAGAGCAAACCAACAGATACAAAACGCTAAAAGAAATCGACTCAATTGTCAGAGAAAACCATCTTAATGACATTGATGAGCAGGCACTCGAGCAAGGACTTATATCAGGCTATATTTACGGTCTTGACGACAGATATGCCTATTATTATCCCCCCGAGGATATGGAACAATATAATACCGAAAACGAGGGCAAAATGACGGGAATAGGCGTGCGTGTAATCTATGATAACTCCTATGGCGGCATTTACATCACAGCCGTCATGCCCAATTCCCCTGCTCTTGAAAGCGGTCTTAAAGCGCGTGACATTATCGTTGCCGCAGAGGGGCAGCTTGTATCGGAAATCGGGTATTATCAGGCTATAAACGTTATCAAAGGCGGCGAAGAAAACTCAACTGTCAATCTGACAGTTGCAAGAGCTCCTGACTATGAAACTATCGAGGAAATACCCGTTATCAGGCGAGAAATCGATAACACAACTGTATTTTCAGAAATGCTTGACGCAAATACCGCTTTTATAACAATAACGGAATTCAACAGGACAACCTCCGAGGAGGTAAAAGTGGCTGTTGATACTGCAATAAGTCAAAACCAAGCGAAAAGAATAGTTTTTGATGTCAGAAACAATCCCGGCGGCGACCTTATCGGTGTCGCAGGTGCGCTTGACTATCTTCTTCCCGAGGGTCCAATCATTCACATTGTTTCCAAGGAAGGCATAGACAGCACCATCACATCAGCCCCGGGAAGCATTGAAATCCCCATGGTTGTTCTTATAAACGAAAACACCGCAAGTGCAGGCGAGCTGTTCTGCAGCGCACTCAAAGACTACGGCAAAGCAGTTCTTGTCGGTACAAAAACCTTTGGAAAAGGTTCAATGCAGACAATTGTCAGCCTTTCAAACGGTGGCGGCATTTCATTTACTACAAACAGATATGATCCCCCATATTCAGAAAATTATGACGGTGTCGGAGTTGAGCCGGACATTGAATCACATCTCACGGATGAACAATCGCTTCGTTTTTATGACCTCTCTTTTGATGAAGATCCGCAGATTCTCGATGCACTAAATGCATTTGAACGCTTTGACGAGATTTGTGCAAAAAACAATAAGCACACAAAATAACCGTATTTTCCCCACACCCCTGATTAAATTCAGGGGTGCCTTTTCATATATGTGTGTAATGTTTACAAAAATCTTCTTTCAATCCACCGAAAAATATGTTATAATATCCATGTAAATATAAATTCAAGCAAAATCAGGTGATAATCATGTCTTTGGAGAATTTTCAGTACAGTGCATCAACCGAGGTTTACTTCGGCAAAGATGAACATTTAAAGCTCGGTTCAATTATTAAGCAATACGGCTTTAAAAAGATACTTTTTCATTATGGCTCAGGAAGTATCAGGAAAAGCGGCTTGTATGATGCTTGTGTTGCTTCACTTAACGAAAGTGGCATTTCTTTTGTTGAGCTTGGTGGAGTTGAACCCAATCCCAAGCTTTCACTCGTCAGAGAGGGCGCAAAACTTTGCAAGAAAGAGAATATTGAGCTTGTTCTTGCGGTTGGTGGCGGAAGTGTTATTGATTCCGCAAAGGCAATTTCAATTGCTGCAAAGGTCGATTTTGACTATTGGAAGTTTCATGATGAAGGAATAACCCCAACCGATGCCCTTCCTGTTGCAACTGTTCTCACACTTTCTGCCGCCGGTAGTGAAACAAGCACAAACTGCGTTATCACAAACCAAGAAACCGGCTTCAAGCGTGGAATGAAATTCAGAAGACCTTTGTTTTCAATTCTGAATCCGGAGCTTACTTATTCTGTATCAAAGTATCAGACAGCTTGCGGAATTGTTGACATCATGATGCACACCCTTGAGCGTTACATGACAATGAAAGGCGAAGCAGACCCAACCGACGAAATTGCCGAAAGCATTTTAAAAAGTGTTATAAAAGCAGGAAGAATCGCCATAAATGAGCCATGTAACTATGATGCAAGGGCAACACTCATGTGGTGCGGAAGTCTTTCTCATGTGAATCTTACAGGTCTCGGACGTAGCTTTTTCATGATTTCTCACCAAATTGAACACGAAATAAGCGGAATGTTCGACAGAGTTGCGCATGGTGCAGGTCTTGCAGTTGTCTTCCCTGCCTGGATGAAGTTTGCATACAAATACAATCCGGACAGATTTTACAGGTTTGCCGTCAACGTTTTCTCTTGTCCTGAAAGTGACAACAAGGAAGCTGTAATATTTGAGGGAATCCGCAGAATTGAAACCTTTTTCAAAGAAATCGGAATGCCTACAACTCTCACCGAGCTTGATATTCATGAAGATGCTTTTGAAGAAATGGCGCATAAATGCACAAACTACGGAAAGCGGACCTTGCCCGGATATATTAACTACACCGAAAATGAAATAATTGAAATTCTGAATCTTGCAAAATAACAAATACAATATAAAGGAGAAAGGATTTATGAAGTCTATTATCACAATCAGCAGACAATATGGAAGTGGCGGCAGATTTGTTGCCGAAAAGCTTGCAGAAAAGCTCGGAGTGCCGTTTTATGACAATAAAATTATCACAATGGCTGCCAAAAAAAGTGGATATTCAGAGAGCATTTTTGAAAATATAGAGCAGACCTCAACTCATAGTCTTCTCTATTCTCTCTCCATGTTTGGAAGCACAGCCGGAGTTTACGGTCTTCCTTTGAGTGACAAGGTTTATATTATTCAGTCGGACATTATCAAAAAAATTGCCGAAGAAGGTCCCTGCGTAATCGTAGGACGTTGTGCAGACTTTGTCCTGAAGGATAAAAAGAATGTAATTGATGTCTTTCTCCATTCGGATATGCAGGACAAAATTGCAAGAGCAGTCAAGTATTATGGCATAGATCCCGACAAAGCCGAAAGCGAAATACGTAAAAAGGATAAAAAGCGTGCTGCTTACTACAACTATTACACTGGTGAAATTTGGGGCGACGGAAGCAGATATGACATAAGCCTCAAAACCGATCTCATTGGCATTGATGGTTGTGTTGACCTGATCGCCGACTATGTTATGCTTAAAGAAAAGAACATGGAATAAATCTATATTTAAGCTTCTTTGACTCAAGTTATTTACAAAGTGCATATAAAATCAGTACCCTCGGAGAATTTCCGAGGGTACTGTTGTTTTCATAATATTCTCTATTTGAAAGTCACTTAATATAAGTCTATGTATTAGATAAGTATTAGTCTGCATAAATGACTTTTTTTATTCATTAAAAAAACAGGAGCAAGGTTTAGTTTCAGCCTCGCTCCTGTTAGAATGTCTCTGCCATATTTAGTTCAATAAACTGGAATATTTCAGTTTAAAACTCTGCTTCATAATAATAGAAATCATTGCCAAGAGCTTCTACATAATACCGATTGTCTCCACCGCTTTCTTGGTATAAGTATCCATCTCCACTTTCAACAAGTTCGTCCTCTGGTCTAGCTACATCTATAGCGCACATATCGCCATCAGCGGAATAAAAGATTCCATAATAATTAGTACTAGGACCAAAACCTGCACCACCACATGAAATATCTACATATTTTTCAGAGATATATACTGACTGAACACCTCTTATATTTTCTACGATACTATAATCTCCGCTGTTCGCAGCCTGTAAGAAGGTCTCTTCATTTTTTTGATATAGTGATATTATATCACTTTTCTCAGTAAGATTTTTGGAACATGCAGTAAATATAAAAACAAAACATACTAACACCCCAAGTAATGATTTTAACTTTTTCATACAATTAATCCCCTTTATTAAACTCTTATTTTTCACTATGTTTATTGAAAAAGCAGTAAAAGTTCTCATTTCCGACTAAATTATAGCATACTTTTGCTAATTTGTCACGTTACGGAGACAAAATTAACAAAATTGTTAACTTAACACCTTTTAAGTCAAAGGATATAGGCTTATATTTAAATTTGTTAAGAGGAATATTTTATGTTAATAACAAGTCTATTTATGCATAATTATATTTAAAATTGT
>JAZQKV010000098.1:0-50794 GCA_045542335.1 Eubacteriales bacterium
TTCATGACTTTATTTAACATGGTTTGCATTGTTTTTACATCATTCCCTTGCGAACCATTCTGAACGGTTTTATACGCTGAGGTTGACTGTACAGGAGGATAGCAGGTTTTGCAATTTTTCACCTTTGTAGTTGAACCATCAGTATATGTTTTTCCGCAATTTGCACATTTGTAATACTGCTTGTGGGGATGTGTCGTATCAGCGTACGCAAAATCCCCCTTTTTATGATTTGTGCATTCTGCAGGAGACGAATCTTTAACTTTTTTGTATTCAGACTCGAGCATTTCCCATGTTTTTGAGCCGCAGATGCCATCTGCTGAAAGTCCGTATGTTTTCTGGAAGCTCTTTATCGCTTGAACAGATTTCGCTCCGCAAATGCCATCAACCGTAAGACCTGCCTTCATGACTTTATTTAACATGGTTTGCATTGTTTTTACATCATTCCCTTGCGAACCATTCTGAACGGTTTTATACGCTGAGGTTGACTGTACAGGAGGATAGCAGGTTTTGCAATCTTTCACATTTGTAGTTGAACCATCAGTATATGTTTTTCCACAATTTGCACATTTATAATATTGCTTGTGGGGATGTGTCGTATCTGTGTGAGAAAAAGCCCCCTTTTTGTGGCTTGTGCATTCTACCGAAGATAAATCAGATACACTTTTGTATGCTGCTTCAAGTTTTTCCCATGTTTTAGAGCCACAGATGCCATCCGCTGAAAGTCCATACGCTTTTTGAAAACTCTTTATTGCTTGAACAGATTTTGCTCCGCAAATGCCATCAACCGTAAGGCCTGCCTTCATGACTTTATTTAACATGGTTTGCATTGTTTTTACATCATTCCCTTGCGAACCGTTGCCTACTTGCTGATAAGCAAACACGGAAATATTCAGAGAAAGCAGCAAAACCAATGTCAACGCAAATGATAAAACTTTTTTTAAATAATACCTCATAATCAAACTCTCCTTCAAGTAACAAACTATGTTTCAATTACAATATGATTTATTTGTTCTCCACGCCCTTTTCTGATAATCTTGAGTTCATTGCATATGCTTCATCTTTATCCTTTTAAAGAATTTCAAAAACATATTTGTATAACAAAAACGCACTTTGCAAACGTGCAAAAGTGCGTTCTTATCTGGTCTGAGTGGCGGGACTTGAACCCACGGCCTCTACCACCCCAAGGTAGCGCTCTACCACCTGAGCCACACCCAGATTCCTTATGTTGCCTGTTCTCTTGACAACGTTGATATTATATCACAACAAACCTGTTTTGTCAAGTGTTTTTTCAAAAAAATCTCAATTTTAATAAATGTTTCACAAATGGCAATTTCCGTCGCATTACCAACCAAAATGAGACTTTTTTGACAAGTTTTACGCATTTTTCCGCAGAATATCCCCCGGACAGCATTTCTAAAACTATCCGGGGTTTTGAGTTATAAGCTATCAGGAAACTCCGCCAATTGCATCAAATCGGGGATTGAGAACGTACTTTCCGCTTGTGTCGATAACGCCAAACTTTCCCGAAATTTTCACCACGGCATAGCCGTCATCATAAAACTTTTCGGCATAATCAAACTGCGGCTCAATTATATACTTTCCTTTTGTGTTGATATATCCGTAAACACCGTTTGTAACTACTGCGGCAATTCCTTTTGAATTGAAATCCTCGGCGAGATCAAACACAGGATCTATCTTGAAATCTCCGTTCCTGCCGATATAACCATAATGACCTTCGCTTTTCACGAGTGCAAGGTCAAAAAGGTCGAAATCTCTTGCAACGGAAAAACGGGGGTTGATTGCAAATCTTCCTCTTTTGTCAACAAATCCAAACTTATTGCCAACGGAAACAAGACAATATCCGTCGCTGTCAAATTTCGACGCATAACCAAACTGTGTGTCAATGACAATTTCCCCTGCGGCATTGATAAAGCCATAGCCATTGTCGTCCTTAACAAGGGCGACCTCATTTGCACCGAAGGGGTAAGCTTCGGTATAAGTTGCGGGAATCACAATTTTTCCGGTTGCATCTATATAACCGTATTTGCTGCCGATTTCAATACATGAAAGTCCGCTTTCGTCAAAGGGATAGGCATAGTCATACATTACCTCAACTATTACCTTGCCCGTTTTATCAACAAAGCCGTAATGCTCATCCATAACAACACAAGCAAGTCCGTTTGCGGCAAAATCATATACTGCATCGTATTCAGCACCGATAACCATAGTTCCTGTTCTGTCAATAAAGCCCCACTTTCCGCTGACCTTTGCCTTTGCAAGATCACCGGAGAAAGCATAAAGACCATCGTATGCAACAGGAATTTCCTGTGCACCGGACTTATTTATCATTCCAAACAGATTGCCGAGTTTAACAACTGCAAGTCCGTCTGAGCCAAAGCTTTCAGCGTAATCATATGTGGGTTCAATGACAAACACGCCGTTTTTGTTTATGTAACCGTATTTTCCGCCGTTTTCAGCGTAAGCAAGTCCATTAGGGGCGAATTTGCCTGCGTAGCCAAAGCGAGGGGTTATAACGATGTCGCCTGATGTGTTGGCATATCCCCAAAGATCACCAACCTTGACAGGAAGAAGCCCTTCAGCAAACAGAGTTTCGTTTCCGATGTTTACATTGGTTATGTTGAATGCAAGGTTGCATCCTATAACAACACCCACTACAACGAGAATTGCAAACACAGCCGCAACAATCATTTTCACCCGGTTTCCGCCATTTATTCCTGAACCTGATTTTTGCTTTTTTGCTTTTCCTTCTGCATCACTTGTGCTTGTTTTTCCGCCGGTTGATGCGTCGCTATCAAGCCTATCACGAATTTCCTGCGCTGAAAAGCTCTGTCCTTGCGGACGTTGAATTTTAAGGACATCAAGAGAAGTTTCGTCGGCATCATCAGAGCCATCAAGAGAATTTAGTGGAGTAAAAGTCTGCGTGCCATCAGAAAGAATTACATTTTCATTTTTCTTTTCGGCATCACTTATAAGCTTTTCAACCTCCTCCACGGATACATCGTCTGAGACCTCAACTTCGTCCTGCTCTGCATAATCGCTCTCAGCTGTCTGTTCAGGCTCTGCAACGGGATTTTCCGTGGTGCTTTCAAACTTATTTTCTTCGTTATTATTTTGCATTATTTTTTCAAGCTCCTTTCGCTTGCGCTTATTATCACACATATATCCATTATTATTATATCAGATTTTACGGCGATATGCAATAGCTCTGTGGAAAATATATTTTGAACTATTTATGTATAATCAGGCATTTTTTCTTTTAGCATTGCTCCTGTATTTAAGAGCAGTACATCCCATTTCCTTCTTGAAAAGCCGCGAAAAATAACACGGATCTTCATATCCCACGGCATACGCAATCTCTTTCACGTCAGAGTGACCGAACTTAAGCATTTCACACGCTGCCGCAATTCTCTTATTGATAATATATCTCGACGGAGGCATATTGAACCTTGAAATAAAAAGCTCCTTGAACCTCGTGTTGCCAAGTCCGCAGAGCTTGTTAAGTCCCGATACGTCAAGCTCTGCCGAGAAAACATTCTGCGAAAGATACTCAATTGCAGGCGTTAGCTTATCCAAATCACGGTTACTCAGGTAATTCCCTTTTTTAGTCTTATCTATTTCGCTCAGTATATCATAAAAAAGCGCCATGCATTTGTGATACCATCCTTCCGGTTTGGTCTGCCAGCAGGCAAGCACCTTTTGAAAAAGCGATTTCAACCTCTCATTGTTGTCAAAATCCTTCACAGAAAACTTAAAGTCTTCTATATTTTCGGGAATGAAGTATATGTCAATACACTCTCCACCTTCAAGGCACTCAACAGTATATGCCGTGTGTTTATTGCAAATCGGAAGAATACGCAACGAATATGCTTTCTCACGGGCAGTGTTGCCGTCAAAATGTACTATGTTGTCACCACTCAGCTTGAAAATCATCTCACATCGTTTGAGCATTCCCGAATAATTCTTATTTCCACCTGTTGCACCAACATACCGCTGTACAAGGCAAATTTCCTTTATAGCAGTTTTTTCATTCATGTCTTCACCGCCTTACGCATATAACAAAAAAACGACCCGTAAAACGGGCCGAATATGGTGTGGATGAATGGACTTGAACCAACGACCCCTTGCATGTCAAGCAAGTGCTCTGACCAACTGAGCTACACCCACATATATGTTCTCATGCAAAAAGCACCGCAATACCTTTTGACCACTGTATTATATCACAAACTTTCACGTTTGTCAATAGCTTTCCAAAAAAATGCAATTTTATACAAAAAAATCCAATATCTGAAAATATTGAGCGACGAAAAGTCCAATTGTGATAAATTGTTTATTTACACTTTTCCGGAGCCATGCTATACTGTTCTCATAGAAAATCTTTCGGACAAGGAGCATCTGCAATGGATAAAAGATTATACGAAACCATCGAATTTATAAGACAAAATGATTTTTATCCCGCTACAGTAAAACCCGAATATGACAACCTTGACCTGCTTATGTACGATGAACAAATGTCAGCAAAAAGGCTCAGAGAATATATGCTCAGTCAGACTGTAAATACCGAAAGACATTACAGGCTTTGCGGACTTATAAAGTTCGATGACAACCGCATTGAGGGCGATATTTTCAGAAGAATCGGCACAAAGCGTTTTACAGAAACAAAAAACTGTTTCTATAACAACCCGATAGACAATCTCTGCACCTTTGAATGGCAGCACGCCACGGCAAATTATCCAATCTTACTTGACCTCGGCATTGAGGGAATGAAATCGGAAATTGCATCTGCAAAAAAGAGGCACACCAATGCAGAAAAGCTCCGTTATCTTGATGCCCTTGAATACACCTGCGACTCAATTCTCATGTGGGCAGACAAGGTTGCCGATTCATGTCTTGAGGCGGCAGATAAAGCTGACAGCCAAAGCAGAAGGAACGAATACATCGAAATAGCCGAAAGGCTACGCCGTGTGCCGAGATTTCCTGCACAAAACTTCAAGGATGCCATGCAGTCAATTTATCTCTGCTTCGATTTTCTTCCCGACAGTATCGGCACAATAGACAGAACTCTTGCAAAGTATTATTTCAATGATATTGAAAACGGTACGCTTACAAGAGATGAGGCAAAAGACTACATTGCAGAATTTTTCATCAAACTCTGTTCGTTCACTCCTCTCACCTCAAAATGGGCAGGTGACAAGGGTGCGGAGAGCCACTTTGCCATAGGCGGTTATCTCCCCGACGGAAGCGACGGTTTTAATGACCTTTCGCATCTCATCGTTGAAACAATGATGGAGCTGCCTATCCCCCGTCCGCAGGTTTCTTTAAGAATCACCCCAAAGACCCCCTACGAGGTTGTCAGATATGTTCTCGATTGCATGAGAAAAGACAAGTATATGCGTTTTGCTTTTGTGGGAGATGACCTCCGCATCAAAGGTTTTACCGAGATTGCCAATCTCCCGTATAACACCGCCATCACCTACACCATGGTCGGTTGCAACGAGCCGGCAATTCCCGGTTCAATCTGGCTTGGCGGATGCACAAGCAACATCGGGCGTTCGCTTACAAATCTTCTCTATAACTGCCGCAAAGAGGTCCTCGCCTGCGAAAGCTTTGAAAGTCTTTATGCCCTTTACGAGCGTGAATTGGAAAAGGACATATCCGAAATTTTCCGCATATCAGACGGCTTCAACATTGCCAGAAGCAAAGACAACAACATTCTCAGCTCACTTTTCATTGACGGATGTATCGACTCCGCAACTGCTGTAAACCGTGGAGGCGGAAAAATCAGGATGGCAGGCTCAAACCTCATGGGCATTACCTGCGTCATCGACTCGCTTTCAATCATAAAACAGCTTGTTTTCGAGGAAAAGTATGTAAGCCTGCAAACTCTCTTAGATGCCCTTGACAACAACTGGAAAGGGTATGATGAGCTTCGCTCTTATATCATGAAAAAGGGTCGCTTCTTCGGCAACAACGATGAGCTTTCCGACGGAGTAGCAAAAGATTTCTGCAATAGTCTCTACAATATATCTAAGGAAAAAACAAACCTCTACGGAATACATTTTATTTACGGATCTCTTGCAGGATACAATCCTCATTACGCCTTTTTCGGCAACCGCACCAAAGCCACTCCCGATGGACGTTTTGACGGTGAGCCTTTTATGGTTGGCACAGGTCAGTCTGCCGGCAAGGACAGAAATGGACTTACTTCCCTGTTGAACTCCGTCAAGCAAATGGACGTGCACGGAATTTTTACAGGTCCTATTGTTGTCAACGCATATGTTGATGAAGCTCTCATCAAGGATGACGATAAGTTTGAAAAGACCTGTCAGCTGCTTTATCACTACTTTATCACAGGCGGTATTCACATCCAGCTCAATTACGTTTCAAAGGAAGATCTTTTAGCCGCACGCAAAAACCCCGGAGAATACGCAAATCTCCGTGTCAGGGTTTCCGGCTTTTCGGGGAATTACGTCAACCTACACGAGGCAATACAGGATGATATTTTAAAGAGAACCGAAATCAGTCAATAAACCGGAAAGGTACTGAAAAAATGAAGCAACACTACATTTTTGATATTCAACGTGGCTCATACGTTGACGGTCCCGGAATACGAACAACGGTGTTTTTTAAAGGGTGTAACCTTGATTGCAGGTGGTGTCACAATCCCGAAAGCAAATCTCCAAAGCCTTTCAGAATGCTATATTACACCAAGTGCGTCGGTTGCGGAAAATGCGCTGATGTCTGCCCACACAGAGCAATTGAAATCTCAACCGACGGCAAGCTGTTGTACAACAAAGAAAGCTGTACACTCTGCGGAAAGTGTGAAATAGTATGTCCCGAAAGCGCAGTGAAAATTTGCGGACAAGCCTTTGAACACAGTAAAGTGATGAGCGAAATCCTAAAGGATAAGGAGTATTATAACATATCGGGTGGCGGCGTGACTTTTTCGGGCGGAGAGGCAATGCTGCATACCGACGTACTTGTTCCGTTGCTCAGAGAGTGCCATGAAAAAGGCATCCACACTGCAATAGATACTGCAGGCAACGTACCGTTTTCAGAGTTTGAAAAAGTCATACCTCACACCTGTCTTTTCCTTTATGATATAAAGTGCATTTCAGAATCACTTCACAGGCAATACACAGGCGTTTCAAATAGTCTCATACTTGAAAACTACACTAAGCTCATCGAAAGAGGATGCAACGTATGGGTGCGTGTCCCCGTCATCGACGGCATCAATACAGGCGAAGAGTTTGAACGCATCAAAGGATTACTCTCAAAATACCATCCGCAAAAGGCCGAGCTCCTTCCCTACCATGCCCTCGGCGAAAACAAATTCAGAGCAATTTACAACTGCGAGCCGCCTGCTTTTCGTTCCCCATCCCACGGGGAACTTGAAATAATGAAAAATGAATTAAGCAAATAAACAATGTCCGATTCGGCTTTCAAGAAGTCGCATCGGACATTGTGCGTTACAATATGGACATTATGAGGAACAACATGGACATTATTGCTTTTTGTACAAAAAGACCATTTGAAATTTCGCTTAACTATTGACATTCAACAGTTTGTGTGATATAATTTATGTGTAAAAATTCACACAAAAGGAGATTTGTTATGAAAAAAATCCTATGCTCAATTCTTGCCATGACAATGCTTTTGGCTTCTGTCATGCTTGTTCCCTCAACTGCCTCAGCCGAGGGAGAAACGCTCGTTTTGCCCTACACTTCGGCTATGAATGCAGTTGTGGACAACAAAGACACCTGCACCGCAACAAAGAATTTTGAAGTTGACGGTAAAAAGGCAGTTCTTGTCATCCCCAATCCCAAGTCCGAAAAGGGAGGCTCCATTCTTCTCGACTCATGGGACCTCGCAACCAAGGGGTTTGACCTTGATAAATTCGGTTACATGGTTGTTTCCTACAAATATGTTACCGACACGCCTGCATACACAGGTCCTATGAAGGTTAATTTCCTCACAAGAGGCGGAGTTCTTACAAAACCCGTTTCCATGACCTCAAACGAAAACATAGTTGCGAACACATGGGCAACCGCAACGTTCAACTTTAAAGACCCGATTCAGAGCGCTCTCAACACCGAAATGAGCGAACATATCCTCGGTCAGATGCACCTTTCACCTCTTGGTACAGCAAGTGTATATGACATGAAGGATACCGATATGATTTATATCGAATCGCTCACTCTTTATGCTGACAATCCAAATCCCAACGGAACATATGGTGTGTCCTTTGTAAAAGGCGACAGCATGGCAAAGGGCGATGACCTTCCCCAGATGAGCAAAGCTACGGGTGAAACCATTACTCTTCCCGAATGTCCCTATACACTTGATGGCTTCAACTTCACAGGTTGGAAGTGGAGCACTGACAGTGTAATCTACAAAGCAGGCGATACAGTTGTTGCTCCGGAAGCTCCTTCAACGTTTTCAGCGGTGTGGACACGAATCGGAGAGGCAGCTGTTACAGGTGCTACCCTCACACTCACTTATAGCAATATTCTCAACGCCATTGTTGGCAACAGAGATACTGCAGTCTACACAAAGAATGTTGACGTTGACGACAGAAAAGCCGTTCTTCTCGTTCCTAACCCCATTTCCACCGCAGGAAGCATTACTCTTGACTCATGGGATCTTGCAACCAAGGGATTTGACCTTGATAAGTTCGGATATATGGTTGTTTCCTATAAATATATGTCAGATTCCCCCGCTTATAACGGTCCTATGAAGATTAACTTCCTCACAGGCGGTGCGGCTCTTACAAAAACAGTAAACCTTACCTCCAACGAAAATGTTGTTGCAGGAGACTGGGCGAAGGCTACCTTCTGCTTCAAGGATGCTGTTAAGAGCTATCTCAACCCCGGCAACGCAACCCACATTCTCCGTCAGATGCATTTCTATCCTTTCGGAACAACAAATGTTGACACAATGAAGGATAGTGATATGCTTTACATTGAAAGCGTTACACTTTATTCTGACAATCCCGATCCTGATTTTCAGTTTACCATAACCTTTGAAAAGGGCGACATCAAGGCAACAGGTGAGCAAATTGAACCTCTGAAGTATGCTGCACAACAGGTTATTACTGTTCCCGAATGTTCCTACAACCTTGAAGGCGCAACTTTCGGCGGTTGGAGATGGAACATGGACGACAAGGTTTACAAGCCCGGCGAAACAATCACAAACCCTGCGGCTCATTCTTCCTTTACTGCTGTGTGGGAGCTTGAAAAAGTGATTGCTGACAGCATTGTTCTTCAGTATCCTGCTTACTACATGGGCAACATCAACAAGCACACATATTTGATCTCCGGAAACGACATTATTGACGGCGTGAAGGTTATCAAAGCTGTACCCAATCCCGACAATGAAAAAGAGAGTGTAATGGGCATTGACTGTTGGGATTACAAAAAAGCAAATGTAGATCTCGACATATACAAGTATATGCAGGTTACATACAAATACGTTTCCCCCAATCCCAAGGCAGATCTTCACATGGCATACAACTTCATGACAAGCGGAATATTTGAAAAAGCTCACAAGGCTTATTCCGTTGAACCCCTTGAAGCAAACACATGGGCTGTTGCGAACTTTGATATTTCCGAAATGGCAAATCTTGGTAAAGAGGGCGTTGAACACGTCTTCAAGCAGGCTCATATGTATCCTTTCGGAGATGCAACAAACAAGCAGCTCACCAAAGATGACGTTATTTACATTTCACAGCTTGAATTCTTCAAAGAAAACCCCGGAAGCGAAGTTCACAAGTCCTATGTGACAGGTTACACAGATGGTACATTCAAACCCAACAAGACTCTTTCAAGAGCCGAGGCTTGTACAATTGTTGCAAGACTTATCGCTTCCGAAACCGACATTGCCTCTGCAACTAAATCTGCGTTTACAGATGTGACCGCAGACAAATGGTATTTCGGAAACATTGCATTCCTTGAAAGCAAAGGACTGCTTGCTTCTTACAGCGGAGCATTTCTCCCTGACCAGCCCATAACAAGAGCCGAATTTGCAGAGCTCGCATTTAACATGGGTCTTGCAAAAGAAAATCCTGACAACAAGAAGAGTTTTACAGACGTAACCGAGGCTCATCCTAAATATAAGGCAATCATGGCGGCGGCATCGGCAGGTCTTATTAACGGCTATGATGATGGCACTTTCCTCCCCGACAGAGCTGTTACCCGTGCGCAGGTTGTGACAATTGTCAACCGTGCAAGAAACAGATTTGTCAACAAGGATTCTCTCTCCTCCAAGCTTCCCAACATTTTCACCGACGTAAACGCAAGTCATTGGGCTTATTATGACATTGTTGAAGCGGCAGTTGGTCACACATCAAAGATGGCGGAGGACGGCAAAGAAAAGTGGCAAGGCATCCACTCACTTGATATTACAAACTTCTCCGAGAGCGAAGCTTTCATCTATCAGCTTGACAAGAAAGTTGAACAGCGCATTGCTGAAATAAGAGATACAAAGGATTCGATAACCGTCAAGGGTATCAAGTATTATGTTTCGGCTGACGGAAGCGACGAAAACGATGGTCTTTCACCCGAAACAGCATGGAAAACAATCGCTAAAGTAAACTCTGCAACCCTTACAGGAAATGATGCGGTTCTTTTCAGACGTGGTGACACGTTCAGAGGCGCAGTTATAAGCCGTGCCGGTGCAACCTATGCGGCATATGGCGAAGGCGCAAAGCCTATTCTCACTCCATCCCCAGAAAACTCCGCATACAAGGAAGCTTGGATTGCAACAGATGTTCCCAATGTTTACAAGTATCACAACAAGGTTGACAACAATGTCGGCGCAATTGTTTACAACGGTGGCGGCAAGGGAATGGAAAACGTTGCAAGAATGGTGCTTCTCAACAAACCTGCCGAAGACGGCTCTGTTACAGACAGAACCTCCGGAAAGGTTTACACGGGTCTTGAAAGCCTTGAAAACAACTATTTCATTCACGAAGTTGACACCCACGAGATTTATTGGAGAGTTGACGAGGGCAACCCCGGTGAAATTTACAAGTCCATTGAAATGAACCCTGCACAGCACGGTTTGAGAGTAAACTCTCTTGGTGCAACGATTGACAATCTCTGCTTTATGTATGCCGGAAATCACGGTGTAAGCGGTCCCTCCTGCAAGAATCTTATTGTAACAAACTGCGAGTTCGGTTACATCGGCGGTTCTAAGCAAGGTAGCTTTGAATCAACAGGCAGATACGGTAACGCTGTTGAAATTTATGGAAGCTGCGACAACTATCAGATTAAGAACTGCTATGTTTACCAGGTTTACGATGCAGGTATTACGCATCAGATAAGCGCAGGTACCGGAAACTGTCTTATGAAAGATGTTCTTTACGAAAACAATATTATTGAATACTGCACCTACAATATTGAATACTTCCTCTCTGCTTCTCCCAATGAAACAGACGAACGTCGCATGGAAAACATTGTTATGAGAGGAAATATTCTCAGAAATGCAGGCTTTGGTTGGGGTTATCAGAGACCCGACAGAAGCAGCGATGCAAGCGTAAAGGGCTGGAGCAGCTACAACAGAGCTGACGGCTTTGTGTTCGAAAACAACATCATCGACAGAGCCCGTTGCGTGCTTCTCCACATCGGTGCTGATTATGCGCAGTGGCTTCCCACCTTCAAGAACAACACTTATGTTCAGTATTATCCCTCGAAATTCATCCAGTTCGGTCAGAATCCCGTTAAGGAATATCCCTTCAACGGCACGGTGACGGATGTGCTTGAAAGTGTTGTGAATGAGGAAAATTACACAGTTCACTTTGTGAAGCAGAAGTAAAACATTTAAGGGTACGGCGTTTGTCGTACCCTTATTTTTTGTCTAAAAGCCTTTTTAGCACATATTCAACAAGTTATTGTGCAGAATGAAGTAATGGTCTTTAATTGCGGTTGAAGACGGATATGACAAAAGAAAGGTATTGCTACAAATCACTCTTCAATGTACTACATAACAAGCACAATAAGTCACGATAATGCGGTAAAGCTCTTTGCGATGCACTATAGAGCAAGGCACAATGAGTCATTGAATACTTTGTGAAATACGCAAAGTATTTGTCACCTCGTGGCGATTCTGAACATAAATCCCAGTGTTCTGTATAGAAAAAAGTCCCCTGCAAGCCGAAATACGACCTGCAGGGGTAACTTATGTGTTTTTTACTTCCGTAAGATTATTTCTTAGCAGTAACTGCTTTGATACCAAAGAGTGTGGCAATCATAAGAACAATTGCGATAGGAAGTACAATAAACGCATTGGGAACAAAGCCTGCGATTATGTATGCAACAAAGGAAACGATTGCAGCTGTAATCGCATAAGGAAGCTGTGTGGAAACGTGCGCAATGTGGTTGCACTGTGCACCGGCGGATGCCATGATTGTGGTATCCGAAATAGGAGAACAGTGGTCACCGCAAACAGCACCTGCCATACAAGCGGAGATTGCAACGATTGTGAGGTTGCCATCGAAGCCGTTGAATACTGCGAGCACGATAGGAATAAGGATTCCGAATGTACCCCAGGATGTACCTGTGGAGAAAGAAAGTCCAACAGCAATAAGGAAGATAATTGCAGGGAGGAAGTTAAGGAAGGATGCCGCAGAGCTTCTTACGATGCTTGCAATAAACACTGTTGCGCCAAGGCTGTCTGTCATACCCTTAAGAGTCCATGCGAATGTGAGGATAAGGATTGCAGGAACCATTGCCTTAAATCCTTCGGGAATGGATTCCATAAGCTGACTGAACTTGAGAACGCCGTGTCTTGCAACCATGAAGTATATAACGATGATAACAAGAGCAACGATAGAACCAAGAGCAAGACCAACGCTTGCATCACAGTTAGCAAAAGAGTCAACAAAATTGTGGAAGCAATCGCCGGAAGCATCAAAGAAACCACCGGAGTAAATCATGAAGAGAATGCAGGAAATGATGAGGATAACAACGGGGAGAACAAGGTCAATAACCTTACCCTTGGGGTTGTCCTGAGCCTCAGCAGAAGCTTTACCCGCATCATCAAGAACTGTAAAGATGTCACCCTTTTCGGTTGCATTTGTTTCATGAAGCTTCATAGGACCAAAGTCAAACTGTGTCAAAGAGAGAGTAACCATCATAATTATTGTGAGAAGAGCGTAGAAATTGAAAGGAATTGCGCTTACAAAGAGTTCAAGTCCGTTCATACCGCTTCCCTCTGCAAAGCCTGCAACAGCAGCTGCCCAGGAGGAAACGGGAGCGATGATACAAACAGGAGCTGCGGTTGCATCGATAAGGTATGCAAGCTTAGCTCTGGAAATCTTGTTTGCATCAGTTACGGGGCGCATAACGCTACCAACTGTGAGGCAGTTGAAATAGTCGTCAACAAAGATAAGACATCCGAGGATGATGGTTGCAATTTGTGCGCCGACTCTTGACTTTATGTTCTTGCTTGCCCATCTTCCGAATGCGGCGGAACCGCCTGCCTTGTTCATCATTGCAACAAGTGCACCGAGAACAACAAGGAAAATGAGGATACCTACATTATAGGAATCAGCAAGACTTGTGATGAAGCCGTCGTTTACCATGTGGGTAACGGTGCCTTCAAAATTGAAGTTTGCATAAAAAAGTGCGCCGGAAAGGATTCCGAGGAAAAGTGAGGAATAAACTTCCTTTGTTATAAGTGCAAGCACGATTGCAATAACAGGAGGAAGAATGGACCAGATGGAAGCATAGAAAGGTGTGATTGTATCTCGAAGAACTTCCACTGCTGCAGCGAGGTTTTCAACAACATTTGCGTCGTTCTGCAACGCTCCGTCATAACCGTCGATGTAGCTCTGTGCATAATCACCGTATTCTTCTTCAGATACGGATTCGGGCTTTTCTTCTTCTGCCATGCCGTCAATTACATACTGAACGTAGCCGGGAACTTCGTAAGCAACAGCTTCTTCAGCAACCGCTTCAGCTTCAGTTGCCATTACAGGACAGGCAAACAGAGAAACTGTGATAAAGAGTGCCGCAACAAGAGCAAGCAATCTCTTTGCAGATTTGGTGTTCATAAAATGAACCCTCCTTAAAAATATAAAAATTGCCGCAGCTTGCAAAAAGCTTCACGGCAAAAAAACACTCTGCAAAAACATATGCTCAAAAAACAGTTTTTGCACATAAATTCTTTACTATGATAGCTCTCCACAAATTTGTGACAGTCCGATGCATATTCTGCACCGTCCCAGCAGGAAAAGCGGCTATTTTCCCACTTCGGCGATGACCCCTTTCGGAAAGCTTACAAGTTTACTCCCCTACTCTTGACCACCGCAACCTCTATCCATATTTTCACAATATACTTATACCATATTTTTTGAATTTTGTCAAGGACAATTTGTTAATATTGCAAAAAGCTGAACAAAAAAACACTAAATATGATGTTTTTATTGTTTTTGCGCATCAAAAATTGCGACTTTACAGCAAAGACAGACTAAAAATGTGGCGCTTAATGTACATTTTCAGCTATTTTTTTGCATTTTGCGCGATAATAATTACAAAAGTGATTGACAAAACGATTTTTTTCTGTTATAATGTATGTTGACACTTTACGTATATTTAATATTTCAATTGATCCTGCAAATCTTATTATACAAGAACGGATGTAGATAATGAACAGTGAATGCAAAATTTTCTCTTTTGCCAACCAGAAAGGCGGAGTTGGAAAGACAACCTCTGCTGTGAATCTTGCGGCAAGCACAGGGGCGTTAGGAAAAAAAACTCTGCTTGTTGATCTTGACCCGCAGGGTAACTGTACAAGTGGCGTTGGCATAAGCAAAAGAACAGATCTTTCGGTTTACGATGCACTTATAAATGCAAAGGTTACGGAATCTGTCATCAACAAGACAAAGTTCCCGAACCTTGACATTCTTCCCTCTAACATTGCGCTTGCAGGTGCGGAAATTGAGCTTGTTGACATCGAAAAGCGTGAGTTCAGACTAAAGCGTGCGCTTGAGCTTATCAAGGACAGATATGATTACATATTTATTGATTGTCCTCCGTCGCTCAGTCTTCTCACGATAAATGCTCTTTGTGCGGCTGACGGTGTTATTGTACCAATGCAATGTGAATACTTTGCTCTTGAGGGACTTTCTCAGCTTACAATGACTATTGCGCAGGTGAAACGTCTTTACAATCCCGGACTTGAGCTTTCGGGCGTTATTATTACGATGTTTGACGGAAGACTCAATCTTTCGCTTCAGGTGCTTGAGGAAATCAAAAAGCACTTTGCGGGAAAAATTTATAAAACGCCTGTGCCGAGAAATGTAAAGCTCAGCGAAGCTCCGAGCTACGGCACTCCTGCTCTCTTTTATGACAAATATTCCAAGGGTGCGGCGGCATACCTTGAAATTGCCCGGGAGCTTATTGGAAAGAAAAAATGACAAATTCACCCCGTTTTCGGAAGAATCCGAGAACGGGGTATTGTTATGCCTATTTGCAGGTTAAATCAACGTCAGATTAAAACGAACATGAACTGATAAAACAAGCGGCGCTACCAAGCATGGTAACGCCGCCATTTTGAATACATTTATCTTTCAAAGAAAGCTTTAAACGCTTTGTGTGCCATATAAACGTCGGTTTTTGAAACGACCTCATAAGGAGCGTGCATAGAAAGCACCGCAACTCCAACGTCAATTGTGTCGACGTTAAGCTCGGAAATATACATTGCAACCGTTCCGCCGCCGCCCTGGTCAACCTTGCCGAGCTCTGCTGATTGCCACATTACGCCTGCATCATCGAATATCTTTCTGATTTCAGCAACATATTCTGCGCTCGCATCATTTGTGCTTGATTTTCCTCTTGCGCCGGTGAACTTTGTAACGGCAATTCCCTTGTTGATAAATGCAGAATTCTTCGCCTCATAAACCTCGCCGAAATTGGGGTCATAGCAAGCATTTACATCGGCGGAAAGGCACTTTGAATTAGACATCATTTTTCTGTAATTTGCGCCTGTTGCAAGAGCAAGCTCCGCAAGCATATTTTCAAAAGCATAGGACTGCATTCCCGTGTTTCCGTCGCTTCCGGTTTCCTCTTTATCGGCAAGAATTGTTACCATTGTCTTCTTAGGAGCATTTTTCATGGCTTCAAGGGTAGCGGTGACAATGGGGTATGCGCAAACTCTGTCGTCGTGACCATAGGAAAGAATCATACTGCGGTCAAATCCGAGATCACGGGGCTTTTCGGCAGGAACAAGTGTAAGCTCGGCAGAAAGGAGGTCAGCTTCGTCGATGTCATACTTTTCGTTGAGATAAGCAAGAACACCGAGCTTTATTGCATCACTTGCAGAAAGCTTTTCATCATCATATGGGCGACTTCCGACAAGGATATTGAGATTTTCTCCCGTAAATGCACGTCCGAGAGGCTTTTGGGATTGATCTGCACCAAGGTGAGGAAGAAGATCGGTTATGCAGAAAACAGGATCTTCGGGATTCTCGCCAATGCAAACATTAACAACTGTTCCGTCTTTCTTTGCAACAACTCCGTGAAGTGCAAGGGGGATTGTTGTCCATTGATATTTCTTTATTCCGCCATAATAGTGTGTCTTGAAAAACGCCATGCCCGAATCCTCGTAAAGGGGATGCTGCTTAAGGTCAATCCGAGGGCTGTCAACATGGGCAGCTGCAATAGAAATACCTTCATCAAGGCTATCGCTTCCGACAACAATTATATAAATTGCTTTACCTCTGTTATTGAGGAAAAGCTTGTCGCCACACTTATAGGTTGCGCCGTATTCAAAGGGTTTGAAGCCATTTTCACGGAGAATTTTTTCTGTAAGCACAACGGCTTCCCTTTCGGTTTTTACGTTGCGCAAAAAATCCATATATCCGTTACAATAATCGTAAGCGGCATCTATTTCATCTTTATTCAACACATTATAGGCATTTTTCTGTGTAAGAAATAGTTTTTCTTTTAACTCCTCGCCTGCTGTCTTTTTATTCTCTTCCATTTTCGATTCTCCTTTAACTGAAATTTATTATTACATTTGAATTGTCTGCAATTTTTTCATCGACACTTACATCAAGCTTTCCTGTGGTAATCACGCGAAGTTCAATCTTGCCGCTTTCGTCTTTTTTCCACGACACCTCAACTCTGCCATCATCGTTTTCATAGTGTCCCGAAGCACTTAAAATTTCATCAATGAAAATCGGTGAAACAACAACCTTATTACAGTTATCATTATTTGGATTTACACGGATTCCTGCAATATACTTGAGATACCACGCTGATGGTTCAGCCATAAAATGATGATTATGGGAGCCTGTTCTCTCTCCCGGAGGGCAAAAGCGTTCCCACACGGTTGTTTCACCACGGTAAATCATGTTCGCGTAAGAAGGATGCGTGGGCTTTGTCATCATATTATATGCAAGAGAAGCATATCCGTTTTCGGCAAGCACATGGAAAAGCGCACGAATACCAAGAAAACCGCAGTCAAAGCTGTCATTATTTTCATGGATAAGGCTCACAAGTTTTTCAACAGCCTTTTGCTTTTCATCGGGCGTGAACACTCCGAAGAACAATCCGATAGCCTGCGAGGTCTGGCAAGGTCTGTAAAGTGGCTTTCTGTACTTATCGGTTTTGCCTGCGGTAATAACGCCATTGTCGCAATACTCTGTTCTTATTGCAGACAGAAGTTCTTCGTGTGTATTGCGGCAAAAACGGGCATATTCTTCATTTCCTGTTTTCTCAAACATAAATACGCCCATGCGACACATTTCAAGCATTACAACAGTACAACAAAATCCGAGAGGAGAAGCATATGCAGCAGCCGCACTGTCAACAGGAAGCCAATCGCCCATGCCCCGGTCAACAATTCCTCGTTCATCACGGAAAGAAAGATGATATTTGAGATTCTTTATCATTGCGTCGGCATTATCGGAAATAATCTCAGTGTTTCCGCCGTAAATATATGAATAATATGGCAGGAAAAACAGCACGCTGTCCCAGACAACGCTGTCACTTTTACCGTGTCCGCAGGGAACAACACATGGAATTCCGCCATCGAAATCCTGAAATGCTCTTATTGATGCAAGCCAATCTGCAAAGCATTTTTCAGCGGCATAACCGAGCAGAAAATGATCGGAAGAAATCGCCGCATCTCCTGTCCATCCGTTTTTTTCACGCTGTGGGCAATCGGTGAGTATATGGAACAGGTTAGACTCATCGCTTCTGCGGCACACCTTGAAAATCTCGTTTGAAATTTCATCTGAACACGAAAAATCCGATCGTTTTTTAACATCGTTGTGAAGGACGATAAAAGTCAAGAGGTCCTCTGTTGCCTGTTCAGGAGTTATACCGTAAACATAGCAATAGCGTGCGCCATGGTAAGTGAAAGGCGGAATATAGACCTCCTCATCCTGTCCATTGCAAACATAAACGTCTTTCTGACAGCATCCGTCGGGGTACACGTCAACATTTATGTAATCGGCAAAGCCCTCAAAAAGAAGCTCGCAGAACTGAAGATGAATCATTTGCCCTTTTTCGCCTTTGATTTTAAGTTTCGGAACACCTGCAACATTCTCTCCGAAATCGTAAATATATCCGCCGCAAGTTGGAGTTTTGGGCATATGCGAACAATCGGTATGAAGTTTTCCTAAAAACACGTCTCTTATTCTGTACTCACGAAGCTCGCCTTTTCTTACCG
The DNA here is from genome assembly GCA_045542335.1 of Eubacteriales bacterium. Classification (GTDB taxonomy): domain Bacteria; phylum Bacillota; class Clostridia; order Oscillospirales; family CAG-382; genus CAKSUT01. The sequence continues at coordinate 18,697 of JAZQKV010000098.1, forward strand.
AAGCAGGCTTTATTTCTCTTATTTCCCTTATTGGCTCGCAGGTTACAAAACGCTTTTCGCCACGGGGTTCGTCTATGACTTGAGGTTCTTGCCACACATTGTTTTCATCTGTTATGCGGTCAACAAGCCTTGCATCAAAGAATGTACCAATGCGGTAATCATCAAACAACAAAGGAGAAGAACACCATTCGGTATCGGCTGCACCAAACTCTGTTCCGTTACATTTAAAACTCATTGCAAAAGCAGGTGCACCTCTGCGTGAACGTCTGTCCTGTTGCCATATTTCGCCGCCTATGGGGTTGGCAAAGCCGTTACCGAGATGAATATAAACAGAATTTTTTCCTGTTTTAAGATGTGAGGAAACCTCATATTTACGGTAAAAAACAGTATGCTCGGAATTTGCGGTAAAGGGAGAAAGGTAACCGTCTGTTACTTTTTCACCATTTATAAAAATATCGTAATAACCTGTACAACCTATCACAAGTTCAGCATTACTTATGCTTTCAAGCTCAAAGTTTTTTCGGAAAAGAGGCGCTGCAACTGCCTTTTCATAAGTGGAGTATTCCGGACCGGCGCAAACAAAAATATCAGGGAACATATACTCACCAAAGCCTTTCATTATCAATAGAGAAGCTGATCATACGCCTTTACGGCATCTGTCACCTTTTTGACATACTTTTCTGTTTCATTGTATGGAATGTTTTTAAGTCTTCCATCCTCGGAATACTCGTCATTTTTCAGCCATTCGGAAACGGTTGTTTCGCCGGCGTTATATGCCGCATAGCAGTTTTCCCATATTCCGAAGCGGTCATAAAGATAGCTGAGGTAGTATGTACCGTATTTTATGCTGATTTCGGGATTATAGAGGGAATCGGGATTCTCTCCGAGCTTTGTGCAAAGCCAGTCGTATGTGTCGGGCATCATCTGCATAAGGCCGATTGCTCCTTTAGATGAAACGGCATCGGGGACAAAATTGCTTTCGCATTTTATGACAGCGTAAATTATCTCCTGCGGCACAGAATATTCAATTGAATATCTTTCAACATACTCCTCGTATTTGAATCCATAGTTTTTGAGCATAACCGCCCTGTCTATTCTTTCCCATGCAGCACCTATGCATACGGAAATTATGAGTATTGTTATTATTGCTCCGATTGTTCTTCTCATGAGTTTCCTCCTTATTGCCTTGCCGGGGCTTTGACATTTTATTCTATGCCAAGCTTTACAGCAAGCTTCTTTATGCTTTCAACAAACATTTCTTCGGTTGCGTTATTACGGATTATGTAACTGCACTTTTGTTCAAAAAAGCTGTCATCTTTTTGTGCTTTATTTCTTGCAAGTGCCTGTTCGAGAGTCAGATTGTCTCTTTTGCGGATACGTGACAACCTTATATTTTCATCGGCAAGAACGGCAACTGTTACATCGCACAAGCTATCAACACCTGCTTCAAAAAGGGTTGGAGCATCAACTATGCACCCTTGTGGCGCAGGATTTTGAGTCATTGTCTGCTCTAATCTTGTGCAAAGAAGCTCTTTTATATGCTTATGCGTGATTTTGTTCAGCATATCGAGCTTTACAGGATCGGAAAAGGCAATTGAGGCAAGCTTTTTCCTGTCAAGCTCACCGCTTTCAAAAAGTATCTCTTTGCCGAAGTATTCCGCCAACTCATCAAGGCACGTTTCACCCTTTCGGACAACCTCCCGCGCAAGAGTATCACAATTTATATGAACAAATCCCTTTTGAACAAAATAGTCGCAAAGCGTTGTCTTACCTGCGCCTGTTTGTCCCGTAAGACCGATTATCATAAATCTTCCCCTCATCTTCATCATAGTGATTGTGGGTTAAAACTCTTTTCAGACACGGACAACGGTAAAGCCGGAAGCTTTAAGAAGTCGGTTATATATAGCAAATCCAACGCTGTCCATACCGTCATTTACGTCAGCGGTGCGGGCAAAAACTGCCTCAAGGTCTTCAAAGCCGTCTGTTGCACGCAAGGCATCAAAAATGTTTCTTCCCTGCTCGTCGATGTCATTTTTTGCTCCTATCGGCAAAACAAAATCTGCGCAAAGCGAAGTTTGTTCCTCGTTAAAGCAAAGCACTGCAATTTTTTTCAATGCGGACTGCTTATTGATATACTCGCAAGCCTTTGAGCTTTCACCGATAACCAAAGTTACCGGAGCTTTGGGAGCATAATGGCGATATTTCATTCCGGGGGCTGCGGCAATTTCCGTGTCTTTCATTTCCTCAAGAATTGCAGGAGAAATCGCAACTTCTCCGAGTATCGCACAAAGTGAGCCATAGCTTATTCCGCCCGGGCGAAGAAGGACGGGAGGGTTCTTTGCAAGGGTTACAATTGTCGATTCAACGCCGACTCCGCAATTTCCGCCGTCAATAATTATGTCTGCTCTGCCTGTCATATCCTCGATAACGTGTGAGGCTCTTGTGGGACTTGGGCGCCCCGACAGATTGGCTGAGGGAGCCGCAACGGGGACACCGCACAGCTCGATAAATTTTCTTGCAATTTTGTTTTCGGGAATACGAAAGCCTGCTGTATCAAGTCCTGCACTGACAACAGACGGGATTATGTCTTTCTTTTTGACAACCACCGTCAGAGGCGCGGGGAACAAAAGGCTTATATCTGAAAAGCCGGGGGTTTCATTTGCATAGGAATAATCTTCTATCTTGCTTATATCTGAAAGGTGGACGATCAGGGGGTTATCCTGAGGTCTGCCTTTTGCCTCAAAAATACCTCGGACAGCTTTTTCATCAAGGGCATTTGCACCAAGGCCATAAACTGTTTCCGTTGGAAAGGCAACAAGTCCGCCATTGCGAAGAACAGAAGCCGCAAGTTTTAAGTTTTCAATATCTTTTTCGTCAAGTCTTTCAGACACCTTTAAGATTTTGGTTTGTGGCATAGCTTATAAAATCCTTTCGGGATAATTGGGCATTGGTGCATTAAAACTCGCTCTTACTGAGTTTTTCTGCACGGTCGGACGTGATAAGTGCATCAATAACTTCATCAAGTCTGCCGTTCAAAACCGATTCAAGAGTATAAAGAGTGAGACCTATTCTATGGTCTGTCAGACGTCCCTGGGGGAAATTATAGGTGCGGATGCGTTCACTTCTGTCGCCGCTTCCAACCTGACTCTTTCTTTCGGAAGCAATGGCTTTTTCCTGTTTTTCACGTTCTGCGTCATAAAGCTTTGCACGGAGCATTTTCATTGCTTTATCACGGTTCTTATGCTGGCTTCGCTCGTCCTGACACTCAACAACAATTCCGGAGGGTTTATGGATAATTCGGATTGCTGAATCGGTCTTATTGACGTGCTGTCCACCTGCACCGCCGCTTCTGAAAGTGTCAACTTCAAGGTCGGAAGGATCAATTGTTATGTCAATATCTTCCGCTTCGGGAAGCACTGCAACAGTTACTGCGGAGGTCTGAATACGTCCTTGCGCCTCGGTTTCCGGCACTCTCTGCACACGGTGCACTCCGCTTTCAAACTTAAAGCGTGAATATGCCCCATCTCCCTCAACAAGGAACGATACTTCTTTAAAGCCTCCAAGCTCCGTTTCGTTGGCATTCATAAGTTCAACCTTGAAGCCTTTTGCTTCTGAATACATATTATACATTCTATATAAATCATAGGCAAAAAGCGCAGCTTCTTCGCCGCCCGTTCCGGCACGGATTTCAATGATAACACTTTTATCGTCATTTTCATCCTTCGGGAGAAGCAAAATCTGAAGCTCTTCTGTAATCACCTTGAGAGAATCCTTTGCTTCAACAAGTTCCATCTCTGCAAGCTCTTTGAGGTCGCTGTCTGTATCCTTGTCTGCAAGAAGCTCTTCGGAATCACTAATTGTTTTCAATGTCGCTTTATACTCACGGTATTTTTCAATAACCGGGCTCATGGTTTTGTGCTCTTTCATGAGCTTTGTGTATTTCTCGTTATCCATGATAACCTCGGGTTGCATGAGCATTTCATTTATCTGCTCAAATTTTGCCTCTGCTTCGGCAAGTCCTTCAAACATTCATTTTCTCTCTTTCATGTTAATTTTACTGATTTTTCGGGATAATGCTTTTTATGCTTTTTTCAATTTTCACTCTCGGAACAACAATTTCGTGTCCGCAGGAAACGCATTTTATTCTTATATCGCTTCCAAGACGTAAAACTTCAAAACTTTTTGCACTTTCGCCGCAGGCATGGCTCTTTTTCATGACAAGTGTATCACCCACGGAGAAATTCTTGATGCTTTCCATACATATCCCTCCATTTTACACTACAGTATATCATATTTTTTCCATTTTGTAAAGCATTATTTGGTTAATAATTATTATATTATTTGCAAGTCAAAACGATATTTGTCGTAAACTTGCGCACAGGCTCACAAAAGCTCAAATTTGAATTTTTAAGGCACAATGTAATGGTTTCTTAAAAGGTTTATCACAATTAAACGCTTGAAGTTATTGTCGGAATATGGTAGAATAATATTTGAATTTGAATTTCAGTTAAGAGGTATTGGTTATGCACAAAATCGGCTTTGACAATGACAAGTACATAAAGATGCAATCCGAGCAGATCAGAAAGAGAATTTCTCAATTCGGCGGAAAGCTTTATATGGAGTTCGGCGGTAAGCTGTTTGATGACCATCACGCCTCAAGAGTTCTGCCCGGTTTTCACCCCGACAGCAAACTTCGTATGCTTCTTGAACTCAAGGATCAGGCAGAAATTGTTGTTGCGGTCAGCGCACAGGCTATCAGTGCAAACAAAAAAAGGCGTGACCTTGGCATAACATATGACAATGAAGTTCTTCGTCTTATTGACCTTTTCAGAAGCGTGGGACTTTACGTTGGAAGCGTTGTTATAACGCAATATGAGGGCGAGCCGGCAGCAGATGCGCTTAAAGCAAAGCTTATTTCCGGCGGAATGAAAGTTTTCACCCATTACAAGATCGAAGGATATCCCTCAAACGTTTCTCTTATTGTTAGCGACGAGGGTTACGGCAAAAATGAGTATATTGAAACAACACGTTCACTTGTTATTGTAACCGCCCCCGGTCCGGGATGCGGAAAAATGGCAACGTGTCTTTCACAGCTTTATCATGAGCACAAGAGAGGTATTGAATCGGGATATGCAAAATTTGAGACCTTCCCCATCTGGAATCTTCCTCTCAAGCACCCTGTGAATGTTGCTTATGAAGCCGCAACCGCTGACCTTAACGATGTGAACATGATTGACCCTTTCCATTATGAGGCATATGGAGAAGTTACGATAAACTACAACCGTGACATTGAGATTTTCCCGGTGCTTAACACCATGTTCAAGAAAATTTACGGTGAATCGCCTTATAAATCTCCGACCGACATGGGTGTAAACATGGCAGGTAATTGTATTTTCGACGATGAAGCTGTTTGCGAAGCATCAAAGCAGGAGATTATACGTCGATATTATGCGGCACTTTGCGAGGCGCAGAAAAACGGCACTCATATGGAGGAAGCAGAAAAAATTGAGCTTATTATGAACAGCGCCGGCATTTCCTGTGAGGACAGGCAGGTTGCTGCGGTTGCAGAGAAAATTGCGGAACAAACGGGAGAGCCTGCGGTTGCAATTGAGCTTCGCGACGGAAAAATAATAACCGGCAAAACCAAGGAGCTTATCGGAGCATCTGCGGCAGTTATTCTTAATTCCCTTAAATATCTTGCAGGGATTGATGATGCCCTTGAGCTTATTCCGGCAACGCTGATTGAACCTGTTCAGGACTTGAAGGTTACATATCTCGGAAGCAAAAATCCACGACTTCACATTGATGAAATTCTTGTTGCCCTTTCTGTGAGTGCGGCAAGCGACAGCACGGCGGCTCTTGCGCTTTCGATGCTTCCTCAGCTTGAAGGCTGCGAGGCGCACTCCTCGGTTATTCTCTCCCCTGTTGACTCGGGAATTTTCAGAAAGCTTAAAGTGAATCTCACAAGCACTCCTGTTTATCAGAAAGCAGGACTTTTCCACATTTAATTACGTTTTTACGACAAAGACTGATGGAGCGTCTCTCCAAATCCAATTTACTTATAGCTTCCAAAAGGGGTGCTTTTCTTGAAAAGCACCCCTTTGAATCACCGAAAAGCTTTAAATGAATAAAGATTTGACATTATTCTTTGTTATTCTTTGTTTTGTTATTTCCCTGTTTAAGTTTAGATTTTATTAGCAAAACATTTTTCTGTAAAAAATCTCCGGACACGCAATGCATCCGGAGATTTTTTATGTCTTAAAGCTTTAGTCTTTTTTCAAGCATTTTATTGATGACGTTCATATCCTCTTGTGTTGGAGTGTGGAATTTGTCAAACTCAAAATCAATGCCCATTTTATCATACTTGACCTTGCATATCTTTTTGAACGGCAAAAGCTCAACCTTATCAACGCAGTTATTTTTGTTCGCAAGTGAAGCAAGAAAGGCTATGCTTTCATCGCTGTCATTAAGCTGCGGAATTATAACCTGACGCAGTGTGGTGGGAATTGCATTACTATTAAGATACTCAAGAAATTCAAGCGGTTCTTCAATTGAGCACCCGACATACTTTTGATAAAGCTCATCTGTGGGGTACTTTATATCAAGAAGAACTCTGTCTGTGTGGCACAGCAGTGACTTTACATTATCGTTTAAAATGCTTCCCGATGTGTCAAGGCAGGTGTTGATACCAAGGTTATGACAGGCATTGAAAAGCTCTGTGGCAAATTTTGCCTGCAAAAGAGGCTCACCGCCGGAAATGGTTATTCCGCCATCTTTGCCAAAATAACACTTATAGTGGTTTGCCATTTCAGCAAGTTCTTTTGCCGAATATTCCTTGTGTTCGCCATCGCAACGCCATGTGTCGGGATTGTGGCAACAGCCGCAACGCAGATTACACCCTTGAAAAAATACAACAAACCGGACTCCCGGTCCGTCAACCGTTCCAAGACTTTGTATGGAATTGATTCTGCCCTTGAGAGTGGTGTTTTCCACGTTACATTACCTCATGGAATGTGCGGCTTATAACCTCTCTTTGCTGTTCTCGGGAAAGCTTATTGAAGTTTACTGCATATCCTGAAACTCTGATTGTGAGATTGGGATAGCTCTCAGGGTCTTCAAATGCTTTCATGAGCGTTTCACGGTTGAGAACATTGACATTTATGTGGTGTGCATTCTTTGCAAAATAACCGTCGAGAATAGAAACAAGATTATCAATGCGCTCTGCGTCCTCTCTGCCGAGTGCTTCGGGGGTTATGGAGAAGGTGTTTGAAATGCCATCACGGCAATCGTCATAGCTGATTTTTGCAACGGAATTAAGAGATGCAAGTGCTCCGTTTTCTTCACGGTTATGCATGGGGTTTGCACCGGGGGCAAAAGCCTCGGATTGTTTTCTTCCGTCGGGAGTTGCGCCGGTATGCTTGCCGTACATAACGTTTGAAGTTATGGTAAGAACGGAAAGTGTGTGGATTGCATTCTTATATGTTGGAGTTTTACGAAGCTCTGTTATAACCTTATGGGCAAGCTCTTTTGCAATGAGGTCCACCCTGTCATCATCGTTTCCGTATTTTGGAAATTCGCCGTTTGTTTCAAACTCTGTAATGTAGCCAGCATCGTCCTTAACAGGTGTAACCTCCGCAAACTTAATTGCGCTGAGAGAGTCGGCAACAACGGAAAGTCCTGCAATTCCGAACGCCATAAATCTTTCAACTTCTGTGTCATGGAGTGCCATCTGAGTTTTCTCATATGCGTATTTATCGTGCATATAGTGGATAACATTCATGGTGTTGACATAAAGACGTGAAAGCCATGCAAGGTATATCTCGAAGCGTTCAACAACCGTTTCATAATCAAGCTTTCCGCCGTCAAGAACAGGCATTTGAGGACCGATATTCATTCCACTTGTTGTGTCATATCCGCCGTTGATTGCAATGAGAAGAAGCTTTGCAAGGTTGCAACGTGCGCCAAAGAACTGCATCTGTTTTCCGACCTTCATCGCAGAAACGCAACAAGCAATTGCATAATCATCGCCATAAATGGGGCGCATCACATCATCGTTTTCATACTGAATGGAGTCCGTGTCAACAGAAACCTTAGCGCAGAACTTTTTGAATCCATCAGGAAGTCTATTGGACCAAAGCACCGTAAGATTGGGTTCGGGAGAAGAACCAAGGGTGTAAAGAGTATTCAAAATTCTGAAGCTACTCTTTGTAACGAGAGTTCTGCCATCCTCGCCCATTCCTCCGACAGCTTCTGTTATCCACATTGGGTCGCCGCCGAAAAGCTCATTGTATTCGGGTGTTCTCAGGTGGCGCGCAATGCGAAGCTTAATAACAAAATCGTCGATAAGCTCTTGTGCGCTCTCCTCGTTGAGAAGTCCGTTTTCAATGTCGCGGGTTATGTAAATATCAAAGAATGTTGCAACTCTGCCGAGCGACATTGCGGCACCATTCTGCTCCTTGATTGCGGCAAGATATGCGAAATATGTCCACTGAATTGCTTCTCTTGCATTGGAGGCAGGCTCGCTTATATCGTAGCCATGCATCTGAGCCATTTGCTTCATGTAATTAAGAAACGCAATCTGCTTATAAAGCTCTTCGGTGAGTCTGATATTATCGGTATTGAAATCCTTTTCTGCAAGGGCATTTTTGTCCTTTGTTTTTTCTTCGATAAGGCGGTCGATACCGTAAAGAGCGACACGTCTGTAATCCCCGATAATTCTTCCTCTGCCATATGCATCGGGAAGTCCGGTTATAACATGGCATTTGCGTGCCTTTCTCATTTCATCGGTATATGCACGGAAAACGCCGTCATTGTGGGTTGTGCGGAAGCGGAATTCTTCCTCGACCTTATCGCTGAGTTTATATCCGTAAGCGGCGCAGGCATTTCTTGCCATACGGATTCCTCCGAACGGATTTACGCCTCTTTTAAGCGGACTGTCTGTCTGCATACCGACAATTATTTCGTTTTCTTTGTCGATATATCCGGGCGCATAGTTTATAAGGCTTGACACGGTTTCGGTGTCAATATCGAGCACTCCGCCTTTCTGGCGTTCTTTTCTGAAAAGCTCATTTACCTTTGCCATGAGTGAATTTGTGCGCTCGGTTGCACCGGCGAGAAATTCAGCATCGCCGGTATACTCGGTATAATTGTTCTGAATAAAATCACGGACGTTGATTTCATTCTGCCAAATACCGCCTTTAAAACCTAACCAATTGTTGTGTTCCATAGTTTTCTCTCCAATCTTTTTTGATTTTGCCCAGACGGTCGGCATTTTTTTGCCTTGCACTCCCTTGCGGTTATCCGCATATCCGTCAGTAATGCAAAGCAACATATCTGATTCGCACACACATTAAACTTTGTATTTGTCCGACAAAGTTTTTGCGATGCGATACAAATAACAAATTATTTATCTGTGTGAGGATTCATCTTTACGATTTCACCAACACCGTCATATATGTAATCCGGTCTATATGGGAAGCTCTTGAGGCTTTCAAGTGTTGTTACACCTGAAAGGACAAGGGCAGTTTCAATTTCAGACTCGATACCTGCTATGATGTCCGTATCCATTCTGTCGCCGACGATAACAGCATCCTCGGGTGAAACGCCGAGCATTTTGAGTCCCGTTTTCATCATGAGGGGGTTTGGCTTGCCGACAAAATATGCCTGCTGACCGGTTGTGAGTTCAATGGGAGAAGTAAAAGCCCTGCAGGCAGGTATAATTCCCTGTTCGGAGGGACCGGTCATATCGGGGTTTGTTCCGATGAGCTTTGCGCCGGCAAAAACAAACTTTACGGCTCTGAGGATACTTTCGTAGTTATAGTTCCTTGTTTCACCAACGACAACATAATCGGGGTTAACATCGTTCATGATAATGCCCTCTTCGTACAGCGCATTCATAAGACCGGGTTCACCGATAACGTATGCTGTACAACCGGGTTTCTGGTGAGCAAGGAAATGTGCAGTTGCAAGTGCGCTTGTATAAAAATGCTCCTCGGAAACATCAAGCCCCATTCTCATGAGCTTTTGTCTGAGTTCAAGGGGCGAGCGTTCGCTGCTGTTTGTTAGAAACAGGAATCTTTTATCCTCTTTCTGAAGCCACTCAACAAATTCCTTTACGCCGGGAAGAATTTTATTACCGTGGTATATAACTCCGTCCATATCGCATATAAAGCCTTTTTTGGCGTTTATATCAAGACAAGTTTTCTTTTCCATTTGTGTGTTTCCTTTCAAATAATCAGGTATCTTTTATGCCTTTGGCTGTTCTTCCATGAGGAAAGTTGCCTCAACATCCGCAATGTGAAGCTTAACGGCAAGGGGATATTTTTCATAGGCGTTGCTGACAGTATAACCGCCGGCTCTTACCGTATCGTCAAATCCGCCCATATGCCAACGGATTGCAATGGCTTCTTCAATTGTAAGACGCATGAATCTTTCAATGAGAAAAACAGATTTTTCGCCATGGCCAAAGGGGAATTTATCGTCGATAGTGTAATAGGGAACTTTTTCCCATGAGCCTGTTTGCTCGTTTTTGACGTTTCTGAGCTGTGTTTTATAAAACTCTGCTTTACAAAGGTCATGCAACAACGAAACAATTGCAAGAGTTTCATCGGAATGTTCTCCTTTGAAGCGATTTGTGATAGCTTTATAAACATTAAGGCTATGTGCGCAAAGACCGCCCTCGACGGCACTATGATATTTTGTACTTGCGGGGGCAGTAAAAAAGTCTGTTTTATCCAACCAGGCAAGGAGTCTGTCTGCGCCCTCACGGGTTATATTCTGGTTATATGCTTCAAAAAACAGTTCTTTATCTGTCATTTGTTTACCTCTCAATAAAGTATTCTGATACATTATACCACTAAATATTGTGTTTGGCAAGGGGATTACACACAATTTAACCTTTAATTTACATATTAATAATTTGCGACTATTGCGTTTATAACTGTCTTTTGCAAGTTTCTGCAGAGAGATATTAAAAAGTGCGTAAAGGCTAAGTTTTTCGCATAATCACCATTTTTATGTATTTATTTTATACACAAAAGCAGAGCGCACTCATTTGAGTACGCTCTGCAATTCAGAAATAATAATTATTCGTATGTCTTGATGAGGTCAGCGAGCTTTTCTTCATAAGCTGTCTTCTGGGACATCCAATGAGAAGCAAGTGTGTTCTGACCGCTCTTTACGATACCGCTGGGGCTGAAGCCGATTGCCTGATCCATGAATCTTGAAGAATTCTTGATAATCGGAATCATCTGCTCGGATTCAACGTCACGGGTGGACTGAACGGTAAGAATTGTATCAAAGTAAAGAGGAAGAACTTCAATTGAAGAATAGTAAGCCATTGTCTCAAGTGCCGCACCAACAAGTCCGTATCTTTCAGGATCAAGTGTTACAGGGATATATGTAAGGCAAGAAATATTGGCTGTTCTGGAATAGTATTCCTCCTGCTCCTTGGTGAGCTTGGGATAAGGAATAAATCCGATTTCGTCTTCATAGTTTCTCATGCTGGAAATTGTGGAAAGGAAAGAGTCATTAAAGAGAAGTCTTCCCTCGGAGAACATCTTGTCTTCAAGACCATACTGCTTTCCTTCATAGAAAGCACCGGGCTGTGCAAACACTTCAATCATCTTGTCGATAACATTGTTCTGCTGCTCGGAATAAATATTGAGGACGGGAAGATTATTATCATCCTTTTTAAGTGTCTCTCCGCCGTAGCCAACATACAATGCGGAAAGCTGTTCATATTCCCAACCGCCGAAGCCGTAACGGTCATTGTCATAATCCATCTGTCCGTCACCGTTGAGGTCTTTTGTTGCAGCCTGAATGTACTTTACAAATTCGTCATGTGTCCATGTTCCGTCAAATACCATCTGATAAGGATATTCAAGCTCAAGCTCATCGAGCATTGTCTTATTGAACGCAAGACACTCTGTGTTTGAGAAAGATGCAAGGTTATAGTCACCTGTCATGCAGAAAACCTTACCGCCGAATGTGATGTCGCGGATTGTGTTGGAATACCACCAGGGCTTTGAAAAATCAATGTGAGGGATTTCGTTCCAGTCAACAAACATACCCTCCTGGATAAGTGTGGGCATACCTGAATGCTGAACATTGATATACGCGTCATAAGTTGTGTCACCGGCAAGAATAAGAGAAGAAATCTTATCTCTTTCCTGTGCCTGATCAGCTCCGGATGTGGAAAGCGTTGAACCAACAAAATTGAGTTCAATGCCAAGTCTCTGCTTTGTGAGCTCGTTTCTCTTGAAAATTGCATCGTTGAGAAGATCACCTGTTTCCTCCTCTGCAATATAGCTGTTGTTTACGGATTTGTGTGCGCTGTAAAGAGAAAATGTTTCTCCGTCGAATCTGACTTCTTCGGAAAGCCCAAAGGCATTGGGATCCTCCTCTTTGGTGGTTTCAACAACGGCATCGTCAATTACATCGTCCTTCTTTTCTTCCTTGTCGCAAGCTGCAAAGCAAGTTACCGCAAGAGCAAGTGAAAGAACAATTGCGCCGAGTTTAAGGTTTTTCATTGTAATCTTTCTCCTTTCAAATTTTACTTTCGCAACATATTACATGTTAACAGATTTATTATACAACAACTTTAACAAATTGTCAAGCAAATTTTGTTCGGCATTTTGTACAAAAAAGAGTGCTTTATACAAACGACTGCGGTTTGAGAAGCAAATCCCAAGCCGCAAATCAATCTATATATTTATACAATGTTAAGATATCTGTCTTTACCTGCGCCAATACGGGTCATTCTGATGTTTCCATCGGGGCAAATTGTCACAATATCAAGGCACTGTTCACTTCTTGTTCCGGGGACCATGTTGAAGCACTTTTCGTAATGAGAACAGCCGTGAGAGTCCGTCTGAACAACGTTGACAACTACCGCTGTATCCGAAAGCTTTTCGCCACCATATGGCGTTGAAACAAAATTGCCCTCGCTATCATAGTCCGCCTTTGCCTGAATGTCCCAATGGACATCGCCTGCCATCACGACAACATTTCCCGAGTATTCGAGGTCGGAAAAATCATATTGGTGCACTGTGCGTCCAAAATACTTTGCAACGCTTTCTCGCCTTGTGAAATCATTATCTATACACACCTTTGAGCGTGTCTTATAGCCTGAAATTATCTTGCAGGTTCCAAGAGTGACAGTTGGAATATTTTCGTTTCCGCCATATCCCACAAGGGCATGGCCGGCAATGGCAATGTCATAGCCTTGCGGCGTGCTTTTGAGTGTTTCATAAAGCCATTCATACTGCAAAACAAGCTCGCTGTTATTATAAATGCCAAACATTTCTTCAACGCAGCCGTTTCTTCCGCTTCCGGGGCAACCGGTATCAAGGATTATGTAACGCATTTTCTGTTGGTCATCATCAACATAATAATGGAGTCTTGAATAGCAAAGAAACTCCTTCTCCTGTTCGGGGGTATGCTCTACCCTTGCAAGCTTTTCAGACACGTCTTCGGTGTTTCTTTTTATGTGTGAAAAAAGTGTTTTTTCAGTTGCTTCATAGCTCTGAAGATATGTGTCTACGTCATCAATGGGGGCATTTGCCGTATTGAGGTCGTGATTTCCGTGTACAACAAGAAATCTTTCGCCGGAAACTGCTGTCATTTTGCGGATATACTCGTCCATTTCCTTTATTCCGAGGAATTTATTATCGGCTCTTTCGACAATATCTCCGCCCATGACCACATTCCTTATGCCGGTGCGCTCTCCGATATATCCGATAATTGCAGGAGATTTCATTGTGTTAAGAACCTGAAACTCGCCGGTATGCGTTCTGTAACAATGGGGATCCGTCAAAAATATAAAGCTCTTTCCCTCGGGTATTTCGTCAATTCTTTTATCAAGATACCCCACACACAAGCTGTAATCCTCAGGCTGAATGGGAGTTTCAAACCAGTGCTCTCCTATAAGCTGCCTGTAAATATACGCTATGCCTGTCACGCAGACACCTCCGTCCACATATTATATTCTCGCAACTCCGCTTTTTCTTGCCGCTTCTGCAACCGCCGCCGCAACAGTTTTGCCGACTCTTGGGTCAAACGCTTTTGGAATGATGTATTCCTCGCTAAGCTCCTCGTCGGACACAAGGCTTGCAATGGCATAGGATGCCGCCATTTTCATCTCCTCGTTAATGTCAGATGCTCTCACGTCAAGAGCTCCTCTGAATATTCCGGGGAAAGCAAGAACGTTGTTTATCTGATTGGGGAAATCAGAACGTCCCGTACCAACAACCTTTGCCCCTGCTGCCTTTGCAACGTCGGGCATGATTTCGGGAACGGGATTTGCCATTGCAAAAACTGCGCAGTCGGGAGCCATGGACTTAATCATTTCCTCCGAAACAACGCCTGGAGCGGAAACGCCTATAAACACGTCTGCGCCTTTCATTGCATCGGCAAGGGTTCCCATTATGTGATCTTTATTTGTCTTTGCTGCAAGCTCCTTATGGGCATCGGAAAGTCCCTCCATGCCCTCGCAGATTATGCCGAAACGGTCAACCATGATAAGATTTTCAACACCAAGGCGCATGAGATGGTTTCCGATGGCTGTTCCTGCGCTTCCTGCGCCATTGATAACAACCTTAACCTTTCCGATGTCCTTTTTAACAAGCTTAAGGGCATTGAGAATTGCGGCAGAAACGACAATTGCTGTTCCATGCTGGTCATCGTGGAAAACAGGGATGTCGCACTTTTCCTTGAGTCTTCTTTCAACTTCAAAGCAACGGGGTGCGGAAATATCCTCAAGGTTAATGCCTCCGAAAGAGCCTGAAATATTATAGATAGTTTCAACAAGCTCATCAACGTCCTTTGTTTTTACGCAAAGAGGAAATGCATCGACATCTGCAAACTCCTTAAAGAGCACACATTTGCCCTCCATAACGGGCATACCTGCCTCAGGACCAATGTCACCGAGTCCAAGAACTGCTGTTCCGTCGGTTATAACGGCAACGAGATTGCTTCTTCTTGTAAGCTCATAGGATTTTTCGGGATTATCCTTGATTACAAGGCAAGGCTCGGCAACTCCGGGGGTGTATGCAAGAGAGAGAGATTTGCTGTCTGTCACCTTTGCTCTTGCGGTAACTTCGATTTTGCCGTTCCATTCATAGTGTTTCTGAAGTGCTTCTTCTTTTACTGTCATTTTTATCTTCCTTTCCCGGATAAGCAATTAAATGTAAACAGGAAACCACATTTGTATCTCCTGATATTTATTATTTGTGTTTAAAGCAACCTGTCAATATGTTGTCTTTACGGAATTTTCGCTGAAATCAACCTTGCCGAGATATTCTTCAGCGTTCATGCCGAGATATGCGCACATATCGAACATTTCCTTGACGGTGTTAATATTAACGGCAATGCCGTTTTCCATTCTGTCACGGTATGCAAACACTTCCTTTTCGCCATGGGTGTAAATTCTGTCGCATCCTTCCGCCTTGGGAGCATCGCGAAGCTCCTGGAGGAACGTTGAAAAATGCTTGCGGATTTCATCGGGGTCTCCGAAGATTTTGGGATCAATCGCCGCAAAGCCATGACAAGTTCCGCCCTTGCCGCCGACATGAGTGTGATTGGAGGTTATGCCAAGGGAGAGAATGGAGGTGAAAATCTCGCAGACCATACCGTAACCATAGCCCTTATGGCTTCCGAGCTGCTCAGTCGAGCCGCCAAGAGGCATAATTCCGCCGCCATTCTTTGCAACGATATTACCAAGTACATCAGCCGCATCAGAGGAGGGCTTTCCGTCCTTATTGAGTGCCCAGCCCTCGGGCAAAGGCTTATTCATTTTGTTATACATTTCAAGCTTTCCTCTTGTGACAACAGTTGTTGAGGAATCAAAGAAGAAAGGATATGGCTCGGCTGGCATTGCCATTGCAATAGGGTTGCTTCCGAGCATTGCAAGGCGACCAAAGGTCGGAACCATGATAGCCTCGGAGTTTGTCATGGAAAATCCGATAAGTCCTGCATCACACGCCATTTTCGCATAGTAACCTGCGATTCCGTAATGATTGGAATTGCGCACAGTTACAAAGGCAACACCGCTTGTTTTTGCCTTTTCTATTGCTTTTTCCATTGCAAAACGTCCGATGAGCTGACCCATTCCGTCGTGTCCCTCAACCACAGCCGAAACAGGAGTTTCGTAAACAATTTCGGGTTTTGCCTGAGGATGAATAAGTCCCTTTTCGATTCCCTTGTGATAACGTGCAAGTCTTTGCATACCATGGGATTCGATACCATAAAGGTCGGAAAGAAGAAGAACATCTGTAATGATTTTC
This sequence comes from Eubacteriales bacterium, assembly GCA_045542335.1. Taxonomy (GTDB): domain Bacteria; phylum Bacillota; class Clostridia; order Oscillospirales; family CAG-382; genus CAKSUT01. Next base: position 34,980 of record JAZQKV010000098.1, read on the forward strand.
GCCTCATCAGCAGTAAAACCGAATTTCACAAAAGCATCCTTGCAAAAACGGTCAAGCACGGGGAAGCTATAAGTTAAGTATGACATAATATACCTCCATCAGCTAAAAATATAAGTTCAACTTATTTTATTATACACTTTTGTTTTCTTCGTGTCAAGGAGTTTCGGAATTTTTTTACACGTTTTATAAAAATACTTACACGTTTTTTTCATTTGTGTGCGTTTTTTGACAATTCAAGTGTGCCACATTTTTTCTATCAACACATATTCGGACAAAAATTCCTGCATATTTTCCAAAATATTTTGCTTGCAAGCAAAGAGATTGCAATGTAAAATGTAACTGAACAATACAACTTTCAAAGGAAGGAAAACAAAATGGACATAGTTAAATCACAAATCACAAAGCTTGTTTTGCCCACATACAGCGAGGGCAGGCTTGAGGAAATGCCGATGTTTGCCGAAAACAGAGTTCACCAGAGGACAAGCGGAAATCCTTATCCCAACAAGGTTGTGACAACCGTTTTCAGAGACAAAAAGGAAGAGGTTGAATACACCTGCATTGTTCTTGAGAACAAATACCTTAAAATTGAGATTCTGCCTGAGCTTGGAGGAAGAATTTATTCGGCACTTGACAAAACAACAGGCTACGACTTTTTCTACAAGCAACACGTTATAAAGCCGGCGCTTATCGGCTGTCTTGGCTCATGGGTTTCGGGCGGTGTTGAGTTTAACTGGCCTTTTCACCACAGAGCCTCAACCTTTATGCCGGTTGATTATGAAATTGAAAGGTCAGACGACGGGTCGGTGATTGTTTGGTTGAGCGAACATGAACCAACCTCACGCATGAAAGGAATGGTTGGAATCTGTCTTTCTCCGGGCGAAGCAATTTTTGAAACACGCATGAAGCTTTTTAACAGAACGCCTGTTAAACAATCATTTCTATGGTGGGAAAATGCGGCTGTTCCCGTGAACAAGGATTACCGTATTTTCTTTCCGGAGGATGTAAATTACGTTAATTTCCATTATAAACGTTCTGTCACGACCTTTCCAATTGCAAACAATGCTTTGGGAGTTTTCAACGGAATAAGATATGACGGAAACGTTGACATTTCCTATCACAAAAACACAGTTCAGCCGACTTCATACTTTAGCGCACCATCTAAATTTGACTTTTTCGGCGGCTATGACGAGGGCAGAAAATGCGGCGTTATTCATGTTGCAGATCACAGCATTTCGCCGGGAAAGAAAATGTTCACCTGGGCATACAATCAGCTCTCAAAGACATGGGAAAATGCTCTCACAGACACCGACGGCGCTTATGCAGAGCTTATGGCAGGCTCATATTCTGACAATCAGCCTGATTTTGCATGGATCGAACCATATGAAGAAAAGCGTTTTTCGCAATATTGGCTTCCGTTTTCACAAATGGGTATTCCCTGCTTTGCAAACACAAACGGTGTTATAAAATGCAGCGAAAGGACACTTTACATAAAGAGTACAAAAAGCTTTGAATCGGCAGAGGTTATTGTTTCTGACAAGAACGGCAATGAAGTTTTAAGGGAAATCTGCTCTCTTTCTCCGGACGAAATCAAGTGTTTTGATATGACAGTGGGTATTGGCATGAGCGTTGTCGTAAGAACGGGGGCAAGGTGTATAATGAGATACAAAAAAGAACTTCCCGCCCCTCTCGGCATCCCCGAAACAACAAAAGATATGCCGGATCACAAAAAAGTTCTGTCTGCACAAGAGCTTTATCTTTGCGGAGTTCATGTGTTTCAATACAGAGATCCTGCAACAAGTCCCGATTCATATTGGAAAGAGGCTTTGAAACGCGACCCTGAACACATGGACAGCCTTATTGCAATGGCCGACTTTTGTTATCGCAAGATGGATTTTGAAAAGGCGAAAGAATACATTGACCGTGCTTTACAGGTGGCTCTTAAATTCAACAAGCACCCCGAAAGCGGAAGGCTGTTCTATTTGAAAGGTCTTATTTACGAAACTGTTTGTGAAACCGAAAAAGCTTATGACTCTTTTGAAAAAGCGGCATGGAACATGGATTTCAAGTCTGCGGCTCTGACAAGGCTTTCTGCGCTGGACGGAAAAATGTGTGATTTTGAAAGCATGATTTATCATGCAAGAGAAGCCGCAGATGCAAACTCTTTCAACAGTCTTGCCAAGCTTTATCTTGCACTCGGTTATTATGCGTCAGAAAGGCACAACGAAGCAAGGCAGATATTAAATGAAATACTTTCAGACGACAAGCTTTATCTTGCCGCAAAATGTGTTTTGTGTGAGCTTGACGAAAATGACCTCAGAACAGTTACCGAATCGTTCAAAACTGAGCAAGCACAAATCGCCATTGACATTTATTTTGACCTTACTACCTGCGGTTTTGACAGTATTGGGCAAAAGCTTCTGAAAGCCGTTGAAAACAAGACTGCGATGCTCTACTATATTCTCGGCGATAATGAGGCGGCAAAAAATGCACCTGTAGGCAAGTGTTTCCCTTTCAGGATAGAGGAATTCAGGCTTCTTGAAAAGCTTTATGGAGAAAACGGTCAGAAATGCGAAGACTTCATGGTGGCATATCTTTTCGGGTGCATCAATTATGCCAATTGTCACTACAAAAAGGCTGTCGAATGTTTTGAAATGTGCGCACAACTGAAAAATGATTTTTACATTGCCCATCGCAACCTTGCGGCTTTGATGTACACTCACTTTGACAACAGGCAAAAAGCTGTTTCTCTTCTTGAAAAAGCTTGTTCCCTTTGCAACAAGGACACAAGGCTTGTTTTTGAAACGGCTTATGTTAAAAACAGGGTTTGCGGTGGAGAGAATGCGGTTGAGTTTATTGAAAAGAACATGGACACAATGTGCGACGAAACGGTTATTGAGCTTGCAAAGGCATATAATTTGTGCGCTCGTCACGAGGATGCAATTGCGCTTCTTAAAGGGCACAGCTTTGTTGCCTGTGAGGGCGGAGAGCACGCCATAGCCGACCAATATATGCAAGCGCATTTTGCTCTTGGCAGAAAGGCATTTTCAGAGGGCAATTTTGAACAGGCTCTTGAGTTGTTCACAGAGGCACTGACTCTTCCGCAAAATCTCGGTTCAGGACTTTGGAATGAATGCAAAACCGTGCCATACCGTTTCCAGCAAGCTTTGTGTTACACAGAAATGCACAACCACGAAAAAGCAAAAGAAATCTTTGATTGGATATTGTGCCTTAAAGTTGACTATTTTTCTGATATGCATTTGCCGGAGCTTGTCTGCTATCAGGCAAGGGTGTTGCTGATGCTCGGCAAGTATTATGAGGCAAGAGCTTTGATTGACGCTTGTTCTTCAAAATGGCAAAAAGCTCTTAATGTTGAGGATGCAGGATTCTTCGGCACAACGCCGTTTTTCAATCCTTACATTGAAAAGCCCATCTTGGCAAGGCAGGCAAAGTTTTCATACTTACTTGCTCATGCTTATTCTGCCATTGGACAGGTGCATGAGGAATACACAGAAAAAGCAAAAGAATTTTTTGACAGAGCAAAAGAGCTTGATTCGACAAACATCATGGCACGCATAGAACGAGAATACATGTGACAAGTGCAAACTTTTCTTTGTGCACTTGACAATGCGACATGAATTGTGATATAATTCACTCATGATAAAAAAGCGCAGACACCTTAAGGAGAAACTCATTATGAACAACGCAAAAAACATTCCATGTCAAGTGTTAATGTACCCGAAGGACGAAAAATATGCTGAAAGCATCCGTGAATTTCAAGGCTGTCCGACAATTGCCGTTACAAAGGGCGGAAGAATTTTTCTCGGCTGGTATTCCGGCGGCGACCGTGAGCCACATATGGACAATTACAATCTTCTGATTTACAGCGACGACAAGGGAAAAACATGGTCAGCTCCGGTTGTTATAATTCCAAGTTGTAAGGAAAGGCTTGTTCATGCGCTTGACATTCAGCTTTGGATAAATCCAAGAGGTGAGCTTTGTGTTTTCTGGGTTCAGAACAACGTCGAAAAAGCTGATAATCAAGAGGACAGCGTGGAATTCAAAGACAACAAGCCCTATGTTACTTATTGCAATTACAGATTCACCGATTTTGAACACGCCGAATGGTGCATGATTTGCAGTAACCCCGATGCCGACACCCTTTCATTTGGCGAGCCTCGCTATATTGACAAAGGGTTCTTGCGCTGCAAACCTGTTGTTCTCAAAAGCGGAAGACAGCTATATTTTAATTATGACCAGAATTCAACAAGCTATGGCTATTCGATTTCCGATGACGACGGAAAAACTGTTACCCATATGTATGGTGCGACAAAAATCAGCACAAATTTTGATGAATCAATGGCATATGAAATGGCTGACGGAACAATAAGAATGTTAGCAAGGACAAAACTTGATGTGGGCGAGCTTGCGCAAAGCTTTTCCAACGACGGTGGTATTACATGGTCTGATGCAGAGCTCTCCGGAATTGATGCTCCCGACACACGTTTCTTTGTTGCAAGAACGCCAAGCGGACGGGTTCTTCTTATCAACAATGATGCAAGGGATTCACGCCGCAACATGACGGTTTATCTTTCAGAGGACGACGGAAAAACATGGAAGTACAAGCGCAGTATAGACCCCCGTGGCGGTCTTTCATACCCCGATGCGGATTTTCACGACGGAAGAATTTTTGTTACATACGACCGCGGCAGGACAAGTGAAAAGGAAATTCTTTTCGTAAGCTTTACCGAGGACGATATAATGAATCCCGACTATGTTTTTGAGCCGAAGGTTATCAGCAAGCCTTAAAATATGAGTTTAGCCACCATCCTCTTTTTGTTGGGGTGGTGGCTTCAGCGCAACACGGTTATCCGAAAAAGATAACCGTGTTTTTAATTTTACAAGGTCTGTATTATATAAAGTCGCAGGCAAAAATGTTGACTTTTTCTGCTCCCCATGTATCCTTGAATTTTATTGTGATATTTTTGAATTGCTTATTCATCGGAATTTTAACAAGCGAATAATAGTTGTTGGCGCACTCATAAACCTTTTCGCCATCACCATAAACCTCAAAGCTTTTTACGATGGTTTTCGCCACCTTTACAGGCACAAAATCAAGTCCTTTATGAAGCTTTTGCGGAAAAACCTGCATTTTCATGTTGGGTGAAATGGATTTTCTCTCATAGTCGGGATCAAACTGTATTCTCAACACTCCGAGATGCGTTTTTTCGCCAAAATCAAAGCTCAGGTTTTCTCCTTTTTCAAGCGTTATGCAGTTTCTCTCTTTTTCGCTTGTCGGTTTCTCAACGCCGTTGAACAGAGTTTCCCTGTCCTCTTTTGGAATATTCATGACAGCTTTCTTTGTGATGCCCGAAATGCTTCTTCTGTTGTATGGCAAAAAAACGCCGTCGTCCATGATTCTCTTCTGAAGCTCGCAAACAAGTTCTCCTTTTAATTCCCCCGGCATTATTTTCTCACGGTTGCATATTGCCGCCGCTGTTCCCATTGCCTGCCCCATAAGTGCGCAGGTTGCCATAACTCTTGTTGAGCTCATTGCCGCATGGGTTGCACTTATGTTGCGCCCTGCAAAAAACAGATTCTTTATATTCTTTGAATACAAAACCCTGTAAGGTATTCCGTATGGTGACGGCACAGGATAGCATATGGAGGGATTGTCGTTCATGGTGTTGGCGTTCATGCCTTTCGGGTTGTGGTCGTCCATAGGCCAACCTCCATATGCAACCACGTCATCAAAATGACCTGCTGACAGAATATCATGCTCTGTGAGTACATACTCGCCCATGTACCTTACCGACTCTCTTTTTCCCGGAAGAAAACCGACCCATTCAAGCTCCCAGTTTTCACACCCGTGATCTCCCCTGTTTTTTATATGATCCCATATACCAAAAGCTACTTTTATAAGCTCGTCCCTTATCTCCTCCGTGTTGTGTATTGCTTCACCGTCGCCGCCAAGCTCCATCCACCACAGGTTACAACCGCTTGTTCCGATTTTGTGATCACGGAATGTTGAATGTTCCTCTTTTTTATATGGAATTATTGCGAAATCCTCATCTGTTTCATAGACATTTGCCCATTCCGGTGGAATAAACTTTACAGGCTTATCAGTTTCACAAGCCTGAATTAAAAGGCTCATTCCCATTGTTTTGCTGTCTGAAACAGCAGGTCCGATTTTCTCGTTGTATTCGCTGTTTGCTTCCCTGCCGATTCTGTGGACTGCGCTCGTGAGGGGGGCAAGAATACTGTCGCCGGAGCAGTCGGCAAAGTATTTTGCAAAAACCTTGTGCCATGTGTATGTCGTGAGCTGCCACCCCACAATTTCCGCAACTGCGTCGTTTTCGCAACGGGCATCAACGCAAGAGGTGTTCAGAAGAAGCGTTATATTCTCATTTTCCTTGATTTTTCCAAACAAAACGCTGTCCCAGAGGGTAGGCGCAAGTGTGGGATTGCGGTAAATGTTTTCCTCTTCAAACTCGTTAAGAATACCCATTTCACGGTTATAAATTCCTTTTGCTCCCCTCACCCACATACGGATTTCCGAAGAACAATTTCCTCCGAGCATGGGTCTGTCCTGAACAAGAACGACCTTTGCACCATGTCTTGCTGCAGATAAAGCTGCAATTGTACCTGCAAGACCGCCGCCGACTATGCAAAGATCGCAGGTGTGTTCAATTGTTCTGAATACAGAATTATTCATTACAAAAACGCTCCATTTTCCTTTAAGATTTTCCGCAGGAAATCAGTGTCAATTTCTTTGACAGCGCAATTCTCCTTTACGGAAAGTGCCGACGCGGTTCCTGCCGCCTGACCGATTGCCATGCATGGCGGCATTACTCTTATTGCTCCTGCCGCAGTTGAATCTGCGCTGATACATCTGCCGGCAACAAGAAGTCCTCCGACTTTTTGAGGCACTAGACTTCTGTACGGTATGCCGTAATACTCGCCGTCAATGGGGACATATTCATTGCTTTTGGGACCGAATCTTCCATGTACGTCAACGGAATTTGATGCAAGAGCAATGCTGTCAAAGGGCACTTTTGCACTTAACAAATCCTCTGCCGTCAGACGATATTCACCCTTTATGTGGCGGCTTTCTCTGATACCGATGTGTGAAGCGGTTGATTTCACTCTTATATCAGCACATCCGGGCACATATTTTCTGAAAAAGCGTGTTATTTCCTCGGCTTGCTTTCTGCCTTCAATTTCGGCATTTGTCAGGCTTTCATTGTTCGTGCTGTCAACGCCCATAATACGGGAGGTGTTAATGCACCATTCATCTTTTCTTGGCATTCTGAAAAGTCCGATGCTGACTCTGTCAAGTGACCAGTCACCATTTTCTCTCGCCTGTGTTACACGCCAATGGAGAGAACGATAATTCACGCCGTCTTTGCGATAGAAATTATGCAGGTTTTCCTGTATATCTTTTTCAATTTTATCTGAATCAGCGTTTGAAATATGGAAAAACATTGTTGCAGGCTGAATTAGTCCAAGCTCCTCGTTTCCCATTTCAAAGCCAACCCCTGCCCTTGCGGCAACATCTCCGTCGCCTGTGCAGTCAATTGTAACCACGCTCTTTATAATCTGAAAACCTGATTTTGAATGGACATATGCTCCCAAAACTTGTTCCTTTTCCACAACAGGCTCAATAAAAGTTGTATGATAAAGCACCTTAACTCCTGCTTCTACAAGTATTTCATCCAGAACAAGCTTAAGTCCCTCCTCTTCAAACGGAGTTACATGGTCGTGTCCCACTTTTATCCAGGAAGTGAAAGCCGTGCCTGCCCGGACGTCTTTCGGATGAAGAGCATATCCCTTTTCAACCATTCTTTCAACAATTTCTTCAAAAATGCCCTTTATAATCATGTTTTCGCCCGATTTATCATAACAGGTCATAAACGGTCCGACCAATCCCCTTGTTGCCATACCCCCGGAAAAGCCACCCTGTTCAACCATTATCACTTTTACACCCTGTCTTGCGGCACTTATTGCGGCGCAAACCCCGGATGGTCCTCCGCCGACAACAAGGACATCACAGATGTATTCATTTTTTGCTTTTATATACATGGTTTTCTCCTTGAAATATAATATATTGTAATTATATCTCAAGCTATTGACAAAGTAAATAAAATATATTATAATTAAAATATAAAATATTGCAGATGTGGTGATAAGAGTGTTCAACCTTTCGGAATGTCGGATAATGGTAAAGAAAACTTTTCAGGTGAACAGCGGGCAACTTGCGAGAAACTCGCTTTTTTACATAACCAAAGGCAAAATGAAATACCATTTTGAGGGTGCAACTGAATTTGCGTGTGCGGAGGATTTTGTTTGTTTTCCTTGTGACACATATTTTGAACGTGAGATAACGGAAACATTGGAATTTTATCATGTATGTTTTGAAAACCCGGAAAAGCTTCCTCTCCCTACAGGAAAAATCTTTATCAAAGACAAGGCTCGGCTCCTTTCAACGCTTAACTATCTTTGCAATCTGAAGCTGATGCCCGAAAGAAACGAAAGACTTGAAAACTATTTTCTTAATGATATTTTTATTCAGCTTGAGGCAAGCAATCTTTTGACCAACACAGAAAAGGACGATATTGTAAGAATTGCGGCTGTGTATTTCAAGAAAAACATTGATAAGAAAATCTCGCTTGAAAACGTTGCTTGCGAAGTTGGGGTTTCGGTTTCGGGACTTATTTCTCATTTCAAAAAAATAACGGGAATGACTCCAATTCGCTATCTCACTCTGTTGCGTATCAAAAAAGCCGAAACATTTTTGTGTCACTTTGATTCGCCCATTTCAGAAATTGCCGCTGCCTGCGGTTTTGACAACGCTTATTACTTTTGTAACACCTTCAAAAAGTATAACGGTGTTTCACCAACAGCGTACAGAAAGAAATACAAGCTTTAATCATCTTCGCTTTTTCATCACATAAAAATTCAGCCGGGGACAGCATATCTGTCCTCGGCTTTGTAAGTTTAAACATATTTATACGCCCTGCAAGAAGATTTCTGCAAACTCCTTAACAAGAATTTCAATTGCAGCAGCCACTTTTTCACGGTCGGGAATTTTGAAATCATAGCTTGAATTTATTGAAACAACTGGAAGCCTGAACGGCTGAATCTCCTGTTCTTCAATGACATATTCAGGAGAAATTTCAGCAAAGGCTGTGCTTTCTTCGGGGATTGGAGAATCTGCTGAAACGGCACAAAGCTCTTCAAAGGAATAAGTTTTGAATCTGTCGATTTCACATCGCAGGCTATGGGATTCAAGCACAGCTGTGCAAAATGTCTGATAGTCAAACTGCTCGTCAAGCTTAAGGCAATGGGCAATCACGGGAATTATATATTCATTCAATCTTCGGCGGTTTTTCGCCATTTTAATTTCGAAAAGCTCTGAAATTTTTTCAATCGTCTGCTCACTCACAAGATAAAGAAGTTTTTCAAAATATTCCTCGCTACAAGGCTCGATACAATACATTGTACTCTTACAGTTTTTTATTACACGCAAAGCGTCAAAATATCCCATTGTCATGATATACGAGATATTTTCAGCGGTAAAATCAAGTATGCTTGACAGCTTTTCCGAGGGAACAACATACGTCATTTTTACATCGTCCCTTTTGGGTTTATGGACAACGCCAAAACCGAAAATGCGTATTACAACAATGTCGTCATAGCCTTTATCTATGAGCATATTATATGGGCAGGAATCAAAATATGAACCGTCAACGAATTTTCTTGCTCCTTTTACGGCTATATCCTTATCCTCACGAAAAATCGGAAGCATTGCGCTTGCGATAAGATAATCTATGAGCTTTCCCTTGGGGATTCTCTCCTTGAAAAGAGTTACTGCCTCAAGGTCGGCAACGGAAATTGTTACAAGTCCGAAATCAACACCTGATGCACGAAGTTTTTCTTCGTTGACACGTCCCTCAAGAATATCTCTTATTTTTTCGGTGTCAACACCTCTTTGTTCAAAAAGACTTGAAATTGCGCCAATCACTTCCATGACGGTGGAATGAGAAAAATCTCCCGACTTTACCTTGCTTACAAGGCTATCATCTGCCGGAAACAGTTTTGACATTTCCATGCTTTTCCACATTTCCTCGGCAAGCGCAATGTCGCCCTGGGCAATCATTGCTCCGTTGAGAGCTCCGATAGAGGTTCCTGTCACTCCGTCAAACTTATATCCATTTTCAAGAAAAGCCTTGACTGCGCCAATTTCAAATGCGCCTTTCGCTCCTCCGCCCTCAAGGGTGAGTCCTCTCAACTCTTTCACCTCCGAATGTGATTGTTGCGTTTAATTGAACCGCTTTACAATATCAGTTTTCCCTGTTTACAGGCTTTTTAAAATGTTTTATAAGGGAACGTGCCGTTTTATCCATTTCTTCGGGTGTCTGCCCCTTAAGGCAACAAATCATGCCTGCAATTGTTTCGTCGGGAATTTTCATTTCCGTGAAAAGGTTAATAAGCTCTGTAATTCCTTCGCCAATGGGAGCTCCCTCGGGCAACACGTTTCTTGCTATACTCTCTGTTCTTTCCATTATTGTTATTCTCCGTTTTTCAAGATTTATTATTCGTGAAAAATTCCACATTTACATTATATTCAAGACGCTTTCCCTTTTCATTCGCTTTGTTTAAACTTTCTGTGAAATCTGCTGCGTCGTTGCGATTCTCCTTTTGTATTACAGCAAAAACAGTTTTTCATATCTGCAGGATGCATATTTTTTTATGTATGTGTAAAAATACGTTCAAAGCCCATTGTTTTCTCATGGGTGCGACGGAAAAGGAGTTTTCGATGGAACAGAATAGTTTTTACGGACGCAGAGGCGTGATAAAGCTCAAAAGCCGCATAAAAATAAGCTCAGCTTCTGCGGTAGGCGGAAAAAAAGAAAGTGAGGGTCCAATTGGCAAATACCTTGACATTTATTATGACAAAGCGGACCTCGGAAAAGATTCCTGGGAAAAGGCGGAAAGTGAAATGTGTCGGCAGGCACTTAACACTGCCATGTCAAAAATCAAATTCCGTGATGAAAACCTTGACTGCATAATCGGTGGAGATCTCATCAACCAATGCACAAGCACAGGTTATGGTCTGGACAGCTTTGATGTTCCGTATTTCGGATTATACGGAGCTTGCTCAACCATGGCAGAGGGAATCATAATAGGTTCGATTCTTATTGAAAGCGGACATATGAACAGCGTTGCTGTGGTTGTTTCTTCTCATTTTTGCTCGGCTGAAAGGCAGTTCCGTTATCCGCTTGGTTACGGCTCTTTCAGCGGTCCGACGGCACAAAGCACGGTGACGGGAGCAGGGGCAGTCATACTGACAAGAGCCTCGGAAGATGAAACGGGTGTGTTTGTGGAAGAACTTGTGCCGGGCATTGTTTGCGACAGAGGTATAAAGGATGCAGGAAACATGGGGGCGGCGATGTGCAGTGCCGCAGCAGACACGATATTAAGATATTTTTCCACGTCGGACAAAAAGACGACGGACTTTGACACGATTGCCACGGGTGACCTCGGTTGGGAGGGCTTAAAGCTTCTTTGCACGCTTCTTGACGATAAGGGAATCCGTGACAAGGGCAGATTCAGCGATTGCGGTCTTATTGTTTACGACATTACAAAGCAGGATGTTGGCTGTGGCGGTTCGGGTTGCGGCTGCTCTGCGGTGTGCACGGCAGGTTATTTTTACAACAGGCTTTTAAGCGGTGAGGCAAACCGTGTTGCGGTTGTGGGCACGGGGGCGATGATGAGTCCGCAGAGTCTGAAGCAGGGGCTTTCAATACCGGCTGTTGCTCATCTTGTGACACTTGTCCGTCACGCTTCGGAATAATCTGTTTAAATCAGTACAAACTCAGGAGGTTTCAAAATCAATGGAATATTTATGGGCATTTATTGTCGGAGGCGTTTTTTGCGTTATAGCGCAGATTCTCATTGACAAGACAAAGCTTACTCCTGCGAGAATACTTGTGGGATATGTTGTGGCAGGTGTTGTGCTTACAGCTGTGGGACTTTATCAGCCACTTATTGATTTTGCGGGAGCAGGTGCAAGCGTTCCGCTGACAGGCTTCGGATATTCTTTGTGCATAGGTGTTGAAAAGGCAATTGAACAATATGGAGCTGTGGGGATTATCATCGGCGGTCTTTCGGGGACAGCAGGCGGTATAACAGCGGCGATGCTTTTTTCGCTTATTGCTTCGGTTGTTTTCAAGCCGAGAGAAAAATGAGTTTTACGGAGGGCAAAGTGAATTGCTCTCCTTTTATTATTTTGTAGGTAAAAAATTGCAAATAAGTGCATACACGGCGTAAAATTTATCATATCGTACATGAAATTCGTATTTTATCCATTTACAGGCACACCATAATATGATAAAATCAAATCAATAAAACTTTTGGATGTGATTTTTTGATAAACAGAAAAGAAAAAACGGTTCTGATACTGCGTGACTCATATCCCGGATATGATATGGAGGAAAGTCTGTATATTGAAAATGCTCTTATTAAAGCAGGATATTTCGTAAAGGCGATCACAGTGGAAGAACTTTCGGGAGATCATGTTGGAAACATACATATAAACCGAGGTTTTATGCTTGTTGTTCCATCATGCAAAACGCTCCCGATTGATATTGCACCGATGTTAAAGCGTTTTATGGAATCAGCAGGCGGAGTTTTGTTCACAGGCGGACCTTTGTTTTATGATCTTGTTAAAAAGAACGAGAACAACAGATTTGAAAAATCAGCGTTTGAAGACACTCTTGACGGAAACATGGCAAGCGGAAAAGTTTTTGTGCGTGAAGGAATCGCCCCATTTTACAAGACTTTTGCAGCAAAAAATATCAAGCATATTTCCCTATCCCCTAACCAAAGCATTTTTAACGGCAAGCTCTCTTTTGCCGAAAGCGTTTCAGACAAAACTGTAAGCATCCCATGTGAAACAGGAGTTTCATCTTTGTTCGACAACGACACACTTTGCCGTTTTATCCCACTTGCAGAATGTTCGGATTTATCAGAAAGCGAAAAAGCTGATGCTGACATTTTCAAGCTTGGCAGAAAAAACGGGAACAGAGGTCTTTTCTCATTTATTGAGCTTGAAAAGACATATGGTTGCGGTCATCTTGGTAAAAGCTTTTTTGGCTCGGTTGAAAGTACAGCGGTGGGGTCAGCGGTGGCAAGCATAGGTTGCCATTGCAAGCTTTTGGAGATTGAGGGAATTGAAAACCTAATTGCCGCAATTGCTCACAGCTTCAACAGGGGTCTTTACCTTTTCAATGCGGGTGCGGACGGCTTGCGATATTATAAAAATGAGTGCATAAATATTGGCGGCGAGATTTTCAACATGGCGGACGACTTTAAAAAAGTCCTTCTGAAAATCAGGATAAAAGCTTCAGGTGAAGAACTTGTTTTTGCGCAAGAAAAGCTTGTGTGTCCACACAGCATTGCAAAAATCAGTTTTGGTAATGTTGCAGAAGCTTTAAGAGCTAACGGTGTTTTTATTGGTAAGGAATCAGACATTATTTCCGAACTTTGGTTTAACGGCGAAAAGATTGACGAGATAAAGTCTTATTTTTCCTTTGAAAAGCCGGAAGAATGTCATGATGCAACAAAATACATCTGCGCTGACGGCGACAAATTCAGGCTCGGAAATAAACATTGGTACATGGCAGGCATGAACTATTGGAACACTTATAACACCGCCCTTGAAGCAAGCAACTATTGGAAAGGTATGTTTGACAAGTCAAACTACGATCCAAAAAACATTGAAAACGATCTTGAATACATTGAAAAACTCGGACTTAACTGTCTTCTCACAAGGGTTGATTTTACTGACATTGATAATGTTAAACATGGTGTGAGGGATTTTCTTATACGCTGCGAAAAGCACGGACTTCGTGTTATGCTTGCAATAACAAAGGCAACCAAAACAAAGTATTATTGCAAAGAAGCCGTTGAGGAATTCTTTAAGCAAATACCCATTGCAAATAATCCTACCGTTATGGCACTTGACATTGAATGGGAATCGGTTTCCGATCATTACAACCAAAACATCATAGGAGATTTTGATGATGAATGGCAGGATTGGATTGTTTCAAGATACGGAAGTGTTGAACAAGCGGAAAAAGCTCTCAAAGTTAAATTTGTGCGCAGTATTTACGGCTACATCAACTGTCCCGGAACAACAATTGAGTGTGCAAAAGAATTCAGAGCCTTTTCTCTTGATGCTGTAAACAAAAGCTGGGCATCTCTTTGCAAGCATCTTCGCCCCCTTGTTCCCCATCAGATGCTGACATTCCGTCACGGCGCAAGCCACTCAAAAGGGAAAGCACAAGCTGTTGATTACATGGATTTCACTCCCCTTGAAACTTATGGCATATTTGGTTTTGACACCAACGAAAACCCGGACAGAATTCAGACCTGTGTCGGTGCACTTGTTTCATGCAGCATTATTCAGAAAAACGAATCCGGTGGAAAGCCCGTTGTGTGGGCAGAATACGGAAGAAGTCTTTGCGGAGTGAAATGGACAAAGGGCTCGTTTGCATATGACCATGAAAATATGAAATACTTGGATGAAAGAATTGAAGAACAGCTGCTTTACAACAGTCATTTTCTTGATGCAATTGAAGAATGTGGTTGTGCCGGAAGTGCGCCGTGGTGGTGGTGCGGCGGATTCAGATTTTCAGAGCTTGCAGATTTCGGGTATATGAATCCTTCGGGATTGCTTTGTGAAAGCGGAATTCAATATGCCAAATTCTGCGAAAAAATGAAGAAAAAACTTGAAAACGATGTTCAGCCTGCAAACGAGCACCTTGATGAATACATTCTCAAAGGAAATCCGGACAATTACTTTTACGGCAAGGAAACGTTTATCAAAGAAGAATGTGTACCTGCATATATAAACGCAAAGAAGCTTGGCAAAAAACTGAATATCATTACCACATATGACAACTGATTTTCACGGGCAAAGGTGCATTTGCACTTTTGCCTGTGTAGTTTTATGCAAATTATGTTGAAAACTACAAATTTTGGCACATTTACTTAATTTTTGTTAAAATACCTGTTTTGTGAATTTTTGACGTTTATGTTTACTGTATTGTAATTTAATGGAAATATTTCCGTGTTAAGATGTATACGTGGAAAGTTGGGAAACCAATTACACGGAGGTTACTTCATGCGCAAGATAAGTATTCAGAATCATTGGTTCATGAAGCTTGGCGATGAGCCGGACGCTTTTGAAAAGCTATCCGAAATGGGTTTTGAAGCCTGTGACTATGCCGGCTTGACAAACATTCACGGTGAGCTTCACAGCATGGAACGCAAAATGCGCCTTGAGATTCTTGAAAAGGTAAGAAAAAATGCCGCACACGCAGGCATTGAGATTTATCAGACACACGGTCCTTGGGTGTGGCCGACCGGAAACGAAACCCCGGAAGGCAGAACAGTCTGGATGAACTACATGAAGGCTTGCATTGAGGGATGCGAAATCATGGAGTGCAAAAACCTTGTTGTTCACCCCATTATGCCATATGGTGCGACCTCTGAACCGGATGAACAGAATTACATCAAGATAAACCATGACTTTTGGGAACAGCTTCTTCCCTTTGCGGAAAAACACGGAGTGAGGCTTCTTCTTGAAAATATGCCATTTTTAAAGCAGTCAATTTCAAGTCCAAAGTCAATCGCTGATTTTGTTGACACTTTTGACAGCGAATATTTCAAAGCTTGTTTTGACACGGGTCATTGCCTTGTGTGGAACACTTCGCTTGCAGACGGTGTTGGTGCAATGGGTGAAAGAATTT
>JAZQKV010000099.1:0-31479 GCA_045542335.1 Eubacteriales bacterium
AGTTAAGGCTGTGCTCCGCCGTTATTGTGCGAAGGATAGCAAGGAAGATGACGAGGTCGTAAGGTTTGAGAACATAGAGATAAGTCTTTTGAAATACGAATTGAGACTCAACGGTAAGGCTGTTGACATTCCGCCTAAGGAGCTTGAACTGCTTTACTTCCTTGCATCCAATTATAATCACGTGTTCACAAGAGACCAGCTTCTTGATAAGGTATGGGGATTTGATTATCTCGGAGACTCCAGAACCGTAGACGTTCACGTTAAGAGACTTCGTGAAAAGCTCGAAGGCAAATCCGACAAGTGGACACTCAAGACAGTTTGGGGCGTTGGATATAAGTTTGAATTGCTTCAGCAATAAGCTGTACAGCCACTCTGCATAACAACAGCAGAATAAAACTGACTTTCAAATAAAACAAGGAAAACTCATTTACCGGGTTTTCCTTTTTTATATGCAAATAAGAAGTAAGGGTAATGCATTTGATTTGCATCACCCTCACTTTTTCATATCAACTACTCCTTGAAAGTGCTTTCCATAAATGCCTCGCACGCTTCAAGCGAAAGAGGTTTGGAATAATACCACCCCTGGATGAAATCGCAATCGGATTGCGAAACAAGTGCGTTTTGTTCTTCTGTTTCAACGCCCTCGCAGATCACAGACATATTCAGTTTATGAGCAAGAGCAATAATACCCGCAAACAAATCCTTTCCTCGTTTGGTGCTGGTTTTCAACAGAATATCCCGGTCAATTTTGACAACATCAATCTGATAATCACAAAGATTTGCAAGCGATGTGTAACCGCTGCCCAGATCATCAAGGTAAACTCTGAAACCAATTTCCTTGCAAAGTCTGACATTTCTCTGTGCAGTTTCCCTGTCTTTTTCTATTGCATCTTCGGTTATTTCAATTGCAAGCTTTGATTTGTCAAAATTATAGCACTGTGAAATCTTTTTGAGCTTGTCAATGCAATCTTCTTCGGAAAGTGTTATCCTTGTGAAATTACATGATATTGAAAGATCCTTATATTCTGTATTGCTCCACTTTTCAAGCTGACGGCAAGCAAGCTCAAACATATAGAAATCGTGCTTGCTGATAAGTCCCGTCTTCTCCATGTGTCCAATATAGTTTCCCGGCCCCACAATTCCTCTTTGCGGGTCTTCCCATCTTGAAAGGGCTTCTGCCGAAACAATCTTTTTTACTCTGTTGTCAACAACAAACTGAAGATACATTTTGAACTCATTGTTCTCGATGCCCTTTAAAATGCTTTCGGTGGTTTTCTTTTCTTCTGAAAGAATAACATAATTTCCGGTTTCCTTTTCAAATGATGTCATCTGAACTTCCGAACCTGTTCTTTTCATTTTCTTAATTCGAAAAAGCAATGCCACAACAAAAGCAGATTGCGCCAAAAATGCAAGTATAAATATAGCCGTTATCAGCTTTTCCATTTTTTCGCACACCTCCATGTATAATATATTATTTATATGGCTTAAATGCTATTGTTTTTTCTTTTCACTCTTTACGGAAGAAGATACTATATACTTTGGTCTGCCCTTGATTTCCTCATAAATGCGCGCAATATAGTATCCAATGATTCCAAGGCTTATCATAATTATGCTTCCGATGAAAATAGTTATAATTATCACCGTTGTCATACCCTCAAGAGCCCTGCCGATTATTTTATCAATAAGTGCCCAGACCCCGAAGATGACAGATACCGCCAACATCACAAAGCCCAAAGCCGTAACAATTTGCATCGGCGCTGTGGAATACGAAGAAATGTTTGAAAACGCATATTTCACAAGCTCTCCGGTTGACCATTTTGATTCGCCGTCAATGCGCTCCCCGACACAATATTCAACGGTCGTTTTGTTATAGCCCACCCAATAGGAAAGTGCTCTGAAAAAACCTCTTTCCGGCATTTTATTAAGCACATCAACAACTTTTCTGTCCAAAAGCTTGAAATCCGACGAATTTTCCATATCAAAGCCTGCCATTCGGCTGATAACATAATAAAAACACTTTGCGCCTATGCTGTGGATTTTCTTTTCCTGTCCACGGCATCTTTTTATTCCCTCAACAATTTCGTATCCCTGCTCCCATAAGCGATACATTTCAATAATCTTTTCCGGAGGATGCTGAAGATCACAATCAATAACAACCGCACAATCGCCGTTTATCGCCGCAAGACCGGCAGATATAGCGGCTTCTTTCCCGAAATTTCTTGAAAAATGCAATCCAACAATATTGTCTTTTTCTGCCGAAAGTTCGGTTATAATCCTATAAGTTTCATCCTTGGAGCCGTCGTCAACAAAAACAAACTCACCATCAATATTGTTTTCTGCAAGTAATGCGCTTATTGTGTCATACACAGGTTTTATGCATTTTTCCTCATTATAGGCAGGAATAATTACGGATAACATAAAAACCTCCTTACTATTCTTCAAATAATGCTTCCAGCTGTGCAACCGGCATCGGCCGATATAAATAATACCCCTGAAGCAAATCACAGCCGGCTTTCTCAACCGTCTCTTTGTGTTCTTGCGTTTCTATGCCCTCGCACAGTGTCTTGAAACCAAGGTCATGGGCAGTTCTGATTATGTTTTTAAGAATTACAAAGCCTGTGTCTGTTGTTGCACCTTGCGTTATTGCTTTGTCAATTTTAACAATGCTTATATCAAACTCCGCAAGATCGCCGAAACTTGTGTAGCCTTTACCAAAATCATCCAAAAGAATGAGCATTCCTTTTTCCTTAAGACGGGTGAGATTCTTTATCATTGAGGATTTTTCCTCATCGTTTAAGTCTTTGTCCTCAAGAATCTCAACCGCAATGCATGAATAGTCAATACCATATTTTTCGATAATACTTATTATGTTTTCCGCCAGGTCCTTATCACAAAGTGTATATCGGGAAAAATTGATTGTATATACATACTTTGTGCGCTTTTCTTTGTCGCTTGAAATCCATTTGCAATTCTTTTCAAATATGTAATAGTCAAATTTTCCATTCAGCCCTACATTATTGACTGCGGAAAGGAAAAAGTATGGTGACAAAACTCCCTCTGTCGCTGAATTGAGTCGGGACAAAACCTCTGCTCCCACAATTCTGTTCGTTTTAACGTCCAGAATAGGCTGGTATTCCAGAAAAAATTTATTATTGTCAATTTCGCTTTGTATATTGTTCTCAATTTTGAGTTTTCTTTCAAAATCTTTGCCATTAGAGCTGTCCCAACGGCAATATGCGATATTTTTGTTATTGGCAATACTGCACGCCTGTTTTGCTCGGCCGAGTGCAGTTTTGAATGACACCTCGGTTGAACTTGTCAGGTGGTATCCAAAGTTCACACGAACAACATTAACCGCACCGTGTTTGACAAAGGCATCGTTGATTTCTTCAAGGCACTTGTCAATGCACTTCTCTATGTCCCCCGCTTCGAGAGCATTTAGTGCAACAAAATTTTCTCCACCATAAAGAGAAATCTCGCCGCCTACCTCAAGGCACAAATGTCTGAACAAAATTCTTTTGATTTGTTCATACATTCTTGCCACCTTTGATTCTGAATACAATCTTTTCATGCCGTCAAGTGATATTGAAATATACACAACACACCTGTTTTTCCCGGCTGCCCCCGATTTTTCAAAATCATTTTCTATTTTACCTATTCCGCAAAAGCATTTCTCTGCTGTTCCTTTTGCTGTTTTTACGGATTTCATCGTAAAATACAGGCCAATAAGTATCATCACAAGGAAAAACATTGCAAGAATAGTTATAATCACATAGGGATACTCAAAAAACTTCATTTCGTAGACTCCTGCCAACTATTTTTCAAATATAGGATACTCCTTTGTTCCGGCTGTCTGTTTAAGACCCAATTCTGCCGCAACTCTCTTGCATTTTTCAATATCTTGTTTCGCCGATGTCTTTCTTCGTATAACTTCCTTAGCCAGGAACCAAGGGTTAAAACCAAGCATCGCCTTCAAAACATCTGCTTTTGCCACACCACTTCTTTTGTATTCTGCCAAAACTTCAAGAAGTGCATAGTCTATTATGCTTCGGTCAAATTTTCCTGCACTCACGCTTCTCAACCATTTTGCATATTCAATGAAACTTTCTATATCAGCATTTTCTTTAAAATAGATGCCGCTTATATAGAACCCTTTTGTTTTTTCATCCATTTCTCCGGCAACAGCTTCATAATATTTCTTCTCAATTTCAAGCACCTCAGTATGCTGTCTTTCAAGAGTTGTGCTTGTGATTTGCTTGTCGTGAAGCCTGTATATCAAAAGACATTCGGGGAGAATCTCGATTCTCTGATTATCCGCCGCCATTCTTGCCCACAGTTCAAGGTCCTCAGTACAGGTGAGAGAGGTGTCATAGTTATACTTTTTCATCACTTCAGCCTTTGCAATAACACCCGGATGAAGTATCGGGTTTGCCACAAGAAGCATTGCCTTCAACACCTTGCTATCACATCTTCCGCCGGCTCCCCCCGATGCATACACGCCGTTTTTAACAGTCATGAATCTGCAGGAGGACAGCGCAACCTCCTTGTTTTCTTCCATAAACCTATATTGCCTTTCAAGCCTTTCGGGAAGACAAATGTCATCGGCATCCATTCTTGCAATATATTTTCCCGAAGAAAGAGAAACAGCTTTGTTAAGAGAAGCAGGAAGTCTTAAATTAACTTCATTTGTGTGAACTTTTATTCGTCCGTCCTTAAGCGAAAAATCCGCAAGTATTTTTGCCGTCGAATCGGTTGAACAATCATTTATAACTATCAGTTCCCAATTTTTAAATGTCTGATTTCTGACACTTTCTATCGCTTCTTCAAGATATGTTTCGCCGTTATACACACTCATAATTACCGATATTTCGGGTTTCATAAGATATTTCACCTTTTCTTAAGAACTTTTTTGATGTTTTTACACAGGTTGAGAAAACAAAACGCCGTTTTATAACAGTTCTTCTTCATAAGGAATATGGTTATGCGGCTTTTAAGAGAGATGTTTTCAAAATGCGCACGCAGAATCTTTTCGTTGTGCAAAGAGTTTTGAATATTATGTTTAATTGCATCCACACTTTTAAAGTAATTCCCCTGTGCCGCCGATGCCAATATCGCAAAACACATAAAACAGGAATAACGGCAAATTTGTTCGTCAAAATCAGGCAATTTCTCAATATCGTTTTTGCTTATTTCGTTTATAACATCTTCAACAAGATAGATTTGCTTGGTGTTAAACTCCTTTGACAAGGAATCCTCTCTCACCGTGTACAGATACGCTTCCTTTTTGCTTATATACACGCTTTTTGCATTAAGATAGCAAGGAACAACGCAGCACAAATCCTCGCCCAACGATATTTTTTCGTTGACATCAAGCTGAATCGGCATCAGAAGTTTTCTATCCACAGCCTTTCCCGACAAATAATACGACACATGATTCATATTTTTGTCCATTAAAAGCCTCGGATAAATGTATTTTTCAATATTTTTTCCGGTGTAAAGTCCCTCATCAAGTCCGTCGTTTGTTACAGAAGTTGTTTGACCGTTTTTAACCCACCTGTATGAGAAAGACACAATTTCGCAGTTCGTATCATTTATTATATTATGTGCACATTCCAACGTATCCTTTTCAATAAGGTCGTCCGAATCAAGGTTAAACACATAATCTCCCGCCGCTTGCTTTATTCCGGCTCGTCTTGCACTTGCAAGTCCACCGTTCGTTTTGTGAACCACCTTTACACGATTGTCCTTATGCATATAATTGTCGCAAATTTCAGGACATCTGTCAGGAGACCCATCATCAACCAGAATAAGCTCAAAATCCGCAAAAGTCTGATTCAAAACGCTCTCTATACAATTTTCCAAATATTTTTCGACCTTATATACCGGCACTATTACAGAAAAAAACATACTTTTCTCACCTATTTGCTTCTTAATCCCACAAGTATTTTCAACAGAAAATACGCCCTGTATTTCATACCATATGCAAACACCCTTTGCTTAATCGGAAGCGTTCCGACCGGGTATGAGTCAAGCACTCTCACAGTTAAACTGTGCGTGCACACCGCATTCAGTCTTTTCTTGAGGTCAACGTACTTTATATTGTTATCTTCGGCATACATTATTTCCTGCGAACAAATCACTCTGCACATTGCCTGCCAGAATCTGTCAATATAAATCCGGTATTCTTCAGGTCTTATATCCTTTTCAAATCTCTTTTCAACCTCTTTAACAAAAACAAGACTTTTTTCAAATCTGTCTTTTTTGTATGATTTTGAAATTGAACCCTCGTTTCTGCAATAACAGTAAAATGCATGATTTATGCCTGTTGCTTTTTTAATGCACGATATATAATCTATCATAAAAAGCGCATCTTCCGAAAGCATTTCACGTTCGGATTGGAAAGCAATGTGATTCTGTTCTATTATTTCTTTTTTAAACAGATTTTTCCATATGCTCATTCCATATTTACTGTCATCATGGTCTTTCGGAGTTGCCCCCACAATGCCCATTTTCAGTTCTCTCAAGCTTTCCATGGTATCAAAATGGGTGTCCTTGTCGAAATATGTTTTCCTGACACATTCGCCGTCCCCTCTGAACATATTTCCGTCCACAAACAAAACACCCGACATAACAAGGTCAGAACCATACTTAACCGCTTTGTCATAAAGTGTCTCAAACATCTCCGGCTGTACAAAATCATCTGAATCGGAAAAACCGATGTATTCTCCCGTTGCAATTTCAAGTGCCGCATTTCGTGCATAACCTGCACCCTCGTTCACCTTGTGAATAACCTTTATGCGAGAATCCTCCATCGCCATTTTATTGCACATTTCAAGCGAAGAATCGGTTGAACAATCATCAACAAGAATAATCTCAATATCTTCAAGCGACTGATTTCTCAAAGACTCAACACATCTTTCAAGATACTTTTCTGCATTATACACGGGAACGATAACACTTACTTTTGGCTGCGGCACATTTTTCACCTCGCAACTAATTTTTCATATTCCTTGATTAAAATATCAGCATAGCTTTCCACACCCAATATGCTGTCCTTTTCGTTCTTGCAGTTTTCTTCAAGAGCCTTATAGTAGTCATCATCTTCAAGAGTTTCTCTCAATTTACGCGCAATTTCCTGAGGAGTAGGCTCATTCACAAGCGTGCCTGTAATGCCGTCTTTCACAAGCTCTGCCATTCCTCCGCTGTTCATAGTAACAACAGGCACACCCATGGCGTGCGCTTCAAGTATGGAAAGCGGACAGTTTTCATAACACACAGATGGCAGGAGAAGAACTCTCGCATTTCCCATTAGCTCACAAAGCTTTTCGCCCGTCAGGAATCCTGCAAGTCTGATATTTGGAATATCCTTAAGAATCCCCTCGTCAGGACCGCTTCCTGCAACAACAAAATTATATTCAGGAAGAAGCCTTGCCGCCTCCGCAATGTTTTCGATTCCTTTTTCCTTTGAAAGCCTGCCGACAAACACAATATAGGAATCAGGCTTCCGGTCTTTGTTTGCAAACTTTTCTTTATTTATAAAATTATGTATTGTCTTTGTCTTTCCCTTGTAATATTCTTTTGCCGACAACAGCTTTTTTTCAAGAAAGTTGCTCGGGCAAACAAACAAGTCAACCTTTTTATAGGTTTTCAACAGCGAATATAGCTTCGCTTCCATAACACCTATTATACTCTTGACAAGAGAGGAGTGAATACACTTATTCTTAATGCAGTTAATGTGTGAACCTCCCACGCACTTTTCACAAGGCACATTTTTATCAAAGTTGTAAAGAAGATGGTTCGGGCAAATCATCTGATAGTCATGCACCGTCTGAACAATCGGTACACCTTTTTTCCTGATGCCGTAAATTATAGACGGAGTAAGCTGAAAGTTGATATTGTTCATATGGACTATATCCGGCTTAAAATCATCTATAACTTTCATGATTTTCTTTTTTGCTTCAAAGGAATAGATTATTTTGAAAGGGTAAAGAAATCTTGCAAGTCCTTTTGAGTGAAAATCCATATTCTGCGTATATAAACCAATTGAATTTCCAACGGTATTGTTTTCATCATACATACCAAAAAACTCAACCTCGTGACCAATCTTTTTAAGATGCTCCGCAAGATAGAGCATATAACTTTCGCTACCGCCCCGGGGGTAAAGAAATTTATTTACCATTAAAATTTTCATAACAATGTTTCGCTTTCCTCTTTTTGATTAGCCTTGGAAACATATCCGAATATTTTTCGCTCACATTGGCGCACATTTTCTTCAAAGTCATTTCCCATCATGAGCATCGCAAGAACCCCGGTAAGCAACGGATAGTTCATTGTATTGTCCGTTGAAGATACAACTATCAGATAAACAGTGAGAATGAATGTAACAATGGCATTATCTGTGTTACCCTTTCTTCCAAAATACCAAACACGCATAAGTGTCATAGACACAAGCCATATAATGTAGCCAAAAAAGCCAAGGTCGATAAAATGCTGAAGAAAATCGTTATGAACAGATGCAACGCCAACATTCATAAATGTGTTGAGCTGATACGTTAAAAAGCCAATTCCGTTACCCAGAAAATCCGGGCTGAATTCATAAAACTTGTCAACTGCATTATATATTTCCACACGTCCGCTTGTGTTAATCCCCGCTTTCTCAAGCAGTTCAAACGCATCCATTTTTATAATCGCAATATAGCCGATAAGAAGGGCAATAACAAAAAGCGTTAGGAACGTAACAAGTCTGCTTGCGGTTTTTTTGTTATACCTTGCTATAAACTTCAAGAGATACCCAAACACAAGTGCTATAAAAATAGCAATTATCGCAATTCTCTTAAATGCCGCCAAAAAGCAAAAAGAGCTTAAGGCGAGCAATATGAAATATATAATATCTTTCTTTGGTTTATAAAGCATATAAATCAGGTATGCACCAAGGCAGAAAGCAAGCTCGTGAATTTCCGCCTGAACAATGACATCTCCCGTGACTCCTGCAAAAGTGGTCACAAGTGTTATAAACTCAGAAAAGAATCTTCCAAGTCCATTCTGCGCAATAACCGTCAAAATCATAAGAATATTTGCAATCAGAATCGCAATAAGGTTATACCATATGCCCTTTTTTCCGAAAATATAAAGCAGCGCACCTGCGCCCAACGCAAATGAAAGCATATTGGAATATATGAAAGAGCTCGAAAGACCTCTTGAAATAACTCCAACATCAACCGTTTCCATAAACCATATAAAAAGTGAAACCACAGTAGTAACAAGGAGTGGAATGCTGTAAATACAAGCATCCTTGAACGCAGTAAAGCCTTTTGCAATGTTTGGCTTATACAAAAACAAAAGGGTTGCAGAGCCAAAGAGAACAAGGGCAAATACATGGCGGAATGTTATGTGCAAGCCTATGTCAATGTATTCATTTATAAAATAATACATCGCAACTGCCACAACCATAAAATAAAATGTCTTTGCTTTTTCAAGAATTTTATTTTCCATGCAATCTGCCCTCCTTTCTTCAATGTCCGTCCTTATGACAAATCCTGCTTCCTTACGTCAGAAGTATAGCTCTTTTTGTTTTTGATTGCTTCCGAAAGCAACTTTCTTGCTGTTTTGTTTTCTTTAAATGTTTCGGCAATACCAATCTTATACTCAATCACAACATCTTTGTGTTCTTCTCTTTCATCAAGTCTGAGTCTGAAAAGGCGCATTATATCTTCAACGGTAATGTAGTCGGATTCTTCCGTCAACATAACAAAGCTTCCGTTGCCGTTATAAATATACTCTGTTTTTGATTTGCCAAAACTCTCTTTGATGTAGCTTGTGAACATCTTTATAATTCCGTCGCCCACATCCCTTGAATACTCTGTGTTGATGTGTACAAGATTTGCAATATCAACCATGCAGTACACAACTCCATCATCAAGAAGCTTTTTGTCCTTTGACTTAAGATATTTGTCAAGATAAGCTCTGTTACTAAGCTCGGTAAGATGATCTGTGTAGAAAATGTAATTTATAATATCTCCTGCTCTTCCCAAAACAATTGTGCCGCCGCAGCAAAGAACAACGAGGAAGAAGAACGCAATTGCCGTGTAAAGCTTCACATTAACACTCTCTCTTACAGATGCCGATGACAACACCGAAATGTAGCTTGCACCAAGGAATTTGTTGTATTCGTCGTTGGTTTTCATCGTGGTGTCATAAAGAGCAGTCAGTTTGGTGAGAAGTGTGTCAATTTCTTTTTCAACCTCTCCTCTTACAGTTGCATATTGCTCGTCGCAAAGCTCTGTACAGGTTAAAGCCGAGGTTTCGCAAGTGCCGCCGCAATTTCCTGTGCAATTTGTAAAGGTGTCAAGAACATAATTGCAGTAAGCAGAATCAATAATTGTGTGTTCTTTGCTTTCGTTCCGATCTCTCCAACTGTAAATCAGTTCGTCGTATGTTACGGTCTGGTCTCCGACATAATCCTGAACATTTCTTTCATGAAGATTGTCAAGAATGTATTCATAGGTTATGTTCGTGTTTCCCGATGCTCTCATTTTTCTGACATAAGCATTGATAACTGTAACAATATCTTCAATAAGACTTTTGTCCTTTTCGTTGGAAATGTTGTTGTTGTCAATTCTTGTTGTATAATCCGAAACAAGAATCTGTTTGTTCTTTGTAATCTGATACTTATATATCTTTGAGAAAAGCGATGAAACATTAACATGCCTTAAATAATTGAAATCATCTGCAAGCTCGGCAAAAGACACGCCTGTTTCGGTTGATCTGTAATAATTGTTCTGCTCGATTCTTTGATACAAGGTAGCAAGAGTGTTTTCAATACTTGTATCAATAAGCTCCATCATTTCAATGTAATCATAGTCATTTTTATTGAGATTGTCGATGGTGTTGTTTGCAGGAGCAACATTCACATACTTCTGACTGAACTGTTCAAAATACACATCAAGTATCTCATCAAGAACCGTTCTTGCGAAATCCGGACCCTCTCCGCTTGTTGAAGCAAAAGAAACGATAAATGTGCTCGGCTCATATATGTATTCTTCGCCTTCCTCAAGCTTTGCATCCTTTTGTGCGATTTTGTCCGCATCGGCAATTGGCGTTATATCAATTCTCGATATAAGGCTGTCAACGGAATAAATACCCGTAAGCCCCATTTTATCAACAACCTTTGACATCACAGCCGAGGACTTGATTTCGTTAACATCAAGCTTCTCCCCTGTGGGAGCAAGACCCTTTTCAGCCTGCTCGTCGTTGTAATGAATAACCTCCGAAGCGATGTATGTATTGGACCTTGAAAGCTTGAAATAAACCGCATATGTTGCCAGAAGACACAAAACGACGATGATTGGCAAAAACTTTTTTAAATATCTTAAAATCTGAAAGTTTTTCATTGTCATTCTCCTTTATGCCTTTTTGGGGAATCTCTTTGAAATCATGCAAAGCACAAACGACACATATGCAAAAGCCGCAAACAACACAAGTGTTTTTAGCTCACTCATAAGTGAAATCCCATAAATACTCACCGCTATGCACTGATTCATTCTGTGGCGTGAAAACTCTCTGCCTGCGGTTATTGCCTCTTTTTCAAAGCCTTTGATACTCGCATATACAGACTCAACAAGAGCATCTGCAGAAGAAATCTGTGTGTCAGAATTATTTGAGGATATTTTGTTCATGACCAGGTTGTTGTCCATGATTTCCTTTTCGTTGGAGGCAACATAATTGCTGAAATTTGTTGCCAGAACAGACAATTCATCAACACCCACCTTGGTTCTTCCCATATAATACTTTCCTGCCTTGTCCCATGTCGGAACAAGTACAACACGGGTCATTTCCTCGCTGTACATATTGATTGCCTCGTTGCACAGCCTGTAAGATGCGTCATTCTTCTGACGGTCAAAATCAACATTTTTATTCTGATACGCAAGTCTGTCAACATATTCCTCTTTATCTCTGACAATGCCGTTTTGCAGAATAAGCGACCGCAGATTCTGATTTATCTGTGTTTCCTTGAACTGATACACCTTTCCTGCAATTGAATTGAATGTGTTTCCGTTTTCCGTAACAAAGCTTGGGTTTTTCCCTGCCATTCCATACAGATAGTCAAGAATAGCCTGTGTTTCCTTTTCAAAATAAGAAACTATATCCATATATTCCATTTGGGAAAAATCAGGTTTTTCGCCATCAAGGCTGAAGCTGTCGGTGTACTTCTCGATGTAATACTCCTTATACGCTGAAGTAATCAGTTTGATAACATTTTCAGAGTCGAGATGTGCGGTGTCTTTTGATGCGTGGTATTCCACAGCAAACTCTGTTGAAATGTGATACTGCGATTCATCACCAACGCCACCTTGCACGCAAGGATAAACCAAAAGACAGTTTTTAAGCTGTTTCACGGTTACATCTTCAAGAGCACCCTTTTTTATAGCTCTTTCAACAACCTCATCGCTGATTATTTCAGCCATGTTATATCTTGTACCGTTGGAATTGAGTGCTTGTGACGCTTCGGAATAGTTGAGTGATACAATTGCGTGAACGGACATTTTAAGGTCAAAATGATTAAAAATCCCATAGAATATAGTAATAACAAAGCACACAAGAATTATCCAGGCATTAAGGTATTCTGCAGTTTTGAAAATCTGTATGCGCTCGGCACGGTTCACATTTTTCAGTCGCAGGAATATTATTGTTGCCGATGTTATAAACAGCACGCCGATAATTAAAAGAATCAGCTTTTGTATTATACCGGAAAGCATATGTTCTTCACTCTCCCAACATTAAAATTTGTTAATATCAATAACAACAAGTTCAGGCTGATTGTTTATACGAAGCAAATTTGCATTTTCAAGTCCTGAGCTTACAATCAAAGGCTTGCCTGCGGCATCATATCTTCCATAAACAAAGTCACCGCTTCGTTCCGGAAACAATCCGCCCTCATGAGTAAACAGCGGTCCGAGAACAGGCACACGCATAACACCGCCGTGGGTATGACCGCAAACCATCAGATCTCCCCAAAAATCAGGGGTAAACTCTTCAAAAATAAAGGGTTCATGAATCGCCGTGATTTTAAGATTATCCGGGTTTTCATAGATATAGTCAGCAAATGCCTTTTCAGAATACGACCAGAAGCAAGAGGGATTCGAGGTAAGAACTCCGTATATATCAACTGTCATATTCTTCACTTTTATTGTATCCTTTTGGTTCTTCAAAACATTTATTCCGGCATTTTCAAGCTTTTCCTCAAAAGAATCCTCAATTTTCAAAAGAGCCGTTTCATCTCGGTTGCTTTTGTCAAATCCGAATTTTTTATCAAGCTCTTTTTTGTTAAGAGGAAAATCATAAATGGTTTCCACTTCGTTGTTGCCATACACATAATACGATGGAGCTATCTCCGAAAGTCCCTGCGCCAAAGCCACAGCGTAGTCAATATCGTCCTTTGCAGAATCCACAATATCTCCGGTGCAAATTATAATATCCGGTTCCAATGCTTCAATACGTTCCAAAAGCTTACTGTTATTCTTGCCGTAAGATGCGCTGTGCAAATCCGACACCTGAATGACACGCACACGGCTGTCAACCTTGATACTGCTTGTGCTGTAAAAGGTTTCCCTGAAATTTCTGTTACCTATATAACTGCACATAACAACAATAACTGCAGTTGCAAGGCAAACAAAAATCATTCCAATTGCAAAGAATTTAACAGCCTTGATATTCTTTTTTGCTTTAGGGCTGAGAGCTTTAAACCCACTCTTTTTAGATATTTTAATCTTCTTCCCCATGCCCACAACCGAGCATATGCACGGAATCAGTGTTTGCTTACACTCTTTTTTGAACTCTCTGATGTCTTGTATGCCATGATATGTAATCAAAACCTGCTTATCATCAACACTTTCAATGTCAAAAGCATCTGCCCACTTTTCATATTGCTCATCTGATGCCAATTCTTTGAAAAGTTCATTTATTCTTTCCCGATAATTCTCTGTTTTCTCAATGTTTTTCATGTTATCCATATCAAACAAACCTTCACTTCAATTTTTGATAAAGCTCATATGTAGACTTTGCAACATCTTCCCAACTGTATTTATTTAAAATGAATTCGTCCACGCCATCACGAAGCTTTTCCACAAGTTTGCTGTCATTGCATAATAACTCAAGCTTATCTGCCAAATCGTCCACATTGCCTTTTTTAAAATAAACCGCCTTATCCTCTGCAACCGACGTGTTTTCAGGAATGTCCGAACAAACAAGGACATTGTTATATGAAAGCGATTCCAAAAGGCACAAAGACATCCCCTCAAGATCAGAGGGCAACACATTTAAATATGCATTTGAATAGATTTCAACAAGCGTATCCCCGGACACAAAGCCTGTGAATATAATATTGGGATTTCCGTCTGCTTTTTCCCTAAGCATACTGACATAATCGTCGGTGTCACTTGTATCCCCTGCAATAACAAGTTTTTTGTCCGTTTTAATTTTGCCGTAAGCATCAATAAGGTAATGAATACCCTTTTCAGCTGTCAACCTTGAAACAACAGAAATATATTCGTCTTTTTCCAAACCGTATTTTTCTTTAATAAGCCCGGCTTGCTTTTTCTCCGGACGGCTTATTCCGTTGTGAATAATGGTTGTTTCTCGGTTATATGTTTCTTTGAAGTAATCATGAGCAGCCTGACTCAGCACAATAACCTCATCTGCATATTTTGCAAGAATTTTTTCACCGAATCTGATATATTTCGATGCAAAACCCTTGCCCCATTTTTCTCTCTGCCAGTCAAGTCCATGAACAGTTGCAACACATTTTTTACCAAAAAGTTTTGGAATCCAAAGTGTGGCACATGGACCTTCTGCGTGAAAATGAACAATATCGTAATCACAAAATGACGCCGAAATTGCCGCAGTAAACGACGCAATCATTGCAGCAAAGCCACGGACATTAACCGTAAAAGCTTTTTTTATTTTAACGCCCTTATACACATTGTTCAGGACAGTTCCGACATATTCATTTTCAACCTTATCCGACGAGCGATTGTAACAGGTAACATCAATTCCCATTTCGCACAGCATCGGACACAGCGTTGTGAGAACATTTTCAATTCCACCACGCCTTGACGGAACAACCTTGTGCCCAATCATAGCAACTTTCATTTTGTCAACTCCATTTTTATCGTCCGGTTGCCGAAAGCATAACAATCGGTGTTTTAAGCATTATTTTCAAATCGTTGAGATACGTTCTTGTCTGTATGTATTCGATATCCATTTCAACCCACTGTTCAAACGGAATATCATTTCTGTTTTTGGAAATCTGCCAGGTACAGGTAAGACCGGGAGTAACAAGAAGTCTGAGTCTCTGATAGTCGGTGTAATACTGAACTTCTCTTGGAAGCGGAGGCCTCGGGCCAACCAATGTCATATCCCCTTTAAGAACGTTGAAAAACTGCATCAGCTCGTCAAGAGAAAGCTTCCTCAAATATTTTCCGACTCTTGTTATGCGAGGATCTTCTTTCATTTTAAAAACCGGTCCGTCCATTTCGTTCTTCTTTGCAAGCTCATCAATCATTTTATCTGCATTGGCACGCATGGTTCTGAACTTGTACATATAAAACTCTTTTCCGTGACGTCCCACCCTTATTTGCTTATAAAAAGGTCCTGCGCTCGGATCGTCAATTACAATTACAATTGAAATTATAATCATCAAAGGCAAGAAAAACAGCAAAATCAACGTTGCAAAAAAGATGTCAAAAAGTCTTTTACGCTTCCAGAAGGTTAAATACGATTTTTCAATAATTGCTTCTAACTTTTCTCTTGTTTTTGCGTCAACCTTGTCCTGCTCAATGTATGGCATTATTCCTGTACACTTCTTTCTGATATTTTCATTACAGAATCAAATTCTGTTTTTCTGTTTTCTGAAAAATAAAACTTTTCAAACACTATGTTTTTGTTCTTTAAATCAGTTTCATTCGTGTTTAAATAACCGGGGTGAAACAAAACTTCTATATCCTTGCCGTCTTTTTCTGCCATTGCCATATATTTTGGCAAAAGCTTATTCACTCTTTTTTCGTCCATCTTCCCCGAAAGAAGAACTCCAAAGAAATGAGAAGCTTGTATACCGTGTTTCTTTGCCCTCTTCTTGTTAATCAGCCAAAGAAACTTAAGAAGCCATTGCTTGATAATATTCACCGGGCTGTATGTGAAATAAAGCGAGGGTGTCTTTAGATACGGAAGTAACGGTTCGCTTGGGATTCGCATATATTCCAAATTGATTTTCTCATTTTTCAAAACTTCAGTCAAAGCTTTGAAAACTGTCGGAATCATGTGCGTGTGCTGATGACTGTCAATGCAAAAATGCGCATCTTTGGGCAAAATGCTTTTCCAGAACAAAATCTGCGCTTTAATCTCTTTATAGACCTGAGCCTCAAATTCTCTCCTGTGAAACAGCCACAGCCTGAACAATCCGCCGAATCTGTGTTTAAAACAGCCGTTTGGGTCTGCAAGCAGATTTATTTCTTCTTTGTCAGCCATGCACCTGCCCTCAACAAGATTTAAGTGAAGACAGATCATAACGCGCTTGTTTTCCGAAATTTTTTGCAGGTCAACCTTATTGAAATTTGGAAAAACGCTGACCTTGTTAAGTGCGCCATTATCTATACACTGTTGTATATTTATGGATGCACTTTCGCACAAACCATAATCATCGGCGCAAATATATACCACTTAATTCTCACCCTCTGCACCAAGTTTAATCACTATCATATCGTCCACAACCGACACACAGTTTTCCTGCGGCCATTTTTTCATGGATTTCACTTCTTCTTTTTGTCCGATTCTTATTTTTTCCTCGCCGCTTACAAAGCTGTAATTCTTCCCGCAATAATCGTTAAGACTGCTAACTAAAACGCTTTGACCCACAACTTCATCGTCTGCGCGGATTATGTATCCATCCGTTATTCCCGTAACATCCGGAGGAAGACTCACGCTGTATGCCTCGCTGTCATCAAGAGCGCCAATCACAAGGACTTTATCGCAATTCTCAGTTCCCGGAGTTTGCTCTATGCGGTCCGCAATACGCATCAAGACGCCGTAAGACTTCTCGTATGCCATCTGCGCTTTATGGTAACTGACATTTGCTATAACAATCTGATTTGATATTATTATCAACGCTGTTATAAGCACAATCCAACATTTAATGGCGGAATTTTTCTCGTTTTTCTCTTTGCCTCTTTCATAAATCAAGAAGAAAAACAAATAAAAAACCGAGTAACCCATAAGCATAAGGTTGTGATAATCAACATTCGGATTTATAAATGCAATTGCGCCTGCGCCCAGAATAAGCATAATGCCAAATATGACAAGCACAAGAACACTTACAGGCTTTTTATAAAGCTTGTTCACCATTATGTGTTTGATATAATACCCAAGTGTAAAAATCAAAACAAAAAAGTTCAACGCAACAAAGACATTCACTCCTGCAGACAAATCGAAGAAACACTTTAAAAAGGTTTCCTTAATAGTGTAAAGCGAAGCGAGCAAATCAATATTTGATAACGATGCAGTTGAACTCATTCCCTGGTAATCGAGCAATTCCAATGCGCAAATTTTCAGAATTCCTTTGAGAATAATGCCGTACAATGCCATTCCCAAAACGCCCGACAAAAGCATACACACTGTTTTTTTAGCAATAAATTTAAACGAAGCGTTTTGAAAAAGCATTTCATCTGTCATATAAAGCAAAACGAGCATTATCGTAACAGTTATATACGCCTGATAGATTCCGGTTGAAAATGCAATAAGCAACGCCGAGAGAAAATACCTTGGCTTTTCTTTTGTCATATAAAGTGCCGCAAGAGTTGAAAGAAGAAAAGCAATGCCATAACCGTCCGCAACATAGTTATACATCATAACAGAAGTAACTGTCGGGAAAGAAACGATAACTGCACCAATCAAACCTGCGGTAAGCTTTTTCTCAATATTAAACATCCTGCAAATGCACACAGCTCCGAGAGCGTGTGCCGCAATTGAAACAATCCCATTTAAAAACGGCAAATCATAAAACGAGCTGAAAGAGCAAACAACAGGTAAAAACCATCTTCCGAGAGCAACCATGTTCTGGGAATCATACCTGAACACAAGAGAATCCCAATTGGGAAGCCAGCTTGTTATTTTATATAAATGCGTAAGCAGCCCGACAATAAGGGCAGAAAAAAAGCAAAACTTCCATTGAGGTAAAACATAAGCATTAAGCTTTTTCAATACTTTTTCAGGCAAAACTACCACTCCAGCCACTTGAATTTATGCAAAAACTTCCCATACAATTTATCATAAAGTCTGACCCCTATAAGCCTCTTTACAAGCAACGTCCGCTTGGCAGTTCCGGAAATCCATGAGGCGCAAAAATGATGAATTGAATAAGTGTTTTGGGTTATTATTTTTCTTCCGGTGTAATACTTCATCGGGCAAAGATAATCCTCGGGAAGCATATGTATCCCCATAAACACCTGGTCTTTGTTACTCAAATCCATGCCAAGTCTTTCCATGGTTTTGGTGTTTCTTTCGGGGCATGGAGTCATATCATAGCTACCGTCGGGAAGTATAAAAGGTATGTCGTCATAATCCTTAAGCAGAGCACCAACCAACTCGTTTCCCTTTTCGCAGGCAAACCCAAGTCCCGTTGAAATCACTCCATTGTCATCAAAGCCCATATATCCGTTTTCTTCAATCAATTTATCAATTGGTTTTATAAGCTCAACATCGGTGTCAAAATATATTCCGCCCTCGTCATACAACACCTTAAGTCTTACATAATCGCTGACAAAAGCCCATTTCCCCGCTTCATACGCCTCTTTTGCATATCTGTTGCCTGTTATATCAAAGTTTTCTTCGTTGTGGCAAACTATTTTATATTCGGGGCAATACTTTTTCCAGCTATTTATGCACTTCTCGGCAAGGGAGGGCAACTTCCCTTTTCCAAACCAACAATAATGAATTATTCTTGGAATACTCATTGATTTTTCTTCCCCCTGTATAATTCAATGACAGTTTTAAAAGCACTTCGGTTGAATACAAAATTCACAGTCAAATACAAACCCACAATCCACACCGAATTGATAACTCCATACAGCAACAGCTTCAAAAAGGGAACATTGCTGAATGTGTCAACAAAAAGCACCGCCATAATCAGAGCAAAAACCATGCTGTTTACAATTATGATTCTATATGTACTCATCACGCTTCTCTTAAGAACCTTTTTGTTTGAATAATGCACTGTCACTATTCCGCGGTATAAAAGAGCCGCAATTGTTCCGATAATTGCGCCGCAAATTCCAAAATAAATAATTGCAACAACCGAAACCGAAATGTTTATAATCATCTCCCAAACCGCATAACAACGTGTTTTTTCAAAATCGCCCGAATATTCAATAACACCATTTGCAGGCAATTTGCTGTTTGCAATCAGATTCATAATTGCAAAAAGCAAAACAAGAAAAACATTTGTATATTGTGCATCATTTATTCCGCTTGTATATATCTGTATCAAGGGCAACAAAAACACTGCCATGAGGGTGTAAATAACAAAAGATGCCATTATGTAAAAGGTTTCATACACATTGAACAGCTTGTCAAATCTTTTCCTGTCTGTGTGAAACATCTGACCCAACGCAAATGTAAAAGACGAAACCACACTCGTTATGAAATTCTGCACCTGTGAAAAGAAAATATTGTATATAGTATAAATACTTGCCGCTTTGAAATCACAAAGAACAGAAATAAGAATTATATCGGTGTTGTTAAACACCATGCCCGAAAGCTGATGAACCAGAACCGAGTTTTTCTGTGATATGGCTTCAAAATCAGGCTTTGCTTTCAGGTCAAGCCACTTATATCTGCGCTTGGCGTAAAAAAACAGATACCCAAGCTGTGCAAGAGCAATTATGCAATAAACAAGCTGAATAAGTATAAGACTGTCTGTCAGAAGCAGAACAAGAATTTTACCCACATTTGATGCAAGCTGAAGTATGGTTTCGGAATTGTTTATAACATACTTTCTCCCGTCAACCTCCATGAGTATTCTGTATTTAGCCTGAACAAAATAGCTGAAAAGCGAGGGAATTGCATTGAGTATCACTATAAAGAACAAAACATTGCTGTCAATGGAGGTTGGCACAAAGTATGCATACACAACCGCAACGGCAAGCACAATAGCCGAATATATAATTCCGGTTTTGATGTAATATGTGTTTGTTGCGGAAAGAACCTCGCTTGCACTCTTATAATTCTTCTCTCCGATTCTCTTGTAGAGTGCCTGGGTCGTTGCAAGACCAACGCCTGCTTCCAAAAGGCACATATAAGTGAAGATTTGTTTTATAGTTGAAAGAACGCCATTGACCTCCGAGCCGAAATTTTCAAGATACAATCTCGGCAAAAGAAAGCTGAGGGATATGAGCACCAGCTGATATATAAGCGATGATATAAGGTTGTGTTTTATTCTCGAATCTTTATCAGCCACTCTTTCACCCCATTCTTAAAATCAACTCAAACCGCCCGAGCTAACCAACTCTTCTTTGACAGACTGTTATACACAATTGCAAATGTAATCCACCGTTGCGTTTTCTTTTGGAATAATTTTTCCCGGATTTCCTATAACAACACTGTGATCCGGAACATCAAAATTTACATATGTAAGCGGCGCAATAAGCACATCCGTGCCTATTTTTACATTTCCCACCACAACAGCATTTGTCCCGATCCAACAATTATCGGAAATAGTCGGAACTCCTTTTCGCTTTCCTCTGTTTTCCGTGCCGATTGTAACACCTGTGGCAAGATTTATATTCTTTCCAAGCTTTGCATCAGGGTGAATTATAACCCTTCCGAGATGCCCGATGTATAGCCCCTCTCCGATGCTCGTTCTTGCAGGAATCTGAATTTGTGTCCTGTGAGAGAGGTGCATAAGCCTTAACATATACAAAAGCTTCAGCGGAAGGAACCTGCTCGCATTTGCCTTTCTGAACACGGAGATATACTTTATCTCAAGAGGACGGAAAATCCTTTTCAAAAGTGGCTCGCCGCTTTCGCCATAATACCTGTATAAGTCCTTTTTAAAAACGCTGTTCATAGCTTTTCACACTCATTTTTCTTTTGACTCAAGAAATATTTTTCTTGTAATAAAATTATAAACCGGAACAATTATCATGGCAAGCAGTTTTACTATCAGATAGTACACCGACGTAAACTCCACGCCAATCCACAAAATCAACTGGTTCAAACACAGTCCGCCAATGCTCAGCAAAACAAATATAACAAATTCACGGAGCTTGCTTTGGTTTTTGCTTTTGAAAACAAAAGTCATGCTTAAAAGATAATTGACACTCACAGAAACACAAAAGGAAATCGCCGAGGACAGCAATACATCAACGTGAAGCAGTTCTTTTAATGCCACAAGAACTCCCACATCAACGCCCGCTGCAATAACGCCAACTATTCCAAACTTGATAAGCTGCAGAATCACCTGTGCTTCCTCCGTTATTCCCTGGCAAATACCCAAAGAGTTTCTTTCACGTTGTCCTTATCCTCTGTCAGATTATAAACGCTCAAGATTACAGTCTCGCCATTCATCTTTTTATAGGTAATTGACGGCACTTTTCCTTCGGATATTTGTCTTCTTATAACATCATAGTTCAAAAAGCTCGTAACTGCTCTGTGGAAATCGGGGTGAACAATATCATTTATGTATTTTGCAAGCAGTTTGGAAAAATTCTCTTCGTCTTCCTTGTATCCAAGGTAAGCAGGCATAAGAATTCTGTGTGCGTTATCCGTGTCCAGAGAAACCCTGTAAATACCGTTGTAATGTTCCTTCATAATGGAAATCATTGCGTCAATTTCCCTGATACCGGTTCTTATCTGACTATAACTGTTGTCTGTATCTTTTGATATGCTGGTCTGTTCCTTATCCTGATAATACTTCGCCTTTGCTTCATACATTCTCAATTCAGCTTCGCGAACCATTTCCTCACAGTCAACATTCTTGCTTCTGAAAGACATTCCAATTGCTACATTGTAGCCCCTTGGCTTTAAGGTCTCAATAAATGTATCAATGCTCTGATTTATATTATCGTGTGAAACTTTCTTTACAAACACCAGGAATTCATCGCCGCCCATTCGGTAAATACTGTGTCCAAAGAACACCTCTTTAAGCGAATTGGCAATGTAAATAAGCATTTCATCGCCTGCGGCATGACCGTATTTGTTGTTTCTTATGTGAAGCTCATTAACGTCAATATAGATGCAGGAAAAATCCTCCGGCTTTTCTTCATCAAACACCAGAATATCTTTTTTGTATGCAACACGATTCATCGCCCCGGTGAGGGAATCCGTCGTTGCGGCAAGCTCGGTTTTGTTAAGGTGTTTTTTGTTGTATATGGCAATTGAAAAGCAGACAACAATATCTCCTATAAGTTTCCTGATAGAAGCACTCTTCTTGGGGTTAATTGTGCCAAGAAGGCTTACATGGTGGTTTTTGTCTGAAATAATTGCAAAAGACACATCCTTTATACCATGTTTTATCAGAAAATGATATAATTCGGGGTTTGTTTTCAAAAGGTGTGTGTTTGGAACAATCTGCATAAAGCCTGTTGAAGAATCATCGGCGTGGATATTTGCAGCATATCTGAAAATCTCTCCGAGAAAATACTTTCTGTCATCTCCACACAAGCGTTTTGCTTCCAGCGATGGTTTAATGTAGTTGTAGTCTTCTCCGTCGGTATCTGCAAAAAAGCAGGAACGTGCGCTTGAAAACTCTTTTATTCTTTTCAAAGCTGTATTTATATTTTCGTGCTGTTGATTTATCTCCAGAAGAAGATGTCTTATGGCAGAAGACTCTGAATTTAATCTTGATCTTTCTTTCTCGCTTCTTAATATCAGTTCAAGGTAAACAGTTATAATCAAAATCATTATAACAAACATAAAACCAAGTTTTTGCGATATTTTATGGGTTTGCGCAAACACCTGTGTTTCATAACGTGCAAGCATCATGCCCCAGTTGAAGTCCTCAAGTGTGGAATAATGAATATACAAGTCCTCGCCCGTGAGTATCGACTTAAACGAAGAATAACCATTATCCGAATTAACCAGCTCCTCATAGGAGTAGTCGTCATTATATTCTCTGTCTTTAAAGTTTGACAACTCACCCGGAATCTTGTCAAGCGTATCTATAACAAACTTTCCTGTTTCTTTATCATAAACAAACAGCTGAGCATCAAGCTCTTTTGCCATATTGTTATACTTTTCGCCTATGACATCAAGATGAATAACACCATACAAAATTCCGACTGTTTTGTCATTCACCTTAATCGGAACCGCCGTTCTTATAATTTCTTTTTCCGCCCTTGTAAGGTCAGGAAGTCTGCCGCTTATGTATTCCCCGCGCATTGCTTCTTGCTCAAAAGAAATCTTTCCACTAAGATCAACTGAACCCATTTTTGTAACAAAAGTATTATCGGGATTTAATATTCCGATATTGGAAAGCAACCCAATGGGTTTAAATGATTTAAACATGAGCTCATAGTCTTCACCGTTTGAGTAAAGCTTTGCCGCAAAGTTTGCCATTGTAACAAGGTTTTCCCTGTCCGATTTCAACTGCAAGGTGAGGTCATCTTTAATCTGCTTTGTCTGAATGTGAAGCATTTCATAAGCATCGTTCTCCGCCTTGAAGTAGAAAGACGAAACCATAACGAGAAAAACTGCACATATCAGAATAGCAGTAACAATTGTGTAAAAAATGTTATTCTGCCTTTGTCTTTTGCGCTCATAGGTTATTGCCAATTTATAACATCTTCTTTCGTGTAACAAATAATATTTTTTGATGTTTGGATTGTGAGTTTTATTATATACGCATTCCGGACAAACTCTCTTTTATTATATCACATGTCATTGTAAAAATCAAGGAATTAAACATTTCTTTTCAATTTTATTACATTTAAACTATAATAAACTGTTATTTCTGGCAACCGTAATATAACAAAGCCCTGGCAAGCAGATTTTCACTTTCTGTCAGAGCTTCAATCGTGTTAATAAAAGCGTTAAAACATTGCTCCTGTGAGCCTTTCCGTGGATTCGCCAAAAGGCTGTATCCATAATGTGACCTTGAAAAAATATTCGTGGAATATGCTGACGTTTAAATGCTAAAAAATCAAGGGACTGCTTTAAAAACAGTCCCTTAAAAATTTTATTCTTCTTTTGCTTCGGGTTTGTTAATTGAGATGCAAAGGTCATCAAGTGCCTTGTCGTCAACCTTTGCAGGACACATTGTCATAAGCTCCATTGCGTTCTGCACCTTGGGGAATGCGATAACATCACGCAGAGAATCACACTCAAGAAGCTGCATACAAAGTCTGTCAAGACCAATTCCCATTCCGCCGTGAGGAGGTGCACCATACTTGAATGCTTCGGTGAGGAAGCCAAACTTCTCGGAAATTTCGTCGTCCGTAAGTCCAAGGAGAGTGAACATTCTCTTCTGGAGATCGGGATTTGTGATTCTGATTGAACCACTTGAAAGCTCAACGCCGTTGAG
This sequence comes from Eubacteriales bacterium, assembly GCA_045542335.1. Taxonomy (GTDB): domain Bacteria; phylum Bacillota; class Clostridia; order Oscillospirales; family CAG-382; genus CAKSUT01. The sequence goes on from JAZQKV010000099.1 coordinate 24,566, forward strand.
AACAAGGTCATATGCCTTTGCACGAACTGCACCCTTGTCTGTTTCGAGATACTCAAGGCACTCGTCCATGGGAGAAGTGAAAGGATGGTGCATTGCATCCCAGTTGCCTGTTTCCTCGTTGTATTCAAAGAACGGGAACTCGGTTATCCAGAGAAGACCAACGCCCTTCTTTTCAACACCGATACGGTTGGAGGTTTCAATACGAAGTGCGCCAAGGTTTGCAAGCACGTGGTTGTTGTTTGTGTCTGCAAGAATCATAACAACGTCGCCCTCTTTTGCCTGCATCTTTTCAAGAATAGCGTTCATTTCGTCCTCTGTCATAAACTTTGCAAAGGAGGAAGCAACTCCATCAGGAGTCATTCTTATCCATGCAAGTCCCTTTGCGCCAATACCCTTGACAAAATCTGTGAGCTTGTCAATTTCTTTTCTTGTAAGCTTTGAAACTGCGCCCTCTGCCTTAATGGCTCTGACGCTTCCGCCGCCCTCAATTGCGCTCTTGAACACAACAAACTCGCTGTTCTTGACTGTTTCCGTGAGGTCAACAATCTCCATGCCATAACGAACATCAGGTTTATCCGAGCCATAACGCTCCATAGCTTCCTTATATGTAAGTCTGGGGAGAGGAAGTTTTATGTCTATGCCGAGAAGTTCCTTGTAAACTCTCTGCATAAAGCCCTCTCCGATTGAGAGAACATCTTCCATGTCAACAAAGGACATTTCAAGGTCAATCTGAGTAAATTCAGGCTGTCTGTCGGCTCTGAGGTCTTCATCTCTGAAGCAGCGTGCAATCTGCATATATCTGTCAAAGCCTGCAACCATGGTGAGCTGCTTATAAAGCTGAGGCGACTGAGGAAGTGCATAGAATGTGCCGGGGTGAACCCTTGAGGGAACAAGATAGTCACGAGCGCCCTCAGGTGTGGACTTTATAAGCATGGGAGTTTCAATTTCAATAAATCCGTTGTCGTCAAAATAGTCACGGGTGATTTTTGTGAGCTTGTGACGGAAAAGGATATTCTTTGTGAGGTCAGGGCGACGAAGGTCAAGGTATCTGTGCTTTAAGCGAAGCTCATCGTTCACCTTGGAATTTTCAACGATTTCAAAGGGAGGAGTGAGTGATTCGCCGAGAATTTTAACCTCTGTTGCGAATATTTCAACGTTACCTGTTGGAATGTTGGGGTTTTTGCTTGAACGTTCACGGACATTTCCCGTTACCGCAAGGACATATTCGCTTCTTGCAGCAGCACCCTTTTCAAACACGCTCTTTTCCGTGTTTTCGTCAAAGGCAATCTGAACGATACCTGTTCTGTCTCTGAGGTCGATGAAGATGAGTCCTCCGAGGTCTCTCTGCTTCTGAACCCAGCCACATACCGTTACAACAGAGCCGATTTTTTCATCTGTCACTTCGCCACAATAGTTTGTACGTTTTGTATTACCGAGAAATTCTGTCATTTTTATCTTCCTTTCCGTTGCTGTGCGTTTTTTACCGCAATGCAAAGTAAATTATCACTGTTTCAGTATTTGTGCAAGGATTTCTGCGTTTATTTCAATGTCACGTTTATCTTCTGAATCACGCAGGTTTTTAAGCTGTGCCACGCCTGCTTCAATTTCGTTATCGCCAATTACAAGCGCAAATCTTGCACCTGTTTTATCTGCATATTTCATCTGCGCTTTAAGACTTCTTCCAACGATGTCACACTCTGCAAAAACGCCCTTTGTACGAAGCTCTTGTGCAAGTCCCACAGCTTTAATTTTTGCGGCATCACCCATTGGTGCAATGTAAATATCGGGGCAATCTCTTTCAGGGAGAGAAAATCTTCCCTTTGCGGCATTCTCTTTCATTGCCATAACAAGCCTTGTAAGACCGAGACCAAAGCCCACGCCCGAAAGTGCAGGACCGTCAAGTTCACTCACAAGTCCGTCATATCTTCCACCGCCGCAAACCGTGCTTTGCGCACCAATATCTTCTGAAATAAACTCAAAAACAGTTTGTGTATAGTAGTCAAGACCTCTCACAATCATGGGGTTAACATTATAGTGTATGTTCATCGCTTCAAGAGATGCTTTGAGGTTTGAAAACTCGCCTGCGCAATCATCGCAGAGGTAATCAACTGTTTTGGGAGCATCCTTTGCAATTGCGCCGCAAATGGGGCTCTTGCAGTCAAGTATTCTCAAAGGATTTGTCTTGAGTCTTTCGCGGCAGGTGGGGCAAAGCTCCTCTTCGTGCTTTGTAAAATATTCAACAAGTGCCTGTCTGTATTTGGGTCTGCAATCGGGGCAGCCGATGGAATTGATATTAAGTGTTGCCTTAACACCCGTTTCCTTTATAACCGAGTCGGCAAGTGCGATAACGGTTGCATCTGCAGCGCCGCCCTTTGAGCCGAACATTTCAACGCCGAACTGATAAAATTCTCTTGAACGTCCTGCCTGGGGTTTTTCGTATCTGAAGAAGTTTGAAATATAGTAAAGCTTAAGCGGCATTGGTTCATTGAAAAGTCCGTTTTCAATGACGCTTCTTGCAACACAGGCTGTTCCCTCGGGGCGCAGACAATATTCTGTGCCGTCCCTGTCATTGAGGGTGAACATTTCCTTTTGCACTATATCGGTTGTGCCGCCAACGCCTCTTTTAAAGAGTGTGGAAAGCTCAAATGTGGGGAAACGAATCTCTTCAAAGCCGAAAAGTCTTGCGTTTTTTCTCATTACGTTTTCAGCGAAGTGCCAAAGGACAGTTTCCTCCGGGAGTATATCAAGTGTACCTTTTGGTTTCTGTATCATTCTATGCTGTCCGGAATACAGTTTTTCAAAAAGCCGATTCCGAACCCTCCTTTCTCCGGAATTGAAAGAGCGTTCTGCTTCAAATTCCGTGTTATTTTCAAAAATACAAGTCCCAACGTCCTTAATTCAAGGCCGTCATATCAGTATCATGTTGCAAACCGGCAATTCTTTTACTCAAGAGAGCAACATATCGCATCTTTTCATCTTTATATTATACCATACACCTCGGCGGTTGTCAAGGGGGAGTTGCGCAAAACGGAGTAGTTTTTTTGATAACAAACAGCAACACAGAATGTCAGCCAAATGCAGTTCGTTCTTTTTTGCAATTACTCCAACATCGTCAGAGTTCAATTGTGTGTTCCGGTAATCTCTCTTGTACGGCACGCCAAACAGTCGTTTTGTACAAAATTTCAATAACTTTTAATAGCTTTATACATTTACCGGGCGTGCAAAATATGATATAATTATGATAGTAACAATTAAGTAACCATTGAACGCTGCAAGCATCTGCAGATTGTAAACAGCGCTTTACACATTGGAGGAATATACATGTTCACAAAAGAAAACATACTCTATCATGCCCAAAGAGCCGGGATGCCCGATGAATTTTTGAATGAAATCTCGCAATACCTTGATTTTGCAAACAACAATGCCGATATTCTTTCGGCTTTGCATGACTATTATAACAAGCTTTTTAACGATGAAAAAGCGATTTTTCCAATTCATCTTGTGCGTGACATTCCTCTGCCTGAAGAATCGGAAAAGCTTTATCCGGGCTTTTTCAGTACAGTTATTTTCCTTGCGGCGGCAGGACATTTTTTGGACTATGTTGCCGCCAGCGGCTTTGATACCCCGGAACTCAACCTCGCAGACACTTATTACAAAAATCTCCGTCGATTTATGCAGATGAATTTTGTCCGTGACAACACCTATGCACTTTTACGCCACGGTTATTTTCTTTATGGATACGCCAAACCTTTCAGCCTCCGCATTGGCAGACTTGCATATGAGCTTCGTCAATTCTGCAAATCCGACAAATACGTTGTCTGCACCGATTGTGACGGAAACAGAATATTTGCAGAATCCGGAAAAGCCATTCCGGACGGTTTGACAAGGCTCACAGCCGACGGTGAAAAGTATGTGACAATTCACATTCCCGGCGAGGGCAGACTCGACGAAAAAGCCATTGCCAATTCTCTTGAAAAAGCGATTCCCATTCTCCGCAGTGCTTTTAAATCTTATTCTCCACGTCAAATAATGTGCACCTCGTGGATTTTAAGTCCACAGCTTCGCTCATTCCTCAAACCAGATTCAAATATAATGAAATTCCAGGCTATGTTTGACATAGTTCAGGGCGACATTGCTCCCAATGCAATCCATGAAAACATTTTTAAAATTCCCCTTTGTCCGGTTGAGGAAATTGTTCCTCAAAATACTTTTCAGGCATCTGTTCTTGAAGTATATAAAAAAGACGGCGCAATTTTCAATGGCATAGGTATTCTCAAAGAAAGATTCGGCAAGCTCTGAACTTACACAAACTTTACTCTATAAAAAGGCGGTTGAATGTTATGAATGTTTTTCCCGACAGTATGGCAAAGTTTTATCCGTCATCAAAACTTATACGAAATCCCCACAAGGGGTTTACGGATTTTCAGCGTTTCAGAGGAGATTCTCTCAACGAGAACTGGACACCTGAAACAGGATATATTATGGAACTTATTCCGGACGGCGTTGAAAGCGGAAGTCTTCGGCTTGAAAACAGCACTTCTATGCCGTGGGAGTATCCTGACACAAGCATAGCCTATTTTCGTATTCCGTGGAGAAAGCTTGAACCGTCACAGAGCGAATACGATTTCACCTTTCTTGACAAAGTGCTTGCCGAAGCAAATCGCAGAGGACAGAAAGTTATGCTTCGTTTCCCGCCAAACTCCGCACGCCCCATCAAGGAAACCGAGCTTCCTGACTGGCTTATTGATGAGCTGAAATTACCCGTTCGTGAGGTTGGAAACAAGATGAGCCCGGATCACCCTCTGTTTTACGATTCATATAGCAATTTTCTTCGTGCCGTGGGTCAGCACATCGACGGAGATAGCAGGGTAAGCTCGGTTGACATGGCACTTATCAGCGCATGGGGCGAACAACATCAGATTGACATGGTTTCTGAGCAAAACCGAAACAAGCTTGTTGACGGTTTTATGCAAGGCTTCAAAACCACTCCAATCAGCGCAATTTTCAACAGCTTTGAGGCCGTGTCCTATGCAAACACCTATCGCCCTGTCGGTTTTCGCGCCGACTGCCTTGGAGATATGAAAATGGGGCATATGGCGCAATTTTATCCCCGTGCTTTCCCTCATTTTAACAAACTTTGGGAAAAAGCTCCAATTGCTTTTGAAGTCTGCTGGGTCATGGAGCATTGGCTTGACAACGGTTGGGATATTGATTTCACAATTGAGCAATCACTTCTCTGGCACATCAGCACCTTTAATGAAAAATCCGCAAGAATCCCGGAATGTCTGCGTGAAAAGTGTGAAAACTGGATAAAGAAAATGGGTTACCGTTTTGCTTTGAGAGTGATTGATTTTGCCGGCTGCGCAAGACCCGGTGACACAATGCATTTTGCTGTTTATCTGCAGAATCTCGGTGTTGCGCCAATTTATCACAAATATCCGTTTATCATTCGGTTGCGTCATGAAAGCGGTGCACATTTTGATTTTGAAACAGACGCCGACATAACCTCCTGGCTTCCGGGAGACAATTCCTGGGAGGGAAGCATAACACTTCCGCAAAATATCCCTGCAGGAAATTATTCTCTTGAACTTGGCATTTATTACAAAGACAAAAACTCCGAAACGGTTGTCAGATTCGCTTGCGAGGCACAAGAATGTGACGGCTTCACCGTTGTCGGAAGCATTACAATAGAATAAAAGCGCAAAGTTTATAGAAAACCGCAATTTTCAGGGCTTTTTTTGCGAAAAAATGCTTGAAATTACCGACAATATCTGTTATAATGATAGACGAAGTGTATTCTCAAAAAGAAAGGAAGATGATATACATGAAAATGTCGTTCAGACATTACGGCGACAGCGACCCCGTAAGCCTTGAGTACATCTCTCAGATTCCCGGTATGCGCTCTGTTGTTTCGGCGGTGTATTCCGTACCTCCGGGAGAAGTCTGGCCGGAAGAGGCCATCCTTGATATTAAGAAAAAGTGCGAGGAAAAGGGACTCATTTTTGACATTGTTGAATCCGTTCCCGTTCACGAGGACATAAAGCTCGGAAAGCCCACCCGTGATCACCTCATTGATGTTTACTGCGAAAACATCCGCAGACTCGGTAAGGCAGGCGTAAAGGTTATCTGCTACAACTTCATGCCTGTATTTGACTGGCTCAGAAGCCGTCTTGACTATGTAAATGAAGACGGTTCAACCTCCCTTATTTACCGTGAAGAGGACGTTCTCGACATGGACCCCAGAAAGGGCGACCTTTCACTTCCCGGCTGGGATGCAAGCTACACCAAAGAGGGTCTTAACAAGCTCCTTGATGAATACAAGGGTTTCACAGAGGACGACCTTTGGGCAAATGTTGAATACTTCCTCAAGAAGATAATCCCCGTTTGCGAAGAGGCAGATGTCAGAATGGCAATTCACCCGGACGATCCGCCATGGGGCATTTTCGGACTTCCCAGAATCATCACAACGGAAGAAAACCTTGAAAGATTCCTCCGCCTTGTTGACTCGCCTTACAACGGACTTACATTCTGCACAGGTTCTCTCGGAGTTAACCCCTCCAATGACCTCATCAAGATGATCCGTCGCTTCGGTGCAGAGGGAAGAATCCATTTCATGCACGTCCGCAACATCAAGTGGGTGGGCGAACGTGGCTTTAATGAAACCGCACACAAAACAGAGTGTGGCTCCCTTGATATTTACGGCATCATGAAAGCACTCTATGACGTAAAGTTCGACGGCTATATCCGTCCCGACCACGGCAGAATGATCTGGGGCGAAACCGGCAGACCCGGCTACGGCCTCTATGACAGAGCCCTCGGCGCCGTTTATCTCAACGGCCTCTGGGAAGCAATCTGCAAAGAAAACGAAGGCAAATAATAAGGATATGTTTTTCGGGGGAGAAACTTTTTGAAAA
>JAZQKV010000100.1:0-3403 GCA_045542335.1 Eubacteriales bacterium
ACGTCGTTATTGACAGCGGACATACGGAGAAAGCCGCCGTTCAAGCTGAGGTTGCAAGAGCCCCAGGTGTAAAACTCGGGAATATGAAGTGAGGAACTTTGCGGAAAATAGCAGTTTGCGCCTGTTCTGCCAATGCCATAAGGCGCATTATTGCCTCCGATTCGGAAATCATAGAACACAGGCTCGTCATCTGCACCGAGCGTTGACAAGCTGAAACATGAGCATATCATGAGCAGAGCAAGCATCAAAGTGACCGATGATAAAATTCTGTTCTTTTTCATACGTTTTTCTTCCTTTCGTACATTCATGGCTCGGATTGACAAAGCACATCTGCTTTGCAACCTCCCACTAAGGTTATTATACACTAAAACAACATATAAGTATATACTAAAAACGTGAATAACGATATTATATTCAACTTTTCCAATTGTTGATGTAAGCTCTCTTTTTGTAAAATTCCTGCGCCTTCTGATCGTGAGAAAGATTTTTCAGCTCTGTCGGCTGAAACCCGAATTTCTCCTTGAAAGCATAGAAAAAATTTGAGTAGGAAGAGTACCCCACCTCAATGCACACCTCTTTGACGGATTTATCTGTGCAGGAAAGAAGTCTGTAAGCGTTATCAAGGCGAATGTCAAGGAGATATTGCATGAAGGTTCTGCCGGTTTGTTTTTTCAGCAGAGAGCCGAGGTAATTTGGGGAAAAATTGACACTTTTTGCCACATCGGAAAGCTTAATTCGTTTTGCGTAATTTCTTCTTATATATAGTATAGCCTTTGCGATTGAGGCAAAAGTTTTATTATCGGGTTGCGGAATATTGCTTTCGCCGACAATGCGACAGATATAAGCTATGAGCTTTCGGGCAACGCCCTGAGCAAAAAGCTCCATATTAAGCCCGGGTAAATCCTGCACAAAAAGAATTTCCCGCAGCTCACGTTCTATATAGCAAAGCTGTTGTTCGGAGAGGTTAATGCAGAAGCTATCAAGGTTTCCGAGGTTTTCAAGCACAATTTGTTCAAGCTCGCCTGCAAATTCAACATTTATGAGTTTAAGAGGCGAATCATCGTAGGAGTTTAGGGTGTGCATACCGGCAGGAGTTTCAAAAATTAGAGTTCCTCTCGAAATTGTTGTTTCGCCATCAAACGTTATGTTTTTGCCTTTTCCGTCGAGAATCAATTCAAACTCAAAGAAATTATGTGTGTGAAACGCCTCATTATTGGGGTGAAAATAGTCTTTTGCATGGACGATGATATTTCCGTCGCTGTATTTTTCGTTTTTTGCATTTCTTCCTGAATTAAACAAATACGATGCTTCAAGAATCCTTCTTCCCATTTGTCCTTTCCGCCTTTCCCATCTTTTAATATCGGTTTAATTGATTTTATTATACAGTGTTTTTATGCTCTTGTCAAGGGTGCTTTACAATTTTAAATGAATTTTAATTATTGTGGGGGCAACCAAGCATACCTTATTTAAAATTTCCGCCTCAGCGCAAACTCTGCAAGTCAGAAGGACATCGAAAAAATCCGAGAAAAAAATAAAAATGGCAAATTAACAAAATATCCGATAAATATTGAAAGAATTGCTTTAAATCCCCTTGAAGTATTCAAAATTACATGGTACAATATGCTTGAAGAACATGGAGAAGTATGTTCAAATGTGTTCTCTCGGGAATGTTGATTTTTGCAAACAAATTAGCTTCCAAAACACGCAAGTCGTCGGTTATCGCTGCAATGAGTGCGGTGGTGCTCGGATGCGGGCGAATAATGTGATTTGACGGCGGCGTTTAAGAAAGGAAAAATATATATGAAAAAGCACAATCTTTGCGTTATCGGTTACGGCGGCATGGGCGGCTGGCACACAAGAAACGCTCTCACAAGCGACGTTGTCAATCTCGCAGGTATTTATGACATTGATCCTGCCAAGCGTGAACTTGCCGAAAAGAACGGCATCAAGGCTTATTCGAGCCTTGAAGAAGTCCTCGCCGACAAGGACATTGACCTTTGCACCGTTGCAATCCCCAACGATGTTCACCGTGACACCGTTGTTAAATGTCTGCTTGCAGGAAAGAATACAATTTGCGAAAAGCCCGTTGCTCTTTCCCATGAAGAGCTTCAGGACATGATTGACGCCTCCAAGAAAAGCGGAGCTCTCTTCACGGTTCATCAGAATCGCCGTTGGGACGTTGACTTTCTTGCAATGAAGCAGATTTACAACAGCGGAGAGATTGGCGAAATTTTCAATATTGAATCAAGAATTCACGGTTCAAGAGGTATTCCCAGCGACTGGAGAGGCAAGAAAGAATTTGGCGGCGGAATGCTTCTCGACTGGGGTGTACATCTCATCGACCAGATTCTTCAGATTTTCACTCAGAAAATCACCAAGCTTTACTGCCGTTTTGAGCACACAACAAACTTTGAGGTAGACGACGGCTTCAAGCTTGAGCTCACCTTTGAAAATGGTGCAAATGCGTATGTTGAAGTTGGTACATACAATTTCATTGCACTTCCCCGTTTCTATATGCAGGGCAAGAAGGGCACAGCTCTCATCACCGACTGGCGAGAGGAGACGCAGGTAGTCAAGTGCAAGGCATGGCACGAAAACGATGTACTTCCCGTACAGACAGCCGCAGGACTTACAAAGACCATGGCGCCCCGTGACGAAATCACGACCGACACCTACACAATCGCCCGTCCTGCAAGCGATGTTCACGATTTCTACCGCAACTTCTGTGCGGCAATTGATGGTGAAGCCGAGCAGCTTATCAAGCACTGCGAGGTTATGCGTGTCCTCAAGGTTATGGAAGCTGCTTTTGAATCCGTTGACAAGGGCACACCCATCACCTTCCCCTCCGGTCTCTAATTTTTATCTTGTCAAAACCGAAGCTTTTATCTTGTCGAAACCGAAGCTTAAACAGCTTCGGTTTTGACTTTGTATTTGATTAAAATCGAGCTTTAGACAAGCTCGATTTAACTTATGCAAAGGGATTCGTTATCACTCCGATATTTTTATCTTGTCGAAATGCGAGTTTTTTGCAAGCTTGCATTTCGGCATTTTTTATTTAATCTTTTTCTTCTCCCTCATAACCTATAATTATTCAATTCTCTACCGAGAACGGGGGGTTCCACTTTCTGCTTCCGAGGTTGCAAGCAACCATGAAAGTGGAGTAAAGAGGGGATTTAAGAACTACGTTCTTAAGGATCTCCTTGGGGTGCAGAGCTTTATGTGATACCGTCTGCTTGTATGAAAGTCGCTACGCAGGTTAGCATAAATACGTTTTACCTATTTATTTTATAGGTTGTCTTGTTGCTTCAAAACTGTGCTTTCTTGCTCCGCTCCGTTTTCATAGGCAGAGATAAAGATTGTACAAGGGAGATGCAAAAACATTAAAATTTTTCGCTGTACCTCA
>JAZQKV010000101.1:0-5240 GCA_045542335.1 Eubacteriales bacterium
CACAGAACGACATGGCTACGATCCGACTTTTTCTCTTTTAGCAATAGCTCCGTTCTTGATAATATTCACGGTAATACCGGGGTCAATATACCCAAGAACATTAAAATCAAGTTCAATTACCTCTCCGATTTTTATAATATCCTTTTTGCCCATCTTAACGCTGTCAGCATTCATTATCATCGCAACCGTTGAGCCAAGCTCGCCAAGTCCGAGAATATTGTAAATATCCATACACTTTCCTGCGGTAATATGGTCAAGAACAATGCCATCTTTAATCTGTCCGATAATCATTTAACCGTCACCTCCAAAAGCTTAAGGATAAGAGCCATTCTCATATATTTTCCGTTGAGAACCTGTTTGAAATAGCAAGCTCTTGGGTCATCGTCAACAGAAACGGAAATCTCATTTACTCTGGGAAGCGGATGCATAACGCAAAGCTTATCCCCTGCCTTTTTAAGCTTTTCGGGAGTCAGAATATAAGTGTCCTTAAGACGAATATAATCTGCCTCGTTGAAGAAACGTTCTCTCTGAACGCGGGTCATGTAAAGAATGTCAAGTTCGGGAAGCACGCTTTCCATATCCCGGCACTCAACATAGGGCGTACCTGTAGGATCAAGTATTTCGCTCTTGATATATTCAGGAACGCAAAGCTCCTCAGGTGAAATAAGGACAAATTTCGTGCCGCAATACCTTGTCATTGCGCATATAAGTGAATGAACAGTTCTTCCGAATTTCAAGTCACCGCAAAGACCAATTGTGAGATTTTCAAGTGTACCCTTTTCACGATAAATTGTGAGCAAATCCGCAAGAGTCTGTGTTGGGTGATTGTGACCTCCGTCACCTGCGTTGATTATCGGAACAGAGGCACGTTTTGAAGCAACAAGAGGCGCACCCTCTTTAGGATGCCTCATTGCTATAACATCTGCATAACAGCTGACAGTTCTGACTGTGTCCGAAACGCTTTCGCCTTTTGCGGCAGAGCTGCTGTTTGACTCAGAAAAGCCAAGTACATTTCCGCCCAGCTCATACATTGCCGCTTCAAAGCTAAGCCTTGTTCTTGTCGAAGGCTCAAAGAAAAGCGTTGCGAGCTTCTTTCCGCGGCATACCTCTGAATACTTTGCAGGATTTGAGATTATATCCTGAGCAACGGCAATCAGTTCGTCAATTTCCTCTACCGAAAGCTCCTTTATGTCAATTAAACTTCTCATAACACACCTCTTTCAACAGGAATAAGGTTTTTGCACTCTAACAAGGAAAATTTACGCCTTTGCACCATTAACCGCAAGATAGTTCTTGATTCTTGTTACATTTTCCTCATTTTTGGGGTCTTCTTCAAGATACTCAATAATGTCATATACGTCAACAATAGAATACACCGGGAAGCCAAACTGCTCCTCGATTTCCTGCATTGCACCCTTGTCTGTCTGACCCTTTTCTTTTCTGTCAACCATGATAAATGTTGCCGCAACCTTTGTTCCCTCAAGGTGAGAAAGAATTTCCATGCTCTCGCGGATTGCAGTTCCTGCTGTGATCACGTCCTCAATAATAACAATTTCTTCACCTGCCTGGGGAACATAACCAACAAACACACCACCCTCACCATGATCCTTTACTTCTTTGCGATTAAAGAAAAACGGAACATTGAGGTCCTTCTTGGAAAGTGCAACAGCCGCCGAAACGGAAAGGGAAATTCCCTTATAAGCAGGTCCGTAAAGAACTGCTTTCTTTGCGCCAAGCTTTTCAAAGTATGCCTTTGCGTAAAACTCACCAAGAGTTGCAATATCATTACCGGTCTTGATCATTCCTGCATTTATGAAATAAGGAATCTTTCTTCCGCTTTTTGCAGTAAAATCACCAAATTTGAGAACACCTGCATTTTCCAAAAACTGTATAAATTCTCTCTTATAGCTTTCCATTTTAAACCTCCGAAACACTCTATTTTCTTATGTTAAATCAACCAACAAATTCGCTTACACATCTTCTGTATGCCGCAACAGGATCTTCAGCAGCCGTGATAGGTCTTCCAACAACGATATAATCAGAGCCGATTTCCTTTGCTTTTGCAGGAGTTGTTACACGAACCTGATCCCCAACATCTCCGTCCGCAAATCTCACGCCGGGAGTTACTGTAACAAACTCTTTGCCACATCTGTCGTGTACCTTGCCAGCTTCAAGCGGTGAGCACACAACTCCATCAAGACCTGCTATTTTTGCATTGCTTGCATAGTGCATAACAACCTCGTCAATAGGCTCGTGGATGAGAAGGTCACTTTCAAGACGCTCCTGGCTCGTTGATGTAAGCTGTGTTACAGCAATAAGCAAGGGACGCGTGCCATCGGGACGTGTAAGACCCTCAATTGCAGCTTCCATCATGGAAACTGTTCCTGCAGCATGAAGATTTGTCATATCAACATCGAGTCTTGAAAGAACAGCCATTGCCTTTTTAACAGTATTGGGAATATCATGAAGTTTTAGGTCAAGGAAAATTTTGTGTCCTCTTGCTTTAATTTCACGGACAATTTCGGGTCCTTCTGCATAGAAAAGTTCCATACCAATTTTTACAAAGGGCTTTTCATCCTGGAATTTGTCAAGAAAGCTGTAAACTTCCTCTTTGCTCGCAAAGTCGCAAGCGATAATTACATCACGTCCCATCAGTGGGCACCTCCTATAATTTCTGAAAGATTTTTGATTCCGTATTTTTCCATAACAACCGGAAGTTCATCAATAATATCACGGCAAACAAACGGGTCAACAAGATTTGCAGCACCAATTTCAACGCCTGTTGCACCTGCAAGCATCATTTCAATAACATCCTCCGCACTTGAAACTCCGCCCATTCCCACAATCGGGATTTTAACAGCATCGTACACCTGATAAACCATTCTGAGAGCAACAGGGAAAATTGCTTTTCCGGAAAAGCCTCCCATTTTGTTTGCAATAACAGGTTTCTTGGTTTTAAGGCTTATTCTCATTCCGAGAAGCGTGTTAATAAGGCTTATGCCGTCAGCACCCTCTGCCTCACACGCCTTTGCTATGGCTGTGATGTCTGTAACATTAGGTGAAAGCTTCATAATCACAGGCTTGGTTGTGACAGACTTAACCGCCTTTGTAACCTCTGCCGCCGCCTCAGGACTTGTGCCAAAGCTCATTCCGCCACCATGTACATTCGGACAGCTGATGTTAACCTCAAACCAACCTATTTCGGGACAAGCATCAAGCATTTCACAGGTGTACTTATAATCATCAACGGAAAAACCGCTTACATTTGCCATAACAGGCTTGTGAAACACCTTTGCCATTTTGGGTATCTCCTCGGAAATAACCTTTTCAACTCCGGGATTCTGAAGTCCAACGGCATTTATCATTCCCTCGGGACACTCGGCGATTCTCGGAGTCGGATTACCAAAACGAGGATCTTTTGTTGTTCCCTTAAAAGAGAAAGTTCCAAGACAATTGATGTCATAAAGCTCCGCAAATTCATATCCATAACCAAATGTACCGCTTGCCGGTATTATCGGGTTGTCCATATGTATTCCGCAGAGTGTTATACTTGTGTTTGACATATCTATCTCCTGATTTATTGATTTATCGTTTCTATTAAAATATGTTTTCATACCTTTATCCAAAAGAAAAGCCAAAAACTAACTTACCAGATGATTTCTTCTTTTTCAAGTACAGGACCATCTTTACATATGCGCTTGTTTCCATACTTTGTCTTGCAGGAACATCCCATGCAGGCACCAAATCCGCACCCCATTCTTTCCTCAAAGCTGAACTGACCCGAAACAGTTTTGGGAATTGCGTTATAAAGAGCTTTAAGCATAGGCTCCGGACCGCAGGAATACACATAGCCGTAGTCACCGCACTTTTCAAGTGCATTCGTAACAAACCCCTGAATTCCATAAGAACCGTCAACAGTTGTAACTAAAACGTCAGCACCAAGTGCCGAAAACTCCTTTTCGTAAAAGATTTCGTCCTTGTTGTTAAATCCAAGAATCACCGAAACCTTTTTGCCCTCGGAAAGAAGCTTCCTTGCAAGCATATAAAGAGGAGGAACACCCACTCCACCGCCAACAAGAACGGCTTTCTCTCCGCTTTTTGACGTGTCATAACCGTTTCCAAGACCTGTCAGCACATCAAGCTTTGCACCTTTTTCAAGGCACGCCATGTATTCCGTTCCCTTGCCTACAACCTTATAAATAATAGTGACAGTTTCATTCTTCACATCCACATCGCAAACCGAAATCGGGCGACGAAGAAACATTCCGTCAAGCTTGATATTGATAAACTGTCCGGGAACTGTTATATCAGAAATATCGCCGAGAAGCTCCATTCTGAAAACGTTGGAAGTGAGAGCTTCATTTGAAATAACCTCAAAAATACTTTGCTTCATTTTTTCCTCCGCATCAAGAATCAATTGTGGAAATCGTAAGGGTTGTTTCTTCAAGAACATCAAGAAGAACCTTTACCGTGTCAAGAGCCGTGAAAATAGTCACATTGTTTTCAACTGCAAGACGGCGAATCATAAATCCATCCTTTGCCTGATCTGCAGAACGCATATCACGGGTGTTTATAACATAAGCGATGTGTCCCTGGCGGATAGCAGCCGGGATGTCGTCGGGATCGTCTGTCATCTTCTTGCGTGTACGGGTTCTTATACCATGCTCCTTGAGGAACTCTGCTGTACCCTCGGTTGCTTCGATGTTGAAGCCAAGCTTGTAGAATCTTCTGATAAGGGGAAGTGCCTCCTCCTTATCCTCGTCTGCAACTGTAACAAGAACTGTTCCATAGTTCTGAAGCTGCATACCCGAAGCCTGAAGTGCCTTATAGAGAGCTCTGTAAAGAGTGTTGTCATAACCGATTGCTTCACCCGTGGACTTCATCTCGGGAGAAAGATATGCGTCAAGACCTCTTATCTTTGAGAAAGAGAACACAGGAGCTTTAACATACCAACGCTTCTTTTCTTCGGGGTAAATGTCGAAGATTCCCTGCTCTTTAAGAGACTTTCCAAGAATTACATTTGTTGCAATATCAGCAAGGCTGTAGCCGGTAGCCTTTGAAAGGAAAGGAACCGTTCTTGAAGAACGAGGATTTACCTCAATAATATAAACCTTGTCGTTTTTGTCAACAATAAACTGAATATTATAAAGACCAACGATGCCAAGACCAAGACCAAGCCTCTTTGCATAATCAAGGATAGTTCCCTTGACCTTATCCGAAATACTGAAAGAGGGATAAAC
>JAZQKV010000102.1:0-32076 GCA_045542335.1 Eubacteriales bacterium
AGGATATCCTAAGACCTTATACAATAAAACCCGAAACAAAAGTTTTGTTTCGGGTTTTAAACTGTCCTTAAGGACACTCCGCATAAGACTTGGATTTTTTTATCCAAGCCGTAGGCTTGATATATCATCGCCGCATGATGCACGTTGCAAGTCTTCATAATTATAGTCTTGCCGCTACACAGAGGTCGTAGGCTTTTTGGGCTTTTCGTGTTTTGCGTGAAAATTACTCTCTTCCAATATCGCACATTTTCTCACACTTATTGACTCAAATCCGTAAGTTTACAAATTCTCACACTTATTGACTCAAATCCGTAAGTTTACAAAATTATCTTGAAAAAATTGATGTTTTGTGATAGTATGATTTTCGAATAATGTAAAAAAGCTTTAACTTGATTGTCTGCTGGCCTTGATTCGAGCTTTACGAGCTTCAGGGGAGGATAGGTGCTGCTTGAAAATTCTCATTGTATCAGATGTTGAGAGTGAACTGCTGCTAAATCATTTTGATGAGAATTGCTTTGACGATGTTGATGTCATATTGGGAGCAGGTGATTTGCATTATTCTTATTTGCAAGCCGTCAAGAGAAACATAAAAAAGATTTGTTTTTTGTAAAAGGAAATCATGATCAATTCAAGACACGACTTTTTGATTCTGAGTTTATTGAGTGGAGATGCATTGAGTGCAACGGAGTCAGGATTTTAGGAATAGGTTGTATGACTTATCGAGGTCATATTCTTTCTGAAAAGCAAATGTCAATAAGGCTTGCTTTGTTGAATAAAAAAATTAAGAAATCAGGCGGCGTAGATATAGTTGTCTCACATTTTCCGTTATATGGATTGGGCGATGGTATTGATGAGAGTCGCAAAGGATACTTTGTTCTTAAAGAATTTGTAGAAAAAGTTAGCCCAAAGTATTTTATTTACGGGCATAATCATTTGTCCTATGGCAGAAATGACAGGATAACTCATTTCAAAGATACAGTTTTAATTAATGTTTACGAGAAATACGTTTTAACCATATAACAGCGGAGGCATTTATGTATAAGTACGAACTGCATATCCATACCAAAGAGTGCGATAAGGTGGCACAGTTCAGTGGAGCAGAGATTGTTAATATGTATAAGAATGAAGGGTACGACGGTGTTGTCATCACAGACCATTATTTCTCCCTTTTCTTTGATTGGTTTAAGAATGAAATAGACGTTACTAACCATATAAAAATCGTGGACAGATACCTCAAAGGCTATTATGCCGCAAAAAACGAGGGCGAAAAAGTCGGCATCACGGTCCTTTGTGGCGCTGAGGTAAGATTTGAAAACTGTATCAATGACTACCTCGTTTATGGCTTGGAGGAACAGGATTTTTATAAATTGCCTCTTCTGAACAAGCTAAAAGATGTAAGTGAACTTGTTGATGTTCTTCCTGACTATTCCGTCGTCGTGCAGGCACATCCGTTCCGCAACCGCATGGTTGTTGATGATCCGTCACCACTGTTTGGCATAGAAGGATACAACGGTGGAACCGAAAGCTTACGCAACGATATGGCAAAGTATTTCGCAAAGCTTTATAATAAACCTTTGACTTCCGGCTCGGATTTTCATAGCGCGAACCATCTTGCAAAGGGCGGTATTGCCACGGAGAATAGAATTTGCACCGCACATGACCTTGTCTCGGTGCTTCGCAGTGGTGAGTATTCGCTTATTCAGGATAAGGAGATAAGCTGTTGAGCCATCAATACGGTAACTCATATAAAAACAAAGCCCACGGTTTTTCCCGTGGGCTGGATTTGTATTGGGTACTTTAAAATGCTCTTAGGCGGGGCAGGAGCGAGGAGAGATAATTTAAAGTTAAAGCCACATTTAAAACAATAGGATGCTCGCAAAACCTCTTACTCCTCAAATACTCCATACTGATTCAGAATGTATTCTCCTATCTCGTACATGAGCCTTTCCACTTTCTCCTGCATGAAAAACTGTGGCTCTGCAAGTCGTGTATCGTCGGGGAATTCTTGGCGGTTTCCCTGCCAGTATTTTGCAGGACGCAGGCTGCAGCCTGCTTCAAAGGTGAAATAGCCGTCAAAGCCTGCCGCAATAAGTCCGTGCATAATGTCATCCATGTTTAGTGTCCCGAAATATGGAATTATGTGCTCGTCTCCTCTGCCGGAATTGTCGTTTATGTGCAGAGCATAAAGCTCTTTCCCGAGAGTTTTCAGCTGTTCATACTGTTTGCCCTCACAATTTCCGTGTCCCGTGTCCCAACAGGCATGGATGAGAGGATGATTTGCGGCTTTTATAAAGTCGAGCATTTCATTTCCGGTTACAGGAAAATAATTCTCAGGCATATTTTTCTTTGTGGTATTTTCGCATAGAAGATTTACGCCGTAATGCTCAATGAGAGGAAGAAACTCACCAAAGAAAGCTATGTTTTTCTCCGTGAACTGTTCTTTTGTATAGGAAACGTCATATCCGTTGTGAAGTACGACGTTTTTTATGCCGAGCATTCCGCACACCTCGATGGAACGTTTAACAATGTCGACAACGTGGGTGTAGTCTACATCTTTTCTGAATGGATTCACTCCCGGTGCGTGTGCCTGCACAAAGGTTGCCCCGAGGCTTTCAGCGTGGGTTTTGAGCTTCAGTATGTTTTCTTTCCAGTTTTCGTCAAGAAAGATTTCGGGATTGTGATTTTCCACATACATATTCAAGTCTATGTACCTGAATCCCGCTTTTACTAAGTTTGTGACTCTTTCAATGTTTGTTTCGCAAAAACGCTGAAAATCTTCGGTTGTGGTTGCAAGTTTCATTTGTTTTTCCTTTCATTGCCTATTATTTGGACGATAGTTTTTCAAAACGAATTGATGGTGTTGGCTTGAATCCTGTTGTCGCTTAAATTGTTTCATTTTTCTTTATTATAACATGATTGTGTTTGAAAAGTCAAGGGGCTTTGCGTATTTTAATTGTAACTTGGAGACATTCAAAAAACACTTGACATTTTCATGAAAGTGTGTCATAATATAATAAAAAAGGAGTTGCATAAATGATTAAAAGCAGAACAGCTCAACTTGTTTTCCAATCTTTTTTTGTTGCTTTTGGACTTGTTGGTATTGTCGCAAGTCTCGGACTGTTTGATAAGTCTTTTTCAAAATATTTTTATGTCTATTTTACCAATCTCAGCAACTATTTTTGTGAAATAATGATGATTGCACAGCTTGTATGTACAATCAAAAAGAAAGATGATTCATTTGTTTGTTTTGCCCCTGCGCTGAATTTTGCAGGAGTGATGTCAATCCTTCTTACGTTTTTGGTGTATAATCTGATTCTTTCCCCGAGTTTTCCAAATCTCAATTTTCAATTGGTTAGCATCCTGTTTCATGTGGTGTTGCCGGTTATGTATGTTGCAAACTGGCTTTTGTTTTACGAAAGGAAAACAGTAAGGTGGTTTTTTCCGCTTGTCGCAGCTGTTTTGCCTATAACTTATTTTGCCTTTGTTTTTATAAGAGCTGCGCATCTTGAATTTAACGCTCATGCACCGCATATTTACCCCTATTTTTTTCTTAACCTCGAAAAGCTCCAGTTGGTGGGGGTTATGAAATGGTCGGTGTCTTTACTTGTGTGTTTTGTAGCGGCAGGATATTTACTTTGGCTTGCGGACAAAATTTGTGGTCGAAAGCATTCTGACAGACAGAGTGTATGAATTTTATTGCAGTTTTGATTTTGTATTTCAATTTTAAGGAGAGTATAAATTATGTATCAGAAAGACATACATAAAGTGTGGCTTGCAACGGGAACAAAACGTGTATATCTTGAACCATCTATGGCGAATCGTCATGGACTTATTGCCGGAGCCACAGGTACGGGTAAAACAGTTACATTAAAGGTTCTTGCCGAATCTTTCAGCGATATGGGTGTTCCCGTTTTTGTTGCTGACATCAAAGGCGACCTTTCGGGTATGTGTCAGCCGGGTTGCGATAACAAGCACATTCTTCGCAGCATTGAAAACATGGGAATTACTGACTTCAATTATACATCTTTTCCTGTTCAGTTCTGGGATGTATATGGCAAACAAGGTCTCCCCGTACGCACAACGGTTTCCGAAATGGGACCTGAACTGCTTGCTCATCTTCTTGGACTTAACGAAACACAAAGCGGTGTTCTTCGGATAATTTTTCGTATTGCCGATGATAAACAAATGCTCCTTGTTGACCTCAAGGACTTGCGTGCAATGGTTCAATATGTGGGAGATAACGCAAGTGAGTACAAGCTTACTTATGGCAATATTGCACCGCAATCCATTGGCGCAATTCAGCGTGCTCTTTTAACTCTTGAAGATGAGGGCGGTGAGTTTTTCTTTGGCGAACCCTCCCTTGAACTTTCCGACTGGGTGGAGTGGGACGAAAATGGCAGAGGCGTTATGAACATTCTCGAATGTTCTGAGCTTTTCCAGCATCCTCTCCTTTATGGTTCGTTCTTGCTTTGGATGCTTTCTGAAATCTATGAAATGCTTCCTGAAGCCGGTGACCTCGAAAAGCCGAAACTTGCCTTTTTCTTTGACGAAGCGCATCTGCTATTTGATGATGCCCCCAAGGCACTTATCGAAAAGGTTGAACAGGTTGTGCGCCTCATTCGTTCAAAGGGAGTCAGCGTTTGGTTTATTACACAGAATCCCACGGATATTCCCGATAGTGTCCTCGGACAGATTGGTAATCGTGTTCAGCACGCTCTGCGTGCTTATACTCCAAAGGATCAAAAGGCGCTTAATGCGGCGGCGGATTCTTTCCGTTCCAATCCGGATTTCGATACAGCGGAAGCTATTCAGGCACTTGGCACAGGTGAAGCACTCGTTTCTGTACTTGATTCCGACGGTGTCCCCACTATCGTTGAAAGGGCGAACATCCTGCCGCCAAAGAGCAGTATGAAAGCTGTTGAAGCTGTGACACTTCAGAGCGTGGTACTTGCAAGCAGTTTGCGTGACAAATATGCCGTTGAAAAGGACGGTGAATCGGCATATGAGATCCTGACACAGCAGGCTGAGGAGTTGAAAGCGGCTGAACAGAAGGAAATGGAGAAACAAGCTGCGGAAAAGGAAAAAGAAGAGAAGGAAAAAAAGAAAAAGAAAACATCAAGTTCATCAAGAAAGCGCAAAAGCGTGATTGAAAAAGCAATGTCTTCAACAGCGAACACAATTGGAAGGGAAATCGGCAAAAAGATTGTCAGAGGTCTTTTTGATACTTTCTTTAAATAATAAAAGAGCCATTCTTTCACGAAGGAGAAAACGGCAAAAATAATGAAAAAACAAGTCAAAAGCTATTCACTTATAACTGTTGGCAGTATTCTGTATGCTCTCGGAACGGTGCTTTTCATATTTCCTCATTCACTTTTGCTTGGCGGCACAAGCGGAATTTCGGTAATACTCAATA
The DNA here is from genome assembly GCA_045542335.1 of Eubacteriales bacterium. Classification (GTDB taxonomy): domain Bacteria; phylum Bacillota; class Clostridia; order Oscillospirales; family CAG-382; genus CAKSUT01. Next base: position 5,414 of record JAZQKV010000102.1, read on the forward strand.
CATATCTCAATTCTTCGCCCGGCACAATTCTAACGGTCATAAACTTTGCCTTGCTCGCTCTTGCTTTTGTTGTCCTCGGGCGGGAAATGGCGGTCAAGACTTTTATCGGATCGACGCTTACCACGGTTTTTGTCGGAGTTACAGAGAAAATTTCTGTTCATACCCCCATTGTGATTGAAAACACTTTTGTATCAGCTCTTACCGGAGCGGCAATTATTGCGGTGGCAAGCGGAGTTATGTTTTATGTGGATTCAAGTTCCGGCGGCACGGATATTGTTGCGCTTATAGTTAAAAAGTTTACCAAAATCAATATCGGAAAAGCACTCCTTGCAACGGATTTTCTCATCGTGCTTGCAGGCGGTGCGATTTGTGGGTGGACAATCGGTGTTTGTTCGTTTGTTGGTCTTCTCGTGAAAACTTCCGGCATTGATGCCGTTATTTCCTTTATAACAAACAGGCTTGTCAAGCCGGATAAGGGGTGAGCAATGCTTTCAAATTTTCATACTCACTCAACCTTTTGCGACGGAAGTGCAACGCCTGAAGAAATTGTAATCCGTGCTATCTGTGACGGCTTTGAGGCAATAGGTTTTTCCGGACACGGCTACACGGATTTCGATTTGCGATATTGCATAAAGGATATGCCCGGATATATCCGTGAAATCAATAGGTTAAAGCAAAAATACGATGGAAAAATTGAGATTTATCTCGGTGTTGAGGAGGACGCTTTTTGTCTTGCCGATAAAAGCGCACTCGACTATATAATAGGCTCATCGCACTATTTTTTCTTGGATGGAAAGTATTACCCGATAGATTCCGATTATAATTACTTTTCCAGATGCCTTAATGCTTTCGGTCACGACATTATAAAGCTTTCACAAACCTATTACAGCACATTTTGCAACTATATAATAAAGAGAAAACCCGATATTGTGGGGCACTTCGACTTGATAACAAAGTTTGATGAAGCGCATTCGTCGGGCTTTCTCGAAAGCAGAGAGTACCTTAAAATTTCCGAAAAATATCTTGTTGCGGCAATGCGTGCCGATGTCATTTTCGAGGTGAATACAGGGGCAATTTCCCGCGGTTACAGGACAAAGCCATATCCGCATGAAAATCTCCTGCATATTCTTAAAAAGAACGGCGGAAAGGTTATTCTGTCCTCGGACAGCCATAACCCCGAAACACTTTCATACGGATTTGATGAGGCAAAAAGCATACTTCGGGATGTGGGCTTTGACTGCGTTTATACAATAAGAAACGGGCAATTTGTCAAGTCTTCACTGTGAGTGCGCAATACCTTGCCGCGACGATGACAAATCCGAAATGGCAAGATAATGCCGAATAAAACCTTTAACAGGGAGGACAAGGTTAAATGTATAAAATATCTGTACCCATGATTTGCACAAATATAAAAAGAGCCGGAGGCTGTGAACGTCTTGAAGCAGAGCTTCGCAAAATTGGAGCACAGCGCATTTTCCTGGCTCTCGGACTTCTTAAAACTGACCCTGTTGAAAGAGAAAAAGACATGGATTCCCTTGCCGAAAACTGCAAATACTTTAAAGAGCGTGGCTTTGAGGTGGGCGCATGGATGTGGACTTTCTGGTGCGACGGCGGCGGCTTTACCCAAATGCTCGGCGCAGACGGACACGAGAACACGGAATTTTGTTGCCCGCTTGATGAGGATTTTAAAAGATTTTCTGGCGAGTATATACAGCAAGTGGCAAAATGCGGCGTGGACATGATTATGTTTGACGACGATTTTCGCTTTGGTTTTTTTGGTGGAAACGGAATTTACTGTACTTGCGAGCATCACATGAGAAGAATCTGCGAAATTCTTGGCGAGGATATTACACGTGAAAAGCTTCAGGAGCTTGCAATTTCCGGTTATGCAAACAAATACCGTGACGCATGGATGAAGGCAAACGGAGATTCTCTTAAAGCTTTTGCCGCAAATGCAAGGGAGTATCTCGACAAGGTAAGACCGGAAGTCAGAATGGGTACTTGCTCTTGTATGACTTTGTGGGATAATGACGGCGTTGATGCTATCACTATAACCAAGATTCTTGCAGGAAATACAAAGCCGTTTATGAGACTTATTGGCGCACCTTATTGGGCGGTAAATAAAAGTTGGGGAAACAGACTTGAACACATTATTGAGCTTGAAAGAATGGAAAGCGCGTGGTGTAAAAATGCCAGAGCTGAGGGTGTTGAGGTTTTCTCCGAGGGCGATGCTTATCCAAGACCACGCACGAATTGCCCGTCATCATACCTTGAAATTTTCGATATGGCTCTGCGTGCAGATGGCGAAAATGACGGTATTCTGAAATATGCAATTGATTATCGTTCAAGCTTTGATTATGAAACTGGCTACGTTGAACGCCATTGTAAAAATAAGCCTGTTTATGATGCAATTGAACGCATTTTCAACAATAAAAACGCCTGTGGAGTGCGTGTTTATGAGGCAATGAATAAGCTTCGGAATATGAAAATCCCCGAAAAAATATGCAACAGCAGCAAGGTTGAAAACATTTTCTTTTCGCCTGCTTCAAGAATGCTTTCAAATCTTTCTGTACCAACAACATATGACGGAGTCGGCACAGCGGCAATTGCTTTCGGAGAAAACATAAAGTATGTCCCCGAAAGTGCGTTTTTGGACGGAATAATAATTGACATGAGGGCGGCTGAAATTCTTGCCGAAAAGGGAATAGACACGGGAATTTGTGAAATTGTTGGAAAGAAAAAATCAACCGAGGAGTTTTTTTGCCGATATAATGAGTATGTTCAGGTCGGCTCAGATGCAGAGGTGTTTGAAGTAAAGCTCAAGGACGGCGCCGATGTTCTGAGCAGATTTGTTGTGTCAGGCTCTGCTTACGGCGGCGGAAATGACACAGTTCCTGCCTCGTTTATTTACGCCAATGACAAAGGGCATAAATTCCTTGTGTTTAACTTTGAAGCATATTTTAACAGCGAAAGTCTTATTAGAAGCTATGCTCGTTCAAGACAGATTTGTGATGCTGTGAAAATCCTTTCCGGAAAGGCGTTGCCGGCGTATTGCTATGGTAATCCTGACCTTTATATTATTTCTAAAAAGGACGATAGCGCAAACAAAATGGCGGTTGGACTGTGGAATATTTTCGCTGATTCGGTTTTAAATCCTGTTGTGGAGCTGGATGGGCAATATTCCGAAGCTGAGTTTATCAACTGTACCGGGAGAATTGATGGCAATAAGGTGATTCTTTCGGAAATTGCACCTTTCGGATTTGCAGGCTTTGAGGTTAAGAAACTTGTTTGAAACTGAAACAAAAAACTGAAATAATTTGTAACTTTTCCCTCGATGCGGTTGACCGCACGGGGGAAAAGTGTTATAATGTGTCGATAAATGTTTTAACAAGCTTTTGTGAGTATCGGAGAGATTATAAATGTTCAAGTATGAAATGCACCTTCATTCCTGCGAAGTAAGCCGTTGCGGAACGTCAGAATCGGTTGAATATGTAAAAATTGCCCGTGAGAGGGGCTTTTCGGGAATGGTTTTTACCAATCACTTTTTCCGTGGCAACTCTGCTATAGATAAAACCTTGCCGTGGCGCGAATTTGTCGAGCCATACAGAGAAGCATATCTTCGTGCCGCAGAGCTTGGAGATAAGCTTGATATAGATGTCCTCTTTGGCATTGAGGAGGGCTATGGTAATGGAAAAGAGTGCCTTATTTACGGCATTTCTCCTGAACTTATTGCTTCAAATGCGGATTTTTCAAAGCAACCAATATCCGAGCTTTCAGCGTTCGTCCGTGAGAACGGAGGCTTTATTGCCTGCGCTCATCCTTTCAGACATCGTGGTTATATTACTGTTCCCGATGAAGAGCCGGACATGACTCTTTTCGATGCAATGGAGGTTTATAACCGTGGCAACAGTCTTGAGGACAACATTTTGGCAGAGGTGTTTGCAAAAAAGCATGGACTTGCAACAATTTCCGGCGGAGATGTTCACGATGTCAAAGACTTCGGACACAGCGGAATTTGTTTTCCTTCCCGAGTGAAAACCTCCTATGAGCTTGTGAAAGCGTTGAAAAAGGGCGAATTCAAACTCATTGCGGACAAGGAAAAGGGTAATTTTGGAGACGGATTTTCATATGTTGTATAAATGAGTGAAAGATTGACGGATAAAAAGTGATTATCACGCATCTTTCACTTAGCACACAGAAAATTCTTTATAATTTTTACATTCACCTATTGCAAATTATAACATATTATGGTATAATATACGCAGAAAGTCCTGCTACGCAGTACTTTGGACTTCGTCCTCCACGCTTTGCGTGGCTGCGTCATTGACGGTTTCGCAAAAATGCCCTTGCGAGCAAGCATTTTTGCTTCATGGTATAATGAAAGCGAGATGTGCATGGGTGTACATTTTAACCGTTCTGCAGAATTTGCAGGCAAAAAATTTAAGAAAGAGGTGTAGCAAATGGATTTCTTGAAGAAGTTTTGGCCGACTCCCTTTAACGTAAAGGAAAAAGATGTTGTTTCCCTTGTTATTCAGCTTGTGATTTTCCTTGTTATCTGCGCTGTTGTCGGCGTTCTCATCGGTGTTCTTGCGGGTATTCCCATTATCGGAATTATCTTCTCAATCATCGGTTCACTCCTTGAGATTTACAGCGTTGTGGGTATAGTTCTTTGTATCCTTAAATTCCTTGGACTTGTAAAGTGATTTTGCGTGCAAAACCACCGCTATATAGCGGTGGTTTTTCTCTTGGTTCTATGTGTCGGAAGAATCGGGAGAAAAATGCCGAATATTTACTTTTACTATTGATTTTTCAGAAATACTGTGATATAATACACAGGTAAAAGAGTTTTTGGAAAATTGTGTCCACGGACAATTTATAATGCTTTAACGGAGATCTTCAAATGAGAATAATGACATTTAACACCCAACATTGCCTTAGCTTTGTTGAACAACGCATTGACTTTCAGTTAATGGCAGACACCATAACAGGCTTGAAAGCTGAAATTGTTGGACTCAACGAAATAAGGGGCAAAGGAACAGACCCCGAATATACCGCCCAGACAGAAAAGCTTGCCTTGCTCGCAGGATTTCCTTATTATTACTTTGCAAAGGCAATTGATGTTGGAGGGAGCAATCCATATGGCAATGCACTTCTTTCAAAGATTCCAATTGAAAGTGTCCGAACGATTCTTATTCCCGAACCCTTGGAAAAGGTTGCAGGAAGACATTATGAACGTCGCTGTATTCTAAAAGCAAAGCTTGAGGGCGGAATAACTGTGCTTGTAACTCATTTTGGACTTAGCCCCGAGGAACAGATTCAGGCGGTGAAAGCAGTTGAGGAGAATCTTGAAGATGAAAAATGCATTCTCATGGGGGATTTCAATGTAACTCCGGATAACAAGGTTCTTGATCCGATAAGAAAACGCATGATGGACACAGCCGAGCTTTTTGAAAAGCCGCTTCTCAGTTTCTGTTCGGATAAACCGACCGTAAAAATTGACTATATTTTCGTAAGTCCTGATATAATCGCTGAAAGTGCCGATATACCTGCAATTGTGGCATCTGACCATAGACCACATATTGCGCAAATAAAAGTGTGAAAGGAATATAATTATGAAAACATCAACAGAAATAGCCTCCGCAGCAAGACTTGTCGGAGAGGAAAAAGCGGTTGAGCTTATAGGTAAAGCAGGCTTTGATGCATGGGATCTCTCCATGTTCAGCATGGCTCGCTATAATTGGGGAAAAAAGTGTCTTATGCCCAATGATCATCCCTTTGCCGGAAAGGATTATCTGAAATTCGTAAGACGTTTAAAACAGATCGGACTTGATAATGGCATACACTGTAATCAGTCCCATGCTCCGTTTCCCACGCATATTACCGAAATACGTTCTTATCTTAAGCGTGCAATTGAGTGTACCGCTGAGGCTGGCGGAAACATCTGCGTTGTTCACCCCATGAACAGTGCTACCCCCGAGGAAAACGCCGAAATGTATAGCGAGCTTTTGCCCTTTGCAAAGGACCACGGAGTGAAAATTGCAACGGAAAATATGTGGAACTGGGACAACGAAAAGGATCACGTTGCCTTCGCTGCCTGCATGACACCCGAAAGCTTCAATGCGCATCTTGATGCTGTAAACGATGAGTATTTCACCTCCTGCCTTGACATCGGCCACGCTGAAATGAAAGGAGCAGGCACAAACTGCGTGGAGCTTATAAAGGCTCTCGGCGACAGACTTGGTGCATTACATATTCACGATAACGACAAGTGGCACGACAACCACCAGCTTCCCGGTGAAATGGATATTGATTTTGTGCCTATTGTCAAGGCACTCAAAGAGGTCAACTATAAGGGATATTTTACCCTTGAGGCAGATACTTACCTCAAAGCCTATGCCGCTGAAACCGCATTTGAGGGCATAACCAACATGGCGAAAAAGGCAAGAGAGCTTGCCGATATGTTTGAAGTACTTTGATAAAAAATCAAGTCCTGCCGTGTTTTACGCAGGACTTTGTGCATATTTCCGACAGGGAAAAAGCTATGTAAAACAAAGCTTCGCTTTACACGCTTTGCAATGGACTGCGGTTGTCACAAAACAAACGAAAACTGCAGTTCTCTCGGACTTGATATGGATGAGGATATGAATATCGTCCGACGCATCCGAAAAAGTTTTGAACTTTTAAAATGAGAGTGCCGGACAAAGATATATTATCTGTGTGAAAGACTTTTTGAAAATATTTAATTTGTGCAAGTGGGTATTTATTTTGTACATTGAATTGCGCCTTATTTTGTGGTAAAATCAGTTTGTACATAAGTACATACAGAACTGTAAAGGAGATTTCATCATGTATAACATTAAACTTGAAAATTATGTGCCCGAGCCTATGCCTGCCACAAGCGACAGAATAGTTGCCGCACATTATTACGCCGCATGGAAAAAAGGAGCAGCACGCATCCACGAGGCTTTTGATGACCTCCATGATTTTCCCGAAAGAACGCCGCTTCATGGCTACTATGACGAGGAAAATCCAGAGCTCTGCGACTGGGAAATCAAATGGGCAACCGAGCACGGAGTAAACTGTTTTATCTATTGCTGGTATAGAAACCTCGAAAACATGGGCAAACCCATCACGGAAAAGGACCTCCGTTGCGGACACGGACTCCATGAGGCACTTTTCAACGCAAAGTATCAGCAGAAAATGAAGTTTGCCATTATGTTTGAAAACAGCCCCCGTTGGGGAACAACCGACCCCGAGGACATTATAAAGAATGTAATGCCCTTCTGGATGGAAACCTATTTCAAGAGAGGCAACTACCTTATCATTGACAACAAACCCGTTGTGTTTGTGTTCGCCTCCAAAAGGCTTCGTGAGGCTCTCGGTGGCGTTGAGGGTCAGAAAAAAGCGTTTGATGCCTGCCGTGAATATGCCGTAAAAGAAGGCTTTGACGGAATGGTGTTTGCAAAGTGTGACTGGGATGCAACCGATGAAGGCATTGCAATGGATAAGCAAAGCGGATATGATTTCCGTTTCTGTTACACCTCCGGCTATAAAGCCCCCTATGACAATCCCCCTGAAGAGGACGTTGTCAACGGTCAGCTCAATACCATGAGAAGAAGACTTGCACAGGACCCCGAGGGATATGTCCCCACCGCTACCTGCTTTTGGGATTCAACGCCACGTTACAGCCAGCATTGGATAGATATGGGCTATACCTTCCACCTCGGCACAAAATACCATCTTGACCCCTCAAATTTCAGAAGGATTGTTCGTGGCATGAAGAATATGACCGACGCTCTCCCCGATGGCGCATGGGGCAAGAAAATCTTCATGATAGACAACTGGAACGAGTGGGACGAGGGTCACTATGTTTCTCCTTCACATGAATTTGGCTTCCGTTATCTGCAGGCTATCCGTGAGGAGCTTACCGCGCGTGATAACCTCCCCGACTACAGAATGCCTCAGGATATCGGACTCTCCAATTTCAATTCCTCTTGGGGTAACCCCGACCTCTCCGAACAGTGTAAGAAAAAGTTCGGCGTGGAGTATAAATAATTAGCAAGGATAACGCAACGGAGGAATAGAATGTTCAACGGTAAATCAAAAGCTGTGACTTTTAGCTATGACGATGGCGTGACACAGGATATCCGCCTTGTTGAAATGCTTAATAAGTATGGACTCAAAGCAACATTTAATATCAATTCCGAGCTTTTAGGCAAAAGCGGTGAACTTATTCGTGGCGGAACAAGGGTTTTGCATAATAAGGTGAATCCGTGTGATGTAAGGAGTATTTACAGCGGACATGAGGTTGCTGTGCACACTCTTACACATCCCAACCTCACCACCCTCGATGATGCCGAGGTTATCCGCCAGGTGGAAACCGACCGACTTAATCTTTCGGAGCTATGCGGATATGAGGTTGTCGGCATGGCATACCCTTGCGGCGGTGTGAACAACGACGACAGAGTTGCCGGAATTATAAAGGAGAATACAGGAGTAAAATATTCCCGTACCATAACTTCCTCCTATAGCTTCCAACCGCAGAACAATCTTTATTGCTTCAATCCCACAGTTTATCATATTATGGAATATGATAAACTCATGGAGCTTGCAAGTGAGTTTGTCAATGCCATGCCCGATGATAATAACCCTGAAATTTTCTATATCTGGGGACACAGCTATGAGTTTGACATTGAGGACACATGGGATAAAATGGAAGCGTTCTGCGAACTCATTTCCGGGAGGGACGATGTCTTTTACGGAACCAATAAACAGGTTTTACTTGGTAATTACTAAATAAAGAGCAAAAAAGTCGACAGATTTGATAAAATGAATCTGTCGATTTTTCTGTTGTTTTAAGCATGTTATGGACTTCGTTATTTCGGAGGGTGTTGTTATAAAAAGTTTAAATAATGTACTTTATGGAATAAAGCTTTTGGTGTATACTATATGCAGATAAAGTGGATTTCAGGGGGGGGCAGCAAATGAAAAACTGTGTTGGAATGGAATCTCTGCGGGAACTGTATAAGATTGGCAGAGGTCCCTCGAGTTCACATACAATCGGACCGGAAAGAGCCTGTCTTGCTTTTAAGGCGAGAAATCCCTATGCCGATAGCTTTAAAGTTGTGCTTTACGGCTCGCTTGCAAAGACCGGAAAGGGACATGGCACGGATGTTGTTGTCGTCAAAACTTTTTCTCCTGCAAGTAGTGAGGTTGAATTTGATCTTACAAGAGAAAAGCTTCCGCACCCGAACACAATGGAGCTTTTCGCCTTTGAAAACGGGGAGCAGAAAGACCATGCAACTGTTCTGAGTGTTGGTGGAGGAAGCATTGTTTTTGAGGGTGGCGAGGTTGAGAAGCCACCGATTGTTTACAGCCATTCACGCTTTGAACAAATTGCGGACTACTGCAGGGAAAACGATATACGTCTCTGGGAGTATACCGAAAGGTTTGAGGGTGAGGGTTTTTACGAATACATGAGCGAAATCTGGGAAGCCATGAAAGCTTCTGTGAGATACGGACTTAACGACGAGGGCACACTTCCCGGTGGACTTGAGGTTAGCAAAAAGGCAAAATCGCTTTTTAATAGTCAGCATATTGATGAAAGTGCTGAAACCCGTGAAAACAGAATGGTTTGCGCCTATGCATTTGCCGTTAGCGAACAAAACGCTTCGGGGGAAAGAATTGTTACTGCACCGACCTGCGGTGCGGCAGGAGTTTTGCCGGCGGTGCTATACTATCAGCAGAAAAAGAGTGGCTACAGCGACAGACAAATCATCCATGCACTTGAGGCGGCAGGCATCATCGGAAATATAATAAAGACAAACGCTTCAATTTCCGGTGCAGAGTGTGGATGTCAGGCAGAAATCGGAAGTGCGTGTGCAATGGCGGCAGCGGCCCTTGCAGAGCTTTTCGACCTCAATCTTGATAAGATTGAATATGCCGCGGAAATTGCAATTGAGCATCATCTCGGACTCACCTGCGACCCCATTTGCGGTCTTGTGCAGATTCCCTGTATAGAGAGAAACGCCGTTGCGGCAATGCGTGCAATAAATGCTGTCAGCCTTGCAAGCTTTTTGTGGGGATCGAGAAAAATCTCCTTTGACAGAGTTGTCCAGACCATGAAAGAAACCGGTCATGACCTCTCAACCTCCTACAAGGAAACCTCCGAAGCCGGGCTTGCAAGGATAAAGCTGTAATTTTGTTTTAATAAATATTGTGTTTCTGATTTGAAAAACGGAGGAATAAGGAAATGCCGAATCAAAACAATATAAAAACATTGAAAAAAGCAATCTACACACGCCGTTCTGTGCGAAAGTATTCCCCCGGAAAAATTGATGATGCAACACTTGGCAAAATAATGGAGTTTTGCGACGAAATCAAGCCATTATACAATAATATAAAGGTGCGTTTTGAAATGGTTGAAAAAGAAGATGTCAAAAGTATTCTCCCATGGATAACGCCGAAAGTGCTTGCGTTTTTCAGCCAAAAGACAGACGGATACCTTGAAAACGCAGGGTTTATGCTTCAGCAGATGGAGCTTTATATACAATCCCTCGGACTTGGAGCCTGTTGGCTTGGTATGGGGCGAATTGACCCAAACGCAAAAGAAAAGCTTTCGCAAAAGGACGACACAGAGTTTGTCATAATGCTTGCTTTCGGAAAAACCGACGAGCCAAAAAGGACAGATATTTCGCAGTTCAGGCGCAGACCCCTCTGCAATATTTCCGATGAAGAAGATGTCCGCCTTGAGCCTGCAAGACTTGCACCGTCAAGTGTCAACAGTCAGCCATGTTTTTTCACTCACGAGAGGAATGATGCAGGAGTTTTAAATGTATATGTTGAGCATCACGGACTTTTCGGAATAAATCCTCTTGCGGATATGAACCGCATTGATGTGGGAATTGCTGTGGCGCATATGTATGTTTCGTATCCCGATAATTTTGAATTTTTCAAAAAAAGCGAACCTGAAAAGGTAAAAGGACATGAGTATGTCGGAAGCTTTCGCATATGATATTCTTGCCTTGTTGCCCTGCGATGCGTTGTGTGTGATTTTGATAAATATAACACAACCTTGAAAATGAAAGGGAGAAATTTATGAAAACAACATATTTTAATTATAAGCCGGAGGTTGCGCAAAATCCTTACAGCGGATTTATCAGCTTTCAGCATTTCAGAGGTGAAAAGCTTTATTCCGATTGCGTTGTCCGTCCTGAAAACAACATGACGGAAACCGAGGATTATGAGTGCTATCCCATTCCCGACTATGTTCCCCAGAACGGTCGCCACGAAGGGTACTACCCCGATACCTCGGTTGCATATATCCGCATTCTCTGGAAAGAATTCGAACCCGAAAGGGGAGTTTATAACTATAAGTTTATCGAGGATATTCTTGAAAAAGCAAGAGCGCATGACCAAACGGTTATCTTCCGCCTTATGGCGCATAGCACAAGAGCTTGTGATGACGTGCCCGAATGGCTCAAATCGATTGTGGATTGTCCTGAAAGACCTGACGGAAAGCGTGTCAAGGATTCGCCCACAGACCCGAAGTTCATGGAGCTTTTCCTTGAAGCAATAAAAAAACTTGGTGAGCGTTTCGATAGTGACCCCACATTTGACAGCATCGATATTTCTCTTCCCGGCTCATGGGGAGAGGGACATAAGCTTGAGCTTTATCCCCCGGAGCTTTTCACGCAGATTGTCGATACATATACAGGCGTGTTCAAAAACACTTTTCTTGTTGGTCAGTCCTATCTTCCCGACCTTCTTAAGTATGCCAACCGCACAACCACAACCGGTTGGCGTGGCGACGGCTTTGGCGACCCCAACCACCTTGAAAATATATATCCTCCAAGGGTTGAAAAGATTTCCGAGCTTTGGAAAACTGCGCCCGTTTCCTTTGAATCCTATTGGTGGCTTGGGGAGTGGCAGAGAAAGGGCTGGGATATTGATAACATAATTGAGCTCAGCCTCAAATGGCATTTAAGCTCGTTCAATGCAAAGTCCATGGCAATTCCCTTTGAGTGGAAAGAAAAAATTGATGCTTGGGTGCGCAGAATGGGATATCATTATGCTATTGACAGCTTTGCCTGCCCGGAAAAGGCAGCTATCGGCGAAGGAGTTACATTTGAGCTTAGCGTGGACAATATTGGCGTTGCGCCGATATATAAAAAGCTTCCGCTTCAGCTTGTGCTGAAAAACGAAGGGAACAGTTACACGGTCACAACCGATGTTGACTTGAGAAAATGGTTTCCCGGTAAACATTTGGAAAAGCTTGAAATAAAGCTTCCGGACGAAATGCTTTGCGGTGAATATGACGTTGAAATCGGAATATTCGGCAACGGAAAACCAACTGTTTTCTTTGCAACGGATGCACCAATGGACGGCGTTGCATATAAGGTCGGAAAAATAACTGTTGAATAAGGTGCAATCAAAAAACGGAGCTGTGTGTTGACCTTGACACATAGCTCCGTGCTTGTTATTTTTCACCACTTTTGCGATACTGTTGCGGAGAAACCCCAATGTTTGTCTTGAAAAAGCGACTGAAAGAATAAATGTCAGAAAAATTCAACTGTTCCGAAACGGATGTAACAGAGAGTGCGGTTTCGCATAACAGCTTCTTTGCAAAATCAAGCCGTTTTCCCTTGTAGTAAGAAATAATGTTGACCCCATAAAAATGCTTGAATGTACGCAATAGCGTGAATTTATTCATGCCAAACTGCATAGCAAGGGTGTCGAGAGTGATAATTTGTCGAAAATTGTTGTCGATATACCCCTTTATGTTTTCAATCGTTGCGCAAGAATTTCCCGTTATCTCTGCCTTCCTGCTCTCAAACTGTGACAGAATCATGGAAATAAGTTCAAGCATCTTGGCTTTGTATAAAAGCTCACGGTTTTCGCCCTTTCCCTGAAAAATGCCTATCACATCAAAAAAAGTCTGCTTGAATTGTTCAATCCTTTCAGGCGTGAAAATATAGGGGATTTCCATGTCGGCAAGTAAATCCTGAGAAATAAGAGAGCGTTCATATTCGTTCATGTCCTTGCGACCTTTGAAAGATATTGGCGTTTCAACACTTTTTTCTCCAAAAATCAAGTCAAAATGAATGTGTGGCTGAACAAACTCTGTGCCTTCGGGAACTTCAAAGCTGTGATTAACTCCCGGAGGAATAAGAACTGCGTGATTTTTCTCGCATATATAGGTTGTTCCCTCAAAGGTTATTTTGCACTTCCCGGCACTTACAAAAATAAGCTCATAGTCGAAAATTACTCTGGTTGAGATGATATGGCCGCCGGGAAGTGTTGAAAAAGTGGCAAGCCGTATATAAGGATTAACCTTGTGTATGTCCATTTGTATTTCATCTGCCTTGTCAATAAATGATAAATAATTAGTATTGATAATGCTATTGTAAAACAGAGGTTATTATGCTATTATTATATCATAACATAAAGGAGGATGTCAAGATATGTTTAATAATTTATCATCACTTCCCGACCTTTCTGCAGTTGATAAGTATGAAACTCGTTCCGTAAGTCCCGAAAACTTTACCGGTGAAAAAGGCAAAGGCGGCATGGCAACTGAGGGTTTGGGTGCAAATGCCGCAAGAGACCTCGGTCAGGGGTGGAAGGTTTCGCCTGCAATATCCATAGAGCCGGGGGAAACTTTTACTCTTGCCGACGTAAGCGGCATGGGAATAATAAAGCATATATGGATTGTTGACAACTGCGGCGAAAACCGCCGGCTTGTAATTCGTATGTATTGGGACGACAGCGAAACTCCGTCTGTTGAAGCACCAATGTGCGACTTTTTTGCAAGTGCTGAGTATCAGAATTATGCGCAGCTTTCCTCTCTTGCTGTATGTGTGAATCCCAAGAGAGCTTTCAATTGTTATTGGGAAATACCTTTCAGAAAGGGCTTTAAGATAACCCTTGAAAATATCCATTTTGAACCCATAACCGTGTATTATCAGATAGACTATGTTCTCGGCCCTGTTCCCGAAACCGCAGGCTATTTCCATGCACAGTTCCGCCGCACAAATCCCCTTAAATATAAAGATGTGTACACAATTCTTGACGGTGTCAGCGGAAAGGGAAGCTATGTGGGCACATATATGTTCTGGGGAGTAAACAGTAATGGCTGGTGGGGAGAGGGCGAAATAAAGTTCTACCTCGACGGCGACAAAGAGTATCCCACAATCTGCGGCACAGGTACGGAGGATTATTTCTGCGGCTCGTATAACTTTGATATAGGAGGCAAGTACCAGGAATACTGCACACCCTATGCCGGAATGTCAAAGGTTATGCGACCTGATGGTCTGTATAAATCACAGCAACGTTTTTCACTCTATCGTTGGCATATATGCGACCCTGTGTATTTTAAAAACGATATAAAGGTAACAATACAGGCACTCGGTTGGAGAAGCGGTCACAGATACCTGCCTTTGCAGGACGACATATCCTCAGTCTGCTATTGGTATCAGGACAGCATATGCAAAAACTTCCCCAAGTTTCCAACGGCAGATGAGCTTGAAATAACTTGATAAAGGTTTAAGTGACGGCACTGATTTCTGAGTGCCGTCCTTACTTTTTTTGGCGACTTTTTTGATTCCACAAATCGAAAAAATTCCTCATGATAATACAAAGTTAACAGGAAAAATATTGAATTTTCTGAATATGCGTGCTATACTTTAGAATGATAAGATGTGTGTAGTGCGCTTTTGGCATTTCTCATCTTTGCTTCACAAAGGAAAGGAACAGAAAGCAATGAATTCTAAGGCACAGGGCAAGGTGCCCACAGAGAACAAAATGGGTGTTACACCTTGCGGAAAACTTCTTGCAACAATGTCTGCACCGATAATAGTGTCCATGCTTGTTCAGGCACTTTATAATGTCGTTGACAGCTTTTTTGTTGCAAAATATAATGGCGATGCTCTGACTGCAATTTCCCTTGCTTTCCCAATACAGTCGCTTATGATTGCGGTGGGCGTTGGAACAGGTGTCGGCATAAATGCTCTCCTTTCAAGAAAACTTGGTGAAAAGGACTATGAGGGCGCAAATAAAATTGCCGTAAATGGTCTTTTTCTTGCCGTTGTAAGCTGGCTTTTCTTTGCGATTATCACGCTGTTCTTAAATCCTTTTTTCTCGGCATTCACGGATGATGCAAGCGTGATTGATATGGCGGTGACATACACCACCATATGCACTCTCTTTTCTTTCGGACTTTTCGGTCAGATTGTCACCGAAAGGCTTGTTCAGTCAACAGGAAAGACCATTTACAACATGGTTATTCAGGGAACGGGCGCAATTATCAACATCATCATGGACCCAATCCTTATTTTTGGACTTTTCGGTTTTCCTAAAATGGGAATTGCAGGAGCTGCGGTTGCCACGGTTTTCGGTCAGATTGTTGGAATGATTCTCGGCCTTGTTATAAACAAAAAAGCAAATAAGGAAATCGACATAAAGCTTAAAGGCTTCAAACCCGATAAGGATGCAATAAAGAATATATACAAAATTGGCGGTCCCTCAATTGTCATGCAGTCAATAGGTTCATTCCTGACAGTTGGAATAAATGCAATACTTGCAGACGATGCGGCAATTGCGGTTTACGGAGTGTATTTCAAGCTTCAGAGCTTTGTTTTCATGCCACTTTTTGGTGTGACAAACGGAATGGTTCCCATTGTTGCATACAATTATGGTGCCAAAAAGAAGGACCGCATTATCAAAACCGTGATTTACAGTTTTTGCGCAGGTCTTGCCATAATGCTGACAGGTACGCTTGTATTCCAGCTTTTCCCCGGGCAGCTTATCAGCATTTTCGGGAACGACGAAAACACAGGAAAGGTAACACTCGATGTGCTTCTTGAAGTGGGTGTTCCGGTGCTTAAAACAATAAGCCTAAGCTTTCCTTTTGGTGCTGTCGGCATTGTTGCCTCATCTCTGTTTCAGGCTTTCGGAAAGAGTATGTACAGCCTCATACTTTCGCTTTGCCGTCAGATATTCGTTATTCTTCCGCTTGCATATGTTTTCAAAAGATTTTTCGGAATGTCGGCTCTCTGGTATGCTTTTCCTTGCTCGGAGGTTGTGGCGATGCTTGTGTGCTTTATAGGCATAAGAAGAATTTATAAGCTGTATATAAAACCAATCGGTGAGGGAAATAATATATAAGCTTGCAAAGTAAAAGATGCAATGTTATTTGAAAGAACCAACATTGAAATATGATTGTTATAAACGAAAAGGAATTATTTATGAGTACAAAACGAGTATTATTTTCAAAGGGCGGAGAGCTGATTTTTATTTCACATCTTGACCTTGCGCACACCTTTATCCGTGCTCTCAACCGCGCAGAACTTCCTGTTGCTTATTCGTCAGGCTTCAATCCTCATCCAAAGCTTGTGTTTGCAATGCCGCTTTCAGTCGGCTCCGAGGGAAAAAACGAGCTTTGCGACATAACTCTCAAGACTGACGATATTTCAGACAGCGACTTTTTTGAGGCTCTTACAAAAGAACTTCCGCCGCAGATCTGCATAAAAAAAGTCTATGCACCCGATGTGAAATTCGGTGACGTGAAAAACGCCGAATATACCGTTATAATACATCGTGGAGGAGAACTTTGCAACAAGATTTCCGATGCACTCTCAAAAACTCTTGTAACAATGAAAAAAACAAAAAGCGGTGTCAAGGAGGTTGAACTGACCTCACGCATTAAAGAGTACCATGTAAGTGAAAAAGACGGTGTAACAGAGCTGTGCATGATGCTTGATGCTTCTTCGGAGGGGTATCTCAACCCCGAACTTGTAATGACCGCCCTAAAGGAAAATAGTGTAATTTCCAAGGACGATACATATTTTATCTCAAGGGATAAAATACTGTTTTAATAAAAAGCTTCATATCACACATCAAAGCTTTGCCAAGGGGAGGGAAGATAATGGACAAAAATAACAATAACACAAAACAGAATAATGTAAATCCCGTTGCAAGGACAAATAGTATAACAGGTACGCATCCTGTGGCAAAAAACAGCGTGACGGCAACACAGTCCGTTGTGAGCAATGGCGTAACAGGTACTCACCCTGTTGCGAGGAACAGCGTGACAGGCGCAAATCCCGCCATCAGAAGTACATCCGCAGGAACACGCCGTCCCACCGCATCACAGCCACAAGTTTCGCAACAGCCTCGGAGGTCTGCGCCACAATCTTCTTCAAGCAATCCGGCGAATAGCGCATCAGCCGGCAGAGTGAAAAGACCTCTCACTCCTGAACAGCGAAAGCGCCTTGTTGCTGAGCAGAGGCGCAAAACGCAAATATGGCAGATGAATGAGTTTATGGGACTTGTGCTTTGCGGAATAATGATGCTGATATTGGTTGTTGTGGGCATTATAGCGATTGTTGCTCCAAAGGCAGGATATTCAACTCTTGAAAAGAGAAAGCTTGCCGAGATGCCCGAGATTTCTCTTGAAAACATTTCCGACGGAAGCTTTTCAGAGGGCGTTGACCTTTTCTTTGCCGACAATTTTCCGTGGCGAGAGGGCTTTATATCGCAGAGTAAAAGTATCCGACGCTTTTTCGGCATTCGTCCCGAGGGGAAAACCATTTATTCTCCCGACGGTGCAGATGACGAAAGCGGAGATGAAAATGTTGGACTTTCAACCAACGCCGATGATATAGACAGGCTTCTTTCGGAACTTAAAAACAATTCCGGAACTGAAACAAATGCGCCCTCAAACGACATACCCGAAACAACTGTTGGCGTTACAGACACTCCCACGATTCCCGACGAAAACAAGGATGTGCCTGTTCCCGAAGTAAGCACACCGCAGAACGGAACCACCAACACCGCTGACACCAAGGGCGAGCGCAGAGGCGTTCTCTATGTTATGGGTGACACAGCTCTTGAGCTTTTCAACGGGAAGAATGAACACGCCGAGTATTATAGTCAGGTCGTCAATCTCCATGCCGAAACCTATAAAAAATACGTCCCCGACATAAAGGTGTATTGCATGGTTTTCCCGACGCATACCGAATTTGCGCTTCCCGATGCCGACAAAAACCTTTCCAAAGATCAGAGACTTTGCATCGATTCACTCAAAGAGGCACTCGGCGAGGACGTGACTTTTGTTGACCCATATTCCGAGCTTGAAGCGGCGTTTAATCGGGGCGAATATATGTATTTCAGGACAGACCACCATTGGACGGCAAGGGGCGCATACTATGCCTTTGATAAGTTTGCCACTGCGGCAGGTCTTGAGCATAAGTCACTTAACGAATATTCAGGCGGAAAAATCGCCCAGTTTCTCGGCTCGTTCTACGCTTCAACAACCGACCCTGCACTTAAAGCAAATCCCGATTACGTTGAGTATTTCAACATTGACACTCCCTATAAGGCGACCTATTACAAGCGTGACAAATCCGTTTACAGCGAGGACGAAACTCTGCTTTACAGAGGAATTTCCGATATAAACAACGGTTATCTTTGCTTTACAGGCGGTGACCAACCCTATATCAAAATTATTACCGAAAACAAAAATGGCAGAAAGCTTCTCATTTTCAAGGAATCCTATGGAAATCCGCTTGTAACATTCCTCACGGATTGCTATGAGGAAATTCACGTTGCTGATATAAGAAGTTTTCCATATAATTCTGCCCTGTTTGTCAGCGAAAATGGCATAACCGACGTGCTTTTCACAAACAGCATCATGTCTGCAAGCACGACGGACAGAATTAAGGATATAGAAAAGCTTCTGACAAAAAAATAAGAAGCGATAGAATCTGATTCTTTAAGCAATGCTTTGCTTTGCAGATGCTTCAAAACGCAAAGTAAACCCCATTGCATTACACATTCTGCAGGCGTGATTACTTGCGCTTGCGGAATGTCTTTCAGAGCATTACCGATTAAAAAATGGAGGTTTAGACGTGGCAGAAAAGAAAAAACGTGGTTCGGCTTCAAAGAAAAAGGCTGAGGAGACGGTTGTGAGCGAAGAAAAACAGCTCAATTTTTTCCTCAGGGAAAAGAAGCCATACGATGAAAATTCAATGTTCAATGTGCTCATGCCATACATCTGCTTTTTCGGGGCGGTGCTTGCACTGTTTTCGTTTATTTTCAGCGATTCGATGAATATAATCGGCATGGCGGCGGTGCTTCTCCAGGGACTTTTCGGCTGGGGCGCATGGGTGTTGCCGGTTTATCTTGTGATTCAGGGCGCAATGTGGAAAATTGATGCTCCGAAGGGACATATCAGAATGAAAGCAATGTGCGCATTTTTGTTCGCTGTGTTTGTTGGTGCATTTGTACATATGTTTTTCATGGACGGACTTTCTGCAGCTTTTGAAGCAATCGCCGAGGGGGAAAGACCAAACGCAATTGCATGGCTGTTTGAAAACGGAAAGAATCTTAAAAGCGGCGGAATTCTCGGCGGCGGAATATGTCAGATTCTTTACGCCATTGGCGGAAAAATCTGCGTTGGACTTGTGACTTCCGTTGGCGTGGTTATTTTTGGACTGTTTCTTTTCGGTTGGACAATCAACGACTTTTTCCAGTATTCAAAGCTTCGTGCAAAGGAGCTTTATTACGATGCCGCCGATTACAGACGTCAGCGCCGTGAACAGGCGGAGCTTGAAGCGCAAAGACGTGAGGCAGAGCGTGAGGCGCACGCTGCAGCAAGGGCGCTTGAAGCGGACGAGGGAGATAAAAAGCACATAAGTGTTGATACACCACTTGATGATGATGGAGCAGCCGTTGCAGAACGAAAAGGAAAGAAAGTAACGCAGGTCAAGCCTGTAAATAAGCTTGATGTCCCTGTTGACGATGCAACAGATATAAACGGAATCCCGGTTATCAGACCGGAAAGCTCGCTTGAAGATGAGGGGCTTGAAGCTGTTCACGAAAGCGGGGCGGCGTCTGGAGAAAATGGTGTTGACGGTGTTAAATCAAAGCTTTCAATTGCTCCCGAGCAGGATATTTCGGAGTGGACAAATGTTGCTGATATACTTGCCGCGCAGGCGAAAAAAGGTGAAAGCGAAGCCAAAACCGGTAATCCGCCATGGGATGTCCCTGTTGATGACGATGACGACGAGGATTCTGATGGCGTTCCTTTCCCCGATGATGAGGATTTCACAGACGGCACAGTTTTTGACAGCATTAAAAGCGGAAAGCCTGCCAATAAAGCAACAGCTAAAAAGGATCTTGCATTTGAGGATATTTTCACCGAGGATGCAACCATTGCCGGCGCAGGAACCGCAATTGATTCTTCATCACTTGTTTCGGGCGAAGCCGGAGAGGTAAGAGAATTTTCCGCCGCAGGCGCAGAGGTTCTTTATGACGAAAACGGCAACCCCATAACAGATGAAATGATTGATGCAGAGGCGGAAAACATTGCTGTTGGCGAGGAAATTCCACCTGAAAAACTTTACAGTTTTCCTCCGATTGAGCTTCTTGAGGAAGATCCAAACCCTGCAACCTTTGAGGTAAACGATGAACTTCGTCAGACCTCTGTAAAGCTTGTTGAAACTCTTGCAAGCTTTGGCGTGCGCACCAAAATTATGAATATCTGTTGCGGCCCTGCTGTTACAAGATATGAGCTTAAGCCTGATGTCGGAGTGAAAGTTCGTGCGATACAGAATCTTGCAGACGATATTGCGTTGCACCTTTCTGCATCGGGAGTGAGAATTGAAGCTCCGATTCCCGGAAAGGATGCCGTCGGCATTGAAATACCCAACAAAACAAGAGCCACCGTTTACATAAGAAACCTTATTCAAAGTTCTGCCTTTGACGAACAAAAGAGCCGTGTTTCAACCTGCCTTGGTATGGACGTTGCCGGAAGCCCGATATTTATGGATATTGCAAAAATGCCGCATTTGCTTATTGCGGGTGCGACAGGCATGGGTAAATCGGTGTGCATTAACTCTTTCATTGTCAGCCTTCTTTATAAGGCTCGCCCGGATGAAGTCAAGCTTATCCTTATTGACCCTAAAAAAGTTGAATTTGGGATGTATAACGGCATACCGCATTTGCTTGTCCCTGTTGTTAGTGATCCCAAAAAGGCGGCAGGTTCGCTTGCGTGGGCTGTTAACGAAATGGAACACCGTTTTTCACTTATTGAAGCCGTTGGCGCAAGAGAAATCAAAACGTATAACAAGCTTGTTGCCGGAGATCCCACAAAAGAGGTTCTTCCGCAGATTGTCATTATTATCGACGAGCTTGCTGACCTTATGATGACCGCCAAGGACGATGTTGAAAGCTCAATCTGCCGACTTGCGCAAAAGGCAAGAGCCGCAGGTATGCACCTTATAATCGGTACGCAAAGGCCATCTGTTGACGTTATCACAGGTCTTATCAAGGCAAATGTTCCGTCGAGAATCGCATTCACCGTTGCTTCGCAGGTTGACTCAAGAACCATTATCGACATTGCAGGAGCAGAGCGTCTTATGGGACGTGGTGATATGCTGTATGCGCCGGTTGGATGCATGAAGCCTATGCGTGTTCAGGGCTCATGGGTGTCCGAAAGCGAAGTTGAGGCAATTGTTGAATACCTCAAGGGTGTGGGTACTGTTGAATATGACACAGGCATTATGGAAAGCATTGAAAAAGAGGCTCTCCATTGTGGTGAAAAGAAGAAGAAGGGCGGCGCTGTTACAGCTGACGGTGAGGAGGGCTTCACAAGCAGCTCCCGTGAGGACATTCTTGCAAGCGATGACATGATTTTCCCTGCAATAGAGCTTGGACTTGAGGGCGGTCAGCTTTCAACCTCTCTCATCCAAAGACGCCTTTCTCTTGGTTATGCAAGAGCTGCAAGAATCCTTGATAAGCTCACTGACCTTGGCTTTGTAAGTCCCTTTGAGGGTTCAAAACCGCGTCATATGACAATAACTGCAAATGAGTATATGGAAATCAAGATGAACTTCGAGGAGGGCAGACAGTGATGAGCTGTTTGCCGGACACAATGGGGAAGCTTTCATGAAAAGAATAATAGTTGCAGTAATTGTGGCGACACTTGCGATTTTGCTTGTGATTTGCATGGTTTTCCCAGCTCAAACGGATGCGTTTCTTGCAAGGATAAATGGTGCAGTGGACGGTATCGGAAAGAGCAACAGCGTTGCTGTGAGCAAAGCTTTGCAATCCGAAACGCCACCCCAAACTCTCAAAATACATTTTATAGATGTTGATCAGGCAAAAGCCATTCTTGTTTGCGCACCAACGGGAGAGTTTATGCTTGTTGATGCGGGCTCTGATGCCTCTGAACCACAGCTTCTATCATATCTTGATGATATAAATCCCGAACAGCTTGAAATTGCTGTTTTCACTCATCCCCATGAGGATCACATCGGCGGTGCGGATGCGGTTTTGCGTGAGTACACAGCCAAAAAGATTCTTCTGCCGGACGTTTCGGTGCAGACAACGCCGTTTGAAAAGATGCTTGAGCAAATGGAGATGCAAGCTGAAAACGGAAGCGAAATAATTGTCCCGGAAATTGGCGACATTTTTGAACTTGGAGGGGTTGATGTCACGATTTTATCACCGGAAATTGCATCGGAGGAGAATCTGAACAATTCAAGCATTGTCATGCGGCTCGAGTGGGAAGAAGCGTCGGTTTTGCTGACAGGAGATGCCGAGAAAGATATTGAGCTTGAACTTGTCACTTCCGGGGTTAACCTTGAAGCGGACGTGCTTGACGCAGGTCATCATGGTTCGGACACATCTTCAACCGATGAGTTTCTTGATGCAGTTGACCCGGAAATCATGGTAATTTCCTGCGGAGTGGATAATTCTTACGGTCACCCTGCGCTTTCAGTTATCGACCGCCTGAATGACCGCCGTATTCCGTTTTACAGAACTGATAAGCAGGGAACGGTGGTTGTGAGCCTCGACAGGAACGGAAAAATTGATGTTGAAGTCAGCGGTAAATGAGAATTTATACCTTGAAACGGTGGATTTAACGGTGGTATTAAGGCCTAAAATTTTAGAATGAAATTGTATTTGATAATGAAAAATTGTACATATTCAAAGTTGTCATTAACACGAAAGTGCTCGGCTATTTCGGAGTAGTATTTAATTTTAGCGAAAGCATTGTAACAATGGAACCTGCATGTTACTTAAATAATGATAAGGGGGTTGCAGTAATGAAACGTATAATTTCTATGTTGTTAGCTGTGATTATGTGTATAACTTGTTCTTCGGTTGTGGTCAATGGGCAGCGGGATATTACAAAGGAGGAAGTTTGGGCACAGGAACTCAAAGATTTGGGACTTTTCAGAGGGGTTTCTGAAACAGACTTCGACCTTGACAGGGCGCCATCGCGAGTAGAGGCACTTGTCATGTTGATTAGAGTTTTGGGCAAGGAAAGTGAGGTTATCGGTGAAACATGGAAACATCCATTTTCGGATGTTCCCGGTTGGGCAGATAACTATGTTGGATATGCCTATTCAAAGGGGCTTACCAATGGACAATCAGCAACACAGTTTGGCACGGGTGAGGCAAATGCTGCGATGTATTTGACGTTTGTTTTGCGTGCGTTGGGTTACTCTGATGCTAATGGAAAGGACTTTGATTGGAAAGACCCATATACGCTTTCAAGAATAGTAGGGATTCTTAATGATGATGTGAATACAGATGAGTTTTTGCGTGCTGATGTGGTGCTGGTATCTCATTACGCACTTTCAGCCTATCTTAAGGGGTCACAGCAGACACTTGCTCAAAAGCTGATTTCTTCAGGAGTTTTCACGCAAAGTGAATTTGATAGTGTTTGTAATAAAACAGTTGACAATTTGGTTGAAACGTCTGAAATAACGGCAGAAGAAATATATGCAATATGTTCCCCTGCTGTTTTTTATATCGAAATCTGTGATGAGAATGGCAAAGCGGTTGCTTCCGGCAGCGGTTTCTTTATAGATGATAACGGAACAGCGGTTACTAATTATCATGTTATTGATGAGGCATATTCTGCAACGGTTCAAGTCGCTGATACACAGGCGAAATACGATGTCCTTGGTGTCTATGATTACAGCGTTGAATATGATTGGGCTGTTATAAAGGTTGGTTGTACAGGAAATAAGTATCTTGATATTGATGATGCATCAAGTGTTGCAGGAGGGGCTTCTGTTTATGCCATTGGTAGCCCTTTGGGACTTCAGAACACAATTACTGAGGGAATTGTGTCAAATCCTGCAAGAGTTGAGGGGGATATTACTTATATTCAGACAAATGCTGCAATTTCAAGTGGAAGTAGCGGTGGCGCATTATTGAATAAGAAAGGCAAGGTAATTGCAATTACTTCCGGGGCATATACCGAGGGGCAGAATCTTAATCTTGCGTTGCCGATAACATATTTGGCCGGATTTAACAAAAATGAAGTATCAACGCTTGAATCGCTGTTCCTTAAAAATAGAGTTCAAGATGAACATACTGAACATGGTGATAGCAGAAAACAAATTGCATTTTCTTTGCTTAAAGAGTTCGTGCTGAAGAATGGTGAAAAAACAAGCAAAACACAGTGTGATTATAGTGAGAAAATAGTGAAAGAAGATGGTACTGGCTTTGATAGGTATGTATTGAGTTATGATTCCGAGGACGACATACTTATAATGCGTGTCACTTGGTATTATGATTTGTTTGATTTTACCTATTATTTCAGCATTGAACCGAATTATGAAAATACGTTTGCTATGTATTGGTTCTATTCACACCTGGATAACGGAGAGGATTTGTTAGTTTCAAAAGGAGAAGCAAGTTTTAACTGTAGTGAATTTAACCAGGATTATGGGTACAGATTTTATGAGTATCAAGGAGATGAAAAAGAGGAAGATCAGGCTATCGCAAAAGATATGCATGATGATGGCTTGAATTTTGTTAATTACTTGTTTTATAGCCATTTGAGCGAAATTGGAGAATATGACACCGAAGATTTGGGATACACAACGTACTACAAATTTGCGAAGAATGTAGGTAGTGAAATTGTGAATCCAAGTATTAATTATCACTTGAGCTCAGATAATATAAGTTTGAACGTAGGAGATTCTCGAATCATTTCGTTTAATTATACTCAGCAGGGATTGCCCGGCGATGTAACATTATATCTTGAAGTGGAAAATGAATCAATTGCACATGTAAAATGGGCGGATCTTGATGATAATGAGTTGCCATGGGAAATAGAAATAAAAGGAGTGACGCCAGGAACGACATATTTGAGAATATACAATGATTATAACGAACAAGATATAAAGGCTAAAATTGTTGTAAACTCTTTGCCGGTAAGTTATCCTGTGAATTCAAACGGTAGCACTTCCGTGATTGTCACAAATCCTGACTTTGGAGATCCTATATATGCTAAGTTTGCATCCGCAAAATTCCCACTACATTTGTATTCCAATGATGGCAAGACTTATTTGGGTAAATTAACAACAAACAAATATGATAGTGATAGTATTTCAAATACTTATGGTTCGTATGGAAGTAAGTATTCAAGAACAAGTATTTTCAATGAGTATGGAACGTACGGAAGTAAATATAATTCACAAAGCGCATTTAATGAGTACGCTACATCGCCCCCTATAATAGTTGATAGTAACGGGGATTTTATTGCCTATTTGACGGCTAATGAATATAAAGCTAAAGGGATAACCTATATTAAACTTTTAATGTATTTGGAAAAATTCAACCAATAGGCACAATTGATGGCATGAATGTGGGCAAGAACCATAACTAAGTGTCAGTGGATAATTACATAAAAGCAAACCCACTTGGTCGACAGATATTGACCAAGTGGGTTTTGTCGTTGCAGAACGATAGAAATATTTGATACAGTATCGAAAGAAAAATGGTATTTATACAAGTATTCAAGTAAACTGTTTCTGCAGCATAATTCTTACAAACGCAAGTTGTGATACGATGTTTACAAATGTTGCAAAATGTGCTTTTATATTACATACAAAAGTATTAAAAAGTGCTGCAAATTGCAAAATAAGTGTCTAAAAAACACAAAATGCCTTGACAAATACATCAACCTGTGATATAATATATAATGTAGGAAAATTATAACAACAGCATTTGCCGAGAGGCTTTTTCGGCAAAAAAGGTACATATGACAAGCCAAAAACGGCTTGTAGAAGGGACGGTCCAAGTTACATGGATGATAATAACAGAATAAACGAAGAAATAAACGAAATGACCGAGGAAGATGACGATCTCGACGTCACAGAATATCTCCACGGAAATATCGAGGACATCGAAATCGGAACCGAAGTCAGAAGCTCGTTTATCGACTACGCAATGTCGGTTATCGTGGACAGAGCACTTCCCGATGTAAGGGATGGCCTTAAGCCGGTTCACAGACGTATTCTCTATGCTAT
This sequence comes from Eubacteriales bacterium, assembly GCA_045542335.1. Taxonomy (GTDB): domain Bacteria; phylum Bacillota; class Clostridia; order Oscillospirales; family CAG-382; genus CAKSUT01. The sequence continues at coordinate 31,750 of JAZQKV010000102.1, forward strand.
GCACGAGGACGGTCTTACTCACAGCAAGCCTTTCCGTAAATCGGCAACAACCGTTGGTAATGTGCTTGGTCGTTATCATCCACACGGTGATGCAGCGGTTTACGACTCTATGGTTCGTATGGCACAGCCTTTCTCTCTCCGTTACCCCCTTATCGAGGGCCATGGTAACTTCGGTAACGTCGACGGCGACGGTGCGGCGGCTTACCGTTACACAGAGGCGAGAATGGCAAGAATTGCCGATGAAATGGTTGAGGGACTTGATAAAAACGTTGTTGACTTTATGCCAAACTTCGATAATAAGCTCAAAGAGCCTGTGGTTCTTCCCTC
>JAZQKV010000103.1:0-2439 GCA_045542335.1 Eubacteriales bacterium
AGTGTGTGCACAGCCGTTCCCGGTGCACGCTGGCGTGATTTTGATGACACCGGTGACTACGACGGAAACCCTGTTTTCCTTGGCAATGCACACAGCCCCAAAAATGTCATGGGCAATCAGGTTGAAAAATGCAAGCTCAAAAAGGCGGCGGGCGACCCCGACTATGAGCATTTCGATTTGATTATCATGGCGGCAGGCACAAATGACGGTATGCCCGAATCTGACGATATAACCGATGCGCAGTTCTTCAAAGACGGCGAATATATTCCCCTTGAAAATGCAAGCAGAAAAACATGGGGCGGCGCAATGAGATATGTAAGCGAGAGCCTTTACGAGCTTTATCCCGAAGCGATTCAGATTGTCTGCACTCCTGTTCAGGCAGACGACAAAATACGTTCCTTCCGAAGCCTTATGGAAAAGGGCAGGGTGGTTAAGGACATTGCCGCGCGCCTTTCGATCCGTTACATTGACACCATTCATTGCGGAATTTACGGTCGCTATGAAAAGTGGGGTGCAAACGGAAGAAGTCTTGTTGACGGACTTCACCCCAATCAGAATGGCGCAAAGCAAATGGGATTTTTTATAGCAATGGCGGTAAAAGCATACCTCGGCTAATCAAACGGCGTAGCTTTTTGGGACATATGCAACAAATAGATGGACAAATCTGACATATTTTTGCGTTAATTGTTGACATAAAACTTTTTGTGTGATAAAATGAAAACGTGAGCAAAATGACGGAGGTGAGCTGATTGGTTAAGGAACCTTTTGTTGACACGCAGCGTCACATTATAAGCGTAACACACAGTGTGGCAACATTCTGGCCCTTGCATTTTCACTCTCATGGTGAATTTGTGTGCGTGACTGAGGGCAGTCTTGAAGTTGAGATAAATGGCAGAAGCGAGACGCTCACAAGGGGCGACATTATGTTTGTTGCGCCATATTCGCCACATTCTTATTCCCCCTCCGACGGTACAATGCGCTGGATTGCGACTTTTTCAATTGAAAGCGTTGGCAGGATTGGTGACACTCTAACAAAGTTTCATCCCAAGAATCCCATTCTCAAATGGGACGAGGTTAAAAAGTTTTGTCCCGAAATATTCGATCTTCTGCAAAAGCTTCATGATAAAATCCTGTCAAATGATCCTCTCAAATACACCGAGGGGTTTGTTGGTGTATGTTCAATTATTCACCGCATACTTGTTCAGACCGAACTTGTTCAGACTGACGAAAAGAGAAGCAGTATTTTCCTTGATGCGGTGAAGATTTGCGAGGAGCGTTACAATGACGAGCGTTTTTCTGCAGAAGCTATTGCGGAGGAGCTCAACATAAGTGTTTCTTCGCTTCGTCAGATGTTCAGCAGAATTATGAACATGAGTGTCAAGCAATATATAACGCTTTTACGAGTGGGCAATGCGGAGAAGCTTCTTCGTTACACAAACCATTCTGTTTCGTCCATTGCTCTTGAGACGGGTTTTGGAACAATCCGCACTTTCAACCGCACTTTCCTCAAGATTCGTGGTGTTCAGCCCACCGAATACAGAAACTCCTATCTCAAAACCGTTCGCTACTAATTTTTATCCTGTCGAAATACGAACTTTAGACAAGTTCGATTTCGACCTTGTATTTGATTAAAATCGAACTTTAGACAAGTTCGATTTAGCTTGTGCAAAGTATTTTGTTATCTCTCCGACATTTTTATTCTGTGGAAATGCGTGTTTTATGCAAGCTTGCATTTCGGCTTTTTTTATTTATTTTTTTTGTTTCCTCTTATAATTTATAATTGTTCTATTCTCTCCGAGAACGGGGGTTCCACTTTCTGCTTCCCCAGAAAGTGGAGTAAAGAGGGGATTTAAGAACTACGTTCTTAAAGATCTCCTTTAGGGTGCGAAGCTTATGCAGTACCGTCTGCTTGTATGAAAGTCGCTTCGCAAGTTAGCAAAAGGACTTTTGTCAGTTGTATTTGAGTGTTATTTTACAACTTCAAGGTTATATTTAATCGGCTCCGCTCCGTTTTCATAGGCAGAGGGGTGGTCTTTCTTTGCTTTATTAAACCTTTTCGTTTTCCCTCATAACCTATAATTTCAATTTTCTGCCGAGAACGATGGTGTTCCTTTCTACTCGCATAGAAAGGAACCAAAGATGCGCTTAAGAACTACGTTCTTAAGGATCTCCTTGGGGTGCGAATTTTTACGCTGCATCTTCTGCTTGTATGAAAGTCGCTACGCAAATATCGAAAGGACTTTTGCAAGTTCTTTTTGAAAGTTATTTTTCAGCTTCAAGGTTATATTAAATCGGCTCCGCTCCGTTTTCATAGGCAGAGATAAAGATTGTACAAAGGATATGCAAAAATATTTAATTTTTTTCGTTGTACCTTATGACCTATTGTTGAAAAAACATCAGGACTTTTTAGATGTAAGTCATGAGGGACAGCGAAAAGAT
>JAZQKV010000104.1:0-7320 GCA_045542335.1 Eubacteriales bacterium
AGTGGAGTAAAGAGGGGATTTAAGAACGTAGTTCTTAAACTTGTCTTTGGTTACTTTCTGCAAGAGCAGAAAGTCACACCCCCGTTCTCGGTAGAGAATAGAACACTTATAAGTTACGAGGGAAAACGAAAAGATTTAAAATGAAAATAAAAATAAAAAAGAAAGGGAAAGCTCATCGGCTTTCCCTCTTGTTTTCAAAAACTTCAATAGCCTCGGGAATCATTTTGATTGTGCGCAAAAGAATCCCCTGCATATAGGACATGGATATGCCATAGTTGGACATGAAAACGCCGGCATCAGCGGCACACTTCATGCGATAAAGAAGCTCACGGGCGTTGAGCATACAACCACCACAATGAAGTATCAAAGCGTACTTTGAAAGATCCTCCGGGAAAGATTGCCCACTCGAAAGCTCAATTTTTATGTCCTTGCCTGTGTATTTGCGAAGAAGCGCCGGAAGCTTTACACTTCCAATGTCGCCACATTGACGGTGGTGCGTGCAACCCTCGGAGATGAGCACCACGTCACCGTCGCAAAGCCTGTCAATTGCCTGCACCCCATGAACCGCCTCCGTCAGAAGTCCCTTGTGCCTCGCCATTAAGATTGAAAAGGACGTGAGGGGAATTTCGGGAGGAACAAGCTTTGAAACCTGCCCGAAAACCTGCGAATCGGTTATGACCATCGCAGGCTTTTCTTTTAGCGACAAAAGAGTTTCTGTAAGCGTGCTCTCCTTTGTCACATACGCCATTGCGCCGGCATCAAGCACCTCTCGGATTGTCATTTGCTGCGGCAGAATCAACCTTCCCTTCGGGGCGGCGGAATCAATGGGCGTTACAAGAATAACCGTGTCGCCGGGCTTTAATAAATCCTTTACAATGCAAGGCGTGTTGCTGTCGTCCGGGGCAAGCTCCGCAAGCCTGCCCTTTAAAGCCTGTATGCCATCTCCGCTTTTTGCACTTGCAAAAACTGCGCCGTCGGGTGCACTTTTTCTGACATTCTCTTTCATAACGTCGCTCTTGTTGAACACAGTGATGCTCTTTATGCCCTTTTGCCTGAACATCTCGGAAAGCTCTCTGTCGCAGTCCGTCATGCCCACCTCTGCATTCACCACAAGCACCGCTATGTCCACCTTGTTAAGCACTCTCTTTGTCCGCTTAACACGCAACTCGCCAAGCTCTCCTTCGTCATCATAACCCGGTGTGTCGATTATCACAACCGGTCCCAACGGTAAAAGCTCCATTGCCTTTGTCACAGGGTCTGTGGTTGTTCCCTTTGTGTCCGAAACAACGCTTATTTCCTGTCCTGTAACGGCATTTACAAGGCTTGACTTGCCTGCATTTCTTGCTCCGAAAAAGCCGATGTGTATGCGCTCGCCGCTTGGAGTGTCGTTAAGTCCCATGGAAAACTCCTTTCATACTCTTTTTTATCAATAATTTATGGTTGTTGCCGCAGAAACAGGGGCGAAAATTTTGTTTGCCTGCTCGTCGGTAAGCTCAATTCCAAAAACGTTTTTGTAATAGTCCCGGGTTTCCTTTGTTATGTCAATGTCCTTGAAAAGCTCGGGGTAAACCGTCTTTGCAAGCCACAAAAGCGTCACGGGAGTGTCAACTCCGCAGGTGTAGCTGCGATACATTCCAAGGGGCATTTTGTAAACCTTTTTGTTCTTCACGGCATCAACAATGCTCCAGTCATAGTTGCCGATGGTGTTGTTGTAAAGGTCGTCAGGCTGTGCGGCGGTGAAGTTTGTTATGAGGATTGTTTCGGGATTCCATTTGTAAACCTGCTCCATGTTTACGGCGGTTGAGTTGTCGGTTTTCATCTCCTCGCCAACATTCTTCGCGCCAATTGCATCTGCCCACCATTGACCGAAAAAGCTGTTGCCGCTTGTTGTGAGAGTTGTGTCGTTGTACTGGAAAAGGAAGAAAACCTTTTCACGCTCGTCCTCGGGAAGGCCAGCAATTCTCTCGTTTACACGTTCAAAAACCTCATTACTGTATTGCTTTACGATTTCCGTCTTGTCATTTTCGGGGAACATCTGCGAGAACAGAGAGGTCCACTGATTCAGCGTTTCAATCGCATCATACTGCCATTTTGACGGCGAAACTGCAACCGCCGCAAAGCCTGCATTTGTCAGCTTTTCGCCAAGGGGAGTGCTTGCGGCACTGTAAATCACAACATCGGGGTCAAGCTTGAGAAGCTCCTCAACATTCACGTTTGTTCCCTGAATAAAGCCTGTGTTTGCCTCAAGAATTTCGGGATAAAGCTCTGAAAGCAGACTGTTCTTCGCCGCCGTCATGGCGGAGGGCGACATTCCGACAATCTTTTCTGCAGAATCAAAGAAAACCGCAAGAACAGACGGAACAGGGAGTATGTCGCACACAACAATGCGCTCTATTTTCTTCGGCACTTTAACTGCCTTGTCTGCGTGGTCAATAACCGTGATAAAACCGTCGTCCGTGTCGGAATTGGCGGTGTTGGAATTGTTTTGAGCTTGGTTTTCGCCCGAAACGGAACTGTCGGGGGAAACATTTTCATCGTTTACGGGGGCATTTGTGCAGGCGGTCAATGCGCCCAGGGTAAGCATTGCCGAAAGGGCAAGGGAGAGAAGTCTGTTTGCAGTTTTCATAGGTCATTTTCCTTTCTGAATGTTTCAAAATCTTTTATAAGATTGGGTATCCGGTCACGGTAGATTCTTCCCGAAAATCCCTCGTGGGCAAGGGGAACAAATCTTGCCGTCGGCGGACAAATGGGTTTATACAGGGGGTCGGCAACAATGGCTTTTGCGCCGGAAAGATGCGGAATTATGTCGTCCTCGTCAATGGCGTTCACAATGCCGCAGGAGCAAAGCTCGCCCGGAAGATCGGTGGCGCAGATAACTTTTGCACCCTTTCCCGTGCTTTCAAAAAGGGCTGCAGCAAAGGATGCCGAGGTCACGCCCTCGCCGATTATAACGACGTCGGAATGAGGGTCGCTCACAGCGCACAAATTTATGCTTTTGCCAGTTTGGGCGGCTTGCTTCAAAGCAAGACAAAGCTTTTTTGCAAGGCTTCCATAGGGCGTTCCCACCACATATGGTATGCCGAATCTTTTTTCCATAACCTTTGCCGCCTCAATGCCACACCCCGAAACAACAAGGTTGACATGAGCCTTGGCACTTGCCGAAATTTCTTCAAAACTGCACCCCATCGCCCACACGCTGTTAACGCCGATGCCCTCATTTTCAAGAACCTCAACCATGCTTTTGTGCTGACCGTTGACAGAAAAATCAAGTGGAGTCACACCGAGAATGTTGACGGAAAAACCCGTATTTTTTTCGCCGTCAAAAACGTCCGGGCAAATATCGGGGTCGTTTGCAAAGGCGGCAAAGGCTCGCCCTGCACCCGACACATAAGAGTGCATACCGTCTGTTGCAAAGCCGAAAGCAGGAAGTCCTGTTTCAGCGGAAATGCCCCGGGCAATTGCATCGTAATCTGCGCCTGTCATCATGGGAATGGGCGTTCCTGCAATGGCAACAAAGCGGGGGTGAAGCTCTTGCGCCGCACTTACGGCATCGTTTATCAGCTTTTCGTCCGCACCCATTATGGCGTCCTTTTCGGTGAGAGCCGAGATAAAAACAAGGCTGTCCGTGTCATACCAACGTGGTTCGTCGTGGGTGTTGTATGTTGAGTTGCAACCCGAAGCGTCGTGCATGATTGTGATGCCGCCAAGCTCATAGAGAGCCGAGCAAACGCCTGAGGTGTCGCTTGCATAGGTGGAAATTATTCTTGCGGTCTGCTTTAATGACAACAGTCACACCCCATTCCTTTTATTTGTATAAGTGATTTTGTGTCCTTTGGCGAAAGATACGCCTCAATCATCAGCTCCGAAAGCTTTAAAATGCCGTCAAAGCCATACATTCCGCCGCCCTCAACAACATTCACAAACCTGTCTGTGCCGCAGAAATAAGCCGCTTTCTGACCAATGGCAAGAACGGTTTTTCCGTCGGTTTCTGCCTGTCGGGCAACCCTCATGCAAGGGTGAACAGTTGGATAAAGGTCAATTTCGGGAGCGTTTTCGCGAAGGTAATCGAAAGCCTCTTTTTCCTCGGCTGTGAAAGCGTCGGCATAAACGGCGGTCACATTGAAGCCATGCTTGGCAAGAAGCTGTGCAAGACCGAGAGGGCGGGGGAAAGCCGTGTAATCAATTGTGACAGGCGCATTACCGATGACCGCAAGAGCCTTTTCAAGAGCCTTGTCACACCTTTCCGAAAGCTCGCTGAAATCGGGCTTTTTAATGTCAAATTCGTCGCAAAGAGATGTCAGAACACGGGAAATTTCGTCGTAGTCAAAGGACTGCGGCAAATAGAGATGCTTTTGACCGAAATCGTTTTCAAGACGCTCGCCCGAAGCCTTTGCCGCAGGGAAGGTTGTTATGCAATGAGTGCTTGCGGCAAGGGAAAGATATTCGTCAAAGCTTTTGCACTCGGTTATCTGACGGACGGTTATGCCGTTTTGCGTGAGAAGCGAAACAAGCTCACTTGAGGGGTCATAGGAAAAATCGTTGCCTGCAATTGTCACCGACCTTTCCTGCTTTGGACAATTGTCAAGCAGGCTGTAAAGGCGGTTTCGCATGAGCTGATCGGGGGTCATTCCGCTTTTTCGCATAATGGGATTCATGTAGCAATCGGCAAAGCGCACACCCGGAAAACGCTTGCGAAGCGTGTCATAGACAAAGCCCAGGTCGCACCCCATAAAATGATGCACACAGCTTGTGTAAACAAGCACTGCAGGCGGCATTTCCGGAAGCTTTTCGAGAATATCTGAAACGCCGTCAATAACAAGCTCCTCAAGGTTTCCCTCGAGCACGTTGTTTTCCCTGACAGCAACGGTTGAGAATCTGTGAGAAGCTCCCATTTCTGCCACCGTCAGCACAACTCCTCGCAGACACCCCTGTGCGCACACGAAAATCTGATGTGCCTCGGGAATAAGCATACCAACATGAACAATGTTCCATGTACCCCTTGCCGGTGCGCCGTATTCAAGTCCCGACGGGAAAGGCGACGGAAAAGAGGCATCTTTAATTTTTATCGGCGCACTTGTGACGGTGTTGTCGCAGGAAAGTGCGCTCTGATTCTGAGAATGGCTGAGTTTTTTCATAAAGTCTGACCTCCCATGCCTTATTTTCCGTTTTGCCCATCAGAGCAAGCCTCGATAATGGCATCTGCAAGCACACGGTATTCCTGCGCCATTTGGCTTTCGGGGAAAGCCTCGATAACGGTTTTGGAAAGCTCCTCGGCACAAAGAACCGTGTCGCTTCGGTTAAGTGTTCCCACAATTTTTGAGTTTATGTCGTCGGCAAGCTCGGCAACCTTTTCGTACTCATTTTTAACGTTTCTGCGGTTGAGAATTATGCCGCCGAAAGAGGCATAACCCCTGTTTTTGAAGCCGTCAACGGCAACGGCGATATTTGCCGCCGCATGGATTGACATATTCTCGCCCGAGGTCACCACAAAAACGTGCTCGGCATATCCCGGTCGCATCGGCATTGTAAATCCTCCGCAAACAACGTCGCCAAGAACGTCAAAGAGAACAACATCAGGCTTGAATTGCTCATAAGCTCCCTTTTCGGAAAGCTTTTCAAGGGCGGCGATAATGCCTCTGCCTGCGCATCCCGTACCGGGTGTCGGACCGCCTGCTTCGGCGCACACAACTCCCTTGTATCCGAGCTTCACCATTTCCGAAAGGCTGAAATTGTTGCCTTTTTCTTTAACAAGGTCAAGAACGGTTGTCATCTTTTCACTTCCACGAAGAAGCACGGTTGAATCGGCTTTGGGGTCGCATCCGATTTGCATTACCCTCATGCCCTTGTCCGCAAGAGCAGCGGAAATATTTGAAACGGTGGTGGATTTTCCGATTCCGCCTTTACCGTAAACTGCAATTTTAATCATTTTAATAACCTCCAGTCAAATTGTGATATTATTCGGAAAACCTTGCGTGGTTTCCAACGGCGCACACAACGTTGTAGCCGATTTCCTCCATCTGTTCCCGAAGCATTGCAACGCCTTTTGCGGCGGAAAGCTCCGTTCCCGATTTGTTGTCGTAAAGCATATACTTTTTACGCACAGCTTCGGGGGAAAGATTTGGCATAACAACGTTACAGCCGCAAAGAACGCCTCTTTTTCTGCCGTCACCGCTTACTGTTCCAAGGGCGGTTGTTGAGGGAAGAAGAACGTCGGGCAAAGCAATTCTGCAAAGGCTTATCATAAAGAGGGTGAGCTCAACGCTTCCTGCGGGGAAGTTTGCAAAGGGGGTTTGGCTATGGGGGATAAACGGACCAATGCCAATCATTTCGGGGTCAAAATCCGTTATAAACTCCATGTCGGCGGCAAGATGCTCTGCCGTCTGGAAAGGTGCGCCAACCATGAAGCCACAGCCTGTCTGATAGCCGATTTCCTTGAGGTCATAAAGGCAACGAATTCGGTTTTCAAGGCTTTGATTTTTTTCATGGAGCTTTGCATAAAGCGTTGGGTCAGCCGCCTCGTGGCGCAGAAGATAGCGGTTTGCGCCGGCTTCAAACATTTTCTCATAGGACTTTCGGCTTCTTTCGCCAAGGGAGAGCGTGACGGCGCAATCGGGATGATTTTGCTTGATTTTTCCGATTATGTCGCACATTCTTTCATCGGTCATATAAGCGTCCTCGCCGCCTTGCAGGACAAAGGTGCGAAAGCCGTTTGAATAGCCCTCACGGCAACACTCAAGAATGTCCTCGTCCGACAACCGATAGCGGCTGACGCAGGCATTTTCCCTGCGTATTCCGCAATAGAGGCAATTATTTTTGCACACGTTGGTAAACTCGATTATACCTCTGAAAAAAACGTTATTGCCGAATTTTGAGAGGGCAATTTTTCGTGCGAGCTCTGCGGCAAAAAGGGCATCATCGTGGGAAAAGGTTGAAATGAGTTTCACCCATTCGGGGTGGGGCAATTTTTTTTGTTGGTCAAGTTTTGTTATTAAAGTTTTGTTTGTCATTTTTTCACCCAAAAATAATTTGTTTTGTGGTTTTATGGTTTCTTTATTAAATCTTTTTGTTTTCTCTCATAACTTATAATTGTTCTGTTCTCTGCCGAGAACGGGGGGATATATTAAGTCTTTTCTTTTCCCTCATAACTTATAGCTCGAAAACCCTTACCGGGTTTACGAGGGTGTTACTTTCTACTCGCACAGAAAGTAACCAAAGATGCGCTTAAGAACTACGTTCTTAAGGATCTCCTTGGGGTGCAGAGCTTTATGTGATACCGTCTGCTTGTATGAAAGTCGCTACGCAGGTTAGCATAAATACGTT
>JAZQKV010000105.1:0-66671 GCA_045542335.1 Eubacteriales bacterium
CCCATCCCGAACACGGAAGTTAAGCTCGCCTGTGCCTACAATACTTGGCTGGAGACGGCCCGGGAAGATCGGTCGATGCTAACACTAGCCTGAGAAATCAGGCACAACACTCCTCCTTAGCTCAGTCGGTAGAGCGCATGACTGTTAATCATGATGTCGCTGGTTCGAGCCCAGCAGGGGGAGCCACTTTTATTTGGGCCATTAGCTCAGTTGGTTAGAGCAACCGGCTCATAACCGGTCGGTCCGGGGTTCGAGTCCCTGATGGCCCACCAAATGATGGATCGACAAGGCAAAGTGGTTAAAACGCTCGCTTTACAGGGGTATAGCTCAGCTGGTAGAGCAGCGGTCTCCAAAACCGCGTGCCGAGGGTTCGAATCCTTCTGCCCCTGCCAATACGGTTCGGTAGTTCAGTTGGTTAGAACGCTAGCCTGTCACGCTAGAGGTCGTGGGTTCGAGTCCCATCCGAATCGCCAACTTTTAATGCCTCTGTAGCTCAGTTGGTAGAGCAGGGGACTGAAAATCCCCGTGTCGTTGGTTCAATTCCGACCGGAGGCACCATTTTAATTTAATATATCCTTCCATTAAATGCGGATTTAGCTCATTTGGTAGAGCGCGACCTTGCCAAGGTCGAGGTAGCGGGTTCGACCCCCGTAATCCGCTCCAATGGCGACATAGCCAAGTGGTAAGGCAGAGGTCTGCAAAACCTTTATTCCCCGGTTCAAATCCGGGTGTCGCCTCCATATGCCTCTGTAGCTCAGTTGGTAGAGCAGGGGACTGAAAATCCCCGTGTCGTTGGTTCAATTCCGACCGGAGGCACCACTTTTTACATAATATATTTAATATGCGGATTTAGCTCATTTGGTAGAGCGCGACCTTGCCAAGGTCGAGGTAGCGGGTTCGACCCCCGTAATCCGCTCCATTCGGGAGCTTAGCTCAGCTGGGAGAGCATCTGCCTTACAAGCAGAGGGTCAGAGGTTCGAGCCCTCTAGCTCCCACCACCCGAAAGGGAAAATGTGGTTCGGTAGTTCAGTTGGTTAGAACGCTAGCCTGTCACGCTAGAGGTCGTGGGTTCGAGTCCCATCCGAATCGCCAACTTCCTTAATAAGGAAGTTCTACAAGCTGCTATAGCTCAGTTGGTAGAGCGCATCCTTGGTAAGGATGAGGTCGGCCGTTCAAATCGGCTTAGCAGCTCCATTTTTTTAAATGGTGTTTTTTTATATCCGGCCCGTTGGTCAAGAGGCTAAGACATCGCCCTCTCACGGCGAAAACATGGGTTCGATTCCCGTACGGGTCACCAAGTCCGAACTGATTTTCAGTTCGGTTTTTTATTTTTGTGAAAGCTGGTGACTTAATGCGTAATTTTATCCTCGGTACGGATTGGTGGACCGATTGCGATGATTGTGTCGCCCTGCGCATCCTTGCTCGTGCACATAAAAATAGAGAAATCCACCTCCTCGCTATAGGCATCAACGCCTGCATGGAGTGTTCCGCCCCATCAATCGAAGGCTTTCTCAATGTCGAAGGCGTTTCCAATATCCCCCTTTGTATTGACCATCAAGCTACTCTTTTCGGTGGTAATCCTCCATATCAGAAGAATCTGAGCAAATACTCCAAACGTGTCCTGTCTAACTCTGATATTCCCGATGCCGTCACCCTTTACAGAAGCATCCTTGTAAATGCTCTCAACAATGGAGAAATGCTTGAAATCATCGAAATTGGCTTCCCTCAGCTTCTTACCGGGTTGCTCTTGTCTAATCCCGATGCAGCTTGTCCTCTCAATGGTGTTGAACTTGTTGGCAAGACCGTCTCTAAAATCTGGGTCATGGCAGGAAAATGGGATAAGCAGGGCGAAAAGGAGCATAACTTTTCTCTCAACGAGTTTGTGAGCCATAATGCTTGCGCCTTTTGTGACACTTGCCCTGTTCCTATTACCTTTCTTGGATGGGAGGTTGGTTTTGATGTCATTACCGGTAGTAAGCTAAATGATGATGACCCACTTCGTATTGCTATGCTCGATCATGGCTCTGTAAATGGTCGCTCATCCTGGGATCCAATGCTTGCAGTTCTTGCGCTCGTTGGTGACGAAGAGAAAGCCGGATACTATACCGTAACCGGTAAGGCCTCCGTCAACGCGCTGACCGGTCAGAATTTCTTTTGTGAGAACCCTCAAGGCTTGCATAAATATGTCGTCCGTAAATTTGATGCTGATTATTACCGTGATATTATCGATAACCTGATTATGTAAAGGCGAGGTCACCCTCGCCTTTTATATATTCTTCTTTATCCTCTCAAGCGCACCTTTCTCAAGCCTCGAAACCTGTGCCTGGCTTATGCTTATTTCCTTTGCAACCTCCATTTGTGTCTTGCCGTCGTAAAAGCGCATGAGAATTATCTTTCTTTCCCTCGGCGATAGCCGTGAAATTGCCTGATTTATCGCTATACTCTCAAGCCAGGATTCATCTGTGTTTTTGTCGTCACTTATCTGATCCATAATGTAAATTGAATCTCCGTTTTCAGAATATACAGGCTCATATAGTGAAATCGGGTCGACAATCGCATCAAGAGCGTTGACAACTTCCTCCTTTTTTACTTCCAGTACCTTTGCTATCTCTTCAATTTTCGGCTCTCTGCCAAGACTTGCACAAAGCTGCTCTTTCGCCTGTAATGCCTTGTAAGCAAGATCTCTGACCGACCTTGAAACTCTGATTGCATTGTTGTCCCTGAAATATCTGCGAAGCTCCCCAATTATCATCGGTACTGCATATGTCGAAAACTTCAACCCCAAATCAATGTCAAAATTGTCAATTGCCTTTATAAGTCCTATACACCCCACTTGAAAAAGGTCATCAGGATTCTCTCCACGTCCCGAAAAACGCTTAATAACGCTTAATATTAGCTTGAGATTTCCCGAAATGAGCTGTTCTCTCGCTTGCATATCTCCGTTTTTTACTCTTTTTAGTAACTCCGTTTTTTCCTTTTCGTTTAGTACTTTTAGCTTTGATGTGTTGACTCCGCATATTTCAACTTTGCCATTGTTCATACTCTTTTCCCCCAAAAAATTTACGTGATTTGGAAGCTGTTCCTTTATCATCTCACATTTTTGAGTATTTCCAATTTAAGTGGCATAAATTCATATTTCATGTGTTGTCAAAATCTGTATATTTATTCTTGTTTGTGTGTGCATGTTGGTTGTTTTTGATACATATACAAAAAGCTTGCAAACCTGTTTGGTTGTGCAAGCTTTTAATGTATAAAAACTCAAAGAATGTTTCTTTTTATTATGAGTTCTCAAAAAGGCGTTTATTGAAATCTCTCTTTTTGTTTAAGTGGTAGAATTGAAATTTGTTTATTTTTCAATTATGTCCCTGATAACCTCTCCTGCAATAATCATGCCCGCAACAGGTGGCACAAACGAAATTGATGCCGGCAGCCGTTTCTCCCCGTCATCGGGCGAAATTGGCACTTCATCACTCCAAAGTACCTTTAATGATTTTATTCCTCGTGACTTAAGCTCACGACGCATAACCCTCGCAAGTGGGCAAACACTTGTCTTGTAAATGTCGGAAATCCTGAATGCACACGGGTCAAGCTTGTTTCCCGTTCCCATTGAGGAAATCAGCGGAATATCAAGTGACGTGCAAGTTACGGCAAGGGCAATTTTTGCAGAAACATTGTCAATTGCATCAACAACATAGTCCGGCTTGTAGTTGCTCAATAATTCGGGAATGTTTTCGGGGGTGAGAAAAAGCTCAATCGGTATCGCATTTATATTCGGGTTAATGTCGAGAACACGTTTTTTCGCCGCTTGTGTCTTTGGAAGACCTATGACCTCTGTTGTCGCCACAAGTTGACGGTTGAGGTTGGTTACATCAACCATGTCATTGTCAATAAGAAACAGTGTTCCCACGCCTGCTCTGACAAGCGCTTCAACAACGCCTCCTCCAACACCGCCAAGACCGCAAATCATAACTTTTGCATTGCAGATTTTTTCAAATGCCGCCTCGCCGATAAGTCGTATTTCTCTGTCAAACATTGACCTTACTTCCATAGAATCCTCCGTGTGTTTTTATAAATCCGCCGTATTCACTTCACAGTGAACACGGCGGTAACTTTTTACTTTGCCTCTGCGTTAAAGCTTTCTTTCGCAACTGCGCACATTCCTGCAAGGCCTTGGAGGTCTGAGGGAATAATAAGCTTTGTTGCGTTGCCGTTTGCAACCTTTTCCATGGCTTCAAGGCTTCTGAGCTTGATTGCGGCATCTGTTGGAGCTGCTTCATTGATAAGCTTCAAGCCGTCTGCAACTGCCTGCTGAACGCTGAGAATAGCCTGCGCTTCACCCTCAGCTTCTCTGATTTTTGCCTCTTTGATGGCTTCTGCCGCAAGGATTGCAGCTGCTTTGTCTGCCTCTGCCTGGAGTATTTTGGATTCCTTCTGACCCTCTGCAATAAGAATTGCAGACTTCTTTTCTCCCTCTGCCTGAAGAACCTTTTCACGGCGTTCACGCTCGGCTCTCATCTGCTTTTCCATGGCATCCTGAATGTCACGGGGAGGAATAATGTTCTTGAGTTCGACTCTGTTTATTTTGATTCCCCAGGGGTCAGTTGCTTCGTCGAGAATTGCACGCATACGGGTGTTTATTACGTCACGGGAGGTAAGGGTGCTGTCAAGCTCAAGGTCGCCAATGATGTTTCTGAGTGTTGTAGCCGTGAGATTCTCGATGGCTACCATTGGCTTTTCAACGCCATATGCATAAAGCTTGGGGTCAGCAATCTGATAGTAAACAACTGTGTCAATCTGCATATGCACGTTATCTTTTGTGATAACGGGCTGGGGAGGGAAGTCAACTACCTGTTCTTTGAGTGACATTGTCTTTGCAATTTTGTCGATGAAAGGAACTTTAATGTGTATTCCGGTGTTCCATGTTCCAAGATATGCACCAAGACGCTCAATAACGTAAGCATTTGCCTGAGGAACAATTTTAATGTTGGAAATGATGATAGCAAATATAATTGCAATTATAATAAGAGCTTCCATAATACAAACCTCCGTAAAAATGTTTTGTTATTTCTGTGTGGTAAAAACTTGCTTTTCGGTTTTTGCACAAACAAGCTTAACGCCCTCAATGGCTAAAACCTCAACTGCGCTTCCCTCGGGAATCTCGCTGTTGTCAACGCTTACTGCACTCCAGCTTTGCGCACCTGCCTTAACCCTGCCTCTGCCGTCGACGGGAATTGTTTGCTCAACAAGACAAACAGTGCCGATAATTGCATCGGTATTTGTCGGGACACGCTTTCGTATAAGCTTCTTTCGCCACACACAAACGTAAAGAATAAGAAGCACCGCCGAAATTACCACAAAAACCACAATCTGAATTGTAATGTTTTCTGTAATCAACGAAGTTATCATTGCGCCAAAAGCACCCACAGCAAACCATGTCGCAATGAGAGCAGTTGTCGCCGCTTCAAGACAAAGTGAAAACACTAAAATTCCAAGCCAGATGTAAATCATAGCACACCCCTTTCGTTGCACTGCACAAAACGTGCAGGGTTAAAGTTTTCGGAACAGCAAATCTTTGTAAAGCGTAAAAATAACACTGCTTTCAAAATACAGAATCACTCATCGTCGGGAAATTCGTCGTCAAAGTCGTCGCCTTCCGAGTAATATCTGCCGCTGTTTTTGTCATTTATGTATTTGCCGATTACCTCTTTAATGTCGGAATAGCCGTAGCCATATCGACTGAGCGATGATGTGAGCTTGTTCTTGTCGGTTATCTTTTTTCTTACCACAAGCTTTTTGCAAAGCTTTTCAAGAACTTCGCCAAAATCAATTTCATTCTCGGCAAGCTCAAATGCCGCCCTTATGGAATAATCGGTAAATCCTTTTGCTTTTAGCTCACGCTTTATTCTGTAAGGTCCAAAACCCTTTGTTTCGGCGTAAGCTCTGATTTTTCGTGTACAAATGGCAGTTTCGTCGAGTATGCCGTTTTTCTTTAACAACTCTGTTGCCGCTTGTGCCGCCTCAGGAGAAAACTCCTTTTCTTTGAGCTTTGCGATAAGAGCCTTTTCGCTTTTGTCGCCAAAAGTCAGAAACCAGGAAAGGTACTTTACAGCAGAAAGCTTTTCTGCAAGAAATTCAAGGTGGTTTTCTGACAAGACTCTTATTCCGCAGGGATAACCATCCTCTTTTTCAAGGGACGGAAGTCCCAGTTGCCTGTAATCTGCGGCTGAAATGCGAAACTCACCAATGTCTGTGTAAATTTTGTATTCGCCGCCCCTGTCGGAGCAGGTGGCCGATGAAACTGTGACAACAAAGCTTTCATCCCTTGAAAATCCCTTTTGTGTGCCTGAAGAATCACCGCCGCCCAAAATACTCATTATTCAAAATCCTCGGGAAGAATGTCCTCTGAATCGTCGGATGCGCCTGTAGCAACCTCATCGGATTGTCCCTCAACAACTGCCTTGCGGATTTTTTCTTCAATTTCTGCTGCAAGAGCCTTATCCTCGATGAAAAGCTCACGGAGCTTGTCCCTGCCCTGGCAAAGACGCTGGTCGTTATAGGAGAACCATGAGCCACTCTTCTGCAGGATGTCCATGTTCACGCCCATTTCGATAAGCTCGCTTTCCTTGGAGATGCCATGACCGTACATAATGTCAAATTCAGCTGTTCTGAAAGGCGGCGCAACCTTGTTCTTTACAACCTTACACTTTGTGTGGTTACCCTGAACTTCGTCGCCACTCTTTATCTGTTCGCTTCTTCTTATATCTACTCTTACAGAGGCATAATACTTGAGCGCAAGACCGCCGGGAGTTGTTTCGGGGTTGCCGTAGAGAACGCCGACCTTCTGACGGAGCTGATTTATGAAAATAACCGCACAGTTTGACTTTGCAATTGCGCCTGAGAGTTTACGCAGAGCCTGTGACATAAGTCTTGCCTGAAGGCCGACATGGGAGTCGCCCATTTCGCCGTCGATTTCGGCTCTCGGAACGAGGGCGGCAACAGAGTCAACAACAACAAGGTCAATTGCGCCCGAACGAACAAGAGCTTCTGTGATTTCAAGTGCATCCTCACCACAGTCCGGCTGTGAAACAAGGAGATTTTCAATGTTGATGCCCAAAGCCTTTGCATAAACGGGGTCAAGAGCGTGTTCGGCATCAATAAATGCCGCTTCGCCGCCTGCCTTTTGTGTTTCTGCAATGGCATGAAGTGCAACAGTTGTTTTACCGGAGCTTTCCGGTCCGTATATTTCAATAATTCTTCCTCTCGGGAAGCCGCCAATACCAAGTGCAATGTCGAGTGTGAGAGAACCCGAAGAAATTGCACTTACGTTCATTGCAACATTTTCGGAAAGCTTCATGATTGAGCCTTTGCCGAAATCCTTTGTGATCTGGTCGATAGCAGCATTCAGCGCACGCTGTTTTGCTGCGTCAGAGCCTTCCTCAACAATTTCGCCTGTTTTCTTTTTCTTTTCAGCCATTCTTCTTAATCCTTTCAATCTGATTTTTATAAGTACGTTTTTTCACAATGATAATTCAGCTTAATCTGCGGAGCGTGACTCCACGAGAAGTTGCTCCATGTAAATTTGCTTCGCAAAGTCTGTGGTACCGGAGATGTCCGGCTCATTTGCTATATTTGCCTGCGCCTGAAAAACGAGCACAACAATATCTTTAACGTAATTCTATCATAATACCCCAACTGTTGCAAGGGAATATTATGAAAATTATGCGAACATTTGTATCTTTTTTGTCTTTGAATCAAAGGTCAAAAAATGACATTGGTTCATCGAGCGCACGGCAAAGAACATTTGCATTTGCACCTTTAAGCATCGCTTTATTGTCATAGGGGCGCACAACAACCTTTAAGTCGTCTTTTGATACAGTTTCAAAGACATATTTTTCAAGCTTATCTCGCAGAAACTCATGGGCAATTGCAAGCTTGTCCGAAACCACGACAACGTCCGGGTCAATCATTCTTGAAATGCTGATAATTCCAATTGCAAGATATGAGCATACTTTGTCAAGTGCCTTGCAAGCCGCTTCGTCATTGTTGTTGACAAGCTCAAGTATTTCTTCGGTGCTTAACTTTTTGCCCGTGTTTGTTATTTCGGAATAATATCTTTCCAAAGCTGTTGTTGAACAGTAATTCTCAAGACAACCTCTGTTTTTGCATCGGCAAAGCTCTCCATTCGGGTCAATGGAAATGTGACCGATTTCGCCTGCAAGTCCGTGGCTTCCTTTTGAGGGCAGACCGTTGTGAAGAACCGCAGAGCCAACACCTGTGTAATTTACAATGTGGCACATAACAGAGGGCTTTTCTTCGATGTTGAAATGGTATTCATTAAGTGCGGCGCAAACAGCATCATTCTCAACAAACACCCTGCAGTCAAACTTGCTTTCAAAGGTTTGCGCAAGCACCTTTCCGTCGTCTGTTTCGTCGCCGTAAAAGCGGGGGACGCTGATTCCGATACCCAACAGCTTTGCTTTGCCCTTTATTCTTGCGACAAGCTTTTTTGTAAGCTCAAGAGCCTTGTGCGTCATTTCAGCGGTGTTGCCGAAGGTGTAATAATCCTCGAGAATCTTGTCTGTTTTTCCGGCAAGATTGCAGGTGCAGGCGCACATATATCCTCTTACAACATAAAGTCCGACAGTGCGGTATGCATCATTGTTAAGCTCAAGGTAAATCGGCGGTCTTCCACGGCTTGATTTTTCCGAGCGTGTTTCGGTTACAAGTCCGGACTCCATAAGGCGGGAGATAATTTTTGTAATTGTTGCCTGACGAAGCCCTGTCATAATGGAGATGTCAATTCGCGAAATATCCTTGTGACCGTGAATCAACTTTAACGCCGCAGAAATATTCTTTTCTTTAATGGTGTCAAGATTCTCGCCTATTTTTTGCGTATTTATGTCTTTTACCCCCTTTTAAAGGTTGTAAGATAGTTTCTTTCCTCCTTTTATTATATCATGTGTCGCAGTTTTTGTCAATAACCTTGAAAAAATCTTTTCTCAAAGATGACAGAGCACAAAGCGACAAGTGTGGTTAAAAAAAGTGCGTTGATGTGAGCGATTATGCAAACGGAAGTTTAATGATTTCGCCGCATAATTACTCAAAACTCAAAAATCATCACCTGTTTTGGGGTAAATATTTGCAAAATCTTATAGAAAACCTTGCAATTATGTGGTATCATAATATTGGGAGATGGTTTGGCACACTTTTCTTTCCACCGTGTCTTTATTATACATCAAGTGCTGTCCCTTTTTTGGGACTTTACTATAAATCGCAATAGGTTCTTATTTTTTGAAATAAGTAATAGAATAGAAAGAGGGGAGTGAGCCCGTGTGAAAAATCAGGCTAATGGAGAATATTCATTTTCAAAGCTTTGCAAACATTTCAGAATAAAGAGAACAAAGGTCATTAAAGCTATTGTGCTTACGGCGGTTGTCATGCTTGTTTGCACGGGATTTCTTTCTGCATCGGCAAAGTCCCCTGCAATTGTGAGTCCATGGGCAATGGAGGTTGTTGAAGCGGCAAATCTTGCGGGAATACTGCCTGCCGAAATGTTCCCGACAGACTACAAGGCAGACATAACCAGGCATCAGATTGCTGTGCTTGTTGCCAACGCCTACGACAGAATAACGGGCACGACGGGAAGCGAAAATGATCCGGGATTTGCGGACATTGACGAATACGCTGAAAAGAGAATTAAATCCCTTGGCATAATGAACGGAAAGGG
Organism: Eubacteriales bacterium; assembly: GCA_045542335.1. GTDB lineage: Bacteria > Bacillota > Clostridia > Oscillospirales > CAG-382 > CAKSUT01. Next base: position 9,728 of record JAZQKV010000105.1, read on the forward strand.
CGGCGACCTTTTTAAACCTTATGACAATCTGACAAGGCAGGAAATGGCAAAAATAATTGTTTCGCTGAAGTCTGTCATCGACGGCGAGCAAATCCCCGAAAGCTATGAAAATCCGCCGCTTTCGGATTTTGAGAGTGTTGCTCAATGGGCAAAACCATTTGTTGCGGCTTCTTTTGCTAACGGAATTTTCAAAGGTCGTTCAGACGGTGCATTTCATCCGGTGGACAATCTCACAATTGAAGAAGCAATTGCGGTTGTTATGAGAATAAACCGTCTGCCGGCTGTGGCAAAGCCTGTGATAAAGTCTGAATTTCTTTCCGAAGGTGCAATTCACACAGATGCTGAAATTATAACAGTTTCCGTGGAAAATGCAAAGGGCGGTTTTGAGCTTTTCAATTGTTGCAAAACCGAAACGGGAACATATGTGACAACGCTCGGTAACACAACTTCTTCCTCAATGACAATTCACACCGCAAGCTTTATGGGTAACGGAACTCACTATCTTTTTGCACGTTGTGCAGACGGAGTTTTTTCAGACCCTGTGGAAATGGTTCCATACTCCGCAAATGCCGGTCTTCGTACAAGCATTTACAACCCCGATGAATACACAAATCAGGTAACGGTGAACTGGAATCGTGTGGCGATGGCGGATTCATACACCCTCACCATCAGCGAAACACGATACACCGCAGGCATTGGGGACATTGGCTATGGTCCGACAAAGGTTTATGAATTTGACGACGAAACAAGTTTTACCTTTGAAGCTTATCCAAATATCACCTATACAATTGAGCTCATGGCAGGAAACTTCTTTGAAACGTGTACGCTTGCCGTGGATTTTGTCACCGACAAGGACATTGCTTCAGCAATCAAGGCTTCTTATCCAACCACCAAAGCTGAGGCGCAGGCACTCATGAAAAGCGTGACAGTTCCTGTGTGGAAAATACGAGATGGCAAAAAAGTTGCCTCTCAGCTTACAGTTGATGTGCATAACCTTATTGCCGACAAGGTTGAGGCGGCATTTAACGATATTTTCAATGGCCCCGAAAAAGCACCGATTTATACAATCGGAGGCTTTGCATGGCGAGGCGGCAGGTCAGAGCATAATGTGGGCACAGCTCTTGACTTGAACCCTGACGAAAACTATTGCCTTTACAGCAGCGGCGCAATTGTTGGCTCATATTGGAAGCCCGACGAGGACGAGTATTCATTTTCACCCTATGGCGATGTTGTGAAGTGCTTTGAAAAATACGGCTTCACATGGGGCGGCGATGCATGGTTCAACGGCGTGTACGGTACTCGGGACTATATGCATTTTTCTTACATGGGAACATAATTATAGAGTGTGCCAATGGGGAGTTTTCTATGAAAACTCCCCATTTTTGAATTCACAGAAAAGTTTTACAAAGGGTGGGAGAGATTCATTGGGGGATTTGGTTTTGAGAGAGCGTTGTACAGCTTTGGGAGTGGTTTAAGATATTTATGAAGATAAAGCGTGATTTTAGTTTTGAAATTCTTGGCGGAGCGTGTGTGCGTTCTGTTTTTTTGCCGATATTTGTGATATTATGAACAAAGAGCGCAAAAATGTGAAGATTATCATGAAAATATACAACTTCTGTTTTGGTAAAGTAGCAAATCTGTAATTCTCGGTGAAAAAGCAAAGAGGGCGTAAAAAAATGGCGAATCAGGTTGACAATCAGCAGTTTTTGTGATATAATTTAAAAGCGTTCGAAAAAACTATAAACAATTGTTTACGGAATTTTGAAACTGTGGGGGATAACAGTGCTGATTCCGTGGGCAGTACAGCACGGTTTGATTACCGACACCATGGGAGGCGAGAAATTGTATAATCAAACTTTCGGACAGTTTTTAAAAAGGGTACTTGACAAAAGGGATTTAAGCACACGCTCACTTGCGGGGATTATGGGGCTTAAGAGCAAAACGCAAATAACACGTCTGCTCGACGACAGTTGTACAATGAAAACAATTGAGGCTTTTGCGGAAAAGCTTAAAATTTCGCTTGAGCTTTCAAAAAAAGAAATGTCGGATATGGAGGAGGCAATTCTCAACCATGGAACATCTCAGGCTCTCATAAAGTCAAGAGGTGTCCTTCAAACGCTTCTTACCGGCAAATACAGCGATGCTTCAAAAAAGATACAGTGCTTTTTGAAAAACGGTTGCGACGAAATTGATGAGCAATATAACCTCGGCGATGCCCTTGCAAGAATGATTGAGCAAAACAAAAACGCACAAATTGAGATTTATATCCGCAACATAAATTCTATGGAGCTTGTTTGTGCGCTGACAAAAATTATTCACCGTCAACCCACGCCGAAGCTCACTGTTCATCATTATTTCAGCGATGGCGAAAGCGTTGAGGACATTGGTATTTTGCTTTGCGGTCTTCTTAACCTTGCAACTTTTGAGGGGTACTATCCATACAGACTTCCCGAGGGAATGAGAACAGGCAGCGGACTTGTTGTTTTTGTAAATGGCGGCGAAAAAACAACGCTTATCAACGTTTTTGGCGAAAAGAATTTCTCCGAGATAACAGACACGTTCCCGGAGAGTATGTATAAGCATATTAAAAAATCATATGAAAGACTAAGCTCAATAAGCGCACCTCTTAAAAACAGCTTTAGGAGCGACCCTCTTGAAAAGCTTTCGGCATTTATTGAGGATCAGATTGAAAAGGATTGCGTGCCGAGCATCGAGCTTGCTTCAACGCTGTGTTTTATGATGGTTCCTTTTCACATCCAGGAAATACTTTATAAGGACTCAAATTATATGGGACTTGGAAAGGACCATCCTGTTGTCGGCAAAATGGTTGTTGCAATGAAAGAGCGTTCTGAAAACATTTTTTCGACCAAGAAAAACAAAAACCTCTCTCTCATTTGTACAAGAGAGGGACTTGAACGTTTCCTTGAAACAGGAAAGACCGACGATTGGTTCCCATTTTTCCGTCAACTTACGCCGGAAGAAAGAGAAGAAACCATTGCAAGTGTCAGACAGAATTTCGGCGGAAATATCCATGTTCTTGCAAAGGAATACAGCGTAAGAAATTTTGAGTGCATTGTTTTCCAGGGCCATGGAATACAGATTTGCGCCCCCGGGGCAGGTTATTGGAGCAATTTCAGCACCGTCGACATAACCGATCGCCGCATGGAGCGTCTTTTGAAGGACTTTCTTGCCAATGATGTTATAAGGAATTGTTGCATCAGCGCAAGGGACATGAAAAAGCTTTGGCTTGATATTGACAGGAAAATTGCAAAAATAAAGGAAAATAGCAAGATATAACATTTAAAAAAGTAAAATGTGGCAAAATATAACAGGGGGACAGGCGTGAAGTCTGTCCCTCTGTTGTTCATATGAAAATACTGTTTGTCGGGGAATGTGAAAGGTTATGCCTGTTTGCCGGATGCAATGCCCTCGTAGTTTGTGAGGAACGCCTCGGCGGTCTTTTCCATGACGACGGTTACACGGCTGTCCTTGAAAGCAAACACCATGTCAAGAGTGCCGAAGTATTTGTCAATGACTTGCACCTTGATGTGAAGCTTCTGAGGCTCAATCCACTCTGCCGAAGCTGCACAGTCATACTGATGTCCGGGAACACCAAACGTTGCCACAAGATCCGAATAACCTTTTTCGGGGAATTTTGAAAATTCATTTTTGCCAAGACCGAACGCAAGCTCCATGTCACCGTTTGCGTTGGTGTAATTAAGCACGCCGTAATCACCGTTGAAGCTTATGCGGAAATTCTTCAGACCCATGGAGTTGCCGTTCATGACATATGTCACGCCGTCAATGTTCTTTGCAAAATCGCTTGTCAGTTTGCCGTCAGCAAAAACAAGCTTGCGGTTGCTCTCATAAGCGCAAAGCTCATCATAAGCCGCCTTGTTTTCGGGGAGAGGGGTGTCGGAGAGCTTCTCAATTATGTTTTCATAAAGCTCGTAATAAAGGACAAAGCGTGTCATGGGGGAGTTGCCCTGATTGTCGGAATTTATAACAAAAAGGAAATCTGTAATGGGGTCGTAAATTGCAAACTGGTCACCCATTCCAACAAAGGCAAAACCGTCCCGGGGAGCTTTCCAGATCTGATAACCGTAACCGAAACTGCCATAGGTGTAGTGATCGCCAATGTCATTTGCAACCTGCTTTGAGGTTGCCTCGGTGAGGAATCTTTCGTCCATATAACGCTTGCCTTCCCATGTGCCCTTGTTGGCAACAAAGCGAGCCATGGTGAGAAGGTCACGGGAGGTGCACATGATGCCCGAATCGCCGAACGAATGACCGCCCGGGCACTTTATGCAGTATGCATCCTCACTAAAGCCGCAGTCACGCAAAAATCTGTCCTTGAGAAATTCAAGAAAAGGCTTGCCGCAAATGCGCTCAACAATGGCGCACAGCTGATAGGACACAGGGCTGTCATACTGGAAAAACGTTCCGGGAATTTTGTCGGCGGGATTTCTGAAATAAACCTCGGTTCTGTCCTCGGTTCCGCTTGAAAACCAGTTCACGCCACTACGCTTGCAGGTTGACATCGTGAGTGCATCACGAATGGTCATTTCATAAAGCCATTCGTTGTCATTTTCGTTTTTATATTCGGGAAGATAGTCAATAAATTTGTCATCAAGGCTCATTTTGCCGTCCTCAACGAGAAGTCCGACAGCAATTGCAACAAAGCTCTTTGAAATGGAATACATTCTGTGCTTGAAGTCCTTGTTGAAAGGCGCATAATAGGTTTCGCAGAAAATGTTGTTGCCTCTTGCCATGATGATGCTGTGTGTGCTCATCTTGTATTTTTCAAGCATTTTGATAAAGCCGAGAACCGCCTCGGATGATATACCCGCTTTTTCGGGAGAAATTCTTTCAAACATTGTCTTTATACCTCCGCTTTCGGTTTTCACGCTTTTTTGCCTGTGGCAAAGCCGTAGTATTCGTTAAGGAACGCTTCGGCGCACTTTTCCATTTGTACGCAAACACGTTCATCCTTGAAGGAGAAAGCCATGTTGAGTGTTCCGAAATACTTGTCAATAACCTGAACCTTTAAATGAAGCTTTTTAGCTTCAAGCCATTCTGCCGATACTGCACAATCATATTTATGCCCCGGCACACCAACTGTTCCCACCATATCCGAATAGCCTTCCTCCGGGAACTTTCCGAAAACATTCTTTCCAAGACCAAAGCCAAGCTCCTTGTAGCCTTGCTTGTTTGTGTAGCAAAGAACGCCCTCGCTGCCGTCTTTTGAAAACTTGAAGGTAAACTCGGAAATGCCCATGCGGTTGTCGGAAAGCTGATAAGTAACGCCGTCAATTTCCTTTGCAAACTCGCTTGTTGTTTCGCCTCTTGCAAAGTTTAGAACACGGGTGTTTTCAAGCTCTTTAAGCTCGGCATAGGCGGCTTCATCTTCGGGAAGAGGAGTGTCAGAAAGTTTCTCAACAATGATTTCATAAAGTGCATGATAGAGGACATATTGGGAAATGGAACTGCCTTGGTTGTCGGAATTTATAACAAAAAGGAAATCTGTCATGGGGTCATAAATTGCAAACTGGTCGCCCATTCCGATAAATGCAAAGCCGTCTCTGGGAGCTTTCCACACCTGATAGCCGTAGCCGAGGCAATCAAAGCGGTTGTATGCCCTGTTTGAGTTTGAGGCAAGATTTGAGCAGGCTTCTTCAAGATACTCTGCGTTCATGTAACGCTTGCCGTTCCAGGTACCCTTGTTGGCGACAAAGCGTGCGAAGGTTAAAAGGTCCCGGGAGGTACACATAACCGCAGAATCTCCCCACGCTCTTCCGCCAACAGCTTGCAGGCAATAGGAATCCTTGCAGAATCCGCAATCCACAAGGAATCTTTCCTTGAGGACTTCGATGAAAGTTTTTCCTGTGAGCTTTTCAACAATAACACCAAGCATATATGAGCCGGGGCTGTCGTATCTCCAGATTGTGCCGGGAATTTTGTCGGCAGGTTCTCTGAAATAAACCTCGCTTCTGTCGCTTGTTCCACAGGTGAACCAGTTTGTGCCGGCGGTTTTGCAGGAACACATTCTGAGGGAGTCACGAATGGTCATTTCACGAAGAAGATCGTTTTCCTTGTCATTTTTATATTCAGGGAAAAAGTCAACAAGCTTGTCGTCAAGGCTGAGCTTGCCGTCCTCAATCATAAGACCGATTGCAACCGAAACAAAGCTCTTTGACACGGAATACATTCTGTGCTTGAAATCCTTGTTAAAGGGCGCAAAATATGTCTCGGAGAAAATGTTGTCCCCCCTTGACATGATTATGCTGTGTACATTGAGCTTGTATTTTTCAAGGGTTTTGATGAATTTTACAACTGCCCTTGATGAAATTCCCGCTTTTTCGGGAGAAATCCTTTCAAACATGTTTTTGTACCTCCGGATGATTTATAAAAGTGAGCCGTAATGCGGAAAAATACCGCCGATTCACGAATTTAACTGCAATATAGCACACGTTTTCCGCAATGCCACTTTGAAAATGCGGCAATAAGTTATTATGTCAAAAACAGCACTGAAATTGCTGCTTTGGTGGGTGTTATCTGTCTTGCTTCACAGCATTAAAAAGATGCGTGAATAAGAATCAGTCTGCGCTTTCAATAACAACCGCCTCGCCTGCGCCAACGGAAATAACAGCTTTTTCGCCGACAATTTCGTTTGAAACGGTGATTGCGTCATCTCTGCAAACCTCGGCATTTTCAAGCGGATATTTAACGCCACTCATACAAACTCCCGAAAGCTTTTCGGAAACGGGGATGAGCGAAAGATATTTGAAGCCTCTGCGCTTAAGCACTTCAACACTTGAATTTTTAATGTATGTGGCATGGTTTTTTCCGTCAACAATTTCAAGGTCAACGCCTTTTTTTGCGGCATATGCAAGGAGGTTTATGTTGGCAAGTGTGTGGTCAAGACGGCCTCCGAGACCGCCGATAATCACAATGTCATCAAAGCCTTCGTCAATGGCATAGTCAAGACATTCCTTTGTGTCGGTGTAGTCCTTTTCAACAGGGAGAAGAATATATTTTGCCGACGGAAACATTGCCTTTGCCTTTTCAATATCAAGGGAATCCATGTCGCCGATAACAACGTGAGGGCAAAGACCGTAGCCACGAAGTCTTTCGCAGCCTGAATCCGCCGCAATCAGAAAATCATCGGGATTGGGAACAAAGCCGAGGGTTGATGTGGAGAACGAATCGCCCCACGCATATATGTAACACTTTTTTGACAATCCTTACACATCCTTTCACAGGGAATATAATACTTCATTTCGCACAACATCAGTTGTCCCAGGGATTCACGCTGTCAAGCTCCTCTTTAAGCTTGCAAAAGCTTTCATGGCGTGTTGCGGCAATTTCGCCACGGGAAAGAGCCAATGCAACAGAGCAATCCTCTTTTCCCTCTTTTGTGTGGGAGCAATCACGATAACGACAGTTGTGCGAATGTTTTTCAATGTCGGGAAAAGCCGCAAGCAACTCGTCTTTTTCAATGAGCTTCATGGAAACAGCTTCAAGCATACTGAAGCCGGGGGTGTCTGCGATGCAACAATCATTGTCCAACACAAAAAGCTCGGTTGCACGGGTTGTGTGTTTTCCCCTTGCGGTCTTTTTGCTAAGTACACCTGTTTCGGGAGAAAAATCCGGGAAAAGATGGCCGATAATACTGCTCTTTCCAACACCTGATGCACCCGAAAAGAAGCTTACACCGCTTTTCATTATACTTTTTATCTCGCTGAATTGGTTTTCATATTCGCCTGACTTTTCGCTGTTTGCACTGACACAAAACACCTTGAAGCCGGATTTCCGATATATTTCTGCAAGCTCGTTCGGCTCACATATATCGCATTTATTGAAGATGAAAAAAACTTCAATTCCGCTTTTTGTTGCAATTGCACTTTGCTTGTCAAGGGTGTAAATATCTGCCTTGGGGTTTTCTGCGCACGCAACGATAAAAAGTCTGTCAACATTTGCGCAAGCCGGACGTATCAGGCTGTTTTTCCTCTCATGAATACGCACGATAACGCCGTTTGTGTCGCCTGTCGCAGGGAGTGTGCAATCCACGATGTCGCCGGGCAGGGGAGAGAGTTTTTCTTTGCGGAAAATCCCCTTTGCATTCATCGGGAAAACACCTGCATCGGTCTTTACCGTGTAAAGTCCGCCGACACCCTTGAGGATTCGTCCGACAACTGTATTTTCACTTACTTCATCGGTAAAACCGATTGTTTTTGTCATTATTCTACCTCAACTTCGGGAGAAATTGCGGAAATGTCCGCAGAAACCGCACCAATTGTTTCGGAAACAGTCACATCATTTGTTGCCTGTGTTGCTTCGGGTTGCTTTGTGGTAACGGTGTTTCCGGGGGCTTGCGGCTGTTCTGCACCGGGAGCTTGTGTGCCCTGTTCATTGTCAGCTTCGGTTGTGTCGCTGTTGTCGTCGGTTTCGCCGTCGTTGCCGTTTTCTTCATCCTCGTCTTTGGCACTCTTTCCAAGGCTCACATAGATTGTGATTTTCTCTGATGAATCCTCTATGCTTGTTCCCTCGGGGATGCTTGTGGAGATGACGTTTCCGGCGGGGATTTCGTCGTCTTCAACCTCAATCTTTTCAAGCTGATAAAGTCCGAGAGCATAAAGCTTTGTTTCGGCAGAGTCATAGGGGGTGTTGACAAGATTTGGCATAAGAGTTTCGCCAAGGCTTATTGTGATGTCAACGCAAACAGTTTCTTCTGTTATGAATTTACCCGGCTCAACACTTGTTTCGGCAACTGTGTCTTCGGGATATTTGCTTGGAGCATAGGTGTAGCTTCCGACGGTGATGCCCTGTTCTTCGAGTATGTCAAAGGCTTCCTCAAAGTTTTTGCCGAGAATGTTAGGCATAATAATGGGACCTTTGCTCACATAAATGTCAATTGATGTTGTTCTCGGGAAAACATCTTCTCCAACGGGAACGGAGGTGTCGGTTACGGTTCCTTCCTTTGCCTCGGAGGGAACGAGCTTTCTTTCGCCGATGGCAAAGCCAAGGCTTATAAGCTCTCTTTCTGCCTGTTCATAGGTTTTTCCTGTGACGTTTGGCATTGCAATGGGCTTGACATCCTGTCCCTTGCTCACAAAAAGAGTTATCGAATCGCCTCTTACAAGCTTTGTGCCGTCTTTTGGCTCGGTGCGTATGATGTAACCCTCGATAATGGTGTCATGGAATTCCTGAGCGACCTCCACTTCAAGTCCGAGAGCTTCAAGCTCAAGTCTTGCATCTTCAAGGTTTACAACCGAATAATCCTTGAGCGAAACATCGTCGTCGCCCTTGTTAACGTATATGACAAGATCAATACCCGAGGGTGTCATAATCTTTCTTGAAAGCTTTTCGGGATATTGATTCATAATCTCATTTTTTTCTGCCATGCGGTTGTAGGTGTATTCAATCTTCACCTTGTAGTTTTGTTCGGCAAGCTTTGCCTCAAATTCCTTGGTGTAAATCTCGCCCACAACATTTGGGATAATAACTTCGTTTTTGTCAGAATTGCTGCTTGAAAGAACGTCAAGAACAATTCTTCCAACGCAAACAAAAACAACAATAAGAAACGCAAAGGTAACGCCTGCAACAATGGGAAGCATTGAGGTTGTACGGCGTCTTTTTTTAGCCTTTTTCTTTTGCTTTGCAAGAGAATTTGTTCCTGTTCCTGCTTTTACAGGCACGCGCTCGCCGCCGGTTGAGGTTTTAGACGAAGCACCGCCGGAAACAATGTCGGCGTGTTCATCTCTTGGCTTCTGACGCTCGGTGAAGCGTATTGTGGGATTTGCCACAAGATACTCAATTGCACGCTGCATTGAGTTTGCAGAGCCAAATCTGTCGGCAGGATTCTTCTTCATGGCTTTGAGGATAATCTGTTCAAGACCGTATGGCACGTTTGCAGGATCCTTTGCCGCCGCAGACGGTGCAACAGGCTCGTCCTGAACGTGCATCATTGCAACCGAAACAGAGCTTTCCGCAGTGAAGGGAAGCTTTCCTGAAACCATTTCATAAAGCATAACGCCGGTTGAATAAATGTCGGAATGAAAATCAACGATTCTGCCGCTTGCCTGCTCGGGACTGATATAATTGACCGTTCCGATTGCCTTGTCGGTTGCGGTGAGAGAGGGAGCGTTTGAAATCTTTGCGATGCCGAAGTCTGTAACTTTTATTGTGCCGTCACGAAGAAGCATGATGTTCTGCGGCTTTATGTCACGGTGGACAACGCCCTTTCCGTGAGCATGATGAAGTGCAGAAAGAATCTGCGCTGTGTAGTGGCAAGCTTCTGTCCATTCAAGAGAACCCTTTTTGTCAAGGTAATCCTTGAGTGTTATTCCGTCAATAAACTCCATTATGATAAACTTCTGCTTTGAGCTTGCAGGTGACACGTCATATATCGCCACAATGTTTGTGTGAGAAAGCATTGCAATGGCTTTTGACTCGGTGAAAAAGCGTTTTACGGCAACTTCATCGTTGTTATTCTCATCGTTTAATATTTTAACGGCAACGGTTCTGTTCATGGAAATATCGGTTGCCTTATAGACCACCGCCATTCCGCCCTTGCCCACAAGCTCTGTGAGTCTGTAACGGTTTTCAAGCACCGTTCCTATATACTGTTCATATCTGTCCATCTGTTCCGTCCTCTTTTGAAGTTGGTTTTTGGGTTTGTATATTATAATGAAAAGTATGCGAGAAATATGTATGCACCACTCACGGTGCTGTATTTATACGAAAGACAAGCTCACAGCTTGACAAGCACCGCCGTGATATTGTCTGTGCCACCGGCAACATTTGCACGGTGAACAAGCTCGGAGGTGATTGAAGTTATACCGCCGGGGGCGGAAATAATACGAAGCATCTCGTGCTCATCAAGCATATTTGAAAGACCGTCGCTGCAAAGAAGAAGCATATCCGCTTCATCAGAAATGACGAAGTGATCTGCAATAACCTCGTTGTCAATTCCAACAGCACGGGTGATAATGTTTTTGTCGGGATGATTTTGGGCCTGTTCGGGAGTTATACTTCCGCTTTCCACAAGTGACTGAACATATGAATGGTCAACCGTGATAAGCTTTATTTCATCGTCCTTTGCGGCATAAAGCCTGCTGTCGCCGATGTTGACAATGTAAATATCCTTTTTGACTTTCAAAGCCGCAACGAGGGTTGTTCCCATGCCGAAAAGCTCGGGGTCTTTCTTTGAACGTGCAAAGACCTTTGAGTTGGCATACTGAACAGCTTCGTCCAACACCTCGGAAAACTTTATTTCCGAAAGCTTTGAAGCGCTTTTGGCAATACCCGTGAGCCTTGCTTCAAGCCTTGAAACAAAGGATTTTACCGCAAGCTCCGAGGCAATCTGACCGCCTGCTGCTCCACCCATTCCATCGCACACCACAGCAACAAATGCGTTTCCGCACAGCTTTCCAAGCGGCGGCAGGAAATCGGCATACATACTGTCCTGGTTATTCTTGCGAACCTTTCCCGTGTCGGTTCTGGCACAAAAATTCATGATTTACAAAACACCTCCTCCTGAGAAAATGTCGGTGTAACGAGCGAGTCTGTGACCCGCACATTTTAATATAATTCTTATATTATTCTATGCTTATTTTCGTTTTTTGTCTGCAAAATGGGGATTATTGCTCTTTTAAAGCGTTTTGCTTTCGAAGCTGTCCGCAAGAGGCGTTTATGTCTGAACCGAGCTTTCTTCGCACAGTTGCCGTGAAGCCTTTCTTTTCGAGAAAAGCAACAAACTCCTCAATGCGCTTTGCAGAGCTTTTTCTGTAATTCTTTTCTTTCACGTCGTTTAGCGGAATGAGATTTATGTGGCAGAGCATACCCGAAAGAAGCTTACAAAGCTGGGATGCCGCCTCGGGAGTGTCGTTTACGCCGTCAATCATGGCATATTCAAAGGAAATGCGTCTGCCTGTTATGGCTATGTAGTCGTGGCACGCCTTTATGAGCTCGTCGATACTCCATTTTTTTGCAACCGGCATAATTGCCGCACGAGCCTCCTGTGTGGGAGCATGAAGCGAAACCGAAAGGGTAATCGGAAGATTTTCTTTTGCAAGCTTGCGGATACCGTCGCAAAGACCGCAGGTTGAAAGGGAAATGTGGCGGTAACCGATGTTACGCCCCTCGGGCAAATTGACAAGCTTCAAAAAGCGGATGCTGTTGTCGAAATTATCAAGCGGCTCGCCAATTCCCATCATGACGATGTTTGAAACACGCTCTCCCGTGTCCTTTTCAGCCGCAAGGAGTTGTCCGAGAATTTCGGATGCTGTGAGATGTCTTGCAAGACCGGAAATGGTTGAAGCGCAGAAAGAGCAACCCATGCGACAGCCTGCCTGTGTGGAAATGCAGATTGTGTTGCCGTGATTATAGCGCATAAAAACGCTTTCAACACATTCACCGTCGTGCATTTCAAAGAGATATTTGATTGTTCCGTCAATTTGCGAAACATATTTTTCACGAACCTTTGGAAGCGAAATATAGCAGGTTTCTTCAAGCACATTTCTTAGTGCGGCAGGAATGTTTGTCATTTCCGAAAAATCTGAAATTCCCTTTGAAAGCCACGAAAACACCTGCTTTGCACGGTATTTTTCCGCTTTTACACCATATTTTGCCGAAATGTCCGCAAAAAGCTGCTCAATTTCGCTTATGAACATACTTGCAATATCAATCTTTTCCTGCATATAATCACCTCCCGATAAACACTTTTAAAACAAGAGAATACATTTAATTATTTATTGTTTTTTTACTATTTTTGCTCCGAAAAAGCCGTCTGTGTTGGTTTTATGTGGCATGAAGGTCACAAAGCCGTCGTCGGTTCCGAAAAGGTCGGTGGAGCAAAGCTCATAACCCTCATTTCCATGCTCGGCTATGAATTTGTTTACAATGTCTTCATTCTCCGCCTTGCGGAGAGTGCAGGTGGAGTAAATCAGTGTGCCGCCGGGCTTCAGATATTTCACGGACTGACACAGAATGTCATACTGAACAGAGGGAAGATTTTCAATTTCGTCCTTTGATTTATGGCGAATGTCGGGTTTCTTTCCGATAACTCCGAGACCCGAGCAGGGAACGTCACAGATAACATAATCCGCTTTGCCGAAAAGATTCTCGTCGGGATTTCTTGCATCCCTTGCGGCGGCGGTTATGTTGTCAAGCCCAAGACGCTCTGCTCCTTTTTGGATAAGAGTAGTCCTGTTTTCATGCAGGTCAAAGGAATAAACCTTGCCTTTGCCGAAAACTGTCATTGCCGCTGAAAAAGTCTTTCCGCCGGGGCAGGCACAGCAATCTACAATCACTGTGTCTTGCTTCACATCCCGAATCATGGATGCCACCATCTGAGAAGCCTCGTCCTGGACAAAGAAAAGACCGTTGTCAAAGCCATATAAATCCGTTGCCGGGAAAGAGCCGTCCATGCGTATTCCAACATCGGAATACCTGCAGGGAGATGCTTTTGTGCCAAGAGCCGAAAGCATTTTCTCACGGGTTGTTTTGACGGTGTTTACACGGAGAGTGATGTATGGCTTGAGATCTGAAAAGGCAAACGCCATGCTTTTTGCCGCAGATGCCCCATAGTCGTCACGCCAGAGGCGAAGAATCCATTCGGGGATGCTTGTCACAACCGAAAGAGCCTTGAAGCCTCCCTCGGAGGTGAGAATGGAGGGAAGCTCCTCCTTTTTGCGGCAAATGCTTCTCAAAACTGCATTTATAAAGTTTGCCGCACCTGTTTTTGTGATGCGTTTGCTTATTTCAACCGCTTCGTTGCACACGGCATTGTCGGGGACCCTGTCCATGTACATAATCTGATAAACGGAAATGCGCAAAATGCAAAGCACAACGGGGTCAATCTTTTCAAGTGCAACCGTTGAAAACTTAGAAATAATATAATCAAGCGTAATAAGCCTTTCCGCCGAGCCGTAGAGCAACGCCGTGAAAAAGCTTTTGTCAAGACCCTCAAACTTGTATTTCTTTATAATACTGTCAAGCTCAAGGTTGACAAAACGCCCGTTTTTAATGCATGAATTAAGCGACAGAGCCGCTGCTTTTCTCGGATTCAAGTTAGCTTACCGTACCTTTCAAAGTGTATGCAATGCTTCTCACGATGCAAAGAATGAGTGTGGGAAGCCGCAGTCAAATAACAGTTATCTTCTGCGATTTGTTACAGCAATAAGGCGGAGCAGGTTTGCAAGAGCAACCGCCATCGCCGCAACGTAGGTCATTGCAGCCGCAGACAAAACATTTTTCACGCCTTTTATTTCATCGTCGCCGAATCTGCCTGTGCCGGAAAGAGCCGCAAGGGCACGGGAGCTTGCGTTGAACTCAACGGGAAGCGTTACAACCTGGAAAAACGCCGCAAGCGCAAAGGCGATAATCCCGAGGGTTACAAGGTTAAACGCACCAAGAACAAGGCCGATTAAAACAAGGGGCATTGCAAGGTTTGAGCCAAGGGAGCAAATGGGGAGAATTGCGGTGCGAAGCTTTATCGGACCGTAACCTACGGCATATTGTACCGCATGACCTGCTTCGTGTGCCGCAACGCCGATTGCCGTGACGGTAGTTTTGTCGCAGGTTGTTTCGGAGAGCCTTATAACATTTGCTTTGGGGTCATAATGGTCGGTTAAGTCGCCTGCAACTCTTTCGATACCAACGTCATAAAGTCCGTTGGCGTTGAGAATCATTCTTGCGGCATCTGCGCCGGTCATGCCCTGCGAATTGGAAATCTTTGAATATTTTTTCGATGTGGAAGAAACCTTCGCCTGTGCCCAGAATGCAAAAATCATTGCAGGGATAACAAGCACAACATAGTATATATCAATCATTGTGACACCTCTTTAATGTGAAGTTTTGCCGAATGAAAGCTTAAAATGAAAAACTCTGATCAGCTGAATTTTGTGTTCGGAGTGACCTTTCTGCCGTTTACAAGGTCTGCCGCAGAAAGAAGCTTACTTCCCTCGGGCTTTGCGGCATCAAGTGAAATAAATCCGTCTGCACACTTGATGAAAATTTTGCCTTTTGCCGCATAGACAACCTGTCCGAAATCGGCATCGGAAGCATTGAGGGGTATGAGAGAAAGCTCGGCTTGAGTGCAGATGTGTGCAGTGCAGAGCTTGAATATTTTGCCGTCGCAGGTTGTTTTTGCTGTTGGAAACGGGTAAAGTCCACGGATTCTGTTGTGAATTTCAGCCGTCGGTTTTGCCCAGTTTATAACCTCGTCGTCGGCTGTAATTTTTGAAGCGTAGGTTGCAAGGGAATTGTCCTGCTTGACCGGGCAAAGTGTGCCTTGTCTTATCATGTCCATAACCTCGACAATCATACTTCCGCCAAGGTCGGCGAGAATGTCGTACATTTCGCCTGTGTTTGCATCGGGAGAAATTTCAACCTCTCTGCAAAGAAGCATATCACCTGTGTCAAGACCCGAATCCATTTGCATAACCGTGACACCTGTTTTTGTTTTGCCGTCAATGACCGCGCGTTGAATGGGTGCGGCACCTCTGTATTCGGGGAGAAGCGAGCCGTGAATGTTAATACAGCCGTATTTGGGAAAATCAAGCACATAATCGGGGAGGATTCTGCCATATGCTGCAACAACTGCAACATCCGGCTTCAATTGCTCAAGAAGCGGCAGAATTGCGCCGTCTTTAAGTTTTTCCGGCTGATAGACCTCAAAGCCTGCTTCAAGGGCATATCTCTTGACGTCGCAGAATTTTTGCTTCATGCCTCTGCCTGCGGGCTTATCCGGCTGTGTTATAACGCCGACAATGTTTTCACCTGCAAGGTGCAGGGCACGCAGTGCCGCCTCGGCAAAATCGGGTGTTCCCATAAAAAGTATTCTCAAATCACTTTTGCTCATGTCAGTTCCCTCCTTGTTCTTTCGGGAGTTGCTTGTGGGGTGAGTTTTAACCGTCAACCTCAACGTCGTCTTCGTCGAGCATTTCGATCACCTTGTCAATGTAAAGTATGCCGTCAAGGTGGTCATACTCATGGCAAAGGCATCTTCCGAAAAGCTCTGATCCTGTGTAGGTGAACACCTGTCCGTTTCTGTCCTCGGCTTCAACTGTCACAGTCATCGGGCGGCGTGTTATGCCGAATTTTCCGGGGATTGAAAGACAGCCTTCGGCATCTTCCTGGGTTCCCTCGGTTTTTATGATTTTGGGGTTGATGAATTCAACAATGTGATTTTTTCCGTCTTCAACGCCGTCGTCGATGATGAAAATTCTCCGGAGTATTCCAACCTGCGGTGCGGCAAGTCCAACACCGCCGGACTTTATGAGAGTGTCTTTCATGTCATCGAGCAAGGTTATAAGACGGTCTGTCATTTTTTCAACGGGCTTGCTTGTTTTGCGAAGAACTTCGTCGCCCTCTTTGAGTATCTGAAGTATAGCCATTTTATCCTCCGTAATATGTTGTTGGAAGTTTATATTTATTGCTTTTCGGCTTTTGACGGACACATTTGAGTTGTGTCTTTATTGCCGTTTAAAGCATGGAAGTCGGGTTTATGTCAAGGGAAACAGATGTCTTGCCCTTGGAGTTTGTGAGAAATTCCGTGTAGGCTGTGGAAAGAAGCTCACGGAGCCGTTTGGAATTTTTGCATTTGATTATGTATTTCATGCGGTATTTGCCAAGCACCTTGTAGATGCCTGCCTTGAAAGGTCCATAAACAATCATTTTGACATCAGGAAAGCTTTGCCTTGCAATATCGTCAAAGCTTTTTCCGAAAGCGGTTGATGCACGGATAACGTCGTTTTCGGTTTCCGAGGTGAAAGTGACGGTTACGATGTCGCAGAACGGCGGAAAAGATGTTGCCGAGCGCAGAGCTGCCTCACCTTCATAAAAGCTCTCGTAATCCTGTGCGGAAGCAAGGGTGAGAACTTCGTTTTCGGGGCTGTATGTCTGAATGACCGCTTTGCCGGGGATATCACCTCTGCCGGCTCTGCCGATAACCTGTGTCACAAGAGAAAAGGTTCTCTCGGAGGCTCTGAAATCGCCGACGTAAAGAGAGGTGTCTGCAAGCACGATTCCAACAAGGGAAACTCTGCCGAAATCGTGTCCCTTGGCAACCATCTGTGTACCGACGAGAATGTCTGCCTCGCCGTTACGGAAGCTGTCAAGAATTTTGTCGTGTCCCATTTTGCCGGAGGTTGTGTCGAGGTCCATGCGAAGAACACGGGCACTTGGCAAACGCTCGCAAAGCTCTTCTTCAAGCATCTGAATTCCTGTTCCCACAAATCCGATGTGAGATGCACCGCATGAGGGGCAGACCTGTGGAATTGCGGAGGAATAGCCGCAATAGTGGCAGACAAGCCGTCCGCCTGAGCCATAGTCGTGCTTGTGGTGAGTCATTGCAACACTGCAATTGGGACATTCCGCAGTGTAACCGCAGACACGGCAGGTTACAAGGGAATTATAGCCTCTTTTGTTGAGAAGAAGCACCGCCTGTTCGCCTTTTTCAAGACATTCGGAAAGACTTGCAAAAAGCTCGTTGCCGATAAGGCGTGACTTTATTGACACTACCTCCGCTTTGTCTGCACTGCTTTCGCCGTTTTCACGCAGGTCAGATACCGAAACTGTCGGAAGAACTGCATTGCCGTAGCGTGAGCAAAGCTTGACAAGGGAATAGATGCCGTTTTTTGCCTTTGTGAAGCTTTCAAGAGAGGGGGTTGCCGAAGCAAGAAGCATAAAAGCCTTTGAAAAGGCGCATCTGTAACGGGCAATGTCCCTTGCATGATATTTGGGGTTCATGTCAGCCTTGAAAGAGGATTCCTGTTCTTCGTCAAGAACAATCATGCCGAGGTTTTTCACAGGCGCAAAGATTGCCGACCTTGTTCCGATGACGATGTTTCCGCAGCCACTCTTGATTTTGCGCCATGCATCAGTTCTTTCACCGTCTGAAAGGGCAGAATGAATGACGGAAACTCTTTCACCGTAACGCTTGATAAAAATGTTGACGGTCTGGGAGGTCAGCGCAATTTCGGGCACAAGAACAATAACATCCTTGCCGTCGGAAATGCACTTGTCGGTGAGCTTTAGAATAACCTGCGTTTTTCCGCTTCCCGTGACACCGAAAAGCAATGCCGCTTTGGCATCTTTGCTGCTGTAAAGCTCGGAAAGCTCGGAAAATGCCGCCTGTTGCTCATCTGAAAGGGCAATGTCCTGCACTCCGTATTGAGCTTGTTCGTTTGAAACGAAGGCATAGGGCGTTCTGTTAACACGGACATCGCAAAGAGCAAGAGCCTTTTTCTTTATAAGCGTGTTAATTGTTGAAACGCTGATGCCGTAGACCTGGGAAAGCTTTGAACGGGTGAGGGGGGGACATTCAGAAACAATTGATAAAACTTCTTTCTGAACGTCGGAAAAGGTTTTGTTGTCGGCACAAAGAGCCAAGTCGAGCTCCTTTTCCGAAAGAGCCAACAAAACCTGTTTTTCAACTTTTGTATTGATACTGAATTTCAGGTCATCAAAGGTTTTGATGCGTTTTTCCTTAATTGCTTTTTTTACAAGCTCCGAAATCGAAAGCTCCTCCGTCATCTTTGAAAATTCCCTTTTTATGTCGTCAAAGCAAGGGGAGTTACTTTTGATATACTCTTCAATTTCGGCTTCAAGCTCGGTTTTGTTATTCTGCGGAGCATTGCCGTGAACGGTGTTGCCGACATATTTGTAACGGGTAACCGATTCAAAGTCAAGTCCCGGAGGAAGCATTGCCTTTGCCGCTTCGCCCACTGTGCAAAAGAGTGTTTCCTTCATGTGAAGACAAAGCGCAACGAGATCGGGACACAGGCAAAAATCGTCTGTGTGCGAGGCATAAATTTCCTTCAGGTTTCTGATTTCCGAGTTTTGAAAAATCCGGACAACAATTCCGGACTTGCGGTTGTTTGCTCTGCCGAAAGGGACAATGACGGGCGTTCCGGGGAAAACCTTTCCACGAAGCTCCGGTGGGATTGAGTAGCTGTAAGCCTTGTCTGCCGCATAGGGAATATCAAGCAGATGCACCTCTGCGAACATGAAGCTGTTTATATCACAGCCGACTTTTGCATTTTCCACCTTTGTCCCCTCCTTTCGTCAAAGCTGTAAGAAAAACGGATGCCATGAGTCTTTACAAAACTTCACACCCACAATCCGTTTTGCTCCCGACTCAGCTTATTTGCTTTCTTCGAGAGAAACAATGCCTGTTGCGGCATCAACACCGTTTTCATCGGTGAGAAGCATTTTTGGTGCGCTTTCGGCGATGAGAATTTCTTCGTTGTTAATCATGTTTATTGCAACCTTAACAGGCTTTTCGTCAAGATATTCTTTCTTGAGAGGGTGACGATCGTAAGCGATTTTCTGAATGGCCTTGTCGTGAACAGCCTGCTCTGTTGATTCTGCATCACGGGCAACCATCTGCTTGCCTGTTACATATCTTGCAGCCTTTGCAGCGGCAATAACGAGGGTGTATCTGTTGTACTTGTCCTTTGAAAGTTCTTTGATGGAAGGGGTTACCATAATTCTTCTCCTTTATAAAGTTTATTTGAAATTTTGTTGTTTACTTGAATATAAATTTGCCTGTGAAACGTTATTGCACTAAACTCAACAGAAAAACGTTTCAAGCTCGGCTTTGCTGTTGTCGGGGCGAAGAGCAGAAGCTGTGATGATAGCATCAAGCTCGTCTGCCGCCTTTGATATTTCACCGTCACGATTGACAATAACATAATCGTAAAGAAAAGCAAAGGGAGCTTCGTGCTTTGCGGCGCAAAGTCGCTTCAGGATTTTGTCCTCTGTTTCGGTTCCTCTGCCTCTGAGACGGTTTTCGAGAGTGTCGTAGCTTTCGGGAGTGATGAAAACAAAGAGGGCATCGGGGCGTTTTGCTTTTACCTGGAGTGCGCCCTGAACCTCAATTTCGAGTATGACGTTTTTTCCGTCGTTCAACTGTTTTTCAACGAAATCTCTGGGAGTTCCGTAAAAGTTGCCGCTGTACTCGGCATATTCAAGGAAGTTGTTTTCCTTAATTTCATTCTGAAAAGCTTCTTTGGTGGTGAAAAAATAGTGCACCCCGTCAATCTCGCCCTCACGGGGAGCTCTTGTCACCTTGGAAACCGAATAAACATATTCACCGGGATGCTTTTTGAGAAATTCTGCAAGAACTGTTCCTTTTCCTGCGCCCGAGGGACCGGAGACAACAAGGATACGTCCTTTTTTAGCGGTGCTTTTGTCAGGAGTTTGTGTCATCTTCATTTCCCTCGCTTTCATCGCTTTCGCCAACTTCTTCACCGCTTATTCTGTTGGAAATTGTTTCGGGCTGAATTGCGGAAAGAATGATGTGGTCGCTGTCGGTGATAATAACCGCCCTTGTTCTTCGTCCGCTTGTTACGTCAATAAGGCGACCCGAATCCTTGGCATCGGAGATATATCTTTTTACGGGTGCGGAATCCGGGCTTGCAAGGGCAACAACCCTGTTTGCAGAAACCATGTTTCCAAACCCGATGTTTATAAGCTTCATTTTGTCGTTCCTTTCTTTAAACTGCTGTTGTGTGAAACGGCGAGATCAAACGCCGGTTTTCTGCAGAAAATGATTGAGCCTTTATTATTCAAGATTCTGAATCTGCTCTCTGATTTTTTCTGCTTCGCTTTTTGCATCAACAACCATCTTTGCAAGCTCGGCATCGTTTGCCTTTGAGCCGGTTGTGTTTATTTCACGGTTGATCTCCTGAAGAAGAAAATCAATTCTTCTGCCGACAGGCGAAATTTTGTCTGCCGCAAGGGACTCTTCAAGGAATTCACGAAAGCTTACCATGTGGCTTGAAAGGCGTGTGATTTCCTCGTCAACCGCTGCTTTGTCAGAAAACAGCGCAACCTCGGCAACAACCCTTGATTCTTCAAGGGGAATACCCTGTGTCAATTCCTCAATGCGCTTTACAAGACGTTCACGATAGTTTTCAACTATGGTTGGGACACGCTGCTTGACATTTTCAATGTAGGTGTCAAAGAATCCAAGCTTACTGAGAATATCGTCGCAAAGCCTTTTTCCTTCGGCTTTCTTCATCTCAAAGAATTCTTCAAATGCCGGGACAAGGGCGGTGCGAAGTCTGTTCCAAAGAACGTCTGCACCCTCTTCTTCGGGTTTTGCAAGGGTGAAAATATCACGGTTTGCCGCCACACTCATGACGCTTATGTCGTCGGAAAGACCATATTCGTCACGGAGCTTGTTAAGGCACGCAAGATAGCCTTTCAGATAGCTTTCATTAAGGGCAATTTCGTCCTCGCCCTCATCAACCTTTTCGGTGCTGATATATATTTCTATTTTGCCCCTTGTGGCATATTCCGAAACAAGGTTTTTAATCTTGTCCTCAAGGCGGTTAAAGACCTTGGGCATTTTGCAGGTAATGTCGGTGAAACGGGAATTTACGGACTTTATCTCTACGGTAAATTCATATCCGTCGACAACTGTTTTGGCTCTGCCGAAGCCTGTCATGCTAAGTATCATTTTATCGAGTCCTTTTCTTTTGTAATTGGCTGAAAATCTTTGCGGAACATTGTGGTCTGAACCCTGAAATGGGTATATATACCGACAATAATTCTATCTTAATATTATACCCCGACAAGAGCCGTTTGTCAAGGCATTACAAGAAAAATTCACCTATCTTTAATAAAGATTTTTGTTTTGAATTCTTTCTCTGTTGATTGCAACTCACCTTGTCCCAAAACGTGTGTGAGCAAAGGCGCATAAACGCCGAAAAACAAGCAAAGACCGCCGAGAAAATCTCAGCGGTCTTGAGTGGTTAATTATAAATCAATCAACTTTGTTGTACAGCAATGCGCAGATGCCCACATCGCAGTTTTCTGATTGTTTGAGATTTGCCGTGGAGGTCGGGAGGTACACATTATTTGAACTTGCGGCATCATAGCCTGTAACTCTCACGGTAACGGTGTGCTCGCCCGGGTTGAGGTCGTCCTCAATATAATAGGTTTGTGCGTGATTGTAACGCTGGCTTCCGCCTGCGTTGAACATCTTGTAGTCTCCTCCGTCAACGCTGTATTCCATGATGCCCATGTTGGTAAACTTCATGAAAATAAATCCGAAGCTTGAGCCCTTGAACTTAAAGGTCATTGTGTCGCCCGGAATTTTTGATGAGAGATATTTGGCGGAGAGTGTGTTTGTTGCGCTGTATGAGGTTGTCGCCCAGCTTCCTGTCTTTATAACTTCGCTTGATGCAGGGTCGATAAACGCAGGATTAAGGATAAGATTTGTTTTGAGAGGTGCGGGCAAGGCTCTTGTTTCAAGGCTTGCTGTGGCAGGACGCTTGTTGCCGATGAGATACGGCTCAAAGCGGTCACGCATGATGCGTGTGTAAAGCTCATAGCCTGCGGTGTTGGGATGGAGATTATCGTTTGTTGTAACCTTGCAATCTCCAACTGCCGTGTTGAGCGCACCGCTGGGACTTCCAACATCAATCACCGGTATTCCGTAATACTCGGCAACCTTTATGTGTGCGGCTCGGGGGACGGTATATCCCGAAAGTGCCGTGAGAAGAATGCATATATCGGCGTTGGGATTGATTTTGTAAACATTAAGAATAAGGCTTTCCATGAGCATTTCAATGTGCGCCTGACCAAAGGTATTGAAATCGTTTACGGCGTATTCAAGGAACACAAGGTCGGGTACATTCTCCGTCTTTCTCATGAGTTGCGACTCAAGACGGAAGATACCGTAGTTTGAGCCTGTGTTACCTATACCTGCCTGAACATAGTTGATTTCGGCTTCGGGGAAAGCAGAACACATCCAGTCATAGAACTGTTCATCGTAGCCATAGTATTTGTTTCCGGAGTTTGCGGTGATGGAGCCGCCGATGTAGCCGATATTGAGCTTCTTTTCAATGGTGAGCTTGTAATAAGTGTTTGCAAAGCTCATTGTGCGGCTTTTCTCATTCCTCATGATGTCGGTTTCACTCATTCCGAGGTTTGCCTTTATCTGTGCAATTCCGGAAACATTGTATGAACTGTCTTCAAAAATGTCTGCTTTTTCCAGGACTTCATCGGAAACCGTGGATGAAAATGTTCTCAGGTAAATTACAAGGTCGTCAATATCAACGCTGCCGCTTGAGTCGATGTCGCCGGGGTAAAGGAGGTCTGCATCTATTTCGATGTTTCTGCCGGAATAAATTTCAAGGTTATCGTAAATGTAAGGAATATAGCCGGGTTTTCTGATTTCCACGGTGTATGTGCCGATGGGAATATTCGGGACGGAATAGCTTCCGTTTACTCCGTTTTCGGTTACTGTGGGAGTAAACACGATTCCGGGATTATCTTTGCCTGTAATTGTGACGACTGCGGGATTGAGGTTGCTTCCCGCACGCATGGTGGTGAAAATACCGGTTAAAGTCTGTGTGGTGTTTTCGGGAGTGGGTGTGGGGATTGCATCAAAGCTGACCTTTACCGTCACGGTATCAGCCTTGTCGTTAAGCTCGGCTGTGAGGCTCTTGTAGGTGGAGTGTTTGTTGTTTGCATTGACGTTGATACCGTCGAGGAGATCCCCGGCATTAAAGGTCAGTCCGTCAGCACCGGAGGAGAGTGTGACAGTTGCGGTGTACTCGGTGTCATACTCAAACTTTGTGTGTGCAGGAGACCAGATAATATCGCTTGCGGTGCAGTTGCCGATTTCGTTGTATGTGTTTGCGCCGCCGGTTTGCACGACCTTTGTGATGGGAGTCATGCCGTAGCGGGGAGGAGTGATGACAAAAGCCGCACTGAGTGATTGCTCATTCTCATAGGAAATTGTGTGAGAGCCTTTGGAAAGTGTGTAAATATTGGAATCGTTCTTTGCAAGCTCGATGCCGTCAACAACAATGGGAAGTGCGGAGCTTGAGGGAACAATTGAAAACGAAACTGTGCCGTCGGAATTGTAAACCGGCTTCACCGTTCCGTTCTTCTGATTGTAGATAACGTAATCAAAGGAACTTGCGGTAAAGGCAGGTGTAAGTCCGTTATTGGCGATGGCGATTCTGCTTCCGTCAATACGGTTTTTGGTTGTGATTTTTCCTGTCACACTGCCGCCGTTTATTTCGACGTAAACATTGCCGTCAATACCGGGTGTGTAGGTTGTTTCAACCTTGTTTTCGGTGATAGTTACCGCTTCTGTTGCTGCCTTATTTGCACCGAGAGTCACGTTTCCGCTTACCGTACCACCGTTGATAATCACGTTTACGTCACCCGTTATAGGTCCGTATGCATACGTTGTTACAATTGACGCCGAGATTGTTCCGCTGTTTACGGTAAGGTTGATGTCACCGTCCACAAGAGCGGAGTTTGTTCTCATGGTAGGAGCTTTTGAGTAATATGAGCCGAGTATAAACTCAGAAGCTTTTATGAGCTGTGCACCGTCAATTATCCAGTTGAGATCACCTTCATATATTGCGCCGCCAAGCTCTCCACCGTAGGTGAGACCGAGGATACCGCCGTTAAGCTCTGCGGTTACGGTGCCGTTTGTACCTGTATACACAGATGGCGAAAACTGAAGATGTGCCGAAGAACTAACTCCGTCGGCGTATGTAACTTCAACATTCTCTCCTATAACAAAGTGACTTGCAATTGAACGAATGCTCTTGTAAGGCTCGGCAACAACAATGCCGATGTTATCAATGACGGTATCGCCCTTAAACTCCATGCTGGCATCAAAAATAACTCTTCCATCGTTGTAGCCATATATTTCAACTTTTGCACGTCCTGAATTATCAACCCATTTGCTTGCTTTTGGGGAATAGTCGCCACAGATGTAAACACGTCCGCCGTTTGTTGCATCAAACTTTGCAAAGGCTGTTCCGACAGTTGCAAACGCTGTTGCAGGTGTAAGACCGTCATGTGATGTGTCGTTACCGTTTGTGCTGTCAACATAATATGCGTTTCCATAGATGTAGCTTAAGCCGGTGGTATTTATCTTTTTGAGAAGGGTTTCCTTGTTGCCGGGATAGTCGACGTAGTCAATTGAAATTTCAGATGTATCCGAGGTGGCAAGATTCTGCAAAATCTTTGTTGATCCGTTACTGCCGGTAAATGTACCGCCGTTGATTTCAAGGGAAAGGTTGCCGGAAAGATACTGTGCCTGATTTTTCACACCGTAAATATAATGTACACTTCCGCCGTTTATAACTGTGTTTACATCGCCGTTGACAGAGGCATAATAAAGAGTGTTTCCGTCGGTATCGGTTGTTGTGCTTCCACCGTAGCCGACAACATTGAAGGTTGTTATTGTACCGCCGTTGATTTCGGTATAAATATTGCCGTTTATGGCATGGTAGCCGTCTTTCTTTCCTGCCTGAGTACCTGCGGTAAAACTGTTTATCTTACCGCCGTTAATTGTCCACTTGACGTTTCCGTTGACAGTTGTCCAGCCGTAACCCGAGGCATAAACATTGTCGTATGTTCCTCTGTTGATAATAACCTCGCCGCCGTCAAAAGTTCCGCCGTCGCCTGTCGCCATGAGCTGTGTGACAACGCCAGATACATCGGTGCCGGTATACTTTGTGATAACAAAATCCGTGTAATTCGGGTCGCCGAGGGTGAGCTTGTTACCTTGAGCGTAAATGCCGGGATAGCTGCCTGCGGTCTGATATAGGGTCATATCACGAAGCTCGGTTGAATTCATGTGAAATCTTATGGATTTTTCCATTTCAATGGTGGAATCAGCATCCCAACCCATGATAACAACATTTGCGTTTTCAAAGCCTTTGCCGATGTCGCCGCTTACTGTGACATAATCCTTGACGACAATAACTCCGTCATCGCCAAGAGCCGCAAGTGCCTTGTTGATGGTTGCATAGGGCTTTTCGTAATTGCCCTCGGCGTAGTCCTCAACGAGGTCACTGCCGTTGTCGTCAATGTAGACGGCATTTTTGGGGATAACATAGGTGAAAAATGTGTAGGTGAGTGTCTTGCCGTCGGCTGAAAGAGATGTGTTCTCGGTTGCTGTGGCAAGAGAGGACGCAAAAACATAGCCCTCGGGCGCAGTATAGGCGGCGGTGTACCTGAGAAGCTCGCCTGTTTGCGCTTTGTCACCAAAAGTGAAATTCAAGCCTGTCCATGTAGGAGTGAGGGTAATGCCGTCAACGTCGGTTGAGGTTGCATTGGAGTACCCTGTGGGGAGATTTACTTTGTTTCCCTCAACGATTCCGTAAATTTTTGAGGGAAGAGTGGTTAGAGATGTGATTTGCGCATCTTCTGCCAAAACGCTTTGGAAAACTGCAAAGGGGATGCACATTACAAGTGCAAGAAAAAGTGCAAGAAATTTCTTCATGTTTTTTCTCTCCTTTAAACTTGAATGTATATTTACATGGAAAAATACAGTTACATTTTACCATGTTTAAAGAGGTTTGTCAACGACGTTAACTAAAGTTGTACATATCGAACAAAAAATGCAGGTCTTGTTTGTTTAATACAACAAGTTTTGTGTTGAAAACTATCAGAATATGCCGTTGTAATCAATGCCGTGAACTAAAGATCCTGGTATGGTAAAAATCTGCTTCAAATAAATTCAAGGTGTGTCTTTCAAAAACACACCCCTTACAGGTCATGATTAAGTTCGCATATTATATAAACAGCGTGCACCCCTGATTTCTGAATCTTTCAATCATTTCAAGCAGGTCTTTCCGAGAAAGCTTAAAATGCTCGCCCAGGCAGTCAAGACACATAAATTCCGTGGCGGCACGGCTGACAATTTTTCTGTGCAGGGAAATTTCGTCAGAAACAAGTCCTTTTCCGCATTTCATGCATTTCATTTGTGTTTCACTTCCGTCCTTGCCGTCTTAAATGTTTACTTGAACCTTGGCACGGAAGACAACGCTCTGATGCGGCTTGAGACGATAGTTGAAATAGTCCTTCACGCCAACGGTGGTTTCGCCTGTGTAAAGATTCTTGAGAGTGAATTCTGCGCCGGAATGAGCCGGGAAACCGAGGGCATCAGGATAGAACCAGCCGCTTCGTTCATTTTCAGTGAAGTTGAACATTCCAATGGCGTAATCGCCGCCACACAAAAGCTTTGCAAGAACAAGCATATCCGGGTCGCACAAATTGGAATGGATACGAAGAACAGGACGGCAATCGGGGTCCTGATTTATTTTTATAAGTTCCTTGTTTTGCATGAGCTTCTCGTTGAACTCGTCGCAGTTTTTAAGGTCTGCGCCCATGATAAGGGGTGTTCCGAGCATACACCAAAGTCCGAAATGAGTTTCAAACTCCTCGTTTGTGGGGATTTTGTCAACCTGAATTGCGCATCTGCCCTCTTTTGTAACGCCGCAGATGAGCATATCAATGTCGTTGAAGCAGCCCTGACTTGAAAGATAGAACTTGTCAAACTGTCGCATTCCGATTTCCTTGATTGACGGATAGTGATTGAGAATGTCAACATCGGAACGGTACATATGCGCGCCAATCTGCTTCATCCATTCGCCGGGATTTTCCACGCCCCAGTTGCAGGCAGAGAAAAGAATGTCACGACCACAGGTGCGAAGTGCATTTGACATTGTAAGATATGCCATTTTGCAGTTGCCGCCGTCGGGAAAGTGACAGTAGTCATATTTGAGGTAGTCAATACCCCATTCCGCAAAGGTTTTTGCATCAACAAATTCATATCCGCAGCTTCCGGGATAGCCGCCGCAGGTGAGCACGCCTGCGCAGGAATAAATGCCCATTTTAAGTCCCTTTGAGTGAACGTAATCGGCAACATATTTCATTCCGTGAGGGAATTTCTGAGGATCGGGAACAAGCTTTCCTGCCTCGTTTCTGTGTTTTGTCGACCAGGTATCGTCAATGACAACATATTCATAGCCGCAATCTTTGTAGCCCTTTTCAACCATTGCATCTGCCGCCTCAAGCACCGCCTGTTCACAAACGTTGAAGCCGTAGGTATTCCATGAGTTCCAACCCATTGGGGGAGTTATGAGATTAAGCATGAATTTGAACCTCCTAAAAGTACTTTTGTTTGAAATAATTATACCATGCTATTTGTGCTTTTTCAATGGCAAACAGTAACGCATTTCATGTCATTTTGTAACATAACAAAAAGCGGGCATCCCAACGGGACACCCGAAAAAACATATTTATCTCACGTTTTGCCGCAACACTTGATTTTAAGCTTTGGCATCGTTGCTTTCGACATCGTCGCCTGCGCTTTCTGCGCTATCCTTGCCGTTGATAAAATCGGCAAATTCCGTGATAATTTCCCAAAGCTCATCTCTGCCCTCTTTGGTCTGTGAGGAAAATGGAATTATAACAACATCCTCCGGAATCTCCGGATGGTTTTCAAGGGTCCCGATGCAAAGATTGCGGTTCGTTTTGTTGAGCTTGTCAGCCTTGGTTGCAACAATTGCAAAGGGGAGATCCTGTTGCTTGAGAAAGTCAAGCATAACAAGGTCATCCTTGGTAAGACCTACCTTTAAGTCAACAAGCTGAAGAAACAGAATCTGCGTGTCAAGTGAAAAATACTTGTCAAACAGCTTGCTCCATTTGTCCCTTTCGCTGAAAGAACGCTTGGCGTATCCGTAGCCGGGCAGGTCAACAAGATAAAGCTCGTTGTCAACATCATAGAAATTCGCCGTGATTGTTTTCCCCGGCTCTGCACTTACACGGGCAAGCTTTTTCCTGCCGAGAAGCGTATTTATAAGTGAGCTTTTTCCCACATTTGATCTTCCGCAGAACGCCACCTGAGGTAAATCTGTTCTTATTATTCCCGGCAACTGCGAGGGAAGACCTGCGGTCATAACAAGGTTTACGTTGTTGAGATTCATAAATACACCTCCGTCTTGTTTATTTTACAAGTGCAGTGTTCAGAACATCGTCTATTTTTTCTGCAAGAACAAATTTGATGTTTTGCTTGACAATGGGGTCAATTTCTTCAAGGTCTGGTTTGTTGTCCATGGGGATAATAACGGTTTTCATGCCTGCTTTGTATGCCGCCATGGTTTTCTCTTTAAGACCGCCGATGGGGAGGACTCTGCCGGTGAGGGTTATTTCACCTGTCATGGCAACATCGCCTCGCACGGACTTCCCGGAAAGCTCGGAAACAAGGGCAGTTGTCATGGTGACGCCTGCCGAGGGACCATCCTTAGGAACAGCTCCTTCGGGAACATGAATGTGTATGTCAAGAGCTTTGTGGAAATCGTCCTTTATGCCAAGCTCGCAGCTGTGCTTTCTTATGTAGCTTACCGCCGCCTTTGCCGATTCTTTCATAACATCACCGAGCTTACCTGTGAGCTCAAGCTTGCCTGTGCCCTCCATGCTCACCGCTTCAACCTGAAGAATGTCGCCTCCAAGCTCTGTCCAGGCAAGTCCGTTTACAACGCCTTTGAGATTCTCCTTTTGGGTTTCGGGTTCTTTCACCTTTTCAGGTCCAAGATAATCCGCAAGGTTTTTCGGAGTTATTTTATAGGACTTTTTGCCGCTTTCAACAATTTTAAGTGCAACCTTTCTGCAAAGGGAGGCAATCTCCTTTGAAAGATTTCGCACGCCTGCTTCTTTAGTGTATTTATCAATGAGCATAACTGCCGCTTCCTCGGAAATGTTCAGGTTGCGCTTTGTGAGTCCATGACGCTTGAGCTCCTTGGGAAGCAGATGATTTTTCATAATTGAAAGCTTTTCAGTGGGGGTGTAAGACGAAAGGGAGATTATCTCCATTCTGTCAATAAGGGGACGGGGAACGGTTTCAAGAGTGTTTGCAGTTGCGATGAACATACACTCGGAAAGGTTTATGGGAAGCTCAATGAAATGGTCACGGAACTCCTTGTTCTGATCCGGGTCAAGCACCTCAAGAAGTGCCGCCGACGGGTCGCCGTGGGAATCTCTTGTCAGCTTGTCAATTTCGTCAAGAAGAATAACTGGATTCATTGCGCCTGCCTGCTTTATTGCTTCGGCAATTCGTCCGGGCATTGATGCAACATATGTCTTTCTGTGACCTCTTATGTCCGCTTCATCTCTTATGCCGCCCAGGGAAACACGCACAAATTTTCGTCCCGTTGCCCTTGCAATTGAGGAAGCAACCGAGGTTTTTCCAACGCCGGGAGGGCCAACAAAGCAAAGAATCTGACTTTTAAGGTCGGGAGAAATCTGCTTTACAGCAATGTATTCAAGGATTCGCTCTTTGATTTTGTCAAGTCCGTCGTGATCCTCGTCAAGAATCTTTCTTGCGGCGGCAACATCATAACGTTCTTTTGTCATGATGTCCCAGGGAAACTCAAGACAGGTGTCGAGATAGTTGCGCATAATGGTGCTGTCGGCAGAGCTGTAAGGAGTTTTGGAAAGCTTTGTACATTCCTTGTCAAGCTTTTCACGCACTACCTCGTTGGTGATCTTTGCGATTTTTTCACGGTATTCGACAATTTCCTCGTCGTATTCCTCGCCCTCGCCAAGCTCGTTTCTTATTACACTCAACTGTTCACGCAGATAACGCTCTTTCTGAAGACCATCAATTCGGGAACGCACCTTTGCATGAATATCATATTCTGCCTTTAAAACCTCGTCTTCGTTTTCAAGAAGAACAATTGCCTTTTCAAGACGCTTTATGGGGTCAAATTCTTCAAGCACCTCTTGCTTGTCGGGGAATCTGTAAAGGAAATTTGAAGCAACAAAATCTGCAAGCATACCGGGATCTCTTATGCTTTGCGCTGTGACGATTATCTCATCCGAAACCTTTGGAAGAATTTCGATGTGCTTTTCTATTTTGGAAAGTGTTTCCCGAATGAGTGCCTCGCCACGGACTCCGCCGCTTTCTGATACAAATGTGTCCTTGATATAGACACGGCATTTCATGTGCGGCTCATAGCACACAAAGGATTTTACAATCGCACGCCCCGATGCCTCAACGATAAGGCGGTAGCTTTCATCGGGAAGCTTCATTGCCTGCTTGATTTCGGCAACAACGCCGACGGTGTACATATTCTCCTCAATGGGTGAGTCAATTCCGGGGTCGTTTTGTGTACACAAAAATACACGTCCGAGCTCTTGCGCTTCCCGCATTGCAAGAACGGATTTAGACCTTTTGATTTCAAAGCTGACGGGAAGTCCCGGAAAAACAACAAGTCCCCTCAGGGGAATTACCGGAAGCACTGCTTCGTCAATTTTTTCTATAAATCTGCTCATTTTCTGTGTAAGTCCTCGTTAAAAATAATTTGTAATGTCGGCGGCAAGTGTGGCTTTTCGGAAGAAAGCGAAGACACTTTTCTGCGTTTACCAAAATCGGCAGACAGACGGTGAAAAGCAACCGTGAAGTCTGCCGAAAATTTCAAAATAAAATTTCGTGTCCGACATTTTTGCATATCCGCAAATAAACATCAACCTTTATTATACATCGGAGCTTTGTGCCTTTCAACATTTTACGGTGAATTAAACGTTAATAAAATGATAAATCCGTTATGTAAGGTGTGATGCAAAAGCTATGTGGTTGCAACTGTGCAAGCAAAAAAGGAAACCGTGTGCGGCTTCCTTAAATGCGTATCTGTCAATAAGTGATTTTCATTTCATTGATGTTTCCGCTGCAGGAAATCCTGTGATCGCAAGCACCAAGCTGTTCGAGAAACTCCCGTGTTTGCTTCACTGCTTCATTGCCCTTCCAATCGGCTTCATCAACGTTCCATATGCATATATCCGGGCTTGCAAGCTTGTAAATATCTTCGGGAACATCGTTTTTTCCGCCGCCGGGAATTTGCATAATATCGCAGCTTAACTCGTTTTTATAGTTTTCAAGAAGTCGTGTGCCTGCCTCTCTGCCGAGCTTTCCCGCATAGAGCAGGGAAGTGCAACAGAGGTTGAATTTGTAAACTACTCCACGGTTGTTTATAAAATCCTCTGTGATGCCTGTGTCGGCAGCGGAGAAAACCCTAACAAGAGCTCGGTCAAGCTTGATTCGTTCGCCTGTGCGCACGTCAACTTTCTGACAGGCGGTGCTTTTAATGGTCAGGTTGAAATCCTCGGCAAACGCCGCATTTGCACTGTCGTGAAGCTCAAGCTCATCGGGAACAAGGTGGGAATAAACAATTTTTTCTATGATTATGCGTGTCCCACTGCTTTTGAGAAGCTTTGAAAGTGCGCCGGCGGTGTCGGCAGTTGTGTGGGTTATAAACCATGCGTCGACCTTGCCGCCGCAATTTTCGATAATAAAGTTTTCAAGCCTGTCGGCATCCTCATGTGTGCCGCCGTCTATTACAAAACAAATGCCGCTTCCGGACTTTGCAACCATGCCGACATTTGCAGTATTCTTTCCGGGAATCTGCCACAGAGTGTATTCCGTGTCAAAATTATTCCTGTATTTCGGTGCCAAAACTACCCTTCTTTCTGCTTTTGCCCATGCACAATGGCGACATGAGCGAAATTTTTCGGACAAAAATCGCCCCTCGGATGCCCGGGCGGCGAAACGGTTGAACTCTCTGAATATTGTTCGTGTGCTGAACTTAAAATCCAACACATCTTTTTTGCAAGGAACATTATAGCAAACATTTTTTGTCACTTCAACATTTTTTTTGGCGGTTTATGTTATTTTTTTAAGAAATACTTGTAACTGAACTTAACAATTCCGTATAAACTTCAATTCATCAATTGTTTGAAAAACAAAAGCTGACTCCTGTTTGCCCCTTTACAACGCTAAAGTGCGGATTTGCGGCAGTTTTTACGCACATTACGATCCGACAATCAACCAAAAGGGAAAATCTTGATAAAAAGCGACGTATTTAAGCGTTTTTCAGGGGATTTACATGACAGTTTGTTTCCTTTTGACATATTGATTTCGTGTCGGAATTTAAAGCTTACCTTGGCGAAACAACAAAAAAATCCTCCGATGCCTTTGCTCCGGAGTTAAAAGAGGTTGAAGCACGCTCTTAACATAAGTTAACAAATAGGGTATATTTTATTTCTGATTACACATAAAATACACAACAAAATGTAAATCAAAACTTATAGTTTATTTAAATTCTACATTGATTTCAAAGTATTGGACTAAAATTTTAAAAAAGGTATATAATAGCTTTATGGAAAAAAGTCGAAAGGGAGGCGAGGGGAAATTATAAGCACGGAATTTTGCAAAAAGGTACTTTTACACACGGCGTTCTGGGGGATATGTGTTGTTGGAGGATATTTGGTTCTCAAATATGTTGTGCCTGTGTTTCTGCCGTTTATTATAGCGATTTCGGTTGCGTTTTCGTCAAGACCGCTAAAGCTTTTCATAATGAAAAAAACAAAAATGACCTCAAAGGCATCGGCAGTGGCGGCGGTGACGCTGATACTTGGCATACTTATATACATTT
Organism: Eubacteriales bacterium; assembly: GCA_045542335.1. GTDB lineage: Bacteria > Bacillota > Clostridia > Oscillospirales > CAG-382 > CAKSUT01. The sequence continues at coordinate 42,994 of JAZQKV010000105.1, forward strand.
TCTTTCATCTTTTTGGCACAATGGCAAATGAGCTTGCCTCTGTTTATGACTATCTGACAGCCGAAACGGACATTTCGGGTGTTCTTTTCGGAACACTTTCAGACGTGACAGCCCGCATATCGGATTTTCTTCCTTTTCTCAATTTGTCGGAGCTTTCGCCTGCGGACAGGCTTTCGGCACTTTTAACACGCATTTTGCCGGGTTTTACCACGGCACTTGGTGAGGCGATTGCCGCAACGGCAAAGGCTGTTCCGTATGCCCTTGTTTTTGTGGCGGTGACGGTTATTTCGACATTTTATTTTTCGGTTGACCTTGAAAAAATCACCGCATATTTGTCGGAGCTGTTTCCAAAAAACACAAAAAAGCTTGTTTCAGCGGCGAAATCAAAGGTAGCCTCGGCAGTGTTTAAATATGTCAGGGCATATTTGTTCATTCTTCTTATGACTTTTACCGAGCTTTATATCGGCTTTTTGTTTTTGCGTCTGCCGTATGCATTCAGCCTTGCGATAATTGTGGCAATTGTTGATGTTCTTCCGGTGCTTGGAACGGGAACTGTGCTTATTCCGTGGTCTTTTGTGGCATTTGCAATGGGAAACACTTTTATGGGTGCGGGAGTTTTGACGCTGTATGTGCTTGTGGCACTTATCAGGCAGTTTTCCGAGCCGAAAATCGTGGGAAAGAGCATTGGTCTTTATCCGCCGCTAACACTTGTGGGAATGTATGTTGGAATCAAGCTTTTTGGCGTTTGGGGTATATTTGTATTGCCGCTTCTTATACTTTGTGCAAAATCTGTGCTTGAGATTATTGCAGTGGGAGCGCAGTCGTCCGGCGAGGAAAAAACACCGTGAAATGTGGCAAGTGCGTAGGGGGCGAGGTCATCGCCCCCTGATTATTCTACAATGTTTCCGTCGGTTGAGATTGTGACAACTCTCCAGGGAATGAATTTTCCGCTTGCCATGAGCGCACGTTTTACGGCGTTTTCAATGCCGCCACAGCAGGGAACCTCCATACGCACAACCGTAACACTCTTTATATCATTATTTGCAATAATCTGTGTCAGTTTTTCGGAGTAGTCACCTTCGTCGAGCTTGGGGCAACCGATGAGGGTTATTTTATTGCGTATAAATTCATTGTGGAAATTGCCGTAAGCGTAGGCTGTGCAATCGGCGGCAACAAGCAGGTTTGCGCCGTCAAAGTATGGGGCGTTGACAGGTACAAGCTTTATTTGCACAGGCCATTGCATGAGCTGACTTTCGACACTTGCGCACGATGCAACAGGTGTAGAATGTTTTCTTTCAAGCTGCTTTGACTGCGTGCCGGGACAGCCGCATGGGAGCTTTGCGCCAACTCCGTGCTTTTGCATTTTTGCCTTGCGGACAGCTTCTTCATCATAGGTGGGAGCTTCTCTTTCCTCAAAGGTTATTGCGCCGGTTGGGCAAGCAGGGAGGCAATCGCCGAGACCATCGCAGTAATCTTCACGAGTGAGAGTTGCTTTTCCGTTTACCATTTCAATTGCGCCTTCGTGACAGGCTGACGCACAAGCTCCGCAACCGTTGCATTTTTCTTCGTCAATTCTGATTATTTTTCTTATCATGGTGTGTACCTCCGTTTTTCGTTGTTTTTCACATTTTTGAGGAAGCTTTTCCTGCAATGTTTTTTATTTACGGAATTGAAGCTCCGTTATAAAAATGTTTGTCAAAAGTTGATTTTGGCTCTTGACTTTACATTTATATTATAGTATAATAAAAAACGAAAGTATGTTGAAAATTCAACAAAACGGAGGCTTTATGAAAAAATATTTTGAGATACTTCGCAAGTGTATTTTGTTTGACGGCATTGAGGACGGAAATCTCATGGGGATGCTTGGCTGTCTTGGAGCAAAGCTTGTTAAATATGCGAGAAATCAGACTATTGTGTCCGAGGGGGACGAGGTTGGTTTGATCGGGATTGTGTTGAGTGGCGAAATAAGGCTTATGCGCATAGATTATTACGGCAACAGGAGCATAATGGCAACAGTTGAGCCGTCGGAGCTGTTTGGCGAGAGCTTTGCGTGTGCGGACATGAAAAAGAGTCCGGTGGACATTGTTGCCACGGACAATTGCGATATTTTGCTTATAGATTGTGCCCGCATTATACGCACTTGCTCAAACGCTTGCGAGTTTCACAGCAAAATGATATACAATCTTCTTAAAATTGTTGCGGGAAAGAACCTGGTTTTTCATCAGAAGCTTGATATTATGTCCAAGCGCACGACCCGGGAAAAGCTGATTGCATATCTTTCGCATCAGGCGAAGAAGAACGCAAGCGAAAGGTTTATTATTCCGTTTGACAGGCAGGAGCTTGCGGATTTTCTTGAGGTTGACAGGAGTGGGCTTTCGGTTGAAATTGGAAAGCTGAAGCGTGAGGGCGTTATTGAGTGCAGGAAAAACGAATTCCGTCTGATGAAGAAAGATTAAAAAGGTGTTGAAAAAAGAAATCCGTCCTTTTGGGGACGGATTTCCTTTTACGTCAGAGTTTTATTCTTTTATACCACAGGATTTCGCATAGACTTTCACAATATCAAGCAGGTTTGCAATTTGTTCGTCGGTCATTTGAGAAAGATAAGTGTTTAACACCGTGCCGGCATTTTTGCTTGTGATGCCAAACAGTATATAGTCGGCATCAACGTCAAGGATTTTGCAAACATCCTTTAACCTTGCGATTGAAAGTCCCGCCAGACCTCTCTCAATATTGCTCATTTGTTGAGGAGAACAAATGCCTGCCTTTTCGGACAAAACCTCTTGCGTCATATTCCGCTTTAAACGTATTTCTTTGATTCTTGCACCAATCTCGGCATTGTCCTTGTTGAATTTGTTCATTGCATTTTACCTCTTAAAAAGTGTTTACACTATTTATTATAATGCTTTTAATACAAATTATGAATGTGCTAAAAACATTAGAACTAAACGTAAAAACACTTGACAAAGATGCTTCCTTGGAGTTGCAAAGCAAAAACTGTTTTGCATCTGAAAAAGGTGGGGGATTTTGCAGAATCTCTCTTTGGGTTCATACATCAATAAAAATTTGTATAAAAAGAAAATTTTCCCCCAAACCTCTTGCAAATCATGAATAAATGTGATAATATTAACATAGGTGCGGTTTGAGGGTCGCAGAACCCGACGAAAACCCATTTTTTCAAGCACCAAAGAACAGGAGGTATTTTCAAATGGAAAAGCTCAGAATTGGTATTATCGGTTGCGGCGGTATCGCTAACGGAAAGCATATGCCGTCCCTTAAAAAGGTTAAGGAAGCGGAAATGGTTGCTTTCTGTGACATCGTTGAATGGAAGGCTCAGAAGGCGGCTAAGGATTTCGGTACTCCCGACGCAAAGTATTATACAGATTACAAGGAACTCCTTGCCGACAAGACAATCGACGTTGTTCACGTCTGCACACCTAACAGAAGCCACAGCTTTATCACGGTTGATGCCCTTGAAGCAGGTAAGCACGTTATGTGCGAAAAGCCTATGGCTATCAACTCCGCAGAAGCTAAAAAGATGATTGATGCCGCAAAGAGAACAGGCAAAAAGCTCTCCATCGGCTATCAGAACAGACAGGCGGCTGAAAACCAGTTTGCAAAGGAATACTGCGACAACGGCAACCTCGGTGACATCTATTTCGCAAAGTCCCACGCTATAAGACGTCGTGCAGTTCCCACATGGGGCGTGTTCCTCAATGAATATGAACAGGGCGGCGGCCCCCTTATCGACATCGGTACTCATGCTCTTGACCTCACTCTCTGGATGATGAATAACTATAAGCCCAAGTATTGCGTTGGTACTACATATCACAAGCTCAACAACCAGACAAGAACAGGCAACGCATGGGGCGACTGGAAGCCTGAAGACTTCACCGTTGAAGATTCTGCTTTCGGCTTTATCGTTATGGAAAACGGTGCGACAATCGTTCTTGAATCCGCATGGGCACTCAACACTCTCGAAGTGCGTGAAACACGTTATCAGCTCTGCGGTACAAAGGAAGGCCTTGATACATTCACAGGCACAGTCAGAATCAACGGCGTTGAGTGCGGCAGACAGTACACAAAGACTCCCGAGCTCAAGGCAGGCGGCGTTGCTTTCTATGACGGTGCGGGAAACGGCTCTCCCGCAGACAGAGAAGCGCAGGCCTGGATAAATGCAATTATCAACGACACCGATCCTGTTGTTCTTCCCGAACAGGCTTATTGCGTAACTCAGATTCTTGAGGGTATCTATGAATCCGCAAAGACAGGTAAGCCTTACTACTTTGAAAATAAATAATTACGGCGAACAACCTCAAAAAGGTTGCCCGGTGAAAACATTATAATTAAAAAGGAGATTTTACCATGAAACTCGGTCTTGTCACAGTGCCTCTCGGAAGTATGCCCGTTGAGGAAATGCTTAAGTACGTTACATCCCTCGGCGTTGAAGCCGTTGAAATCGGCGTTGGCGGTTATCCCGGAGACGCTCATTCCAAGCCTGAAGAGCTTCTTGCTGATAAGGCAAAGCTCAAGGCTTACAAGGAGCTTTTCCCCAAGTATGGCACAATCATCTCCGCACTTTCCGTTCACGGTAATGCTGTGTCCCCCGACAAGGATTTTGCCGCAAAGTGCGACTACGAATTTGACAGAGCCTGCAAGCTTGCAAACGAGCTTGAACTCGACACAGTTATCACCTTCTCCGGTTGTCCCGGCGGAAGCCCTGAAGATAAAATGCCCAACTGGGTAACTTGCCCCTGGCCCGACGAATACCTCAAGGTTCTTGACTATCAGTGGAACGACATACTCATTCCTTACTGGCAGAAAAAGGCAGAGGTTGCAAAGAAGTATGGCGTAACAAAGATTGCCTTTGAAATGCACCCCGGCTTCTGCGTTTATAACACAGAAACTCTCTTCAAGCTCCGTAACGCTGTCGGCGATTGCATCGGTGCAAACTTTGACCCTTCCCACCTTATCTGGCAAGGTATCGACCCTGCACAGGCTATCCGTGAAATCGGTAAGGCAGGCGCAATGTTCCACTTCCACGCAAAGGATACAAAGATTGACAAGTATAACACCGCAGTGAACGGCGTTCTTGACACCAAGCACTACGGCGATGAAATCAACAGAAGCTGGGTATTCCGCAGCCTTGGCTACGGCACAAGCGTTGAAGCCTGGAAGGAAATGGTTTCTATGCTCCAGCTCGTTGGCTACAATCACGTTATGTCCATTGAGCATGAGGACAGCTTCATGACAAGCAAGGAAGGTCTTGAAAAGGCTATCAAGTTCCTCAAGGACGTTATTATTTCCGAGGATAAGCCCAACGGTATGTTCTGGGCATAAGTTTATGCGACAACGGTATAAATTGAAATAAAGTAAATGAGGCACGAGCCCCGATTCGGGACTCGTGCCTTTTTTGTGTTAGTGTTTATAACTCAAGCTTTTATAATTTTTTTGCCTTGTAACAGCAAGGTCGGGAAAAATAAATTCTTCCCTGTTATAAAGTTCTTTCGGTTCCTTTCTTTCAAGAAAGGAATAAAACCGAAAAACTTTAGCACTTTCCTTTGCCTTGTAACAGCAAAGTTCGGAAAAAATAAATTCTTTCCTGTTATAAAGTTCTTTCGGTTCCTTTCTTTCAAGAAAGGAACATAACAATTAAACTTCAAGTACCTTTGCGCAAAGCTCGTCTGTGCCGTAGACGCCGTCGGGATTGAGCATTTCCCATTCTGCGGGGGGCTCGCCGAGGTCGGGCACATCCATGAGGACGCCGCCGTGGAGTGCGGATTCAAATGCGATTATACCGGGAATATTGAAGCGTGCAGCCTGCCAGATATTTGTGGGGGAAAGCTTGTTTTCGGCAACAGCTTTGCAGAAGTCGTCAACCATGAAGTGATGACAGCCGTTGTGACCGTTTTCAAGGCCTCTGAAGCTTTCGGGAAGTCTGCCTGTGGGCTGAATGGGCGAGGATTCAAGGAAGCCTGCGCCGTTGGCGATTTTCTGAACACCGTCTGCCTCGTTTGCTTTGAGGGCGGCAACAACCGATTCGGGAAGCATAACGTCGGTTATGTCACGAAGTGTCTGAGGCTTTTTGCCGTCAGCTCTCAAATCGTCGCAAGGTTCCCACTTGGAAAGATAGTGGTGAGCAACGGAAAATTCATATGAACGCTTTGTTCCGTAGAACTGAGAAATGTAGGATTCGGGTGCTGCCCAGCAAACACGTCTGTTTTCGCTTATTCTTGCAACACCTCCGTTGGAAATGTCGCAAAGCATGGCTGTGTTGGTAAAAGGATTGTTCCAGAGATTCTGACCGTCTGTTCCGAAAATGTCACGGTCTTCTCTCTCGATAAAGCCCATTGCGGATACCTTTTTGATGTATGCACCGGGCATACAGCCGAGAATCATTGCAGTTGAATGGGTGGGGTAATATGTGGGAGGAAAACCTGCAACCTCGGTCCACTTTTCTCCGCCGGAGTGCTTGTATGAGCCGTACATATTTCTCATGTCGTGGTTATATTGGGATTCGCCATATACAAAGTCGCCGAATGCTCCTCTTACATAACCGTCACGGCAAAGACAGGTGCACGCTCTGTAATAACCGGTTTCGCCTGTGTGATAGATAAGCCCTGTCTTTCTCACCGCTTCCTCAATCGCCATGATTTCCTCAACGGAGATTCCCGAGGGAACTGCGGAATAAACGTGCTTTCCTGCATAAAGTGCATCCACTGCCATTTTTCCGTGAAGGTGACGCTGAGTGAAAATTGCAATAGCGTTTATTTTCTTGTTCTTCAGTGCTTCCTCGAAACTGTCAATGCCCTCAACGTTGAATTTCTTGCAGAACGCATTCTGCCTTTCCTTGATTATGTCGCAAACATAAACCTTTTCAACGTCGGGATGCTTTTTGTAAAGCTCAATGAAAAAATCCGCAAAAGCTCCGCAACCTATTACGGCAAGCGTTATTTTTGTTCTCATGGGGTTACCTCCTGAATTGTTGTTTTTCAAAATATTTGTCATTTCAAAAATATTTACGCTTCTGTAACTACATTATACCATTTTACAGTTATAATAAAAGTTGAAATATAACAAAAAATGTTGTAAAACAAACATCAGAGGCTTGCTATGCTTGAAAAACTCAACCCTTATATCCGATACGCAAGAATCCAAAAGCTCACCGAAAGCTCTAAAAAGCTGTGCATGGGTCACGATAACCGCCTGTTTGTCTGCCTTGAGGGTGAGGCAAATGCAAAGGTTTGCAAAAAGAATCCGCAATCCGATTCTCTCCCGACAGACTTTGATAATTTCACAATTTCTGCCGGAAATGCCCTGTTTATCAACGCATACACGCCTTATTCGTTTTATGGATATACCGACGATGACGGCGTTCTTATGCTGGTTTTGAATTTTGACCTGACAGATGAGTTCAGCTGCTTTTCCGAGCTTCATCATACATTTGAGTATTCGCTGTGGGACGGAGTTAAAAAGTATGCCGAGGCGGAGATCCCACTTCTTGAAAAACCCAGGTTCTTCGCGGAAAGTCAAAGTGTTGTTGGGCTTCTTACACGAATTACAGATATGTTCCGAGAGGAAGAACCCGCAGATTTTTACCGTGATATTTCCTCGGCATACCTCAAAACCGCCCTTATTTCAATGCTCTCGGAGCAAACAACCGCAAAGCCTGCGCCTGTGCGTCGTGCAATGGAATACATAAGAGCATCTTTCAAAACGGAAATTTCAAATGAAGATGTGGCAAAATTCGTCGGTTATCATCCTTATCATCTTAACCGCCTTTTTAAAAAACACCTTGGAACAGGACTTCGTGATTACATAATAAACTATCGTCTGAGGGAAGCGCAAAACCGCCTTGCCGAAACAGACTTGCCTGTTGCATTTGTTGCCTCGGAATGTGGATTTTCAGACGTTTCATATTTTTCCCAGTGCTTTCGCAAACGCATCGGAAACACTCCGAAAGAATACAGGCAAAAAAACAAGCTTATGTAAAAAGTCAGACATTAAAGAAAAAATCTGTTTCCGGACTGAATACTTTTTTCAAAACGACAAAATAATTAAGGGTATGCACAAGATTTTTGCATACCCTTAAAAATATGAATTTCCCCGATAGCTTCCATGATAAAAACTTTGTTTTTCTGCGGACTTCACGGGGATTCAAAAGGGTACTTTTCAGACAAAGTACCCCTTTGACAGGGCGTGGGGCATTGCCCCACATACCTCATTTAGTTGTTGCCGCAGAAGCAGCAAAGGAAGATGAGGGCGATGAGGATGATGATCCAGATGTTGTTGTCGTCTGTGAAAGAATTACCCAAGCAAGCCATAAATATTTCCTCCTTAAAGTATGCATCGAGAGCCGATGCGATGAAGTTGCGTGAAAGGCAAAGCCGTGGACATTGCCAAGGGGGGACGGCAAGCCCATAGCACCGCCTGCCACTGCTTTTCACTCATCAAAGCACCTCTTTGAGATGCTTTACTACATACTATGACATAAAGCTCCATGCGGTTCTTGACGAAAGCTCGGGTAAATGCGAAAAATATGGGTATATAAAGCTTTTTAGACGAGAAGTGCGGAGAATAAATTTTTTTGAAAAAAGTGAAAATATATCAAAAAAACGGTTGACAAAACGAATTTTTTACGTTATAATAAGGTGCAAACGAAAAAAATTGTGTGGAGGCGATTTTGATGGATGAACTTGATTTCACAATATTATCGTGCCTTAAGGAAAACGCAAGAATGACTTCTTCGGAAATCGGCAAAAAGGTTAATCTTTCGGTTTCTGCGGTCATTGAAAGAATAAAAAAGCTTGAGCAGTCGGATATAATTGAAAAATACACCGTAACGCTCAATCAGAAATCACTTGGCAATGACCTCATTGCCATAATGGAGGTCAGCCTTGAGCATCCCAAATATTATGACGATTTTGTTGCAATGGTAGAGCGCAATCCGAACATTCAGTCGTGCTATTATCTTACGGGTGAATTTGATTTTATGCTCAAAATTATCACCGATTCAACCGACAGCCTCAACCAGATACACCGTCGGATAAAGAGCATGAAGGGCGTCAGCACAACTGAAACGCATTTCGTTCTTAAAGCTCTCAAGTGTGAACCGTCCGTTATTCCGACAATGGACTACGAATAATATTAACCACAAGTTATCGAAAGGAGCTGATACTTACGGATAAGAATAAGGAAATAAAAATCGCCGCACAGAATAAAAAAGCATATCACGATTATTTTATCGAGCAAACCTTTGAAGCAGGTATCGAGCTTTTCGGCACCGAGGTCAAGAGCATACGTCAGGGTGCAGTAAACATGAAGGATTCCTATTGCCGCATAATCAAGGGCGAGATTTTTGCAACAGGTATCCACATAAGCCCATATGAAAAGGGCAACATTTTCAACCGCGAACCCATGCGTGACAGAAAGCTTCTCATGCACAAGCGTGAAATAATGAAGCTTTTCGGACTTGTGGGAACGCAAGGCTATTCAATTGTGCCGCTGAAAATGTACTTTGTCGGCTCAAGGGTGAAGGTTGAAATAGGACTTTGTAAGGGTAAAAAGCTATACGATAAACGTGAAACCGATGCCAAAAAGCAGGCACAGAGGGACATCGAAAGATACTCAAAGGAAAGCAACAGATAACTATACTTCAAGGGATACCAATGTGGGTGTCCCTTGATTTTCTTTTTGTCACCACACAGCTATATTGCATATAATGTTCATATGAAACATTTAAAAAGGAGCTTTTTCATGATAAATCAATCCAACCTTTCCGAGTTTCTCAATCTTTCCGACGAACAGCTCAAAAAACGCCTTGAACAAGCCGCCGTTGCCGCAGGTGCTGATAAAAACAAAATCGCCCTCATGCTGTCAAATCCCGAAAGATTGCGAGCCATCATTTCTTCCCTGACTCCCGAGGATGCTGAACGCATGATAAAAATGTTTGGAAAAGACAAGGCACAGGCAATCGCCGACAGCTTGAAAAACGGAATGTGAAGCGCACAATTTGAGAAAGGAGAGAGTGCAGAATGGATAATCCGCAGGACAAAATCAATGCTTTGCTTTCTGACCCGGAGAATCTCAAGACACTTGCCAGAATCGCCTCGGGTTTTATGGCACAATCGCCCATGCCCACACCCGAACAGCCGCAAGCTGATGACGGAGCTTCGGCACAGACCATCTCTGACAACACCGCTTCCGACGGCGAAAGCTTGTCAAACGGCCAAACAGAAAAAAGCGAAAATGCAGTTCCGACAATTTCAGGTCAGACCGGGGATGCAGGTCTTTTGTCGGGACTTCTCGGTCCGGGGTTTAAAATTCCGGGGGACGTTGACAAAAGCATTGTGCTTCTCAACGCTTTGAAGCCGTATCTTGGAAATCACAAGCGTGAAACGTGTGAGCTTGTTGTAAGGCTTCTTGGGGCGGCAAAGCTGTTGGGAATGTACAAAATTGGCTGAAAGGGGGAGATTTACATATGTATGCGAGAAATTATAATAAGCCGCAAGAAGTTATGCAAGGACGGAAAATACCTGTTCAGAGCTTTCCCGAACCCGGCGTTTTTATGGGAATGGAACGGAGCGTTCACGAGGACAGAGCCGATTTGAAGCCACGCTTGCACACATCTTTTCCGTCAAGCCGTCCCAAAACAGATGATCTGGTTTCAGACAACGACATTCAAGCCGACACACACTCGGAGCAAGCTGCCGAAAACACAGATTTGCCCGATGAGCAGACACCCGATGAAAAAGAAAACAACCGGGAAATCCAAACCTTCGCCAATACACCGGCAAAATCAAAAAAAGACATGGGACTTATCGAACGTTTGAGCAAGAATATGTCAAAACATTCCTCCGGCGTTTTTTCGGAGCTTTCAACGGAGGATTTTATAATTTTTGCGCTTATTGCCCTGTTTCTTCTTGGTGCAGATGACGATGAGCCTGACGGCAAAAACGAAAAGGACAGTCTTGTTCCTCTTGCATTGCTTGCTTTGGTTTTGCTTTGATGCCAAGTGTTCGGTTTGAAAAATGCACAAAAATAAGGGCAGGTGAAAACTGTCACGTCTTGCCTGTAAATCTATGGGACTTTGCTCCAAAAAAGAAAGGGGTGCTTTTCTTGAAAAGCACCCCTTTGAACACCCCGAAACGCTTTAAATCGGGGTGAATTGCTTATGGTTTTGAGGGCAAAAACGCCCCAAAAAGTTGTTATTCTGCTTCAGTTTCGGTTTCTGTTTCAGCCTCGGTCTCTGCTTCTGCTTCTGCTTCTGCTTTTGCTGCTTCCTCTGCGGCTGCGGCTTCTTCTGCTGCAATTTCCGCTTCGATTTCTGCCTTGAAGGTGTCAAAGGTTATTTCGTCATAACCCTCGCCATATACAACGGGTGTTGTGTCGATAAGAGCCTGAATTGCAGACTGAATTGCTGCAACTGTACCGTTTGCTTCGATAATTGCGTAAGCATAGGTGTCTCTGTTTTCAGCAATTTCCTCGGCGGTGAGAGCAAGGGGAAGACGCTTTATGATGTGGTAGCCATAGCTTGTTTCAACAGGCTCGCCGATTTCGTTATCCTCAAGAGCAAGTGTTCCCTGATAGAATTCTTCAACCATTTCGCCGGGGCCAAAGGTGTAACCGTCGGGATTTGCTTCCATGCCGGGGTCCTCGCCGTATTCCTTGACAAGTGCATCGAAATCTTCGCCTGCAATTGCCTTATTGTAAACGTCGTTTGCAAGCTTCTTCTTTGCTTCAAGGGCATCGCCTGTGAGTGCGGTTCCGTTCTCGTCGGTTGTGCCGATGAGAATGTGCTTTGCGGAAGCGTAGTTTTCGTTTACATATTTTGTGATTTCTTCATCGGAAACCTTTTTCATTTCCGCAAGGGAGATTTCATCGTTGATTGCGATGAGCTTCATCATTTCGGGAAGCTGTTCTCCGTAAAGCTCGTTGATGTCAACGCCGTAATAGAGCGAGAACATCTGGGTGTAGTAAGCGGTGATTTCGTCAATCTTTGCCTGATCGATGTTGTCAACGTCAACGCCGACAGATTTTGCGTAGTTATATGTTGCGGCGTTGGACTTGAAATAGCTTTCAATTTCGGTGTTGAACTGTGTCTTGAATTCTTCGCTTGAAAAATCAACTTCTTCGCCATTTGTCATATAGTCCTTCTGAATTGTTTTGAAGAAATACTCATAAGAACTTCTGTCAACAACATACTCGCCGATGGTGAGTATTGCGGAGGGGGCTGCGTTTTCGGGTTGAGTGTTGTCGGTGATGTTTTCTCCATTGGGGTTAACCTGGGGGATTTTGTCGCAGCCGCAAAGTGCAGAGAATGCAAGGACGGCGCAAATTACAAGTGCAAGAATCTTTTTCATTGTTTTTTTCCTGACCTTTCGTTATAAAAATTTGTTTTCGGACATTTTTGTACGGCAACGCCAAGTGTAACCATACGCATAAAAAACATTATATCACCCGAATGTGATGAATCTGTGAAAATCCTTAAAAGTTTACAATATGTTCTTGGAGATGAAAAAAACAGACGTGAACTCTTCAATGGGAACTTTGCAAGAATCAAATGTCATATTTTGCCCTTGCGAAGTGTAAAACTTCAAGTCCGATTTCGCAAAGGGGTGCAACCGCAACACGACCGAGACTTGCAGAGGCATGGACGATTTTGCCGTCGCCTATGAAAATTGCCACATGACCTTTGAAGTAAACAAGGTCGCCCGGACGAAGCTCGTCATGGGTAATTTCCGTTACAAATTCCTCCTTGAAAACCGCATCTCTGAACAATGGGACACCGCAAAGACTGTGTGCCATAAATGCAAGACCCGAGCAGTCAATGCCCGATGGACTTTTTCCGCCCCAACGATATGGCGTGCCAACATACAAAAGAGCGTTTGCGGCAATTTTTTCGCCGGTTTCCATGTTGTCCTCATACTGTGGCACAAGATTTTCCTTGCGCACAAAGTAACGCTTTTTGCCGTAAAACACCCTGCAGAAGCGTTCGCCTGCATCATGGATATATTCCACCACAGAGCCTCTTGGCAGAACAGCAATTGGAGAATGTTTGTATTCAGGCGTCGGAAGCAGGTCGCACCACGGGGAGAAAACTGTTTTTGTAACCTTGTGTATTCCTCCTGTCACAGGCTGAATGTGCTTTCTGCGGATATAGCCTTTATAGCCGTAATATGTTTCGCAAAGCACCATGCTTTCGGTATAATCCCCATCTGTTTCATCTGTTATGCAAATAAGAGTTCCGTAAAGAGCTTCGTCAACACATTCTGCCTCAATTGCCGGCTCGGAATAAAGCATTGCCGAGGGTACGCTGACAAAATATTTGTATTTCTCAGCATCTGCGGCGATTTTTGCGCTTTGCTTTTCAAATTGCTCCGGGAAAAGCATTTTTGCAAGCCTTGCAACTGTTCTTGCCGCTGTTTTTTCGGGGCGAACGGTTATGTTTGCGCAGGACGAATATGTTCCGATTCTTTTGTTGTAAAGGGCAGAGATTTCCTCCTTTCCGCCCTTTGCCATGGGACGGCTTTTGTCGCCGAGGATTCTTGTCAGACAATGCCCGAAAGGTGTGTCGAGAAACACGATTCTTCCGTGTTCTTTCATTATTTCAACATTTTCGGGACGCATTACACAGCCGCCGCCGGTTGAAATTATTGCGCCCTCGGAGTTTTGGGAAATTTCACGCAGGACCTCGGTTTCAATTTTTCTGAAAGCCTCCTCGCCCTGTGTTGCGAAAATCTCGGAAATTACTCCGTGTCTTGAAACAATTTCGTCGTCCACATCCATAAATGGGTGACCTGTTTCGTTTGCAAGTCCTTTTCCAACTGTGGTTTTTCCGCAGCCCATAAAGCCGCAAAGATAGATGTTATTCAAGAATTGTTCCTCTTTTCAAGTTCTTTTTCGCAAGCCTTTGCCACAATGTCAAGCTGACTGTCCGTGAAAGTGCAGCCTGTCCAGAGCTCCTGCGCCTTCACAGCCTGAAGAATGAGCATCCAGAGTCCGTTTTCGCCATGGATACCATGCTTTGCGGCAATTCGCAGAAGCTCTGTTTCGGAAGGATTGTAAATTGCATCAAAAACACCCGAGCAATCCTTAACTGCTTCTTCTGAAATGGGAGAAACTCCAACCTTCGGGAACATACCAACGGGTGTTCCGTTGACAATAAGCGGATTGTCAAGTGATTTTATAGCTTCGGTGTCCTCAAGGGAAAGAACAGCCGGTCTTACATTATATGCCGCCTCAATCTCGTCTGCCAATTCCGCAGAGCTTGCGGCGTTTCGTGCGGCAATTGTGAGATGCGCACCCATGTCGCAAAGCGCATGGGCAAAGGTTTTGCAAACTCCGCCGCTTCCTAAAAGAAGAACCTCTCTGTCAGCCGCAAGACCTCCCTTTTCGAGCGCTCTTGTGAAGCCGAAATAGTCGGTGTTGTGTCCCACAACTTTTCCGTTCTGCTTGACAACGGTGTTAACCGAGCCGAGCTTTTTTGCTTCGGGGGAAAGCTCGTCAAGAAAAGGAATTGACACAACCTTGTGGGGGATTGTGATGTTGAAGCCGTCAAATTCACGGATAACCTCGGGAAGCCTTTTGGGAATATCTTCGGGGGCAATTTCCGTGATGTCGTATTCGCCGTCATAGCCTGAAAGGGAAAACAGAGTGTTCTGGATAAGAGGGGAGATGGAATGGGTCAGGTGGTGACCTATCAGAGTGAAATTTTTCTTCATATTATACTTCCTTTTGAGTGAATACTGCGTGCCGTCGTTCAAGAGCATTCGCATGAGAATCAGAGGGGGTGGGACGTCTTTATGCCCTTATTTGAAAAGCTTGCCCTTGAAACGGTATCTGTAAATTATCGCCGCAACGTTGAGAAAAAGGTCGTAGGCGAAGAGAAAAACGTTTGCCGCAACAAGCGTCACAACAAGCATTGCCGTTGTGAACCCCTCCTCAATGCCAACAAACTTTACCGTGATAAATGCAAGCACTCCAACGCAGGCATTGAAAAGTGCAAGCTTTATGATAATGCCAATGGGAACGCACTTTACCGTGTGCCTTTCGATGACCGTTTTGAGAATGGGATAATGCCCGAGAAAAAGGACATAGTAAAGCGTTGCAGGTCTTAGCGGCATGAAAATGAGGGAAGCCACGGAGGAAACAGCATAAACGAGCCAAGCACGCTTTGCAGTTAATTCTTCCCTCGCAACAAGCACCGCAAGGCAAGCTGCCGATGCTGCCGTGAGGTCAAGGATTTCAAAAAATCCTCCTATTATAACAAGCACTGCCCCAACCGCCGAAAGCATGGCAGAAAGTGCAAGGCTTTTTGTGTCGGTTCTCTTTATGACCGTCGCCTCCCGAAAACAACATTACTCCGTATATTTTACCACACAATAACTGTTCTTTCAATAATATTTTATAAAATAAATATGATTTAACAAAAAATTAAAACCGTTGAAGTGTGAAGCTGTTGAAAGACAGAGGGTATTGGTGTAAAATATATAAGGAAAATTTTGCAAATTAAAGAAAGGAAAACATGATTTATGATTTTAAGGGAAATTTCGGAATTTATAAAGAGAACCTGCGTGTTCTTCACTGTTGGCACTCTTGCCTTTTTAATTGCGGGAACGGCATTCTCGGGTGATGTTGCCATGGGCGAGGACGGTTTTGCCTATATTTACACAAAGCTCATTCTTTTCGGCGCACTCCTTTGCTTCTCGGCGTTTGTGTCACTTGCCATCAGCGTTTCCTCGGCGGTGAGCTTTGATATTGTTTTCAAGGTGCTCATAAATTTTGCGATTTGCTATGTTGGCTTTTACGTTTCATTTTTTGTGCTTTTGGGCAACTTTTCGCTTCTCGGACAGTTTGCATATATGTCCTTTATCTTTTTTGTTGCCTATGCCGTGATATGCGCCGTTTACCTCATTATAAGAGGAATACGTTCAAAATTTGAAAACGAAAACAGCTCTTACACCGAGCTTTACAGCGAGCTTGATGAGAACAAGCAAGGCAATAAAAATAAAGGATAAACAATATGAATCAGACATTTAATTATGTGGCAACCTGCCTTTTCGGACTTGAGGGAATGGTGGGCGAGGAAATCGACGCTCTTGGTTATAAACGCCGGGAAACAATTGACGGCAGAGTTTATTTCAGCGGTGATATTTCTGCAATTGCAAGATGCAATATGTGGCTTCGCTATGCAGAGAGGGTTTATATAGAAGTCGGCTCATTCACCGCAGAGAGCTTTACAGAGCTTTTTGATGGCGTAAAAGCCTTGCCCTGGGAGGATTTTATCGGCATGGAGGACGCTTTCCCCGTGACAGGTCACTCAATCCGTTCAAAGCTTTTCAGTATTCCCGACTGCCAGAGTATTGCTAAAAAAGCAATTGTCGAACGCCTCAGAACAAAGTATAATATTTCGATTTTTCCCGAAAGCAAAACGAAAATCCGTGTTGAGTTTTTCATTCTCAACGACAAGGCGTGCCTGATGATTGACACAAGCGGAAATCCGCTTTTCAAGAGGGGTTATCGCCTTGAGGCAAATGATGCTCCCATAAGAGAAACACTTGCGGCGGCAATCGTGAAGCTTTCAAGACCAAGAGAGAATGTCCTTATGTGGGACCCTTTCTGCGGTTCGGGCACTCTTGCCGTTGAAGCAGCTCTCATGATGAACAATATTGCTCCCGGAATTAACCGACGCTTTGCCGCCGAGCATTTTGAGTTTATCCCAAAAGCTGTGTGGCGCAATGCCAGAGAGCAGGCGAGGGAAGCTGTTGTAAAAAGCGATTTTCACGTTTTTGCCTCGGATATTGACCCGAAATGCGTTTCTCTTGCAACGGAAAATGCAAAGCGTGCAGGCGTTGCGGAAAGTATAGATGTTTTCCAGAAGGACGCATTGCGCATTGAAAAGCATGACTTGCGCACAACGCTTGTGTGCAATCCGCCATATGGTGAGCGTATGTCGAGCATTTCCGAAGCCCGCGAGCTTTATCGCAAAATGGGCAAGGTTTTCTCAAAGGTTGTGCCACCGTGGCAGATGTACCTTATTACCTCCGAGGAGGAATTTGAACGTCTTTACGGCAGGAAAGCAGACAAGGTGAGAAAGCTTTATAACGGAATGATTAAGTGTTCGCTTTATCAGTATTTTAAAAAGTGAGGCTTTGTCCGACGATTGAGAGTAAAAAAACGCAATTTAAATCCAAAGGGGAAAAGAGGAAAAATAAACAATGTTAATTGATTTGCACGTCCATACAAAGGAAGTCAGCCGATGCTCGGAGATTCCTGCAAGAGAGGTTGTCAAAACATATAAGGAGCAAACGGCATATGATGCCATTGTGATAACAGAGCACATAAATGCCTGCCTTTTCGGCGAGGAAATGTCAGGGGAAAAATGGCAGGAAACTATCACGAGGTATATGAGTGGTTACAATACGGCAAAGGAGGAGGGCGACAAGCTCGGCTTAAAAGTGTTCTTTGGCTGTGAGCTTGCCCTTACAACCGTCGGCGACAACGATTTTCTGCTTTACGGTGTGACGGAGCAGTTTTTGAGAGATAATGTGAACATCAACAGAAGACCTCTTAAAGAGGTGTCACAGCTCTGCAGGGATAACGGCATACTTCTTTACAAGGCTCACCCTTTCAGAAACGGAATGGTAATGGTTGACCCCTCGCTTCTTTTCGGCATTGAAACTGCAAACGGTCATCCGGGACACAATTCAAGAAACGATTTTGCAAACCTATGGGCGGATATGTACGGACTTGCAAAAATCGGAGGCTCGGATTTCCACCACCCCGGTCATCACGGCAGAAGCGGAATTTTCACAAGAACTCCCGTCAATGACGAAAAAGAGCTTGTTGAAGTTCTGAAAAACGGAGATTATATGATATGCTCCGACATAAACAGAGGTTTTTAGCAGTCCCACACTTTAAGAATTAATTTTATTGGTTAAAAAAATGTAAACAAATGCCAAAACCACTTGATTTTTCCATTGGTTTATATTAAAATATAGTCCATGGAGTTAGCACTCGCCGGGTTTGAGTGCTAATAACATAAAAACAAAAAATTAAAAATATTAAATTTAAAACAAATCAGAATTTAGGAGGAGTTATCATGACACTCAAACCTCTTGCAGACAGAGTAATCGTAAAGGCGGTTGAAGCCGAAGAAACAACAAAGAGTGGAATCATTCTCACAGGAACCGCAAAGGAAAAGCCCAGCATCGCAGAAGTTGTTGCAGTTGGCCCCGGCGGAGTTGTTGACGGCAAGGACATTGTTATGACCGTTAAGGTTGGCGACAAGGTTATCACAAGCAAGTATTCCGGCACAGAAGTCAAGTTCGACGGCGAAGAATATGTAATCGTTCGTCAGGGCGACATTCTTGCTGTTGTTGAATAATTTTAACAGGCGAAAAATCATCATTATTTGGAGGTAATATATTATGGCAAAGGAAATTGCACATGGCATTGATGCCAGAAATGCTCTTATGAAGGGCGTTGACGCAGTAGCAGATACAGTAAAAATCACACTCGGACCTAAGGGAAGAAACGTTGTTCTTGACAAGAAGTACGGCACACCCCTTATCACAAACGACGGCGTTACAATAGCAAAGGAAATCGAGCTTGAGGACGCAATGGAAAACATGGGTGCACAGCTTCTCAAGGAAGTTGCAACAAAGACAAATGACGCAGCCGGCGACGGTACAACGACCGCAACTCTCCTTGCACAGGCATTTGTACACGAGGGTATGAAGAACGTTGTTGCAGGTGCAAATCCCATGATTATCAAAAAGGGTATCCAGAAGGCAGTTGACGCAGCAGTTGAAGGTCTCAAGGGAATTTCCAAGGCTGTTGACGGAACAAAGGATATTGCAAGAGTAGGCGCAGTTTCTTCCGCAGATGAAAAGATTGGTCAGCTTATCGCAGACGCAATGGAAAAGGTAACTGCAGACGGCGTTATCACCGTTGAAGAATCCAAGTCCGCAGACACATACTGCGAGGTTGTTGAGGGTATGCAGTTTGACAGAGGCTACCTCTCTCCTTACATGGTAACAGACACAGATAAGATGGAAGCTGTTATTGACGAACCCCTCCTTCTTATAACAGATAAGAAGATTTCCAACATTCAGGAAATTCTTCCTCTCCTTGAGCAGATGGTACAGTCCGGCAGAAAGCTCGTTATCATCGCCGAGGACATTGAGGGCGAAGCACTCTCCACCCTTATCGTAAACAAGATCAGAGGAACATTCACCTGCGTTGCCGTTAAGGCTCCCGGCTTTGGCGACAGAAGAAAGGAAATGCTCACAGACATCGCAACTCTCACAGGCGGCGAAGTTATTTCCTCCGACCTCGGACTTGAACTCAAGGACACAACTCTTGATCAGCTTGGTACTGCACGTCAGATCAAGGTGAACAAGGAGAACACAATCATCGTTGGCGGTGCAGGTGACCCTGCGGCAATCAAGGGCAGAATCGGACAGATCAAGGCTGCAATTGAAACAACAACCTCCGACTTTGACAGAGAAAAGCTTCAGGAAAGACTTGCAAAGCTTTCCGGCGGTGTTGCTGTAATCAAGGTTGGTGCTGCAACAGAAACCGAAATGAAGGAAAAGAAGCTCAGAATCGAAGACGCTCTCAACGCTACAAGAGCAGCTGTTGAGGAGGGTATCGTTCCCGGCGGCGGAACAGCGTATGTAAACGTTATTCCCAAGGTTGAAGCAGTTCTCGCAGAGTGCGAGGGTGACGAAAAGACAGGTGCAGCCATCGTTCTCAGAGCTCTTGAAGAGCCTGTACGTCAGATTGCTCTCAACGCAGGCAAGGACGGCTCCGTTATCCTTGAAAAGATCAAGACAAGCAAGAAGACCGGCTACGGCTACGACGCATACAACGATACCTACGTTGATATGGTTAAGTCCGGAATTGTTGACCCCACAAAGGTTTCCCGTTCCGCACTCCAGAACGCCGCTTCCGTTGCTTCCATGATCCTCACCACCGAGGCTCTCGTGGCAGATAAACCCGAACCTGCTCCCGCAATGGCTCCCAACCCTGCCGCAGGCGGAATGTATTAATTTGAGTATATGTGGGGCTTCACCCCACACCCGACCAAAGGGGTGCTTTTCGAGAAAAGCACCCCTTTGGAATCCCCTAAAAGCTTTAAGAGGGAAGTATATATAAGTAAAAGTAAAAGAGCCAGGCGGTCATGGGGACGGCTTGGCTCTTTCTGTTGTTTTTGTATTAAGTGGGGTGTGTCATAAGTCACTTGGTCTTTCTGCCACCCCTGATTTTCTCCCGCTTGTTGCGAAAATATGCCTTTATCTTTTCCCACCATGGTACCTTTATTTCGCAAAGAGGTGTAAGTCCCTTTTTGGCTCTGTACCTGTCAAGTGCTTTTCGCAAGCCGAGTGCAATTGCAACGCAAAGCGGAAAAAACGGCGTCATCGGTCCCATCCAAAATGCCCAATACACTGTGCCAACGGCAATAAGCGGCGTACATTCAAGAAGTATTCCAAGAAGATAAAGCAGCCATATGGGAATGGTCATGACAAGAACAACGATGCCGAAAATAAGCAGGTTGTGTATGTCGCCAAGCTCACGCAATATGCCCTTTACAAATCTAACAAGCTTTGCCCAAAGTTTTTTCAATGTGTCGGAAAAAGTGTTTTTTGTTGTTTCTTTGCTGTTCATTTTGCCTCTCAGAAGTGATTATTATTGAGTGTCATTATCATTTAACAACGCTGCCTTGTTGTCGGCTTGGTCGCCTTTTGAATTGTCGGCAAGCTCGGGGATAAAGTGGCGTGCAAGCTTGCCCTTGCCCCTGGTCTTGACGTAAAAATAGCCGATTGCGCTGAAGATAACGGCACCGATAAAGTTGACAATGAGGTCCTTCATTGTGTCAAATAAACCGATGTCAAGATATCCGTTCACAGGCAGAAGCTCTCCGTTGACCGCTGTGCTTGCAATGTCGCGGACAACAACGGCGGTGTTTTGTCCTTCGGGATGAAGCGTGACGCTGCTGATTGTTGTTATAACCGTGTCTTTTTGCATATCTGTCAGCAAAAAGCAATCCATTGAAAACTCGAAAAATTCCCAGAGAACTCCGATTGTCATTGAAAAGCAAAATGCAACAATTGCCATGTAAATCGGAGAAAGAGCGAATTTGAGGTGCTTGTTTCGTGTCAGAATGTCAACAAGACAAAAACCAAACGCCGCACAAAGAAAACCGTTGAGCGTGTGGAGCATGGTGTCCCAATGGGGGACGGTCAGATAATATCGGTTAAGCTCACCAAGAATTTCCGCCGCAAAAACAAAGCAGAGAATGAATATTTCAAGGGTGTTGGGAAGCACTATTCCGAAATTCTTCTCCATAAATGCCGGAATGAAGAACAGTATCAGCGTCAGCGAGCAGTAGAAAACGCTCTGATAATCCTGCCTTAAAACCGAACGTACAAGCGTGAGAATTACAATTGCACGAAGCACAGCATAAACCACAAAGGCTGACTTATGCTGTTTTATATGAGTTTTAAGCCCTTTGAAAAAGCCGTTTCTTTCCATGGATTTCACCTCTGAATTGCATTTACTACATTTTATTATAAAATTTTCCTTTTGTCAATACCCGACATTTAATGTTTCAAATTGTTTACGTCGTTAAAACAATTCCGCTTTCTGAAATCTTTTTCAAAGCGACCGTTACCGACTTGCAATTATAAAGCAGAACCTTACGGCAATTGCCGAAAACGAATAAAAAGTATTATTCCGGGCATACTTCCAAAAAACGGAGGTATGCCCATGAATTATTATACGAACGAAGATTCAAAGCAGGTTTTACACGAAAAAAGTGAGAACTTGAATATACTTGACAAAGCAGAAATTGACCGTGATGACAGATTACGCAAAAATTGTGACAGCAACGGCGAAGAGGCAGAAGAAGAGCTTGAAATTGAAAAAAAGCAGGAAATAAGGCTCTCCAATATTGCCCAATCGGGAAGCATAACAACAAGAAATGATGATATAACAATTCATTCTCTTGTTATCGCAGGGCAGATAGAGGGGCATACAATGCTCCCCCCCGGCTCCAAAACAACAAAGTATGAGCACGTCATCCCTCAGCTTGTAGGCGTTGAGGAAAGCGACGAAACTGACGGACTTCTCATTCTCATCAACACCGTTGGCGGCGACGTTGAAGCCGGACTTGCCATTGCCGAAATGATTTCCGGCATGAGCAAACCAACTGTTTCCCTTGTGCTTGGCGGAGGTCATTCAATCGGAGTGCCTCTTGCAGTATGCGCAAAAAAGTCTTTTATTGTTCCCTCGGCAACAATGACTATTCACCCGGTGAGAATGAATGGACTTGTCATCGGAGTTCCGCAGACGTTCAGCTATTTTTCAAAAATGCAGGACAGGATTCTTGATTTTATAGTAAAGAATTCCCGTGTATCAAATAAAACACTAAGGGAGCTTATGCTTGAAACGGATGAGCTTGCCGCAGACATAGGAAGCGTTATAGACGGAATAAAAGCAGTTGACATCGGGCTTATTGATGCGGTGGGAAGCCTTTCGGATGCAATGAGGGAGCTTAAAGGCATGGTCAGACAGCGCAGAAAAGGTGAAAAGGGCATGAAATTATGCAAAAAACAAGGCAAGTAAAAGCTAAGTTGTGAATAAAATGAAAATATTGACAAAAACACTTGACAAAGTAAAAACATTCTGTTATAATGCTTGTGTTGACTGAAGACAGCAGGTTGCAAATGTTGCTCTAACGGATAATATCCGCCTGCCGAGGAGAGACAAACAGACGGTATAAACGTTTGCTTTATGCAGGCGATGAATATAGTTGTTTAACTCTTTTTCGGCACATTGCACCGAGAAAGAGTTTTTCTTTGTTTGTAAGTCAAACAAAGGGACCCCGAAGGGTCACCAAAAAAGAGGTGAAAAAGATGCCCAGCGCAAAGATACTCGAACAGAAGAAGCAGTTGGTTGAGGAACTCGCAGAGAAGATTAAGAAGTCTTCCGGCGGTGTTCTCGTTGACTATTGCGGCGTTACCGTTGAAAAGGATACCGCACTTCGTAAGTCCCTCAGAGAAGCAGGCGTTGATTACACAGTAATCAAGAACACCTACATCAGAAAGGCTTGCGAAATCGCAGGTATGGAAGGTTTCGATTCAGTTCTTGAAGGTATGACGGCTTTCGCACTCAGCGATGATCCCGTTGCTCCTGCAAGAATCCTCTGCAAGTTCGCAAAGGAGAACGAGAACTTCAAGATCAAGGCAGGCTTCGTTGAAGGCAGAGTTGTAGATGCCAAAGAGGTAAACGAACTCGCAGAGATTCCCTCCAAGGAAGGTCTTATCTGCAAGCTCATGGGAAGCATGCAGTCCTCTCTCTATGGTCTTGCATATGTACTTCAGGGCAAGATCGACAAGGAAGGCGGCGTAGCAGAAGCAGACGCATAATTTGCTTGTGCAGCTTTCCGGCAAAAACCCGACGGCACTGCTTCGGGGCGGCGTGAAAGAGTCGCATAAAGCAGGCAGAAATTATTATTATATTTTAAAATTTACGATTACGGAGGTAAATCAAAATGGCTACAGAAAAGTCACTTAAGATTTTGGAAGACATCAAAACACTTACTATCCTCGAACTCGCTGACCTTGTAAAGGCTCTCGAAGAGGAATTCGGCGTATCCGCTGCACCCGTTGCAG
>JAZQKV010000106.1:0-25284 GCA_045542335.1 Eubacteriales bacterium
GGATGATGTTCTGCTTGTCAAGTCTGTATTCGATCTTACCTGCTTTTGCTTCCTTAACAGCCTTAGCAACGTCCATTGTAACTGTACCTGCCTTGGGGTTAGGCATAAGACCCTTAGGACCGAGAACCTTACCGAGACGACCGATAACACCCATCATGTCGGGAGTTGCGATGATAACATCATAATCGAACCAGTTTTCGTTCTGGATCTTAGCAACAAGATCCTCAGCACCTACGAAATCAGAGCCTGCTTCTTCAGCAGCCTTTGCGTTGTCGCCCTTAGCGAAAACGAGTGTACGTACAGTCTTACCTGTACCGTTGGGGAGAACAACCGCACCTCTAACCTGCTGGTCAGCGTGACGGGAATCAACACCAAGTCTCATGTGCATTTCAACTGTTTCGTCAAACTTTGCGGAAGCTGTCTTGCAAACAAGTGCAAGAGCTTCGTCGGGCTCATAAGCCACGGTTCTGTCGATGAGCTTTGCGCTCTCAATATATTTCTTACCTCTGTTCATCTGCGTACCCTCCTATTAGTCAACAACAGTAACGCCCATGCTGCGTGCTGTACCTGCGATCATGCTTGCAGCAGCTTCGGGTGTTGCAGCATTGAGATCTGCCATTTTCTGTTCGCCGATCTTCAAAAGCTGTTCCTTGGTGATTGTTGCAACCTTGTTCTTGTTGGGTTCGCCGGAACCACTCTCGATGTTGCAAGCCTTCTTAATAAGAACTGCTGCAGGGGGAGTCTTTGTAACGAAAGAGTAAGAACGGTCTGCGTAGATAGTGATAACTACGGGGATAATAAGACCCATATCCTTCTTTGTCTTTTCGTTGAACTCCTTACAGAAGCCGGCGATGTTAACACCGTGCTGACCGAGTGCGGGACCTACAGGGGGTGCAGGAAGAGCCTTTCCTGCGGGAATCTGCAATTTAACGTAAGCAACTATTTTCTTTGCCATTTTAAATACACCTCCGAATGTGGTAAAAATAATTTCGGGAAAATTTCCCTCCCACTGCGGCAAAACCTTTTACCGCTTTAGAACGCCATCTTTCCCTTGGCAAAACGGGACACGGCACGTTGATGGATAGACATCAAGCCTTTATTTGCACTTGCTTATCAAAAACTTTTATGCAATAGGCTCAACATCGGTGCTGTCCATTTCCGCAACAATTTCACGACCTGCGAAGAATGCCTGAACCTTGATTTTTCCTGTATTGTCGTCAATTTCAAGGACTGTAACCATTGAACCGACAAGAGGACCGCCGACAACATTCACGCTGTCGCCAACTGCGAAATCAAGCTCAGGTTTAACTGCCTCAACTCCAAGAGCCGCCATTTCAGCTTCTGTGAGAGCAACGGGTTTTGACTCGGGTCCCACAAAGCCTGTAACGCCTCTGATGTTTCTGACAGCCGTCCAGCTTTCATCGTTCATAATCATGCGTATAAGGACATAGCTCGGGAAAAGCTTAAGCTCTTCCTTTTTCTTTTCTTTTTTGGGTCTCTTTGGCTTTTCATCGTCAAATTCGTCGTAGGATACTTCTTCCTCAACCTCTTCGATTTCCTCTTCGGGAGCATCGTTTTCGGGTTCAAGGGGAATTTTTGTCTCAAAAATGAGATGGCCGAGGCCTCTGTTTTCAACCAATCTTTCGATATTGGTGGCAACCTTGTTTTCATATCCGGAATAGGTATGAAGAACGTACCAGTTACCTGTTTCATTTGTCGGCATTCAACAAAACTCCTTTCAAGCTGTGTGACCGTAACGCAGAGGTCGCATTTCTGCGTACCTTACGCTGTTTTCTTTTTTAGAAAATTGTGGGCAACAGTCTTGTGAAGAGGAAATTGAAAAGCCAGTCAAGGCCCCAGATTGCGATTGCCATAACAGCAACAACAACAAGAACGATATAGAATCTGTGCAAGGTATCCTTGGGGTCTGCCCACTTTATCTTGCCGATTTCTCCCTTAACGTTCTTAAAGAAATTCTTAACCCTTTCAAAAAAGCCGGGCTTCTTTACTTCGTTTTCTGCCATTTTTAATTACCTCCTTAAATTCTCAAGCTAAATTACTTGGATTCCTTATGAGGAGTATGTTTACGGCAGAAACGGCAATACTTTGTAAGCTCGATACGATCGGGGTCGTTCTTCTTATTCTTGGTAGTATCGTAGTTTCTCTGCTTGCACTCGCTGCAAACAAGTGTAATCTTTACTCTCATTTAAATAAGCACCTCCCGGTAAATATTATGTTTTTTTACCTCCCTCATTTGCAACGGCTCACAGCGGTATCCTACCACAAAAACGCCATTTTGCCATTACAGAGGTATTTTAATTGTAACACAAAGCTCTTTAATTGTCAAGGACTTTTTCGCAAGTTAACTTTTTTTTTACAAATATTGTGTCCTTATAAGCAATATAATCGAAAAAAGAATCTGCCATGCGGAATTTCCTGGGCAGATTCCCTTTATCATATGCTATCTGTTGAAAGAGATTGTCCTTTCGTCGCCGTCCCACTTTACGTTTCCGAAAGCGCCAAGGTCGTCAATCTGAATTGCCGTCATTCCTCCAATGTTGTAGGCTTTGACTTGCTTTCCGTTGACATACGTCTTTATATCGGTTTTATACACATAGCCCATGGGTACACCGATCTGTCCGATTGATGTTCCGTGTTGGAACTTACTGAAAATATCTTTCTTTCCGTCTGTGACCGTAAGTGTACGTTTTGCGCCGTCCCAAAGCACATCAAAACCGTATTCCATAAGATTCTCGACGATAACCACGGTATTGCCGTCAATGTTATAGGATTCTATGGGTTTGCCGTCGATGTAGGCTTTTATGTCGGTGTTGAGATAATTGTTTACGATGTTGGGATTCTTTACGAGGGTGACTTTTCTGTAAAGTGTGAGAGGCTCTGTTATTGTTGTTGGTTTATAGGGTTTTGTAAATTCCTTGTCATAGTAGCAATCGCTGACGGAGGTTATATAGAACACGTCTTTAAGACTTGCCGGTATCATCGGGGAATCTTTCTTAAAGTAATATGTTGAATTATACGGAATGACGCTTTGCTCGGTGTTGGTTACTTTTCCGTCGGCGATTGTAACCTCCCACACCGGGACAATTTCTTTTTTCTCAAATCCATACTCAAGAGCGATATTATCCTTTATCCACCAGTTATATCGAACTCCCACATCGGTAGATTCGGCATATTCAATCCACGTTTCATAATCCGACTGCTTTTGGTCGACATTAACAAGGTTATTCCATATTCCACAATTATAATGATAACGCCCGAATAATTTCAGCTGATTCTGACCGCAATCGGTTGTAGAAAGCAGGAAATCGTATGTGCCGAGTACAGCTTTTGCGTTATTCAAGGTCGGGTTTGCGTTATAGTTATTCTTTGCTCTGACGAATGCGGCGTCCGCGTATGTTCCGATAATATCTATGCAAGCAAGCTGCCACACGCAATCGCTGATATTGCCGCAAGGATAAACACATTCAATGGCAAAAGACGTCGCATCCCTTGCCAAAAGCATTTGGCTGACACCGGGGACTGCTGAATTTGCTACTATTTCAAAAAGCTTTCCCATGTTATCCCACAGCCTGATTGTAAAGTCGTTAAACGTGTTGACAATCATGCTTTTAACATCAAGGTTTCCGGTTTGGCTGTAATCTATATAGACCTCGGTTGTTTCAATCTGATTTATGGTTTTAATTATTGCATCGTACAAGCCGCCGGGGATTTCCGCTTCGCCGCTTGACTTGCAAAACTCTGCCATAAGTTTAAGGCACGAAACAAGACCTTCTCTGTTTTGCATAATGGTAATTTGCGTTGCAAGTGCGGTTGCAAGTTCTTTTTCCGACTTGAAATTTCCAATATCCTTTTCAAGTTGGAACACAACGGATGTTATATCGCTTGGCGAAAGCAACAAAGAAACAGCATTTGATGCTTTCATTTTCCCAAGCATAGCTTTCATATCCGTTCCAAGTTTTACGTCTGCCACTTCTCCGACAATGCTTTCGGCAAGTCCAAAAGCTTTCTTCACAAGAGATTCGGAGTATTCATCATCGGCATATTGCTTTGTAATAATGGAAAGCAAAAGCATTTCATAATATGCTTTCATGTAATTGTAGTTTTCCGTCGTAGGCACTCTGAGCGCAAAATTATCAATGCATTTATACGCAATTGCATTGTTCAAAAGTCCATGTTCGGTAAACAAATCCACTGCCACGGAATAGGCAAATTTGTCTTGGGTGAATGGGTGATAGTGGTTTATGTTTTGTGCGAAGTATTCTTCAAAGGTAGATATTACAACTATTTTTGCCCTCGCTTTTTCTTGCCCTTCAAACTTTGCAATAATCTCACAAATTCCTTCTTTAATTGCTTTAAGCTCAAATGTGTTGTTCTGATAATTTATATTCTGAATCTCCGCCACTCTGCCATTTTCACCATTTGTTATTTCAAAGGTTACCCGTGGCTCATAATTGAACAATTGCTCATCTTCGCTTTTTAAAGAAAATTCATAATACTTTTTGTGAGGTGCTCCTTTATTAACAAAATACAAATCAGCAAGTTCCACTTTTATATCCTTGACAAGAATTTGTATGCTTTTGCTTATTCCGCTTGCTGTATGTGTAGCGGTAATAGTGGCTGTGCCGGGTTTAAGTGCTTTCACATAAGCCACATTTCCTTGTGGCAGAAGTTTTATAATTTTCGAATCTGTACAAGACCAAGTTATATTATCCGTGTTTATAAAGCTGGCATATGCTTGATGTTCATGGCATTCTGCGGTAAGAGAAATGCTTTTGTTTACTTCTAATGTGCTTTGCCCTATAATCTTCATCTCATATTTGGTGCCCAAATTCCAATAATCTTTTCCACTCGCGTAGATGTTTCCATTTTTGTATATATCTAAATTTGATAGGTATACTGAAGTAGCATAGTCACTTATTTTGTTATATCCGGTTTCAAATTTTATCCATTCGTTTGAGGTTGAATCATAATAAAACTTACAGTCGTTTCTATACTTGCTGTTATCACTTAATTTAAGAGATTTATTCCAAACAATATTTACATCACCATTAGAGGCAATATCAAAAACAACCATTTCTAAACGACTGCTTCTATAGCCTTCTCTATATATAATGTAATTGGTCTGGCTTACATTTGGGAAAGCTGGAAGTTCTCCGTTTGTGCCAAATAAATCGGCAAAAGAGTCTTGTGCATTAACTGTCATACAGCAAAACATAGATAAGGTAAAAACTAACACAAACAAGTAAAATATTTTTTTCATTATTTGATTTTCTTCCTTTCTGCAAATGTTGATACTTTTAAAAATCCATCTTATCAATCTGCAGGTTATGCAGATTGTTTATTTCCAACTTTTTGTTTGTTTTTAGCAGCTCAAGATCAATGGTTCCTTGCAACTTTCCTTCATAATCAAAAACAATTGTAATGCTTACTTTTCTTTGATTTTTGATTATATCGCCAGCCGACCAGTTCATCTCTTTTGCCTTTTCCACAAGGATGTTTGTATAATTATCATAGGTTCAATTTTTGCATAGGCTTCTTCGGTTGGGTTGTTTCCAACCGCTTCAAATCCAGTTCCGAAGACCAAGGTTAAAGATTATCTTCTAAATAGTCGTCCATCTCCCCTCTCACCACATCAACTCTTATTTCATCAAATCTCGTAAGTAACTTCCCCAGTCAAAGCATTGACGTAAACAATATCCGCCGTTGTCGGGAAGCCGCTTCCCATATCAACTTTCAGATAAACCTTGTAATATTTTTTGTTACCTTTCTTTTCTTCTTCAACAAGGAAAGAAGCCTCAGATGCGCCATTTGCCCCCCAGAAATTCTTTGCCGCCGAAAGTGCCTGTTCCTCGGTAAGCTCACGGCTTACGGGTCTTTGCTTGCTCAATTCGCCCGTCCTTGCGTTCATGTAAAGATAATCTTCGGAATATGCCCTGTCTCCGCCCTTGTAAAGCACTTTCAGGTGGAAATTATAATACTTCTCTCCGTTGACGGTCATGGTTTCGCCAAGCCATGCACCGTAGTTCTGCCAGTTTGATTTGTCGTAAGAGGTGTCATTCTTAAAATAATCGTTGGCGATTTTCTCGGCTCTTACGGGCGTCAGCTCACGGTCCGGAGATGTGGGTTCGGCGGTACTCACATTGTTTACGTCCTCTGCCGAATATATCGACCAATATCTTGCACCGTTTTTCTGTTTCACCGCCGCAATAACACGATAGCTTGCAAGATAAGTCGACGAAGTCTCGCCAAGCTCGGAGTAATAGTTGTCTGCACTTAATGTGTAAGTGCCATCGGCATTTCTTGAATACTCAACATACTTTACTGTTTTCAATAAGCCGTCTGCAGGAACGGTGTTTACATAGTATTTATCACCGTATTTATAGTGTACATTCTTGAAAGTTTCGCCCGTTGCTTCAACGCTGAAAAGTTCACTGATAACCCTCTCAACACGTTCTGCCGGTAATACATAGTAATAGCTGTTTCCGTCGGCAAAATATCTCAACGGGTCAACGCCGTAGATTTGTCTCAAATCGGAATGGCCGTAAATTGCCGAATAGGCATGAGGATAATAATAACCAAGCGTCATATTCGTCGCCTTTTTTGCGGCGTCGGGCGCATGGCGATAATATCTGTAATAATAATTGTCGTCCATGGCATCAAAAAGGCTTACAAGCAATTCGGGAAGCTTGTTCAAATCTGCGGCGGTCGCTTCAAGAAGCTCACCGCTGTTTCTTGTGACGGAAATCACTCTTTGATCCGAATCCCATTTTACTTCGCCGAAAGGTGCAAGGTCGTCGATGTAAATTGCAGTTCTTCCGCCGATGTTAAAGCTTTTGACCGCTTTGCCGTTTACATACGTCACAATATCCGTGTGAAGCACGCTTCCGGCGAGCGCACCCACCTTGAAGCCCGATTTTGTATGTATAAAGTCGGAACAGAGCTTTTTGTCACCCTCCGTAACCGCCAGCGTCCTTGCCGCACCGTCCCAAACCACCTTAAAGCCGAAGTTTGTCAAATCCTCGGCAATAATTGCGGTATTTCCGGCAATGTTATAGGATTGAATCGGGGCGTGGTCTATTTTTGCGCAAATATCCGTGTGAAGATAGCTTCCTGCCACACTTCCCACTTTCGCCGCACTTACACTTAACGATGAAAGAATCATCATAATAGCAATCGCCAAACACACAAGTCTTTTCATAAAAATTCACTCCTTGATCTTTTGATACTTTTCAACAACAAATTCACCCAGCGCAATTGCAAAAAACATTTGCAAATCTCATAGGAATTTCTTGTATATTAACAATTATATCACGCATCGTACAAATTGTCAAGCAATATACAAATTCATTTGAAAATCCCCTGTTCACAAAGCAAACAGGGGATTGAAAGGGGGAGAATTATGAAAACCGCTTTTGACGGTTGTTATTTAACTTCAATTCCAAGAATTTCGGTGAAGAAATCTCCGGGAACATATGTGATGCCATATCCGGGATTTGTTTCATCGGGAATAAGGATAGGTGCACCGGAAAGTGTGCGGGGCATCATGCGTGCAAAGGTGTATTCGTTCTTGCCGATTGTCACATAAACGCCCATTGCGGTTGTGCCAACCTGAACGCTTCTTGTGTCGTTGTTCCATGTCACGCTGAGACCGTTTTCCTCGCAGATTTTTCTGAGGGGATAATACTTTGTTCCGTCCTCTGCAACATATACGTCTGTTTCAACATTGTCAACCCAAACAACGATTTTCTCAGTGGAAACAAGTGCAGGAAGGCTGAGGCTCATAACACCATCCTTAGGGAAAACAAACAGCTCATCACCGATGGAAAGGTCACTTACGGAAAGAATGTTTCTTGTGCGCATGGGGGAAACTGCACAGTTAGCAGGCACGCTTACTTCATAATTGCCGTCTGCACTCGTAAGAATCTTGTTGCCGTCCTTGTCGTCGGAAACGTTTGCAACCTTCACATAAATGGGGAAGTTGCCACTTTCGGAAACGATAAGAGCATAAGCATATGTCTGTGCAGGAAGGCTTGCAGTCATTGCAGGGGAATTAACAACATAGACAGGGGTGTCCTTTTTAATGGATGCAACATCAACAGGGAAGAAATTGTCGTCCATGATAATTGTGTTTTCGTCAATGTTAAGAAGAATTTCTTCTGCGCCAAGTGTAACGGAGAGCTGACCGTCGGAAAGCTTCTCGTTGAAAAGAACTGTCATTGTAACCTTTCCAACTTCAACTGCAGGAACATCAAGCTCTGCGGAGGGCTCGGAAACAAGTGTATCAGCAACTTCATCTTCTGCAAGTACATCTTCTGCAAGTACATCTTCAACAAGAATGATTTTTGAGGGTGAACCCTGTGCAGGAATACTCATGGTAAGAACCTCCACATAGAAGAAAATAACATCGCCCTTTGAAAAGTTTTCGGGTCTTACAATGTTTCTTGTTCTGAGGGGCATAAGCTGAGTGTCCTCGGTTACATAGAGGCTGTACATTTCATTTGTGGAGTTGATAATTGTATTGCCATCCTGATCCTTTTCAACGGATTCAACAATTGCCGCAAGAGGAAGCTGTTCCACGCTTTCGGAAACAACAATATAATATGCGCCCGTCTGTGCAGGAAGGCTGAATGTTGCCACTGCGGAATGAACTGCAATTGCAAACATACCCTCTTTTACATCTTTGATTTCAATGGGGTTGAGCTCGTCGTTGAGAATGATTGTTGTTTCGCCAACGTTGAGTGCCTTGCCGCCTCTGCCGCCAACTGTGATCTGATTTTCGGTTACAGCCGTAATTTCACCGCTGAAAACTGCCTTTTCGGAATTTTCGGAAACCTGTGTGTCGTTTGCAAATGCAACTGTACCCATGCTGAATGCCATAATTGCCGCACAAACAATTGCTGTGATTCTCTTGACTGTCTTTGTCATGTTTTTTCTCCTTTTAAAAACGTATTTTCGCTTTTTAATATTTGCACCCCGAACCTTGAAAATTCTCAAAACTTTTTTCCTTTTCCGGGGACTTTTGCTCAAACGTTCTTTTCCGTTCTCGCTTTTGCTGTGTGTTTGACGAATATGTTTCTCTTTTTGTTCCATATTTTTTGAAAAATATTTTGTTTCTCTCTTTTGTACATCATTCTCAATCGTCCATGCATCAAGTTGTGCATTTTGTACAAGTCCGGCAATAAATTCCGTTTGAAGAAAATTCTGTAACAAACACCTTCAAATCTTAAAAACCACTTTTTTCATTAAGTATTGACAAAACCCGCAAATTATGCTAAACTGAAACGCAGAACAATATGCGGAGGATTTTTCCAAATGATTTGCGATATGCACACCCATTCCCTGAATTCCCATGACAGCAAATGTCCTGTTTTCCAAACCGCAATAGTATGCATACAAAAAGGTATCGACATGTTTGCCGTCACCGACCATTGCGATATACAATATTACAATACCCACGGAAGCTTTGAAAGAATAAGGAATTCCATAAGGGATGTACAGGAAGAAAACGAAAACCTTTGTGGAAAAGTAAAAATTCTCAAGGGAATTGAAATTGGTGAGGCTCTGTGGAACATGGATAATGCCTCGGAAATTCTCTCTGCAAATGACTATGACGTTGTTATCGGCTCGGTACATCAGATAAAAAGCAGTAATTTCCCGGTTGTCTATTCGTTGCATGATTTTTCAAAAAACACAACAGATGAACTGAGCCTGTTCATGTCATGTTATTTTGAGGACGTACTCGAAACAGTCAGCACCGTTCCCTGCGACATCATGGCTCATCTCACCTGCCCTCTCCGCTACATTTGCGGAAAATACGGCAGGAACTTTGACCTTTCCCTTTTCGATGGCATAATCAGACAAATTCTGGCGCATATCATTTCAAAAAGCATTGCCCTTGAAGTGAACACTTCGTGCCTTGGCACAGCCTATAACAGCCTCATGCCCGACGAACGTATCATAAGCATTTACTCCGAAATGGGAGGCAAGCTTGTTACCCTCGGCTCAGACGCTCATGTAGCGCAAAATGTTGGTAAAGGTTTTGACAAAGCGATTGAAACCTTGAAAAAGTATGGTATAGATAAATGTTGCTATTACACAGAAAGAAAAGCTGTAATGTATGATATATAAATTGAACAAACCGTCCCACTGATTGTATGCCAGTTGGGACGGTTTGCTTGATAAAACGATATTTTTCAATAAAACTTGTAATTAAACTAAATGTTAATGCTTAATTTTTGTCCCCATTTGTGTGAAATGAATCGCATGATCAATTTAGTAACATGATTTTCTTTGGTGAGCTGATTGAATTTGTTGTTCCATCACCAAGTTGCCCTCTTTCGTTATTCCCCCACATATACAGTTCTCCGTTGGAATTAATTGCAGCGTAATAGTCCCCCATTCCGCCGATGCTTGCATCCCGGATATTATCCAAAATTTTTACATAGGTCTCATCCTGCAACACCCACAAACTGTTGTCATTCTTTATTACAGCCGTTTGAAAGTTTTCCCATACCAACTTGCTTACGTCTTTAATGTCTGTTTTTTTAGGAACATAGTTTATGGAATCCCATTCCCATACAACGTCGTCTATAACCATCGCATTGCCACCTGTCATCAAACCGATGTCTTGAATTTTCACATTGTTAATTACTTCCTTGGGTATATTTGATCCCCCCAATGCTTCGGTTAAAGATTCAATAGGAAAAGGACCTCTTCCCCACATCCAGACACTACCATCGTTTTTTATTGCAGCTGTTTGTCCCGAACTCAGTTTAACAGCCCTCACATCGTCCAAAACTTTTACAGGGGGATAAACTCCATCATCATATGAGCCACTTCCCACAGAGCCAAAACTGTTTTCTCCCCACATCCATAAGCTACCGTCGCTTTTTATTGCAGCACCATTCCAGCCGCCCAATTCAACAAAAACCACATCGTCTAATATATTTATGGGTTCATATGAGCACTTCATTCCTCCGGGCGTAATATCCTTTCCCAGAGGTGTTTGTCCCCATATCCACAAGCTTCCATCATTTTTAACAGCAGCACTTGTGTTGTCGCTCAAACTTATGCATTTTACATTGTCCATAAGCTTTTGAGGTGAATTTAATGCTTCCACCTCCTTGCCCAACCCCAATTGTCCGCCTGAGTTGCTTCCCCAAATCCACAAACTACCGTCTTCTTTGATAGCAGCGCTGTGTTCGTATCCCAAGCTTACCATTAATTGTGTTGTTTCAACATTTGGCTTATGATTAAACACCATAAAGACTTTTACAACAATCAAAATCAACAGAACTCCTATGAGCCAATATTTATATTTATTTTTCATTGACAAAACACCTCTGATACTTGTTGTTTGATTCTATATAACCTATTTTTTAATTTAATGTTTGACACAGCTTTTTCCAAAACAAATCTTTCTGAAATTACATATTAACTTGAACACACGCTAAACATTTTTAAATTTTAAATCTTAAATAAACAAAACTTCAAATTAACACAAGACTGAAATCGAATCTGTTTAAGATTCGATTTCAGTCAAGATAAAATTATTCGCCGAGATATGCACTCTTTACAGCAGGGTCATTCATGAGAACGCCCGCATCTCCCTCAAGAGTGATGCTTCCCGTTTCAAGCACATACGCACGATCCGCAATGGCAAGTGCCTTTTTTGCGTTCTGCTCAACAAGCAAAACCGTCTTTCCGCTTTCACGGATTTTTACAATGATGTCAAAAATCTCGCTTACAAAAAGCGGAGAAAGTCCCATGGACGGCTCGTCCATAAGAATAATATCGGGATTTGACATAAGAGCTCGTCCCATGGCAAGCATCTGCTGCTCACCGCCCGAAAGCGTGCCGGCAATCTGATCTTTTCTTTCAAGAAGTCGGGGAAAATGCTCGTAAACCGTCTTTAAGGTTTCCTCAATCGCCGCCTTGCCGTCTGTTCGGGTGTATGCACCAAGCATAAGGTTCTTGTATACTGTCAACTCCTGGAAAATACGGCGTCCCTCGGGAACGTGCGCCATTCCAAGACCGACAATTTTGTGTGCAGGTACTTTTGTAAGCTCATGCCCATCGTATTCTATTGAGCCGCTTTTTGCGCCGATAAGTCCGGTTATGGTGTGAAGAATCGTGGTCTTTCCGGCTCCGTTTGCGCCGATAAGTGCAACAACTTCGCCCCTGTTTACCTTGAGTGATACACCTTTCAGTGCACGAATAACTCCATAGTAAACCTCAACATCCTTAAGCTCAAGAAGAGCTGCACCATTTGTTTGTGTCTGCGACATATGCACTACTCTCCTTTCTTATTCTCCAAGATATGCCGTTATAACCTCCGGTGCATTAAGCACCTCGGACGGTGTTCCACTCATAAGCTCTTTACCAAAGTTAAGAACAGTAAGCTCCTCGCATATGCCTGCAACAAGCTTCATGTCGTGTTCGATAAGAAGTATAGTCATGTCAAAATGATCTTTGATAAAACGTATTGTGTCCATAAGCTCAGCCGTTTCGTTGGGGTTCATACCTGCGGCAGGCTCGTCAAGAAGAAGAAGCTTCGGGTCGGTTGCAAGCGCACGGGCAATTTCAAGCTTTCTCTGGTTTCCGTAGGAAAGATTGCAGGCAAGAAGATTTCTCTCATTCTCAAGACCGAAAATTCTAAGAAGCTCCTTGGCACGCTCACGCATGGCTTTTTCACTCTTGAAATGCGTTGGAAGTCTGAGCATACTTTCAAAAGGACTGCATCTGAACTCGGGATTGTTGTGAAGTCCAACCATTACATTGCTTATAACCGTCATGTTGTTAAACAGACGGATGTTCTGGAATGTTCTTGCGATGCCCTTGTGGTTTATCGCTTCCTGACTTTTTCCTGTAAGATTCTCACCATCAAGGAAAAACTTTCCCGTTGTGGGCTGATAAACTCCCGTGAGAAGATTGAAAACCGTCGTCTTTCCTGCACCGTTCGGACCGATAAGACCGTAAAGCTGATTCTTTTTTATGGCAAGGTTGATGTCCTGTGCCGCTTTAAGACCGCCGAAAGAAATGCCAAGGTTTTCGGTCTTAAGCATGACCTTTTCACCGCTTGTATTCTGCATGGTTACTTACCTTCCTTTCCGGGTTTATCGGGCTCGTGAGGATTGGGATTGAGATCCACAGAAAGAAGCTCATCCATCTTGATCTTTGTTGGAATTCTGTTCCATGCGCCCTCGTCGTCACGACGTTTTGCCGGGTTATAGTTCTTGTTTCCTTTGAAGAATCTTGCAAAGGAATCACGCAACGGCTTGAGAGCAGGTGCATTTCCAAAGATAACAATAACAATAAGAACTATCGCATATATGAGGAACTTGAGTGCCGCAAGATTTCCCGAAAGGTTTGCCTGAAGCACAAAGTTTATGCAGGGAATGAGTGCCGCCGCAATAATCGAACCTGTGATGTTTCCCATACCTCCGAGAACAACCATAACAAGTATTTCAATGGAATAGTTGTAGGAGAAGAAAGTATACATAACGGGCGTTGTGTAATGCGCATAAATAACACCTGCAACACCTGCGAAAAACGCAGAAACAACAAACGCAAGAAGCTTATAGAATGTTACATTTATACCCATTGCCTTTGCCGCAATCTCGTTGTCACGAATGGCGGTAATGGCACGTCCATGCTTACTGCGCACAAGATTCTGGATAACAAACAGCATCACAAGAGCTGTTACAAGCGTCACAACATAAAGCGTTGGCGACTGCCGTGTGTTATACTGTATTTTTGCAGTTGAAAGTCCCATTGCACCACCGAAAAGTGCCTGATTCTTAAACACGTTTCTCACAATCTCGCCAAAAGCAAGAGTAACAATCGCAAGGTAGTCACCTTTAAGACGAAGTGAGGGAAGTCCTATAACAAAGCCGAACACCGCCGCAACAAGTCCACCGATAATCATTGCAAGAATAAGCACAACAGTTTTCTGACCGATAACACCTTTAAGCGCAACAGCAATAAGACCGCCAATATATGCACCAACGCACATAAAGCCTGCATGACCAAGGCTGAGCTCACCCAAAAATCCAACAACAAGGTTGAGGGACACCGCAAGGATTATACTGAAGCCAATCTGCGTAACAAGCGTTGCAATTGAGGATTTAAGTCCGCCCGTGAAAAGAATAGCCGTGACAACAACAAGCAAAAGTGAAACAAGGATATAATTGATGTAGTGCTTGAAATTAAAATGTTTCTTTTGCATTTATTACACCTTCTCTCGTCTTTTCTTGCCAAGAAGTCCCGTGGGCTTAACAAGAAGTATAAGGATAAGCAAACCAAACTCAATTGCCGTTGTGTACGGAGCAATGACCGGAATACTAAGACAAATCTTTTCTATAACACCGAGAAGCACGCCGCCAAGCATCGCTCCGGGAATCGAACCGATACCGCCGATAACCGCCGCCGTAAACGCCTTGATACCCGGCATTGCGCCAAGCGTAGGCTCAGCATTTGGAATCTGAAGCAGATAGAACATACCTGCACACGCCGCAAGTGCAGAACCAATCGCAAAGGTTATGGTAATAATGCGGTTTACGTTGATACCCATAAGCTGTGCCGCACCTCTGTCCTCGGAAACAGCAAGCATTGCGCTTCCGGTTTTGGTTGTGTTTATGAAAAGTGTGAGCGCAACCATGATAACTGCACCAACAACAAGCGTCACAACCGCTGAGGAACGTATTCCAAGAGCCTTGAGAAACGCAATATCCGGAACTGCCCAGCCCGAAACAGGACGTGACTTTGATTCAAAGATAATCTGCGCAACACTCTGCAGAAAATAGCTCACACCAATTGCTGTAATAAGCACTGCAAGGGGTGAAGCACCGCGAAGCGGCTTGTATGCAATTTTCTCAATAACAATACCGAGAAGCGTGCAAACTATAATTGATGCGACAACCGCCGCAATGGGAAAGCCCGTTGTCGACATGGCAACAAGCACCGCATATGCGCCAACCATAATGACGTCGCCATGGGCAAAATTGAGCAGCTTTGCGATACCATAAACCATGGTATAACCAAGGGCGATAAGCGCATAAATGCTCCCCAGACTCAGACCGTCGATAAAAGTAATCATAAAAACTCTCCTCCATCAATTCGGAACTGAATTAAATGCGGAATCCGGAATACGTAACGAGCGTTAAACCAACCGAGCTTTACATTCATTTCGCATTCCGCATTCCGCATTTCGCATTAAAAAGCTTTCCAAAGGGGGAGAAAAAGCTCCCCCTTTGAAAAAGCGAAATACGAAGATTATTTGCTGAGGTCAACAATAACGGGTTCCTTTGTGCAAGCGCCTGTTGCATCCCAGGTCATAACGCCTGTTGTGCCTGCAAGAGAGAAATCCTCAGCTGTGATAGCTGCCTTAACAGCCTCGCAAAGGTCAGAGGGAGCGATGGTAACATCGTTTATGCCTGCTGCTTCCATTGCCTTGTAAATTGCAAATATTGCATCATAACCGTCTGCTGCAAACTGGTCAGGCTTCTTGCCATACTTTGCTTCGTAGTTCTTTACGAAAGTAGCGGCAGGCTCCTCTGTGCTTGCAACGTCGAAAGGAGTGATGTACTTAATAACATTTGTTACTGTGTCATCAATCTGACCTGCAACGCCGTCAAGACCGTCGCAACCGAAGATAACTGCGTCACAACCCTTTGCAGCTGCTGCCTTTGCAATAAGACCTGCTTCTGTGTAGTAAATGGGAAGGAAGATAACATCACAATCCTTGAGAGCTTCAACCTGAGTTGTGAAGTCCTTCTTGTTTTCTGCGTCGAATGTCTGCTTGTTGTATTCAACACCAAGTGTTGCCATTTCTGCATCGAATGCTTCCCAGATACCTGTGGAATAGGGGTCACTTGTGTCATAGATACAGCCGATTGTTTCATAGTCGGTTGTAAGCTGCTTTGCAGCGAGGACACCCTGGTCGGGGTCGCCGAAGCATACTCTGAAAGCGTTGTCGCCTGTTTCGATTACGTTTGCTGCAGAAGCAGAGGGTGTCATAAAGAACACGTTGTCAGCCGCTGCCTTTTCACCGAAAGATGCGCAAGAACCGGATGTTACGGAGCCAAGAGAAATCTGCATACCTGCTTCGTAAAGGATGTCATATCCGGAAGCAGCATCAGGAGCAGTTGCCTTGTCGTCCTTGATGTCGAACTTGAACATAACGCCGTTGAGACCGCCTTCAGCGTTGATTTCTTCAACAGCAAGTGTTGCGCCTTCCTGAACGGAAATACCGTAGGAAGAAGCGTCGCCGGTAAGGGGACCTGTTGCACCGATAAAATATTCGGTGTTTTCTGCGGCATAGTTTACAGCTGTGTTTCCGCCGCAGGATGCCATGCACATAACTGCCATAAGAGCGCACATAGCAAGAGCAAGAATCTTTTTCATGGTTTCAAAACCTCTTTCATAAAAATTTCCACACCCGGCAAGGCTCCTTTTCGGGCATACTTACCGACAGTATGATATTCTATTCTACACCAAATTCATCCATTTGTCAAGAACAAAACGAAAATTTTGTTTCATTCGTCAAAGAGTTATACAATATGCACTGTTTTTTTGCCCTATTTGACAATAAAGTTTGTGCTTTGATGTCATTTTGCCCGAAAATCTGAAACACTTATCTTTCTCTTTGACAGATGTCGTTTTATTAAATTATAAAAATTGAATTTAGTTTACCGGCTGAATTTTCTCGCCAAACATCAAAAATATGGCAGGAGTGAGCACTCACCCACTCCTGCTACATCAAACATTCCGGTCATACAACCATTTTTTTGTGTATCCACTTTCCCGAACGGTATCTGAACAATATAATTACAAATTTCGCCCACGCCGAAAGATAAGCAGAAATTACAAAACCAATAACACCAAGTCCCATCACGTCCGTAAGAATATATCCCGCACCTACATTGACTGTCCACATACAAATCATTGAAACAATCATGCTGAACTTTGCATCTCCCGCAGCTTTGAAGCCCGAAAGCATACAATTAAGTCCCGGTGAAACAGGTACAGACATTATGAAGTTAACAAACATAAGCTTTATAAGAAGCGAATATGTAAGCTCCGAATCCGTATAACCTTTGAAAAGAAACGGAAGAACCGCAAGTCCCACAAGCATAAGCGTGCCGTAAAGGGCATATGCACATTTCACAATCTTATTCAGAATATTGCGTGCTTCGTCGGGAGCATCTGCGCCAATATAACGGCCGACAAGCGTAACGGCAACAACGCTGAATACCGTCACAGGTACAACAAGAAGTGCGCTGAAAGTTGCGTCAATTGAGCGAGCCGCCATGTGAGCCGAGCCATATTCCAAAAGAAAATTCATTTTCACCGTTGCACCGATATTCACTATAAAGCTTTCCGAGGACGTCATAAATCCGAGGGAAAGCACCGAGCCGATAAGCTTCATATCAAGCATCAATGTGTCCTTTACGCCCGAAAGCCATTTCTGACGTGCAAATATAACAAAACCAACAACCGTCATATAAATTCTTGAAATTATAACTCCAAGACCTGCACCAAAAACGCCAAGATGGAAAACTTTTATACAAATAAAGGCAATTATCAGATTGATTGCACTTCCGCTGACGGAAATTTTAAGCGGAATTTTGTTGTTCCCCATTCCCCTGCTTGCGTTGGCAAAGCATTGAAACAAACCATAGAACGGCAGAGAAATTGCATAATACTTGAGATATTCAACCGCAGGCTCAAGCACACTCTGCTCTGTTCCCGCATAAAACACGCCAAAAAGCTCTTTTGTAAACACAAAGAACACAACACCGATAATGGTTGAAATGACAGTAACTGCAAAAAGTGTCTGGGAGATACATTTTTTTGCACCGTCATAATTCTTCGCGCCGTTATACTGCGAAATAACAACCGCAACTGCCGAACACATTCCCGTAAACAGCATAATAAAAATGTTGGCAAGCTGTCCGGCAAGCCCCACACCGGAAATAACGCTGTCACCCAGGTCTGCAACGAAATATGAGTGAACGGTGGAAATGATATTATTGAGTATCATATCCACAAAAATGGGCACAAATGTTGTGAAAATCAGAAGCATATCAGGGTCATGCAGAATCATGAACATTCTGCTTCTTATTTTACTTATCACAATTTCATCTCCTTTGCGTCATTCAAAGCATCGGTTTATAATATATCATCTTTTTTTGCGCATTGCAACAGATTTTGAGCATTTTTACATTTTTGACACAAAATCAAAAGCTTTTACAACCTGTCATTCAATTGCATGAGCCCTTTCCCCAAGTGAACGCACAAGTCTTTTCAACTCCGCATTACCAACAAGGTGGACATTATCAATTATGCGTATTCCCATGTTTTCGGCACGTCTTTTAAGGCTCGAAACCGCAAGATTGGAAAGTCCGCCATAATCCGAAACGAAAACAACCTTTCGTGCATATCTTCCACCAAAACGACGGGAAACAGTTTCAAGCTTATAAAGCTCCTCATCGTCAATTTTTCCGTTTTTGCAGGATATAAAAATCGGGCAAAGTCCTTTCATGAGCATAACGTCAATTTCGTTTTCCGTGTCTCCCACTCTGCCGTCCCAATCAAGTGAAACGCCCGTTGCCGAATCACAGTAAAGTCCGCACAACGATGCCTCGGCGTACACCTTCATTTCAAGAAGATTTCCCGCCTTTCGTAAGAGCTTGTCTGCGCCGTCTCGGCAGGTAAAGCTTATGTAATCCCCGTTTTCGCTGACAAAAAGACTTATTGCGCCGCATTTTTCAAGTGCCTCAAGCCATATAATAACTTCGTCGTATTCTGCCGCACCAAGCTTTTTTCTTGCGTTACTTATAGAAAAATCAATTCCGTTGCTTTTCAGACCTGCGGCATAAACACATCCGAGAAAAGAGTTCCAGCGTTTCGGGAATGACCTGCGCTTGTCCGACTTTCCAACTCCCTTTCCACGCATTGCGGTTTCCCACACCTTATCAATCATATTGCACACATTTTGCGAAAGCACCGGGCGAATACCACCCGCTTTAAGAACAGCTCCCCCATGGAGTATTGCATTTTCTTCAACGGTATTTGAGCATTTACACTCATCCGCAAGCTCTGCGCCCTCACCATTGCGGCAATGAACGCAACCTTTTTCTGTGCAAACCGAGATAATATCAAGCGGCAACCCCCTGCTTCTCCTTTTCTGCATAACCGCCCCGGCAGCAATGAGCATGGTTTCGTTGCCCCCAACGGTATCTATGCAACATTTTGTCCCCCGTGGAACAGAATTTAAAACCCTCTCGATTGTTCTTATTGCCGAATCCACATCATGCCTTGCAGTGCGCAGATACGAAACCTGTGTTTTTATGCCTTTTTTGCGCAGATATTCCCTGATATTATCAAGCACTTCATTTCCCTTTTTATTGCTTACACTGCCAATATAAACGATTTTTTCAACGTCGTCAACAAATGCGCCGCCTATATTTTTAATTGGTGCTGCATCAAGAAACTCTATAAGAATCATTTGCTTTTTCTCCCACCTTTGGTTTCTGTTACAATTATAGTCCATATTTTTGCGATTGTCAAGTGTTTTTTGTGCTTTGTACAAATGTGGTTGCTTTTCAGTTCTGACCTGTTTAATTATTCTAATTATTTACAAAAGAATGTTGCATAATTTCAAATGACATATTATAATGGAAGAAATGTGAAAATCCCATACAGAAAGGAACCCTTTAAAGCATGAAACTCAAATCCACTCTCCTTCTTCTTTTAACCGCATCCATATGGGGCTTTGCCTTTGTGGCGCAAAGCTACGGAGCAGAGCATCTCGGACCATTTGCGTTTAACGGAATACGTTTTCTGCTCGGAGCAGCTTCTCTGATTCCCGTAATTCTGCTTTTTGAAGGCTTAAAGGAAAACAAAAAAACGCTTGTCAAAACGCTTGTTGTGTCTGTTGTGGCAGGCATCATTCTTTTTGCCGCATCAGCGTTGCAGCAGGCAGGTGTCGGCATAACCGGCGATCCCGGCAAGGCAGGCTTTATAACAGCTCTTTACACAGCACTTGTGCCGATTATATCCCTTCTTCTTTTCAGAAAAAAGACCGGTATCATGAGTTGGCTTGGGGTTGCCGTTGCGGTTGTGGGCTTTTATTTTCTTTGCATCGGAAAACCTGTTTTTGTTGCTGTGCAAGGCGGTGGATTTTCACTCAATCCCGAAATTTCAATTGGTTACGGTGATGCCATTCTTCTTGCAGGTTCAGTTTTCTGGGCATTACATATTATTGTCATCGACCGTTTTGGAAAAGAAATCCCCTCTCTGAAATTCGCCTGTGCGCAGTTTTTTGTGTGTGCCGTAGTAAACCTTATTTGCACAGCCATTTTTGAAAAGTTCACCTGGCAGAATGTAACGGATGCAGGAATACCCATTTTGTATTGCGGTCTTCTTTCTGTCGGCGTGGCGTACACTTGCCAGATTCTCGGTCAAAAAAATTCCGACCCTTCTGCAGCAGCAATCATCTGTTCATCCGAATCTGTTTTCAGCGCAATCGGAAGTGCGCTTATTATGCAGGTTTACATGACTTCCGGCGGTTATTTCGGATGCGTTCTTATTTTCATCGGAATGGTGCTTTCCCAACTTGACGATGCACCATTTATAAAAAAGCTTTTAAAAAAGAAAAGCGCCTGACAGCTCACCCTATGACAAGAGTCCTCTGATTGTATCACACACCTCTTAAAAAGGAGATTCAACTGATGAAAATTGCAATACTTGATGCCGCAACCCTTGGCTCTGACATGACCTTTTCGGGTTTCGAGGCTTTGGGCGAAACCTTCGTTTTTCAAAGCACTGCTTCCGACCAGGTCAAAAGCCGTTTTGTCAGCACGCAAGCCGATGTTGCTGTTGTAAATA
Organism: Eubacteriales bacterium; assembly: GCA_045542335.1. Classification (GTDB taxonomy): domain Bacteria; phylum Bacillota; class Clostridia; order Oscillospirales; family CAG-382; genus CAKSUT01. Next base: position 20,914 of record JAZQKV010000106.1, read on the forward strand.
AAATCAAGCTCAGCGAAAACAATCTTGTCGGAACAAACATAAAGCTGATTTGTGTTGCCGCAACGGGATTTGACAATATTGATATTGACTTCTGTCGCAAAAATGGAATTGCCGTTTGCAATGTCCCCGGCTATTCCTCACACAGCGTTGCCCAGCTCACCCTCGCCATTGTTCTTGAGCTTGCAATGCACATGGCTGAATACACCTGTTTTGTCAAAGACGGCTCATACACCAAAAGCGGAATTGCAAATCGTCTCTCCCCCACCTTTCACGAGCTATACGGCAAAACATGGGGCATTGTCGGCTTTGGCGGCATAGGACGTCAGGTCGCACGCCTTGCAGAGGCTTTCGGGTGCAGGGTAATTGTAAATAAAAGAACTCCGGTTGAGGGAGTTGAATGTGTTTCGGTCGAGGAGCTTTGCAGGCGTTCTGACATAATTTCACTTCACACGCCACTGAATGATTCAACCCGTGGCATTATCGGCGAAAAAGAGCTTTCCCTTATGAAAAATGACGTTATACTTGTAAACACCGCAAGAGGAGCTGTAACCGACGAGCAAGCTGTTGCCAAAGCTGTACTTGAAGGAACTATCGGTGCTTTCGGCACAGATGTCTACTCAATTGAACCTTTTGGCGTGGGACACCCCATGGACAGGATCAAAAATCTTCCAAATGTGTGCCTCACTCCGCATATGGCTTGGGGCGCATATGAAGCACGAAAGCGTTGCCTTAACATCATATGCGAAAACATCTCGTCGTTTTTCAGCGGAGGTTGTCAGAACAGGGTCGATGCATAGAAAAAAGTCGTTTTGTGGGGAATTATGTGCTTCTCTACACCAAAAGACAACTAAAATGTTACAAAATGCACTTGTATTATATAACCTGATGCTGTAAAATATATATTGAAGTATAATTTCAATCTGACAGTTTTAACTTTCAAAATACTGTTAGAAATCGGATACATCAGGAGTGATATATTATGGCTGAAAAGGCAAACGGCAAAACAATGACATTCAGCGTCGTTGGTTCAAGAGAAAAGATGATAAAGGAAACAATGAATTCCGTTTATCTTTCCCTCAAGGAAAAGGGCTACGACCCAATAAATCAGCTGGTCGGATATATCATTTCCGAGGATCCGACCTACATCACAAACTATAACAACGCAAGAGGTCTTATCCGCAAGCTTGACAGAGATGAACTTCTCCGTGTTCTTGTTGCAAGCTATCTCGGAGTAAAGTCCGGCATAGACGAATAAGAATTTGCACATTGCCTTTTGAAAGTTTTCAGGCACACGCCCTTTTGCGCAATTTTTTAACTGGAAAGGAAGATACCCATGGCTGAATTTCTCACTTATAAAGACAAACCACTTGTCAGAAACGGCAAGAAGATTTATTACGGCAATTCATTTGACAAGTATATCCTCGTTCTCACTATTCTCGCAACCAAGAATGAGGGCGGCGAAGAAATTGCCACAAGAGTCGTTGTTCAGATTCAGGACACCGATCCCACACTTATGTTCAAACCCGAACAGATTGTAAAGCAGACAGAAAAATCAAGTCTTGCCGAGGCATTTGAAATAGGTGTAACCTGGCTTGAGTGTATGTAAAACACATTAAGCAAAGAGCTTACTGTTCGTCACAGACATATAAGACACAAGTGAAAGGAACATTATGAAATGAAAAACAACAAGGGAAAAGGTACAAAGTTTGTATCGGCGGTTATTTTATCGCTTTCTGTTCTGCTTACTGTTGCTTTGTTTGCGGCGGCTTTCGTTTACTTCGTGGAAAAGTCAAGCGATGCTTCCGCTTTTGCCGTTGGCGAAAGCGGAGTTTTTACTCCGGTTATGGACGGACCTGCAGCAACTCTTGAGCAGGACAAAGCAATCGAAGTTATTGACTATAAGCTCCCCGGAAAGCAGACCTTTATCTGTGCCGGCGACAATCTTATCCACACTGACGTTTACGGTGCCGCACAGAGATACGCCCAAAATTCCTCCACAGGCAAGGACTATGACTTCATGCCCATGTTTGAGGACATAAAAGAGCTTATAAGCGGATATGATTTTGCATTTCTCAATCAGGAAGTGCCGATTGCCGGCGCACATCTCGGTTTTTCAGGTTATCCCTGCTTCAATTCTCCTGATGAGCTTGGAGAAGCGGCGGTTGAAACAGGTTTCAATGTAATCAACATTGCAACAAACCACATGCTCGACAAGCGAAATGTAGGACTTAAAAACGCAGTTGAATATTGGAGAGCAAAGCCTGTAATGCTCATTGGTGACTATCTTTCAACCGAAGAATACAACACAATTGAGTATTATGAAAACGACGGTCTGAAAATTGCCGTTCTTGCATACACCTATGGCACAAACGGTATTCAGCTTCAGGACAACGGCGACGATTATGTTGTTCCCTTTATTGATGAGGAGGACATCAAAAAGAAAGTTGCCATTGCAAAGGAAAATGCAGATTTTGTTTTTGTTTCGATTCACTGGGGCGACGAAAACACACCTGAACCCAATGCACAGCAAAAGCGTCTTGCGGCAATGATGGCAGAAATCGGCGTTGACGTTATTATCGGTCATCATTCTCACTCTGTTCAGCCAACGGTTTGGCTTGACCGTCCCGACGGAAAGAAAACTCTTTGCGTATATTCCCTTGGCAATCTTCTTTCGGGAATGCAGAAGCCGATAAACGTCATTGGCGGAATGCTTTCCTTTGATATTGAATACATTGGTGAGGGTGAGCAGGCAGAGATTACAAATGTCAGGGTTATCCCTACTGTATGCCATTTTGGCGGCTCACCAAGAAGCTACAAGGTATATCTTTTCACAAATTACACCAAGGCACTTGCCGCAAAGCATCAGCTTTCCCACAAGTTCAATTTCGATCAGATGAAAAAAATGGTCACCGACACAGTTTCAGAAGAGTTTCTCACCGAGGAATTTCTTGCATGGGACGGCGAATAAACCGCCACCTTTCAAAAACGGTTTCAACTTAACTCACGGTTAAGGGTGCTGTTTGCACTGTTATCTATTGATGTTTCACCAAATGCCGTTCCATCATTTCCGGTACGGCATTTGTTCATTAAGCTCCGTTTGTCAGACGGCTATTAAAAAAGAAAGGATTTTCAAGAAAATGAACGCATGGCATGACATAAGTCCCAAGAAAATCAACCCCTCCGATTTCATTGCGGTTGTTGAGATTCAAAAGGGAAGCAAAAACAAATATGAGATGGACAAGGACACCGGTCTTCTCAAGCTTGACCGTATTCTTTACACCTCAACTCACTATCCGGCAAATTACGGTTTTATCCCCCGGACATACGCCGACGACCTTGACCCCCTGGACGTGCTTATTCTCTGTTCCGAGAGTATCCACCCGCTTACCATGGTACATTGTTATCCGATTGGTGTTATTTCCATGATTGACAACGGAAGATTTGACGAGAAAATCATCGCAATTCCTTTTGAAGATCCAACATACAACACCTACACCGATATTTCACAAATCCCCTCTCACATATACGAAGAAATGATTCACTTTTTCAAGGTATATAAGGAGCTTGAGGGCAAGCAAACCGCCGTCAATGAAATCCGTGGTGCAGACACCGCAAAAGAAATCATCCAGGCAGCCATTGACAGCTACATAGAAAACTATTGCAGATAACGCAATCGTTTCACTACGCCAAATATAAATATGACCAACACTTATAAAGGTGGACTTTTTGGGAAGAGTCCACCTTTGAGTTTCAAATATGCATTGAAAAACCGGGTAAATCCGTGCATTTTCAAAAACATTGTCATTGATTCGCAAGTTTTTTAAGTGCTTTGGAATTTACGTTAAATTCCGGCTCCTATGAAATTTTTTGTAAAAGGTCTTGACAACGGAAGTGTTTTGTGTTATAATAATCGGGCACGGAAGTTTCCGTGTGTGAATAAGTTTGCTGGTATGGCGCAGTGGTAGCGCAATTGATTCGTAATCAATAGGCCGTGGGTTCAAATCCCACTACCAGCTCCAGAATCGGGTGATACGCTTTAGCGTGTTGCCCGATTTTTTAGTGGGGATTTGTTTGTTATATTTTACTGTCGATTACTCCCGAAATATAACAAGAGCGGAGGATTTTCCTCCGCTCTCATCTGTTCGACAAATTGGAATTTGTCGCTAACTACTATTTCTATGAATCAAAGAATTTTTCTGCAAACCATACATCCTTCAACCTGTCTACAAAATTCAAATCCATACTTTTTGTACATAGATAAAGGGCCGTGATAGCATGATTTTCATTGTGTGCAAATGGATACGCTTCTACCAAATCAAATCCATCGACTTTTGCATCCTTACATACATATTCAAGCAAGGCGGTGGCAAC